>JANOXA010000096.1:0-38116 GCA_031418195.1 Hyphomicrobiales bacterium | reverse complement strand
GTTGCCGTAAGCGAGGGAACGACCCGGTGGAATGACATAGAGGTGATCAGCTTCAAGCAACATCCCGTCGCTTGCCTGCATCACAGTTATGCCTGTGTGGCTGGCCAGAAGTTCGACCAGCATGCTCTCGTGGTTGGGTTCGAGATGTTGAATGAGGATGAATGCCATGCCGTTGGGTACGGGCATTTCGTCAAGAAATTTTCGACAAGCTTCAAGGCCGCCCGCTGAAGCGCCAATCCCAACGACAAAAACGGGCGTTCGCCCACCCATGGAACGGGAAACCTCGTCTTCTGGTTTCGAAACAACCTGTTTTCGCATCCGGCAATGACCCCTGGGTAGCGGTGCTAAATGCAGAAACGCAGTGTGAAGGGAATTGTTCCCTCACACCACCAAATAAAAAACGTCGCTGGCGGGTATGGGTAGTTTCCGAGGCTGTTTTTTCTGTGCGGGTGTTCGATACTGCCCCAAATCAAAACCGGATAGGAGCAGGCTATGTTGTGGAACGCATCGGCAATCAATGGTTACACCGTCGCGGAGACTGACGGCGAACTGGGCAGCGTCAAGGACTTGTTGGTTGATGACAAGAGCTGGACCGTGCGCTGGCTGGTTGTCGATACGGGCAATTGGCTTCCCGGCCGCAAAGTGCTTTTGCCACCTTCCGCGCTGGGCAAACCCGATCGTGAGATGCGCGAATTCCCGGTCAAACTGACTAAACAGCAGGTAAAGGACAGTCCTGATGTTGATAAAGACTTGCCTGTTTCACGGCAGTCTGAGGCTCATCTCTACGACCACTATGATTGGGAACCCTATTGGGACGGCAGCTTTTCGCCCGCCAGCCTGGTCATGGCCGTGCCAACCGATGTGACCATGAACCCGCCTTATTCAGACCCGCGCGACCAGCATGAAGGACCACAACTTGCCGGGGGTAATCCGCATTTGCGCAGCATCCATGCCATTACGGGATACGGCATTCACGCCACCGACGGCGAAATCGGCGCTGTTGAAGATATTCTCATCGACGATGCAGGTTGGAAAGTGCGCTATCTCACCGTTGACACGGGCAACTGGTGGCCGGGTGAGCGGGTGCTGATTTCACCCCGTTCGATTCTCAAAATCGATTGGGTGGCAGAAACAATCTACCTGAATGTTGATCGTGAGACGGTGAAAAAAAGCCCGCCTTACGATCCCGTCATCACTGTGGATGGTGCCTATGACGCAGAGCATCTGGCCTACTACAACATGTACTACATGCCTCTGTGATGTGATGCCCCTGCTCAACATCCTCGTTGTGGAAGACGATATTCTGATCGGCATGCTGCTGACTGACTTGCTCACAGGGTTGGGACACGTTGTCTGTGCGGTTGAACGCACGGAAGGGGGTGCCGTTGCGGCGGCGGCCCGCTTTCAGCCTGATCTCATGATCGTTGATGCAACCCTGCGCGACGGAAATGGAATATCTGCCGTCGAAACCATCCTGCGCCATCAGTTCATCCCCCATGTTTTCGTGACTGGTGACAAACTTGGAACCCAGAAACACAGGCCAGTCGATATTGTAATCGAAAAACCATTTCGTGAACGTGAGTTGATTGAAGCGATGAAACGGGCCGTTGCCAACGGCGAGGAACACTCATGAGCGAGACCCAGGACACAATTTACACCTGTCCGATGCATCCTGAGATACGGCAAATCGGCCCTGGTGCATGTCCGGTCTGCGGCATGGCTTTGGAACCGATCGTTGCAACCACAGAAACGGGCAGCAGCCCTGAACTTGCAGATATGACACGGCGATTTTGGATCGGCTTTGCCCTGACGCTGCCGGTTTTCCTATTGGAAATGGGCGGGCATCTCTTCGCCGCTTTCCACAATTTGATTTCGCCCGCTGTTTCCAGTTGGATACAATTCGCCCTTGCGACACCTGTTGTCCTGTGGGCAGGCTGGCCGTTTTTTCAGCGCGGGTGGGAGTCTCTGAAATCGCGACACCTCAACATGTTCACACTGATCGCCATGGGTGTTGGCGTTGCCTGGACCTACAGCGTGGTTGGCCTTCTGGCACCGGGTCTTTTCCCCTCGTCGGCCAAGTCCATGGACGGTGTGGTTGCTGTTTATTTCGAAGCCGCTGCTGTCATCACCGTGCTGGTTCTGTTGGGGCAAGTTCTGGAGTTGCGCGCGCGCGAGCAAACTTCAGGGGCATTGAAAGCCCTGCTGTCGATGGCGCCGAAGACGGCACGCCGCCTGGGAGCAAACGGCACGGAGGAAGACGTGCCCATAGACACCGTCATGGTGGGCGACCGTTTGCGCGTGCGGCCCGGCGAAAAAGTGCCTGTCGATGGGTTTGTGGAAGAAGGTTTTTCGTCGCTCGACCAATCCATGGTCACGGGCGAGTCCATGCCCGTGGACAAAACCAAGGGCGACAAAGTCATTGGCGGCACACTGAACCGATCCGGCATGCTTGTGCTGCGGGCTGAAAAAGTCGGTCACGAAACCATGCTGGCCCGCATTGTCCATATGGTAAGCGATGCGCAGAGGTCTCGCGCTCCCATCCAGCGCTTCGCGGACACGGTGTCTGGATGGTTTGTGCCTGTGGTCATTTTCATCGCACTGATGGCTTTTGCAGCCTGGGCGATGTTGGGTCCGGAGCCTCGTTTTGCCAATGGGCTTGTGGCGGCTGTTGCAGTGTTGATCATTGCCTGCCCCTGTGCGCTTGGCCTCGCAACACCAATGTCCCTCATGGTGGGCATTGGCAAAGGAGCCGGTCTTGGTGTGTTGATCAAGAATGCGGAAGCGCTGGAACGCATGGAGAAAGTGGACACACTGGTCGTCGACAAGACGGGCACACTGACAGAAGGCAAACCAGCGCTTGTCAAAATCACCGCCACCAAAGGGTTTGCCGAAGACGATGTTCTCATGCTGGCTGCGGGGGTTGAACAAGCCTCCGAGCATCCACTGGCACAGGCGGTTGTTGCTGCTGCGAGAGCCCGGAAACTTGAAATCCCGGACGTTACAAAATTCAACTCACCCGCTGGCAAGGGGGCTGTCGGCTTGGTGTCGGGCAAACAGGTGATGATCGGCTCTGCGAAGTTTTTGCAGGAAAACGGCGTTGATGCTGCAAGTCTTGCAGAACAGGCGGATGCTTTGCGTGGCGATGGGGCCACGGCGATATTTGTTGCCGTGGGAAAACACGCTGCCGCCGTCATGGCAATTGCAGACCGTGTGAAGGAGACGACGCCTGCGGCATTGGCGGCATTGCGCGAAAACGGTATCCGCGTCGTGATGCTGACTGGCGACAACAAGACTACAGCCGAAGCCATTGGCCGCAAACTCGGCATCACAGAAATTGAAGCTGATGTTTTGCCGGAGCAAAAGGGTGCAGTCGTGCAACGCTTGCAGCGCGAAGGCCGCATTGTAGCCATGGCTGGCGATGGCACCAATGATGCACCCGCACTCACTTTGGCTGATGTCGGCATCGCCATGGGCACGGGAACCGACGTCGCCATTGAAAGTGCCGGTATCACGCTGCTCAGCGGCGACTTGAACGGAATCGTGCGGGCCCGTCACCTCTCGGCAGCCACCATGTCAAACATCCGCCAGAACCTGGTCTTCGCTTTCATCTACAATGCCGCAGGCGTTCCGGTTGCAGCTGGCGTGCTTTATCCAACTTTTGGCCTTCTACTATCGCCTGTGATTGCGGCCGCCGCAATGGCGCTCTCTTCGGTCAGTGTGATCCTGAACGCCTTGCGGCTGTATCGCGCCAAGATTTGATCCGAAAGTTTTGACAGAAATCAATTGCCCGCCAGCCCAAAATAGCTGTCGACGTGGCCCATCAATGTTTCAGCCAGCGGGATCGTGGAAAGTCTGGAGATCGCTGAAACACGATGCCTCAGATTCAACTGCCCGACTGATGACGCTAGCCTTTGCTGCCTGCGGTAACCTCGTCTTTGTGGGCGGCGAAGGCTGCCAGGACTTCGTCCTTCTCTGCCTGTGGCACCTTGAACACGTCAAGTGTGCGTCCGAGTTCCGCTGCGACCTCATCAAATTCGGCAGGGGAAATCCGAAGATCCTGGTGGGCTGCCTCAAGGCCGAGCGGTGTTGCGCCGGGTTTGGTGGCCGTGTACGCGAAAGGGCCACCCGAAACATTGCAGACCCACAACGTCCGCATGAATTTAAGCCCGGGCAGTCTTCCCAAATTCTTGGTGTGCCATTCCCGCAGCTGCGGGTTTTTTGACTCTTGGCCGACAATGGGATTCTTCACCACCGCGTCGCTGAAGTGATCCACCACCGCCGCAATGGCAAAGACGCCGCCCAGCCGCTCGTAAAGACTTTTCCCGGTCGCGGCTTGAGCGCTATCCGCTCCTGCCGATGCAACCATCGGGACCACGACCAGCGCAAGCGCTGCGACAATGCTTCGTCTTGTGATGAAAGTTGAGATTGCCTGTTCCATAGTCGATCTCCGTTTCCTGAATAATTGGTAATACAACCCGCTTGGGACAAAGAAGTTCCCTGAAGTAACTTCTGCCCCTGCTCGGCGGCCCGTTTCTGTCAGTGCCAAACGACTTGGCCGATGAGTGTTTTCCAACCCTTGTCCGGCTTTACGCTGATCGCAACTTCGGGCACTGACCCATCCGAAGTCAGTCGGGTGATGGCGGCTGCTGCAAAATCCCCGTCGCGGCGGTTGATGTTGAAAGCTGACAATTCATCAAGCACGGATTGTTTCAACTTGCTGTCATGTGACATTGTGTTTTCCTTCAATTGGGCTGGGCTGATCCATCTTTCTGTCGAACATTTGAACGGATGCCCACTCTCACAACGGCAGTTTACAACAGGTGATGCATTGCAGGCAGGCTCGGAATCTACTCAGACGACCCGACCAAGCTTTGGTTCCGGTGATGGACTCAAATCAGCGTGTTTCAAGTTTTACTTCAGGGCGCCGGTCAAATTTGTGTGAAACGTTCCTGATACTTCAACGAATCACCCCTGCACGTTGCCGCGCAACATTGATTTTGCAAACTCAAGTGCAACCAAAACAACCACGCCCGCTGCAAAGGTCACGGCCAGATCGTTCCAATGCAGCGGCCCAAAGCGGAACAGGGCACTCGCAAATGGCCACAGCAGTGTCACATAGAGCATCGCCGCAACACTGGGGAGCACCCACCGGAGTGCGGGATTGCGCCGGGTCAATGCCGTGACGATCGAAGAGCTGAACGAACGGTTGACAAAGATCAGCCCGATAATCGCCATGACCAACGAGAAGAAGGTGAGCGCCCGCACTTCCGTATCCGGCATGCCTTGGTTCAGTGCCATGATGAAAATCAATGCAACAAGCCCGAAAGCGACGGCGCCTTGGAACAGGCTCCAGATGATCATGGCTTTGGAAAACAGTGGTTCATCCGGCGCACGCGGTTTTCTGCTCATCACATCATCTTCCGCCGTCTCGGCCTCAAACACGAGGGAGCAGACCGGATCGATGACCATTTCGAGGAATGCGATGTGCATAGGTCCAAACAAGATTGGCAGACCGAACATCAATGGCAACAGTGCCAGCCCAGCAATAGGCACATGCACGGCGAAAATGAAGCCAACGGCTTTGCGCAGATTGTCATAAATGCGACGACCAAGTTTGATGGCTGTCACGATTGAACCAAAATCATCGTCAAGCAGCACAATGGATGAGGCCTCACGCGCCACATCGGTGCCGCGTCCACCCATGGCAATGCCGATATGTGCGGCTTTCAGGGATGGTGCATCATTTACCCCATCACCTGTCATCGCAACGATCTCGCCATTGGCTTTCAGCGCATTGACGATGCGCAGCTTCTGCTCCGGCATGATCCTCGCAAAGATTGTTGCGGTAACTACGCGCTCAGCAAGTTCAACGTCGTTCAACTTGGCCAGTTGGTCACCGGTGATGACATCTTCGCCCGTGATGCCAGCCTGCTTTGCGATTGCTTGTGCTGTTGCGGGGTAGTCGCCCGTGATCATCACGACCTTGATGCCAGCTGAACGACATTGCTTCACTGCTTCGGGAACAGTTTTGCGAAGGGGATCGGCAAGGCCAACCAGCCCCAAGAAACTGAACTTGAAATCGCGCGGCGATGAGGGATATTTTCCACCTGAGAAGTTTGCACTGGCGACACCCAACACACGCAAGCCCGCAGCAGCCATCGTGTTGATGGATTTTGTGACTGCAGCAAGGTCTTTGGCATTCAGATGACAGAGTGAGGCAATGGCTTCAGGCGCGCCCTTGGCGGCGACTGTGTGTTTCGTGCCACCTGACTTGGATTTCCAGACTTGCGTGATGGCCAACAGGTCCGGGCGCAAGCCGTAAGTGTGCACCAACTCCAGCTCTTGAGCAGGTGTTGTCATTTGCTCACGACCCAGTTCGTGAAAGGCTTTGTCCATGGGATCAAAGGGAATGGGTGCACTGGCAAGCAATCCAGACTCTGCCAATAGCAATAGCGCAGGCGGCAATTTACCACCCTCCGCCGGACTGGTCCAAGGTGCTTTCGTCCCCTTGGACCACACTTCTGCAATCGTCATGCGGTTTTCTGTCAGTGTGCCGGTCTTGTCGGTGCAAAGCACAGTGGCCGACCCCAGCGTCTCGATTGCGGCGGCACGGCGCGTTAATACGCGGGCTTGCGAAATGCGCCACGCTCCCATGGCCATGAACACGGTGAGGACAATTGGAAGCTCCTCCGGCAACATCGACATGCCAACTGCAATGCCCGCAAGCAATGCATCCAGCCAGCCACCGCGATAGAAACCGTATAGAAGCACCACGAGGATGGTCGATGGCGTGCCGATCATCAGAAAAATCCGAACCAGTCGGCGCGTTTGCGCCCGCAACCGCGGTGGCTCACTTTCGAGCGTGCTCAATGAGTGTCCGATCTTGCCAATTTCACTGCGAATGCCAGTGGCTGTGACTTTGGCGAGGCCTGATCCCCGTACGACCAAAGAACCGGAATATACTGTTGGCAAGTCATCACCGCCGGGGCGTTGTGCCTTTGCTGCCATCGCGTTATCCCCCGCAATCTTGCGTACGGGAACTGACTCTCCTGTCAGCAGCGATTCATCGGTTTGCAAGTCATTTGCTTCGAGAAGCAACGCGTCGGCTGGAACACGGTCACCTTCGGCAAGAACGATGACGTCACCTTGCACAACATCGCGACCGGGGATGCGTTTTCGCTCACCATCGCGGATGACCAATGCGCGCGGACTGGTCAACTCGCGCAACGCATCCAGCACCCGCTCCGTGCGCGATTCTTGAACGACCGTTATTGTCACCGACATCATAGCGAAAGCCAGCAGGATGATGGCATCCTGCATTTCACCCAGAAGCATGTAAATTCCACCGCCAACCAGAAGCAGCAGAAGCATTGGCTCTTTCAGCACTTCCAGAATAATGCGGAGCGGTGTGCGCTGACTCGCACGCGGCAGTTCGTTGTGACCTTCGATTTTCAATCTGGTTTGAACTTCGGCGTCACCAAGACCTTGAACAGATTGTGCAGGCTTTGGAGTTTTTGACATGTGATGTTTTCCAAGTCGTGTAGGGCATGAGAAAGGCGAAAAGCCATGTCACCACGCCAGTTTCAGCTTTGACTTTAACCAATCGGAACCACAGCTGGATAGTTGCGGAAACTACCTATGCATGCCGCAACCTCACTTGAACTAGGTAGTTTCCGAGGCTTTTTCAGTCGGTCATGCTGAGCTTAGGATGCGTTCTGGTGAACGATAAGTTTGCCGGAGAGACCAATGAAATGAAGACGCGAATTGCCTATATGCCCCTCACCACTTATCCAGAAACCATTACTGATGAATCGGTGATGGCGGCGGTCGGTATCGTGGCGTCACTTGGCTGTGCGCTTCATGTCACGACCTTTGCCGTGCGAATTCCGCAAATGTACTCACCATTGGGCAGCCTACTGGTGGACGTCCCCGGCCTTGTCCGAACTGCCGAAGAGACGAGCAAGACCGAATGCCGCCGCCTGCAAGCCCTCGTGTTGGGTGCCGCAAATTCTCATTTTAAGGTGGAGTGCAAGACAAGAGAGATCGTGTTGGGCGCGGCACTTGATGCGGCAACCGCCGAGGCACGGTACTTCGACCTCTCAGTGCTTCCCTGGTCGGGGGCAACGATTGCAGTAAGGGACATGACGGAGGCCGTCGTCTTTGGGTCTGGCCGGGCAACTATTTTAGTGCCGCCTTCGGCGCATCTTGCCACCCTTGACCATATCGCGATCGCCTGGGATGCAAGTCATGTCGCCGCACGGGCGCTTGGGGATGCCCTGCCACTGCTGGCCGAAGGTGGTCGCGTTTCCGTGTTGACTGTTCAAGACGAGAAACCTCTCAGCGGGTCCGATATTGCAGAATCGCTTGCAACGGCACTTGAGAAGCGAGGCTTCAGCGCCAAGCCCTTCAGCATCTCTCTCGGCGGCAGGACCGTTTCCGAGGCGCTGCAGGAGTCAGCTTTGTCAGAAAGCGCGCAAATGCTGGCGATGGGCGGATTTGGCCATTCCCGCGCCCGCGACTTCATACTTGGAGGTGCTACGAAAGGGGTTCTCACCCAACTCCGGCTTCCCACCTTGCTTTCACACTGAATGGCCACGCGAGGGGCATCACCAGTCGGGTGGCTTTGGATGCAGAACATCTTTCACTCTTGTCAAAGGATACTTCAATGAAAGCGCTTGTCTATCTAGGCCCTGGTAAAAAAGCCGTAGAAGAACGTCGCAAGCCCGACATCACCGCGCCAACAGATGCCATCGTCAAAGTGACCAGGACGACGATTTGCGGCACGGACCTTCACATTTTGAAAGGCGATGTTGCAACCTGCAAACCCGGCCGCATTTTGGGTCATGAAGGCGTTGGTGTTGTCGAGGAAGTAGGGCCTGCGGTGACTGCGTTCAAGGCAGGAGACAGGGTTTTGATCTCTTGCATCAGCGCTTGCGGCAAATGCATGTATTGCCGAAAGCAGATGTACTCCCATTGCACCTCCGGCGGCTGGATTCTGGGCAACAGCATTGATGGCACACAAGCTGAATTCGTTCGCATTCCTCACGCCGATACAAGCCTCTACCCCATCCCTGAGGGTGCGGATGAAGAAGCTCTGGTGATGCTCAGCGACATATTGCCGACCGGGTTTGAATGTGGCGTTCTGAACGGCAAAATTCGGCCCGGCAATGTTGTTGCTATCGTGGGTGCCGGCCCCATCGGCCTCGCCGCACTCCTGACCGCGCAGTTCTATTCACCTGCTGAGATCATCATGATCGACCTTGATGACAACCGGCTCGCCGTCGCCACGCGCTTTGGTGCAACGGCGACCGTCAACAGTGGAGATGGCAATGCTGTTGCGGCGGTCATGAAGCTCACGAAAAACTGTGGCGTTGACACGGCCATTGAGGCAGTGGGACTCCCGGCCACCTTTGAAATGTGCCAGGGGATTGTGGCGATCGGCGGCGTGATCGCCAATATCGGCGTGCATGGTACGAAAGCAGACTTGCATCTCGAAAAACTCTGGGACCGCAACATCAGCATTACCACGGGTCTTGTCGATACTGTCAGCACGCCGATGCTGATGAATGTTTTGAAGTCCCACAAGCTTGATCCGAAATTGCTGATCACGCACCGCTTCACATTTGATCAGATCCTTGAAGCTTATGACACCTTTGCCAACGCTGCGAAGACCAAGGCGCTCAAAGTCATCATCTCGGCCTAACGCGTTTGGTGACACGCAAAACATTCATCGGTTCAGCGGCAGTCTTGGCATGGAAAATCCACCGTGAAAGCCATCTCCAGTGAACTCGGCGGGAACGATGTCAACTGTGCGGCGTTTCATCAATTGCAATTCAAAATTTGGACTGACGATTAGGAGGCCGACGATGACCATCACTTTTTCTCTGGCCGCGCTGGCGGTTGTTGCAAGCTTGGCCATGGGAGAGGCGCAGGCCGGAGAGAGCATCACGGGTTCGGCGGGAAAACTGTATTTTGACGACGGCGGTGCGGGCGGGGTGCCCGTGGTGTTCATCCACTCTTTCGCTGGCGACACCACACACTGGACGGCGCAGCTCAAGCACCTGCGCAAAATCCGTCGGGCCATTGCGCTTGATCTGCGCGGCCACGGACAATCCGAAGCGCCTGCGAACGGTGACTATTCCATTGACGGATTGGCAGCCGATGTGTCTGCGGTCGTCGACAAGCTGAATCTCGAGCGCTTCGTACTGGTGGGGCACAGCATGGGTGGCCCAACGGCGATTGCCTACGCCGCCGCTAATCCATTGAAAGTGGCGGCTCTGGTTCTGGTGGCGTCGGCGGGAAAAACGCCGCCTGAGATGGGGAAAGAAGTGATCGCCAGTCTGGAGAAGGATTTCGGTGCAGTTTACGAAGGCTATGCCAAACAGCTCGTCACTGGAGCGCAGCCAGACGTGGCCGCCAAAGTTCGCAAAGGCATGTTGGCGGTGGACCAGACAACAGCGATGACCATCATCAAGGTGCTCTTCGCCCATGACCCGCTGCCCGGCCTGAAGCAATATCCTGGCCCCAAGCTCGCCATTACCACAACATCAGGCGACACGCCGATGGACCTGCACCGCCAGGCAAACCTGCCCCATGAGATGGTGAAGGACACCAGTCACTGGCCGCAGATGGATAAGCCCGAGGAGTTCAACCGCATCCTCGATGGTTTTCTGAAACAACACGCGGACTGATCCCCACTGCAAACAGGAGAAATTCAGATGCTATTCAGAAATTCAAAAGCCTTCAGCAGTTTTTCGGTGGATGATCTTGCCAAGGCGAAAAATTTCTATGGCGAGATCCTTGGGTTGAAAATCAAGGAAACGCCCGAAGGACTTGAATTGCACCTTGCTGGCGGAACCATGCCGGTGTTCATCTATCCATCCGACGATTATCACGCGCCTGAACACACGGTTCTGAATTTCATTGTCGACGACATTGATGCAGCAATTCAGGATCTCAAGAAGCGCGGCATCGCCATGGAGCACTATGACCTGCCGGACATGAAAACCGATGCGCAAGGTGTGATGCGGACCAAAGCTGGAGAGCCGGGACCAAAAGCCATTGCGTGGTTCAAGGACCCCGCCGGACACATCCTGTCGGTGCTGGCGCAGTAGCGGTACCCGCGACCCGGAAGAAATATTCAAGAAATCAAGGACGCCGCCATGAAAAAACCTGCCGCAAAACCAAAACTCACCGTCACCATGTGGATGTCGCTCGACGGGTTCATTGCTGGCCCAGGCGGAGAGCTTGACTGGATCATGGGCGATGACGAAATGTCGGATTATGAGATCAACCTTATTAACCAAGCCGATACGCTGCTACTTGGTCGCAAGACATACCAGGAGTTTTACGCCTACTGGTCCGAAAAAGGTCCGCCGAAAGACGGCTGGGAAAAAATCTTTGCCAAAAAAATAAATGCGTTGCACAAGATAGCCATCAGCAAAACGCTTGAAAAGGCCGAATGGAATGACTCGGAAATCGTGTCAGGGGTTGCGACAGAAAAGATCGAAAAACTGAAAGATGAATCCAAAAAGGGCATCTTGATCTATGGCAGTGCCAGTATTGTGCAACAGCTTGGCAACCTTGGCCTGATTGACGAATACCAGTTGCTCGTTCATCCCGTTTTGTTGAGCCAAGGCAGAAAATTGTTCGAGGAAGTCAACAAAACAGGCTTGAAACTGTTGTCATCCAAAGCCTTCAAATCCGGCGTGATGGTGTTGACTTACCAACCTGCAAAGACGTGATTGCGACTGCACTGCCCTTCAGTGCCGAAAGCCACAACAATCGAACTTTTTTGGCGAAAATCAGGAGCTACATCGATGGATTTGTCATCCCTGTGCCGACGGGAAAGAAAGACGCTCATCTGGCGCTGGCCACCAAAATGGCACTCATGTTCAAGGAATGGGCGCAACCCGGGTTGTTGAATGTTGGAGCAATGACGTGCCGGACGGCAAAGTCACCGACTTCAAACGCGCAGTCAAAGCAGCAGACAATGAGGCAGTGGTATTCTCATGGATTGAATGGCCGTCCAAGGCGGTTCGCGATGCGGGCAACGAGAAGATGATGAAAGACCCGCGCATGAATCCTGAAGATATGCCCTTCGACGGCAAACGGATGATTTTCGGCGTATTCGAAGTTTTGTACGATTTGAAGTGAAAATCATCCTGTCAGAGAGGAAAGAAGACGCGTACTATTTTTGGAAAAAGCAGAAGTCCCTTCAAGCGCTTCGTTTCAACGGCAGCATCGCGCTTATAAGAGAAGCTTATCGCTTGAGCATTGAAGATGGAACATGAAGTGTCCCACTTTAAAAAGCCGAACGCCAAAATTCGCGCGCTTGATGTTTTTGAGGGCAAATGGAGCACTGTGGGAACATTCCGCGCGGTGCACGACAGGAAATCAACTGAAATGCGCGCGGTTGACGAGTATAAGTGGTCGCCCGGGAAAATTCTTCATGATGCATCATGTCGATGCTCGAATGAACGGTGTGCTGGCCCAGTCATTCGAGGTAATGAGATACGACGCCGAGCAACGATGCATTGTAACACAATCCCATGACGACCAAGAAGAAACTTTCGCGTTCGCTGCAAAGTTGGAAGGGCATGCTTGGCAAATCGATGGCGAAACCATGCGTTTCAAAGGGGCGTTCGACGAGAGTGAAACGAACCTGTCGGGGACTTGGGAGCAGTGTAGTCTTGACGGTGAATGGAAACCGTGGCTCGACATTGTGCTGAGCAGGGTGACATAAGTAGACCGCGCGTGTGCAAGCCATACCCTTACTTTGGTGCACGCGCGCCGCGAGAATGGTTTCACGTTAGGGGACTGTGAGTTCTGCGTCACAAGAGCGATGGAACGAATGGGTCAGCGAAACGTTGATTCAACGGCGTCCGCACATCGGCCCGCAGAGACAGGTTGAAATGCAAAGTGACAAACCCAGCCTTGATGAAGCGTCAAACTTGCGCAGATTGGCACTGCCGCGATGGGACGATGAAGGCGGCGCTGGTCCTGACGGACCACAGGAGGGTTCGAGTGCGAACCCTTGCGGGGAAAAGGAATCGCCGATGCGCACTCGGGTGGGATTTGAAGTTGCCGCCTATGACCAAGGTGCTCACGTCACCTATCTAGGCCCCAGTGGCACAAATGTTACCGCCAAAGAATCTGGCGCAAAAGTCACCTTGACCGATGACATCAAGCAAGGTGTTTTGGGTTGCGACTTTCTCTATACAGATGTCTGGGTTTCCATGGGTGAACCGGAAGCCAAATGGGCTGAACGCGTCGCACTTTTGAAAGCCAATCAAATCAACGCCGCTGTGATGAAAATGACAGGCAACCCGCGCACCAAATTCATGCACTGCCTGCCCGCCTTCCACAACGCGGAAACCAAAGTTGCCAAGGCCATCAAAGAAAAGTTCGGTCATGAATCGATGGAAGTCACCGACGAGGTGTTTGAATCACATGCCTCGATTGTGTTCGATCAAGCGGAAAACCGCATACACACCATCAAAGCCATCCTCGTCGCCACCATAGGGAGTTAAGCCATGCGTGTCGTCATCGCACTCGGCGGCAATGCCATTTTGAAACGCGGTGAACCCATGACCGCTGACAACCAACGGACGAGTGTGAGACGCGCTGCAAAATCAATTGCACAGGTGATTGAGGCTGGCCATGAGGTTGTCGTGACCCACGGCAATGGGCCTCAAATTGGTTTGATGGCGCTGCAAGATATGGCCCATGATCCGGCCCTTGCCAGCCCCACGGATGTTTTGGGGGCTGAAACCAGCGGTATGCTCGGCTATCTGATTGCGCAGGAGCTTGGCAATGCATTGTCAAAGCAGAAGCAGATTGCCGCACTTCTGACGCAGATTGAAGTGGATCCCAAAGACCCGGCCTTTCTCAAACCAACAAAACCAATTGGCCCGATTTACAGTGAGGTGGAAGCTGCTGATCTGACAGCCAAATACGGTTGGGCCATGGTGCCCGACGGGGCGCACTTCAGGCGGGCCGTGGCTTCGCCCCGTCCCAAACGCATTCTGGAAATTGAGGTCATCCGGCTGCTGGTCAAACACGGCGTCACCGTGATTTGTGCAGGTGGCGGTGGCATACCTGTTATCCGGACAATAGATGGAGACTGTCTTGGCATTGAAGCCGTGATCGACAAAGACCATGCAAGCGGACTGCTCGCCCGCGAAATCGCAGCTGATGCGTTGCTGTTGTTGACCGATGTGGATAGTGTCTATCTCGATTGGGGAACGCCGCGACAACATAGGCTGAGTATCGTGACGCCCGGTGCATTGAGTGCCCATAAATTTGCCTCGGGAAGCATGGGACCAAAAGTGTTGGCCGCCATTGACTTTGCAACAAGCGGAAGCGTGATGACAGGGATAGGTCGTGTGGAAGATGCACTCGAAATTCTGGAGCAGCGCGCGGGCACAATTGTAAAACCATGACCCTGCGGGAAACCCACACAAGACAGAACAGTGCTGCCCCGGAGCGCGAAAGCAGCAGGCCAAATGCGGACCAAATCCGCTTTTTCATCATGGTGCTGGCCACCGCGATTGGTGTGTATTTGTGTTACCTTCTCACCGTACCCTTTTTGGCAGCCCTCACGTGGGCGATCGTGTTAAGCGTCACATTTTCACACGCGCACCACAAAATTGAAATGCGTGTCAAGCATCCCAATCTTGCTGCCATGATTTCTGTTGCTGCAATTGTCGTGTTGGTGATCTTCCCGGTGGTTTTCGTGGCCCAACAACTGGTGGGTGAAACAGCGAATGGCGCCGTCTATCTTGAGGCTGAGTTGCGAAACGGGACATGGAGAGAGGCACTGGTCGGCCACCCCACCTTGACACGGGCCGTCACCTGGATAGAGCAGCAGCTCGACCTCGCCGGAACAGCTGGAAGTATTGCGGCGCTCCTCACGACGCTTGGCACTTCGGTTCTGCGAAATTCCATCAGCCAGCTGTTGAATGCGGTTTTGACCTTCTACCTGCTTTTCTTCTTTCTCCGCGACCGGAAACAGATCGTTCGCAAGCTACAAACTCTTTCATCCCTCAGCAGTACCGAGACGCGTTATATTCTGCAACGGTTTGTCGACACCGTACATGCCACAGTGTTTGGCAAACTTGTCGTGGCAGCCGTACAGGGCATACTGAGTGGCTTGATGTTCTGGTGGTTAGGGTTGCCACTACCAATCCTGTGGGGCGCGGTGATGGGCATGTTGTCAATCGTGCCAGTGCTCGGAGCATTTGTCGTGTGGGTGCCGGCAGCCATCTACCTCACGCTTGAAGGCGACTGGGGCAAAGCACTCATTCTAACCGCATGGGGCGCTGGCGTTGTTTCCACCATCGACAATGTTCTGTATCCGATATTGGTTGGCAATCGCCTGAAACTCCACACCGTGGCTTCGTTCATTGGTGCAATCGGCGGTATAATTGCATTTGGCGCAGCTGGCCTCATCCTAGGGCCGGCAATCATCTCGGTCACGCTGGCGCTCATCAGGATACTGAAAAAGCGCCTGGGTAAAACAACGTCGCAATTGCGATGATCGTCAACGATTTCCTGTCAAATTCTAGAGTTGGGATTCAATTGGCAGTAAACTCACAATGTGTGCCATCAGTCGTCGTGTCAATGACGTATGGGGTTCAATGGTTTCGCCAAGGTCTGATGGATTGGTGTCATCGAACCAGCGCAAAGCGCCGTCACGCAGCTGAAGCTGGTAGCTGAATTCGGATGAGGTTTGCACCCGAAAAATTTCTTTGAGTTCTTGAGCAAGCAGGGGATGGCGAAAGAACACACCCATTTCAGTGTTGATGGATGTCGAGCGGGGGTCAAGGTTGAATGAGCCAATGAAACCAGCTGTGCCGTCAATCACGAATGACTTTGTGTGCAGGCTTGCTGAGCTGGAACCAAAAAGTGAACTCTTCTTTTTCACGCCTCTTTGCTTCAACTCAAACAGGGTCACACCACTTTTAAGAATGTGTTTGCGGTATTTGGCATAGGCCCCGTGGACGGCAATCACGTCAGTTGCGGCAAGTGAATTCGTGAGTACATTCACGCGCACTCCCCGCGCAACAAGTGAACCAAGCTCGTCAACGCCACGATAACCCGGAATAAAGTAAGGTGAGACAATTTCGATGTCGATGGTCGCCGACTGGATCAAAGATCGAATCTTGTGGCCAAGCCAAATGTGTGACTTGTCGTTCATCACCTTCTCTGGAGGATCTGCAACGATACTTGCATCGTCTGTCCAATGAAAGTTACTGGCAAGTCCAAGCAGCGTTTCACAACTACCCTGGTTCGCCACGAGATTCAAAAATCTTGTGGCGTCGCGGCCCTGGTGAAACATTTCCAGACGCGCGGCCAGTCTTCTAAAATTGGGTTTGCGAAACCGGTGAAGTGCCCTGATTGACAGGCTGGAATCGCTATTCCAATAGCGATCAAATATGAACTCAGCGTCTGACACAGCCCTGCCAATTGCAAGGATGTCGATATCCCGAAAACTGACACTTTCAGACGCGTCAAAATAGGCGTCTCCTATGTTACGACCGCCGATAATGGCCAATCTGCCATCGGCAATCCAGGACTTGTTGTGCATGCGTCTCGACATTGACGAGTATCGCATGACGAGTTCAATAGCGCGTGGGAATTTGTGTTTTCGATTGGCTGCGGGATTGAACAGGCGAACTTCAATGTTTTGATGGCTGTCAAGGGCGAGATATGTCGTATCAAGTCCGTGGGCGTTGATATCGTCCAACAACAACCGAACCCGCACGCCGCGGTCTGCTGCCTGAACCAGGGCACGACACAGGATCTTTCCGGTAAGGTCATTCTTCCAGTAGTAGTATTGCAAGTCCAGGCTTCGCTGAGCGCAGTTTGCACTGTCAAGCCGCGCCGCAAATGCGCTGATGTTTTCAGTCAAAAGAGTGAGGCCACTCGCATGAGGGGACTTGGCAACAAGGGGCGTGATCAATCGGTCCAGTTTTGTCTGGTTTTGTTGTACCGGCAGAACTTCAGAAGGAAATGACTCAGCCCGTCGGCGAACCAGAGCTGTGTAGTAGCCATTGATTGCCCAAGCGAGCACCACAGCACCAAGCAGGAAGACTGTGATTTCGGTCATCGCTGGTCATCGCTGGCCATGGGAACAATTGCAAAGACCGAGCGTTATGTTTGGCACCCCGGTGTTTGCCGACCATGGATTCGTACCAATGCCAAAGAGTTTTGCAAGTTCCAGCCCTGTTACAATGATTGATCGCATGCCATATCAACGCCGTCCGGCACCATTTGTTCCCACATGTATTTCCGCCGGCCTGTGCAGAAATGCGTTTGTCATCCCGGTCCTGATGTGAAAATTTCAGTTGCATCGTACAATATCCACAAGTGTCTTGGCACAGATGGACGGTTTGACCCGAATAGAACGCTGGCGGTGCTGCTGGAACTCGATGCAGACATTATTGCGCTTCAGGAAGCCGATATGCGTTTCGGGGACCGCCGTGGATTGCTCGACCTTGCGGCGTTGCATCTTCGGGGTAATTATTCGGCGGTGACTGATGTCGCACTTCGAGATGCAAGTCACGGTTTTCATGGCAATGTTGTTCTCCATCGGGCAGGGTCTGTAAAAGCAGTCAGACCGATTAAGCTTCCCGGTCTGGAACCGCGTGGTGCCATTGTCGTCGATCTTGATCTCACCAGCGGAAATCTCCGGATCATCGCTGCGCATCTTGGATTGTTGAAGAGGTCGCGGTCTCGGCAGATTGAAACCATTCTGCAGGCAGCACAATCAAGCCATCTTCGACCCGTTATTGTGCTCGGTGACATGAATGAATGGCGAATAGGCGCAAGGTCGTCGTTGAAACTTTTCAGCCCACATTTCGGCCCTGTTCATTCGGCAGCTGCAAGTTACCCGGCAAAGTATCCAATATGGTCACTGGATCGTATCCTGGCCAGCCCGGAGATTGTCGTGCGAGACGTGCTGGTGCATGACAGTTTGCTTGCCAGGGTTGCATCCGATCACCTGCCAATCAAGGCGACAATTGAACTTGCCTGAGAGTGGAACTTTAAGGGCCGTGCCACGTTGCTGATTGTGCACAATTGTGATGAATCGGAGAATTGTAGGCCATGCCCAAGTTGTTTGGTAATTCTGCAAAGCTCCGCACTTCACCGTGGCATGACGATCAAACCATAACCGCTGAAATCTTTGGCGTTGAACGATCCAGGCAACATGCGCGCAGCCTCGCAGAAAGCCAGCTGGTGTCCGAGACACCGCAAAGGATTTATTCGATCATTGACCGGCTGGGGGACAATGCGAAGGCCCTGCTGGAAGCCTATCAGGCTATCTGTGCAGCGGTAGCCGGAGGAAAGTCCATCACACCCGCCGCAGAATGGCTGATCGACAACTATCATCTCGTTGAAGAGCATATCCGACAGACACGCGCCGACTTGCCCGAAGGATTTTACAAACAGCTGCCCAAGCTGGCAGGTGGTCCCCTTGCCGGACACCCGCGGATATTTGGTCTTGTTTGGGCATATGTCGCCCACAGCGACAGCCGCTTTGAACCTTCAACTCTCACTGAATTTGTCAACGAATATCAGCAGGTTCAACCGCTTACCATTGGTGAACTGTGGGCCGTGGCGATCTCTTTGCGGCTCATTCTGATTGAAAACTTTCGTCGCGTGGCACAACGCATCATACAGGCGCGCAGTGACCGCGAATTGGCTGATGGTTTTGCCGAGAAACTGCTGAAGCGCGACGCTGCAAAAACAACTTTTGAAAATTTTCGACTGGAGAATGGCGAGCCAACGGTCACGCAACAATTTGCCGTCCAGTTGATTCAGCGTCTCAGGGATCACAATGGTCTGGCGACGCAAGCCCTGGATTGGTTGAAAATCAAAACCGAGGCTTTGGGATATTCATTTGAGACTGCTGTGGGTGATGAACACCATCGCCAGGCAGCTGCCAATGTCACGGTACGCAATATTGTGACCAGCATGAGGTTTATCTCGGATGTAAATTGGGAAATCTGGTTTGACAGCGTGAGCCTGGTCGACAAGCTTTTGCGCACGTCCACCAACTATGCGGAAATGGACTTTCCCAGCCGGACGATTTACCGGACAGCCGTCGAGGAACTGGCCCGTGGTTCCTCGACCCAAGAACTGGATGTGGCGCAACGGGTTCTGGAACTGGGAGGGATTGATCCCGGACTACACTTGATTGGACGTGACCGTTCAGCATTGGAAGACTCGCTGAACTTCAAGCCGCCGTTGCTCCGTCGCATGCGCATGTTTATCAGATCTGCGGGATTGCGCGGCTATCTTGGCGGGATTTTGTTGCTGTTGGTTGCGGCATTGCTGGTCGGCGCAATTCCTTTGTTGGCTGGGAACGTCTCCATCACGTTGATGGCTGTGCTGTTGGTCTTGGCAATCCTGCCGGCATCTGATTTTGGTTTGGCACTTGCCAACTACATCATTACGCGACTGATGGATGCGGCCATCATTCCAGGGTTTGCCTTGCGTGACGGTGTGCCCGAGCCGTTGCGGACGTTGGTGGCGGTGCCCGTGCTTCTCACCTCACGAGACGACGTTGAAGAACTTGTTGACCGACTGGAAGTGCACTTTCTGTCGAATGTCGACGGCGAATTGTATTTTAGCCTGGTGACGGATTGGACGGACGCCGAAACCGAGACGGCACCCCAGGATGCCTTGCTGTTGGACGTGGCTCTTGATGGAATTTCGCGACTCAACCAGCGCCACAGCACGGACCGCTTCATCTTGTTGCATCGTGGCCGGAAGTGGAATGCGAAACAAGGCAAGTGGATGGGGTGGGAGCGCAAACGCGGGAAATTGCATGAGTTGAACCGTCTGCTACGAGGCGCAATAGATACAAGCTTTGTTGTGATAGGCGGAAAACTTCCGGAGGCTGTGCGGTTCGTCATTACTTTGGATGCCGACACCAGACTGCCGCGGGATGCAGCGCGACGACTGGTCGGGAAGATGGCCCACCCTCTCAACTGGCCGGAACATGACGCCAAGCTGCAGCGCGTCACCAAAGGTTATGGTGTGCTTCAACCCCGCGTGACGCCGTCGCTTCCCGTTGGTCACTACGGCTCCATGTTTCAAAGGATTTATTCGTCGTCGCGCGGTATCGACCCTTATGTTTTTGCGGTGTCTGATGTTTATCAGGATTTGTTTGGGGAAGGTTCATTTGCGGGCAAAGGCATTTACGACATTAATGCTTTTGAGCGCGCGCTGGCGCAGAAAATTCCCGACGACAGCATGTTGAGTCATGACTTGTTCGAGGGTGTTTTTGCGCGTTCGGCACTGGTGACGGACATTGAAGTTGTCGAGGAATTTCCCGAGCGTTACGGAGTGGCTGCAGCACGCCAACATCGCTGGACGCGGGGTGACTGGCAATTGTTGCCATGGTTGTTTGGACAAGGTGCCATTGCCATTCCCGCCCTTGGCAAATGGAAGATGTTCGACAACTTGCGGCGGTCAATTGTACCAATTTTCACTATCTTGGCGCTTATGGCTGGATGGGTATTCCTGGCGCCTTCTGCAGCAGTGCTTTGGACGGTGTTCATCGTGTCGCTCAGCATCGTTCCGCAGTTGCTGGCTGCGGCGGCGGGGGCCATTCCCAGAGGGATGCCCCTTACAATTGCCAGCAGGGTGAGATCTTCGGCCGAGGATTTTGGACTGGTGGCTGCATTGGCGGCAACGAACCTTCTGTTTCTCGGCCATCAGGCTGGCCTGATGTTGGACGCCATGATACGCACGCTGTTTCGGCTCTTCGTCAGCCATAAAAAATTGCTGGAATGGACAACGGCGGCGCAAAGTGAGGCAGGTCACAAACCGGGTGTGGCCAACAACTACAGTCTCATGGCGGCGAGTGTGATTACCGGACTGCTGGCATTGTCAGCCGCAGGCTATAGTGGCAATTGGCTGACCGTCATGCCCTTTGCGCTGGGCTGGTTGGCGGCTCCGGCAGTTGCCTTTTGGATGAGCCGTTCGCCAAAACTGGAGGACGCATTGGCCTCGTCACCTGAGGACCGCAAGATTCTGAGATTGGTGGCGCGGCGGACGTGGCGATATTTTGAAACGTTTGTGACGGCAGACGACAACTTTCTGCCGCCTGATAATTTCCAGGAACAACCAAAGCCGCAGATTGCCCACCGCACATCGCCCACCAACATTGGTCTTTATCTGCTTTCAATTGCAAGTGCGCGGGAGATTGGCTGGCTGGGATTGGCCGACGCGGTAGGAAAAGCAGAGGCGACATTTGCATCAATGCAGCGCCTCGAAATGTTCAAGGGACATTTGTACAACTGGTACGACACAACGGATCTGCGTCCGCTTGAACCAAAATATGTATCAACCGTCGATAGCGGTAATTTGGCCGGGCATCTGATTGCGTTGTCGAACTACTGCTCGCACTGGATTCTGCAACCCGGTGATACATCTGCATGTCTGGAAGGCATTGTTGATATCCTTGACATTATCGTCGAAGATCTGGCCGCCATGCCCGATGACCGACGCGCTTTGCGTCCCGTTCGCAAGCAACTTGCACGACAAATCGAGGATTTGCGCAGATCGTTGAAGTCGGCCGCCCAGGCACCTGAAACAGTCTTGATGCGGATGGTGGAGTTCGGTCTGCAAGCTGCCAATATCCGGGCCACAGTTGTGAGCATGGACGCAGATTTGAAAACAGGCCAGACCGCAAGCTTGTTGCAGTGGGCAAGCAGTTTGCGGGCAACAATCGAAAGCCACTTCCGCGATGTGTCTGTTGATCACGCGGCTTTGAAGAAGCGCTTGTTGGTTCTTGTGGCCGATACACGTCAAAGCGCCCTCGCGATGGAGTTTGGCTTTCTGCTTGATCCAAAAAGAATGCTGCTTTCAATCGGCTATCGTGTTCAGGAGTCCATGCGTGACGAGAGTTGTTATGACTTGCTCGCATCGGAAGCACGTCTTGGCAGTTACTTTGCGATTGCAAAGGGCGATCTGCGGACCCGACACTGGTTTCGGCTGGGTCGCACCGTCACAGCGGTACGAGGTGGCGCAGCGCTCATCTCGTGGTCGGGATCGATGTTCGAATACCTCATGCCTTCACTGATCATGCGTGCACCCAGTGCCAGCCTGCTGGACCAGACCGCGCATCTGATCGTTCAGCGGCAGATCGCCTATGGAAATGAATTGGGGACACCTTGGGGCATCTCCGAATCTGCCTTCAACGCCAGAGACATCGAGTTCACCTACCAGTATTCGAATTTTGGTGTACCGGGCCTTGGGCTCAAGCGCGGACTATCGGGCAATACGGTGATTGCGCCCTATGCGTCAGGTTTGGCGGCAATGGTTGATCCCTGTGCGTCCGCCCAAAATTATCAACGTCTCGAGCGTGAAGGTGCCCGCGGTGAATACGGTTTTTATGAAGCAATTGACTACACGCCGTCGCGTTTGCGCAAAGGGCAAACTGCGGCTGTTGTGCAGGCGTATTTCGCCCACCACCAGGGCATGACCATTGTTGGCATTTTCAATGCTGTCAAAAATGGTGAAATGCGTGAGCGGTTTCATGCCGAACCGATCATTCGGGCAACGGAACTTCTGCTACAGGAACGTGCGACGCGGAATGTGCCCATCACTCATGCGCGCAGTGAAACCAATGCCGAGACTGCGGCCATCCGTGAAGACACAACGCCGACAGCAAGGCGCTTCGGTTTTCCGGAAAATGCATCACCGACAACGCATTTGCTTTCCAATGGCGAATTTAACGTGATGCTGACCACAGCCGGGAGCGGCTTTAGCACCTGGAAGGGCATTGCCATTTCCAGGTGGCGCGAAGACAGCGTCAGGGATGACTGGGGTTCTTGTTTTTATGTGCGGGATGTCAAAGCCGGAAAACTTTGGTCAGCGGGTCATTCACCGGCGGTGGCCATGGCGGACAGTTACGAAGTTGTTTTTGCAGAGGACAAAGCCGACTTCGTGCGCAAAGACGGCAATTTTTCAACAACAATGGAGTGCGTGGTCTCGCCTGAGGACAATGCCGAAGCACGGCGGATCACGATATCCAACACGGGACTGACGGCGCGAGACATTGAACTCACGACCTATATGGAACTGGTGCTTGCCAGTCAGGCTGCCGACACTGCTCATCCGGCATTTTCCAAAATGTTCGTCGAAACCGAGTTTGTTGATGAACACCAGGCACTGTTGGCTACCCGCCGTCGAAGGGCGCCCGGTGAAACCGAGATTTGGGTCGGTCAATTCATGTTGTTCCAGGGACTGACCGTTGGTGACCTTGAATATGAAACCGATCGGGCGCGATTCATCGGCATTGGCAACGACAAGCGAAGACCCGGCGCAATGCGCAACACCGGCAAACTGTCCAATACTGTCGGATCTGTCCTCGATCCCGTCTTTGCATTGCGGCAACGCTTGAGAATTCCTGCCGGACGTCTGGTGCGTTGCACTTTGTGGACAGTTGTTGCGAACACGCGGAACGCAGTGCTTGATCTCGTGGATCGACACCGCCAACCCATGGCCTATGACCGCGCCACGATGCTGGCGTGGACCCAGGCACAAATTCAATTGCGACATCTGTCAATAACCACAGAGATGGCCAATCTCTTTCAAACCCTTGCAACCCATCTGATTTTTGCAAACCCAACTCTCAGGCCGCCATCCAGAACATTGGAACAGGGTATGGGTTCACAATCTGCTTTGTGGCCCCACAGCATATCCGGTGACCGACCAATTCTCCTTGTCCGGATTGATGAGAGTGACGACATCAACCTTGTGCATCAGGCCTTGCAGGCGTTTGAATACTGGCAAACCAAGGGCTTGTTTGTCGATCTGGTTATCTTGAATGATCGCATGTCATCCTATGTGCAGGACTTGCAGAATGACATCGAAGCCTCGGTGCGAAAAATCGGTATGACAAACGATACCGGGAAAGTTCATGTTTTAAGAGCCGACCTTGTTGCACCGGCAACGCTGCGCGTTCTGCCGGCAATTGCCCGCGTTGTTCTCTATGGACGACGTGGAGATCTGGCGGCCCAACTCAAAAGAGTGGGACTCGCTGAAACGGTAACCCTACAGGGTGTAGCATTGGAACCAAAGTCGACAACGCCCGCAGCGAAAACCAGTCATCTTGAGTTTTTCAACGGCTTGGGAGGCTTTGCTGCGGACGGTCGGGAATATGTCGTTGTGCTTGGCCGCGACAAATTTCCACCTGCACCCTGGATCAACATTGTTGCCAATCAATCCTTTGGTTTTCAGAGCAGTGCTGATGGCGGAGGTTATACGTGGTTTGGAAATTCCCGCGATAACCAGATCTCGGCCTGGAGCAATGATGCAGTTGTCAATCGGCAAGGTGAAGTGATCTTCGTTCGTGACGAGGCAGATGGCACGTTGATGTCGCCAACGCTGTCGCCGATGCGCTCGGGGCAAGGCACCCACGTTGCGCGGCACGGATTTGGTTACACTGTCTTTGAGCGCAACGTTCATAAAATCCGTATGGAACTTTTGCAACTTGTGCCCTTGTCAGACTCCATCAAACTATCACGCTTGAAATTGACCAATGATGGAGCCACCACGCGCACCTTGACGGTCACTGCCTATGTGGAGTGGGTCTTGGGTGCCTCGAATGCCAACACAGCACCGTTTATCATGACAGCCATCGACGCGGTCTCAGGTGCCATGCTGGTGCGCAATCCTTGGAAAGTACATGGTGACGGGCAGGTGGCTTTCCTCGACATGGCAGGTCAGCAAACCAGTTGGACGGGCGATCGCCGGGAGTTTTTAGGCACCTTTGGAGATCTGGCTGCACCTCTGGCCCTTTCCAGCGGTATTCCCTTGTCGAACCGTGTGGGGGCGGGACTTGATCCGTGTTCAGCATTGCAAACACGCATTGTGTTGGCACCTGGTGAGACGCGTGAGGTCACAATTTCACTTGGTGCTGCAAACTCCTTGAGCGAAGCGCAAGCACTACTTGCGCAGTATCGCGAGGTTTCGGTTGATGCGGTTTTGGCCAGCGTTAGAGAACATTGGAACAGTGTACTCAATACTGTGCACGTCAAAACACCAGACCGTTCGTTTGATATTCTGATGAATGGCTGGATGCTTTATCAAACACTGGCTTGCCGTATGTGGGCGCGTTGCGGCTTCTATCAGACCAGTGGCGCCTACGGTTTTCGCGATCAGTTGCAGGATTCAATGGCGCTGTTGACAACACTGCCTGCCGTCACGCGTCAACATCTTTTGCGGGCGGCCGGGCGGCAGTTCGTCCAAGGGGATTTTCAACATTGGTGGCTGCCGGCTTCGGGCATGGGTGTGCGCACACGCATTTCCGACGACAACGTGTGGCTGGCCCAATGCGTTGCGCGCTACATCAAAGTGACGGGAGACAATTTTGTTCTCGATGAAACAGTCCCATTTCTCGAAGGACAGACGCTGTCACCCGGAGAACACGATGCATTCTTCCAGCCGCTTGTGTCTGAAGCAACGGCGACGCTTTATGAGCATTGCGCAAAGGCGCTAGACCTCAGTCTTGCACAAGGTTCACACGGATTGCCGTTGATCGGTTCGGGTGATTGGAACGATGGCATGAACCGTGTGGGAGAAGCCGGACGGGGTGAAAGTGTTTGGTTGGGATGGTTCCTGCTTTCAACACTTGCCGACTTTGCGCCGATTGCAATGCAACGGGGAGAATTGGCGAGATCGGCACTTTGGCAGGACCGTATCGTTTCACTCAAAGCCGCATTGGAAACCAGTGGCTGGGACGGAAACTGGTATCGGCGCGGCTTTTTTGATGATGGTTCAACACTGGGCTCAGCCCAGGATCAGGAGTGCCGCATTGATGCGATTGCGCAGTCCTGGGCGGTTTTGTCAGACGGTGCCTTGCCGGAACGCGGCTTGATCGCGATGGATCAGTCCTACAATCAGTTGGTGCGGCCTGGAGATAAACTGGCACTGTTGTTTGCGCCGCCCTTCGACAAAACGGAGAAAGACCCAGGTTACATCAAGGCCTATCCACCGGGCATCCGTGAAAACGGCGGCCAATACACCCATGGTGTGATCTGGTCGATTTTTGCACATGCCAAACTCGGCCAGGCCGACCGGGCCAATCAACTGTTTTCGATGATCAACCCCATCAATCACGCGCTCACCGAAGTTGAAGCGCAAAGATACAAGGTAGAACCCTATGTGATCGCGGCCGACGTCTATTCTGTAGCGCCACATGTGGGGCGGGGTGGTTGGACGTGGTATACAGGTTCAGCAGGGTGGATGTATCGGGCCGGCCTTGAGGCCATTCTCGGCGTGACGCAGGAAAACACACTGCTGCGCATCAAGCCATGTATCGTGGAAGAATGGCGCGCATTTGAATTTTCGTGGCGATATGGTGAAACTGTCTATCACATCAAAGTGACGCAAGGCGAGACCGGGCCCTATGTGGTTCAAGAAGATGTCGAAATGATTTCATCACGGGAGTTCACAGTCGCACTCCGGGATGGTCTTGGCACACGCCAGATCACACTGCCGATGACTGGTTAACGGCACAAAAAAGACGGATCGCCATGATCCGTCTTTTTCAAATCAAAAGTGGTGAAGTGCGTTACATCCTGCCGAGCCAAGAATCGACTTCGGTCTTCACCTTGTCTTTGGCGTAGCCGTAATGTTTTTGCAGGGTGCCTTCAAGTTCTTCGCGGCGTCCCTTGATCACTGTCAAGTCATCATCAGTGAGTTTGCCCCACTGTTGCTTGGCTTGGCCCTGAACTTCTTTCCAATTGCCTTCTACACGGTCCCAGTTCATGTCGATCTCCAGTGCTGTTTTCTACCAGGCTGAATGCTTGGTCATACTTGAAACGCGCAGGTTGGCTTCTGGTTCCGCCTAGGCCGCAATTTCAGCCCTGTATTCAAAAAACAGGGCTTGGCTGATAACGGCCTTCACCATTTCAGGCATGAATGGTTTTGTGATGAGAAACGCCGGCTCCGGTTTTTCGCCTGTGAGAAGCCGCTCGGGAAATGCAGTGATGAAAATCACTGGCAGGGCAGTATTCTGGAGAATGTTGTTGACGGCATCTATGCCGGAACTGCCGTCAGCCAGTTGGATGTCTGCCAGTATCAAGCCCGGCCGTTTGACGGATGCCAGGTGGATGGCTTCCTTTTCGGTTCGTGCCACGCCAGTTACGCGATGTCCCAGACTTTCGAGCAACGCTTCCAAATCCATCGCAATAATCGGTTCGTCTTCAATAATCATCACATCAGTTGCAACCTGGTTGAGGATTGTCTGGGAAGCCTCCTCCAGCAACGCGTCAACTGCCGGAGGAGCTTTGGAAAGGATGACCCCGATTTCCTCTTTGTTAAAACCTTCGATGGACTTCAACAGGAAGGCTTCGCGGGCATGTGGTGCAATATGGGCAAGCTGCCGCTGGGTCGCAATTTCAAAAGCTGCGCCCGTGCCTTTTACATTCAATGAAACCGACTCCCAAAGTTTGCAGTAGGAACGATACAAGGAGACGCGAATGCCGGGCTCGGTTTCAAATGTGCTTGGATCAGCGATCAATGCCTCCAGAAGAGCCACAACATAGGCATCGCCACTGTTTTGATTGCCGGTCAAGGCACGCGAAAAGCGCCTCAAGAATGGTAAATGTGGTGCAATGCTTGCTGCGAGTTTCATGCGGTTCCCCATTTTGGCTTGGTTTCAGGTCAGGCAACGATTTATTCCGCCCATCGAACAACGATAAAACTGCCTTTTCGTTCCATCGAAGCGAAAATTTAAATTCCACTGGAACCATTCCTCCATTTTGGCATTGTTTACAATGTTCATCCAGTCAAACTGGTGAAACGGCATTCGTAGTCTGTGATGCAGCCTTTTTCTCAGGTGACCAATGGTTAAAAACACAAAGAACAAGGAAAAGGCTGCCAAGCCAGGAAAAAAGTTGGAAGACATGCTGCCTGTTTCAGCCAAGCCAGAGGTATCGGACTTCATCGCACACAACTTGCGAAAGTACTACAATGCTGTTGCGGAGCAGCCTGTGCCCGATCGGTTCCTCGATCTGTTGAGCCAACTTGAGGCCGCCAATACTGCGAAAGAGTCCGAATGAGCAATGCTCCATGACGATTTCAACTGAATTCCGAACACAGATCTTGGCGGCCATTCCCGGTTTGCGGGCTTTCGGGCTGTCGCTGACGTCACGTAGCGACAAGGCTGACGACCTCGTCCAGGAAACCCTGATGAAAGCCTGGAAGCACCATGAGAGCTTCCAGCAGGGTACAAACATGAAGGCGTGGCTCTACACAATTCTGCGCAACGAATTTTACAGTCAACTCCGCAAACGCAAGCGGGAAGTGGAAGATGCGGATGGGGTGTATTCCAGCAAGGTTGCTGTGAGTGCCGAACAGGATGGCCACCTCGATATTGCTGATTTGCGCATCGCCTTGGCCAAATTGCCGGAGGATCAACGTGAAGCCATTATTCTCGTAGGCGCCTCAGGTTTTTCTTATGAAGAAGCGGCAGTCATATGCTCTGTGGCTGTCGGAACGATCAAGAGCAGGGTAAACCGTGCGCGTGCCAGACTGACTGTGCTTTTGCATCTGGGTGAGGACGAAGTGTTGCGGTCTGGCCCGCATTCCGAAGCATCTTTGAGTGGTGACCAATGGAACTAATTCAAGTGGTGAGCGTTTCCATGAGGCACCGGGACTCAAGCCCGGTCTTTGAAGGAAACGCACATGCTCAGCACCATTCTCATCGTCATCCTCGTTCTGGTCGTCTTGGGTGCTTTGCCCAATTGGGGTCATAGCAGCAGTTGGGGTTATGGCCCTTCAGGTGGCTTGGGCCTTTTGCTTTTGATTGTTGTTGTGTTGGCAGTCATGGGCAAGATCTGATGGCAGCAACCGTTGATGAGATATTGTCCGAAGAAACAGTTGCGACGAGGCAGGTTCGAAACCTGCTCCGTGCGCTGCTTTTGATTGTAGCGCTGGCTGTCGCATACGTTGCGCGTGATCTTCTGCTTCCTGTTGTACTCGCACTGTTTATTGCGCTTACGTTTCGGCCTGCCATACGATACTCTTCAAAACATCATGTTCCACCATTGCTGGCAGCTGCAATTATTTTCGGATTGCTTTCGGTGGGTGGATTTTCCATTGTCTATTTCGCCAGCGGCCCGGTTGTCGCCTGGTTTGAAGACGCGCCGCAAATGCTAAAGGCGTTTTCGGAGAAATTTGATGGACTACAATCGTCGTTGGACACAATCACAGATCTCACTGCAAAGTTGCAGGATGTCTCCAAGGCAGCAAACGCAGCACCAATCCAGGAAGTTGTTGTTCGTGAATCCGCACTTCCCGCAATTTTCAGCGTTGTCACCGGTTACCCCATTCAATTTCTGGTCACTTTGCTGACGACGCTTATTCTTGCGGTGTTCTTGATGGCTTCAGGTGACTTGTTTTACGAGAAGCTTGTGCGCATTCTCCCGAGTTTGTCCGCAAGAAAACAGGCGCTGCACATTGCCTATGCGATTGAAGACGAAATTTCCGCATACGTCTTGACGCTGAGTTCGATCAATTTGGTGATGGGCGTTTTGGTAGCTCTGATATTTCACATGTTGGGCATGCCGCTGCCTTATCTCTGGGGCTTGCTGGCGTTTCTGTTCAACTACATTCCATATGTGGGCGCGTTGACAGGCATAGCGCTGTCGGCATTCACGGCGATTGTCACATTTGATTCTCTTGGGTATGCGCTGTTGATCCCATTGGCTTACGGTGCGTGTTCGATCATTGAATCGGAAGTTTTGAGCCCTCAAATCATGGGACGCAGCTTGCAAATGAATTCTGTTGCCATTCTCTTGTCATTGGCTTTTTGGACTTGGCTCTGGGGTATTGCCGGATGCGCACTGGCATTGCCTTTCCTGGTCACAATCAAAGTTTTCTGTGATCACATGGATGGCTTGTCGGGGTTGGGAGAATTTATCGCCACGCGTCAAACAGCAAGTGTTGTCGGATCGAGTCAGGACTAGGTTACCGATGTTTTGGATATATCTGCAAACCACTTGAAAATCAGGCCAACAGGTTTGAGCCTTTTCGTGAGATAGCGATTGGCAATGGTGAACAGGATGATGGCAATGGCTGCCAGCGTCAAGCCAACGCTGAGATAGGCGTAAGCTGCGTTGGCCATATAGGGGGTGAGAGCCAGCGCTGCGCCATGTGCCAGGATTCCGACCGTCACGATCAACACGCCAACCGCCGTGGCGCCGAAGACAATCCCCATGAGAAGTCTGCGAACAACCTCGCCGAGTTCGCTTCGTGCCAAGGCCAATTCACCCTCGGCGGCGCGCACACCGTCGCCTGCCAACTGCCCGAGCAGTTGGGACAGGCTCTTGCGTTTGCGGTCGATGTTAAACATGCTTTTGTGTAGAATTGCCTTTGGCTTTCCCATTGCCTTGGACACGCACGGCGGCAACGCCTTTCTTTTTCGCAGGCCTTTTGATTGGCTTTGTCTCAACAATTGGCGCTGGAGTCGAACGCAACAACAAGGCTGCTAAAATACCGCCTGCGACAGTCACGCCAATCGTTGCCATGGGATATTTTCTCGCAATTGCTGCGACGTCAGTGAACATGTGTTCGACGTCCGTATGGACTGCATAGTCCGCCACACCTTCGATGCTTTCGGACGCGGCACTCACCTGGGCGCGCAGGTGTGGCATGTCAGTCAGGGTAGAAGCATAATCACGTGTTGCTGCTGAAAGCGTATTAAGTTTTTCCACGCCCCGGTCCGTGCGTGACTTCAACAGGGCACCTGCAATTGCAAATAAATCGCCGATGAGTGTCAGGGCGTTGGTCGAACCATTGAGGGATTTTGCCATGTCATTGTCCTTTATGTGAATGGTGCAGTTGGACCCCTAACGTGCCAGGGCGGAAAATGTTCCATGTCTTGCCAATAGTGGTATTCCAAAGTCACATGGCAGCCCAAAGATGGTTGTGCAGGTGTGGCATCTCCCGCCTTCTTGGCCTAAAGGATGTTTGCAGCTGGTTGCTGGAACCAACTGACTTTGTAGGCGTTCATGCATTGCTACACCGCGCAGAGGACCGCTAGGATTTTGCCTGAGAACCATTTGACCATGTGTGACGAGCCGTCTTTAGAGGTCGAAGTGACCGCCAAGCGGCTGCGCTTCAGCACTGAACGTCTGGCCTTGGCTGAAGAGGCCGCAGGCGCACTCATATATGACTGGGATATTGTCTCCAACAAAGTCTGGCGCAGCGGCGGTCTGACCAGTATTCTGGGTTGGTTGCCTGAAGAAATCAGCAACAAGATGGAAGATTGGGTAAAGCTCTGTCATCCCGACGATGAAGCGCGACTGTCTTTGTCATCATACCTCAATGAGGGTATGGCCGATGACCGCTATGCGGTTGAGTATCGTGTACGCCACAAATCGGGTTGTTATGTCTGGGTGCTCGATTCCGGGCGTGTATTCAGGGATGCTGCCGGACAGACAATTCGTGTTGCTGGAGCGACAGTTGATATTTCGGCACGGAAAAAAATGGAAACCGTGAGCTACCGACAGTCAAACCTGATTGATTTGTCATTTGAACCCATCATCGTATGGCATCCTGAAAATGGCATTGTTGAGTGGAACCGAGGGGCGGAACAGCTCTATGGCTATCGCCGGGATGAAGCACTCGGTCGAACCATTTTGAATTTGCTCAAAACCAACTCCATCGTGCCCCCGGAGGAATTGGTTGCGCTTCTCAAAGCCAACAAGAGCTGGACGGGTGAGGTCGAACATTTTTCAAAAGCTGACAACCGGATATTTGTCGAAAGCCGCCAGCAAGTCGTCGAGAGTGATGGCGAATGGCTTGTCCTGGAAACCAATCACAACATCAGCCATCGCAAGCGGGCCGAAGCCTATACGGCACGCATGGCCGCCGTGGCTGTGGCGTCGCACGACGCCTTGTTTGGTGTGACTTTGGAAGGTGTGGTCGAAACATGGAATCCTGCGGCCGAACGACTGTTTGGCTATCTGGCGTCAGAGATGATCGGCCAACATGTCAGCATTCTGGCCGAGCCATCCCTGCACGAAGAACAGCGCGAGTTGATGCGTCGCGCCCAAAGGATGGAAGCTGTCGGCCCCTATGATGCGCGGCGGCTGCGGAAGGATGGAACATCGGTTGAAGTTTCTGTGGCCATTGCCCCTGTCAAGGCACCCGATGGCACTGTCACGTCCTTTTCCGTGGTAATTCACGACATCAGCGATCGCAAGGAATGGGAAGCAAGACAACGCCTGATGACGCGCGAACTGGCGCACCGCATCAAAAACTCCTTTGCCGTTTTGCAAGGCATATTGCGCTCAACCCTCCGCACGGCCCGCAATCCTGAAGAGTTCGCTGAAGCCTTTTCCGGTCGTCTGCACAGCCTGGCGGCAGCACAGGATGTGTTGATCGAGAACAATTGGAAAGGCGCAGAACTTGGTGCCTTGGCGCGGCGTCAACTCGCTGCCTATGTGTTGAGTGATGACAACAGAATCGACATCACTGGACCCGCTGTAAACCTGCCGGCGGAATATGCAGCGCCATTGGGTTTGATTTTCAACGAGTTGGCCACCAATGCCATGAAATATGGCGCACTCTCTGTACCCACCGGGAGTATCCAGTTGTTCTGGCGAACTGAACGCCAGTCGCAATCCAAGCTCAAGGTATTTCTGACATGGCGCGAGCGGGGTGGCCCTGCGATAGTCACACCGGGACCTCGCAGCTTTGGATCTTCGTTGATTGAAAAGAGCCTTGCTGATGCCAAGGTTGAAAGCCTGTTTGAGCTTGAGGGACTGACTTGCAAGATTGAACTGACTCAAACCATTGCCAAAAAACGCAACAGACCAAGCGGACGCTTGATCAAGTGAAGCAAGCTCTGGCGGGGTCAGTGGAACCGATTCACTGACGACTGCGTTATTCTTGCATGATGACCCACATTCGCACACGTGCACTGAAGATACTGCAGCCAATCGTTGTTGCGGCAGCAATTCTGCTCTCGGCACCGATTTTTGCCATATTGGACCAATCATTTCAAGCTAAGGCACCTGGGCGTGTTATCGCAAATGTGCCAACGCCCCCGTTGCCTTCCCAAACAACGATCATCTACAAGAACTCGTTTGTTGGAACTTAATCACCGTTTGTACGTTTCTTGCGAAACGGAGGGTGTAATTCATGCGTCGTCGTGTCACCAAAGCGGTATTTCCTGTTGCAGGGCTGGGAACGCGGTTTTTGCCCGCGACCAAGGCCATCCCCAAGGAGATGCTGACGATTGTCGACCGACCCCTGATCCAACTTGCCGTCGACGAGGCCCGCGAGGCCGGGATTGAGCATTTTGTTTTTGTTACGGGGCGCAACAAGAACAGCATCGAGGATCATTTCGACAAACAGTATGAATTGGAAGCCACGCTGCGCGGACGCGGAAAGTCCAGGGAATTGGATTTGCTTGAAAGCGATCTGCCAGGTGCTGGCCAAGCCAGCTTTACGCGACAACAAGAACCCTTGGGCCTCGGCCATGCCGTATGGTGCGCCCGCCACATTATTGGTGATGAACCGTTTGCGCTTTTACTGCCTGACATGGCCATGAAATCTTCCGTCGGCTGTTTGCGTCAAATGATGGATGTCTACGATGAACATGGTGGCAATGTCATCGCGGTCGAGGAAGTGCCCTGGGCTGATGTGAGCAGATATGGCGTTGTAGGTCATCACAAAGGCCCCGGCGGTGTGATGCGCATCGACACCATGGTCGAGAAACCCGTGCGTGCGGAGGCACCATCAAATCTGATTATTTCAGGGCGTTACATCCTGCAACCGGAAATCTTCAAGAAAATCGCTGTTGTCAAACCTGGCGCTGGCGGCGAAATTCAGCTCACCGATGCGATGATCGCGCTGATGGCAGAACAAGATTTTCATGGTGTGAAGTATAATGGTGAGACCTTTGATTGCGGCGACAAACTCGGATTTTTGTTGGCCAATGTTGCCTATGGGCTGGCTCACGAAGAAATCGGGCCAGCCTTCAAAGAAGAACTTCGGCGTTTGCTTGCGACCGAGCTTGCCGTGGCGCAAGCGGCACAGCCAATCGCGGCATAGCGAAGATACGACGGAACTATACTGTACTTCGGGAGTTTCATTGACACTGAGAAACATGGAGTATGACAATGAAGAAAACAATTCTGGCACTACTTGCGGCAACAGCGTTGCTGGGCAGCGCTGCTACAATCGCAGAGGCGAAAACCAATTTCAGCCTGTATTTTGGCGTGCCGTATTATGATCAACAAGTCGGACCTGACTATCGATTCTATCAGGACCGCGGGTGGTATCGGGACCGTGACTGGTATGATGGACAGCCACGCTACAACCAAAATGCACGGCGATACATATCCTGCAGTCAAGCCCGAAAGATCGTGCGCAATGAAGGCTTCCGAAATGTTGTCGCAACGGACTGCAATGGACGGACATACGCTTTCAACGCCCGTCGCAACAACCAGCGTGTGATCATCTATGTCAACGCCCGTACGGGCCGGACGTGGCGCGGCTAAGTCGGCTTGCGCAACTTCAAAATATTACATTGAAAAGGAATAAACCATCATGGCCAATACAACAGACAACCGTCCGCTTCCGAGATCGGCTGCGGAATCCGAATTTGATCGTGGTGTGGGGGCCACTCCCTACAAGTCGATGATAAACCAGGACAACGCACAGAACACCCAGACGGTGTGGATTTTTGCGATAATCGCGCTGGCAATTGCTGTCAGTGGCTTGTATTATTATATGAACTCCAGCCCGCCCGCCGCCGTGACGCCTGAAATCACCCAGACAACACCGCCGCCTGTGGCCAAGACACCGGAAGTCGTAACGCCACCCGCCGTTACGCCAGAACCACTGACGGCTCCCAAGACCACGCCTTAAGCCTGGTCAATTGTGATAGTGGCACCCCAGTTTTGGGTGGCACTTCGGCAATAACAGAAATCCCAACGCAAAAATTCCATACGGCCTGCATGTCGCGGGCCGTAGTGTTTTTCAAGTCCGTTCCCAGGATCGACGCATTCATATTCATTACGGCCATTCCACGTTTTTCTGGAACCCAAAGACGAAATCAAGCGTTCTTTCCTGAGGATGATTTTATCCCATACTGAGGATTCCATGATGACAAAACTTCTCCTGGGCGCAGCGCTGGCTGCACTTTTTCTGTCCGCACCGGCCCATGCCACAATGCACTTGAAATGCGATGACGCTTCCATGATGAAAATGCATACCGACATGGATGCGATGAAAGACCCTGCCATGAAGGCAAACATGGACATGGCCATGAAACAGATGGACATGGCAAAAGCCGCGATGAAGGACAACAAGATGGACGCTTGTTCCATGCATATGGGCATGGCAGATATGAGCATGAAAATGAAGTGTGACGATGCTTCAATGATGATGATGCAAAAAGAAGTGGATGCCATGGCCGACCCTGCAATGAAACCCAACAAGGAAATGGCAATGAAACACATGGATCTGGCAAAGACGTCCATGAAAGACAGCAAGCCTGACGAATGCATGATGCATATGGGCGAAGCGATGGATGCCATGAACAACAAGATGTAGCGGTTGTATAACTTCCAACCAAAACAGGGGCAGAGAAATCTGCCCCGCAATTGTTGGTGCGCCAGCCGCACGGGAGGAAAAAATGACCGACGGGATGGACGGAAATTCAATGATGCGGGGAATCGGATGGGAAGGTGCGCCCATCTGCTGGTTTTGACCTTGCGTGTGGTGGCCCTGACAGAATACCTTCTTTTCGACAAGCGGCCAAGGGACTGAAGCCGAGGAGATGGATCAATGGACGCGGACCAGCCAGACCTGCCCAGATGGAATGAAAAGCATCTGCGCTTTGCAATTGAAGGTGCCGGTGTGGCGCTTTGGGCCTGGAATGTTGATACTGACAATCTGCGGCTCGACCAGCGCGCCTACGATATGTGGGGCGTGCCAAGAACCACGAATGTGACGTTTGTGGATTTGTCATCCCGCATCCACCCCGCTGACCGTGACCGCGTGGGTGCGGCATTCACTGCGAGTCGGGCCATTATCGGACCATACGAAATTGATTTTCGAATCCTGATCGGCGACGAGGTCCGGTGGGTTTCCGCGCGCGGCCAGGGTAACGATGAGGGGATGGTTGACCGCAGCTTGTTCGGGATTTTTCTGGATGTCACCGGACGAAAGCAGGCTGAGGAAGGCAACGAGCTCCTTGCTGGCGAGATGAGCCACCGGGTCAAAAACCTGTTGGCCATCGCATCCGGCCTGACCTCCATAACCTCCCGGTCATCAGCTTCGACCGAGGATATGGCAAAACAGCTGACCAACCGCTTGACCGCGCTGGGCCGCGCCCATGATATTGTTCGTCCACTTCCCGGCCAAGCCAGGACAGATGCTCTGCTGGGTGATCTGCTTTCCGTGTTGTTGGCGCCCTATGACGATTTGGGCGCCTTCAGCGGACGCATTCGCGTGTCCGTGCCGCGCATGGGCGTCGGCGAGGCATCCGCCACCACACTGGCGTTGATCATCCATGAACTTGCGACGAACTCCCTCAAGTATGGAGCGCTTTCGACGGAAACCGGCATGCTCGATGTATCATCGAGCGGCCACGATGATGATGTCATTGTGATGTGGACGGAAAGCGGCGGCCCCCCAGTTGCCACGCCGACCGGTCCGGGAGGTTTTGGTAGCAAGCTCATCAACCGCGCCATGTCAACGCAACTTGGCGGCACCATCACCTGCGACTGGGCGGAAGATGGCGTTGTTGTGACTTTGAAGATGAACAGATCACGGCTTGAAGCCTGAAATATGCGATGTTCGCATGGTGTTCGACAAGGACGTCACCGATCAAATAATGAACACCGGCGCAAACCCGCCGCCGGCCGTTCTGAAATTTGTTGTCTGGCATTGATAGAGCCTTGCCGCAGTCAGTAGAACCTGCCCTGCATACGTGTAGAGCCGGATATCCATCTTGCGTTCGACGGCTGCACCGTCAAGCTTGATCATGCGATGGCCCGGTGCCGCGAAGGCTTGTGCCACATATCCACCACCCGCAATGTCAGACCATACGCCCTTGGTCACTTTATCGCCGCGATAAACCGCTTTGCCGCCGTGACCGGACAGGGGCTTGAAGAAAAGGTTTTTGCGGTCAGCCCACATCGCATCGAGATTTTCAGGCGTCATTGATGTGGTTTTCGGAATGCCTGCCAACCTTGTCCGCAACTCGTCCGGCAAGCCCGCCGACTTCAGCCAGGACTGATCAGACAGTAAAGCCAGATTTCGTTTGGCTGCATAAATCGCGTGGTTGTGCGGGTTTGGTGTCACGACAACCGCGCCGACCTTATAGGCCTCAACGAGCGCTGCATGGTGCGGTTCCGCCAATGAAAAATCAACCAGCCGATTGTAAACCAGATCGATCTCCTGCCCGTCCAGAATGAGCTTGCCCGCCTCATATGTGAGCGCTGATGCATCGCCGATCACGGCGTCGATGCCATGGGAGCGCAACAGCTGCCGCGCCAATATGAACTCGGAATAGAGATATTGCTCTTCCGGCCGATCATCGATGATCGCCACGCGTCGTGGCTGCCCTGTGCCACGTTGAAGCCGCCATTCCGCAGTGAACACGTTGAGCGCCTTTACATCAAAGTCTTCTGCTTGCAGTGCGATGATCCCGCGTTCGATTTCGCTGCAACAGGCTTTCTGGGCCTTGGCGAGCAAGGCGTTGATGAAGGCACCGCCGGCGTTGGTGCGCTCGATTTTCAAAGCTCGGCAACGAACTATGTTCCGCGCCAACAGTCAAATGCCACGCTTGAAGACTTGATGCAAGCAGCAGAGCGTGTCGAAAAAGGTGTGCCACTTTCTCCTGATCTTGATCAAGCGCTGCAACACCGCACATCACTGGGTGGAGCGCGTCCAAAGGCCTTGATCGAAACTGGCAAACAAAAACTTAGAGCGGTTCCGGGTTATTTGGAGTAGCCACAGCTTTTGAAGTAGTTCAAGCATTCTTGGATCGAGAAGGTTTTGCAGATTTTAGCAATGCAGCGGTTGATGGCTTTGTATGTGCGGGGTTTTGCCTTCCGCAGTCTTG
>JANOXA010000095.1:0-4180 GCA_031418195.1 Hyphomicrobiales bacterium | reverse complement strand
CAAGACTGCGGAAGGCAAAACCCCGCACATACAAAGCCATCAACCGCTGCATTGCTAAAATCTGCAAAACCTTCTCGATCCAAGAATGCTTGAACTACTTCAAAAGCTGTGGCTACTCCAAATAACCCGGAACCGCTCTAATGATCCGTTGCCTCGATTTGCATGGCAATTTCTATGCCCGCATCATGCGAAACAACCGGGGCCAGGTCATAGAACTGTTGCCTTTGTTGCCCGGTGTGGTGGCAGTGGAACGCCTGAAGACAGGCCGCTTGCGGTACAAGGTTTCCGAAGGTGCGAACGGTGTTACCGTGCTGTTGCAAGACGAGGTGTTGCACGTTCGCGGGCCTTCCCGTGATGGCATGATCGGGCAATCACCTTTCGCCATGGCACGAGGTGCCCTTGGCCACGCGCTGCAACAACGCACCACGGCACAAGCCCTCATGGCCAATAGCCTCAGGCCATCGGCGGTACTATCATATCCACAACCAATGACGTCTGAAATTATAACGAATTTGCGAACGGCACTTCAGGAACGCCTTGCCGGACCTGAAAAGGCCGGAAACTTTTTGGTGTTGGACGGCGGTGCCAAGTATGAAAAGATGGCCTTCAGTCCTGAAGATGCCGAATTTCATGAATGAGGACGTGGCCCGCGTGTTTGGGGTGCCACCAACTGCCGTGGGCATACTCGACAAGGGCACCTATTCAAATGTTGAACAGGAAGCTGCAAGCCTTATTCAAAATTGCTTAGGACCGCTTGCCGCCCGCATTGAGGCTGCAATGGCAAGGTGCCTGCTTACTCCTGATGCACGTCGAACCCTCTATATCGAACATGATCTTTCAAGCCGGTTGCGTGGTGATGTGAAATCCCGCTTTGAAGCCTACCGCATAGGTCGCGAAATCGCGGCAATGTCTCCCAATGATGTGCGCCGCCGCGAAAACGAACCGCCAATCAAAGGCGGTGATGAATATCATATGCCTGCAAATTGGGTGGCACTTGGCACTATGCCTGAAGTGAAAGCGTAAGTTATGGCCCAAGCAACTCTCAATATTCGAACTGTGCCAAGGCGGATGCTCTCGCCACGAGATGCGGCTGAGTATTGCGGACTGTCTGCCAAAACATTTGTTACTCTCAGTGGATTGCCGCCCGTCAAAATGCCGAACGGTTCCAGCCTATACGACATGCGGGATCTGGACACTTGGCTTGACTCTGTCAAGATGAGTTGCCTTGATAGCGAAGACGCTATCGTTGAAAGGTTGGGCAAATGACTTTTGTGAAGATCAAAGGGTTTAAGGTTTTCAAGGACCGTCACGGCAAGGAGCGGTGTTATCATCGGGCAAGTGGTGTTGCTGTCGATCTGGAAAAATGCCCGTTTGGCAGTGCTGCTTTCATTGCAGAATGTGAGCGACTTGCAGCACTACAAAGTATTGCTTCAAATCCCAAGCCCGGCACACTTGGTTTGCTAATCAGGCCTATCGTGGCCACCCTGCATTCCTCGAACTGGCAAACCGCACCCGCGCTGATTACCTCAAGTGCTTTGATTGGTTGCAGCCCATTGCAGACACGCCACTGGTAAAATTTACTCCGACTCTTGTGGTAAAAATCAGAGACAAGGCGGCAACGCAAATTGGTTGCCGCTGGGTAAACCATGTCAAGACTGTGCTTTCTCTGATTTTTGCATGGGGTGTAGAACGTGGCCACCTTGCCGCGAATCCAGTGTTCAAGATCAAACTTCTTAAGAGGCCAAAAGGTGCCCCTGAGGCCAATCGCCCTTGGCATAATTTTGAACGTGACTTAGTCATTAACAGCTTGCCTGCCCATATGCGTGTGCCAGTCATGCTGATGATGTTTTGGCACTCGATCCCGGCGATACTTTGAAACTGCCACGCACCGCAATTCGTGACGGCGCATTGAACACAAACCGGAGGAAGACGGATGTCCCAGTGTGGTTGCCCTTACCTAATCCCGTCATTGCTGCCCTGAAGGAAGCGCCACAGCACAATGCAATGACAGTGTGCGCTAACAGCCATGGGAAGCCTTGGACCGTTTCGGGTTTTTAAGCATTTTGGCGCACAGTGCGGCAACGCCTTGAAATTTCGGGGCAGATAGAACCAAGACTAACCCTGAAGGGCTTGAGGCATACCGTGGCAACCATATTGCGTGAGATGGGCCATGATGACCGGACCATTGCGGACTATCTCGGACAAAAGACTCTAGCGATGGCGCAACACTATGCCCGCCGCGCCGATACCACACGGAAAATGCCAACAGTGGTCGCCTATCTCGCCTTAGAAATGAACAGACGGGGCACAAAAGTTGTCAAACCCAAGTGAAATAACTGTCGAACCCGAAAAGGATAAGAAATGAACAGCCAAAAATCGCTTAACAATTTCAATGTTTTGGAATGGTGCCCAGAGCCGGAATTGAACCAGCGACACGCGGATTTTCAACCGTTCCAGGCGGCTTTGATTAAACTGGGAAATTTCAAATAATCGCGTTACGATTCAATGCGTTGGTAGCAGTTTTGTTCTGGCGATTTCCCGCCATTTACAATGAAATTCCAGTTCACTTTGCTACCTATGTGCTACCTAGAAAAGGTGCGTTGATGTGCGTCAGAGATTGACCAAAACTGTTGTGGACGGCCTTCAACCGAATGCCAAAGACCTTGTGGTCTGGGATCGCGACCTCAAGGGCTTTGCAGTCAAAGTCACGCCAACAGGCAAGAAGATATATTTTGCTTTCTACCGTACTCAATCCGGTCAACAGCGAAAGCCTTCGATTGGTCTGCATGGGAAATTAACAACGGAAGAAGCAAGACAGATCGCCCGCAAATGGATTGCAGCTGCGGTTTCAGGTCAAGACATCAGCGGCGACCGCCAGGAGAACAGGGCAGCGCCCTTGGTGCGTGAACTAGCCCAGAAGTATCTCGATGACTATGCGGCCTGTTTCAAAAAGCCTAGAAGTTACAAGTCGGACAAGTCCAATCTAACCAATCATGTCTTGCCATTGATTGGGACAAAGAAGGTAGCGGAAGTCGCGCGCGCGGACATTGAGGCTATAAAGACCGCGATCAAAGATGGAAAGACAGCGGTACGGCGCAAAGCGAAGCTCCGAGGCAGAAGCATAACGATTGGAGGCCCAGGTGCGGCCAATCGGACGATGTCACTTCTGTCGAAGATGATGGGCTGTGCTGTTGATTGGGGAATGCGGCCAGACAATCCCGCACTCCGGATCAAGAAATATCCGGAGCACCGGAAAGATCGGTTCTTGGATACTGATGAAATCAGCCGGCTGATCGATGCAATGAACAATGCTGAAATAGAGGGAAGTGAAACAGTTCATGTCGTTGTTTGTCTGCGTGTATTATTGCTCACAGGACTGAGGCTTGGTGAGGTTCGCGACATGCATTGGGATGATCTCGATTTGGAACGTGGAATCCTGAAGCTGCGTGACTCGAAGACAGGCGCCCGCACCGTACCTCTCAACAACCAAGTCATCGATTTTCTGCGCAAGCATGTAGCTACTAAGTCCGGCTCCTTCGTAATACAAAGTTCCACTGGAACGGGTCGACCGTGCTTGGGCAAACCTTGGCAGCGCATTCGCAAGTTGGCTGCTATCGATGACACCGCCAACATCCATTGCTTGCGCCACACCTTTGCATCTTGGGCGGTGATGGGCGGTTGGTCACTCGCCCAAACTGGCGCGCTGCTCGGGCACAAGTTGACACAGACAACACTGCGGTACGCCGATCATCTCGCGGAGTCCTTGCGTGAGTACAGTCAGAAAACTGCCAACATTATCGCCGGCGCTTAACCGTAAGAAACTTTACACGCGAATGGCAACAACTCTTTCGTTTTGAAATGCAATATGTCGTTCCCATAGTGGATGTGGGCGACAATCTCAAAAAACTTTGAGTTAGATGGCTTCGTGTGCGATAAGTGTGCAGAAAGGCACTGCTTGTTGCGCGAAATTCGATGCAAACAAAACATTTGCAAAACTCTCATCTCCGAAGGCAGAAGTCACAGGTTCGAAACTTGTCAGTTTAGTCGTCCGTGAAGAACTCACGCATGCGTGATTTTATTGTGCAGATTTGATTTTTCGTACCGATTGATTTGCAAGAAATCAGCGCTTTACCCCGGATTTTCTTGCAAATGCAGAAAGGGGATTCCCTTGTTTCCCGAA
>JANOXA010000094.1:0-48442 GCA_031418195.1 Hyphomicrobiales bacterium | reverse complement strand
ACGCCATCCTCGCAGCAGCAGGCTACAACTTCCGCCTCCTGCTCAACTGGTTGAGGGATTTATTGTGCCTGTTGCTGGCCATGATTTTTGCGCAGCAAAAACTTCAAGCCGCGTGAAAATGGGGTTCTTCACGGGCGACGAAAGAGCCGCTTCATGGCAACATCTGATCAGTTATTGATAGACATAAATCCGTGCTCCGAGCTTCACGCGATCATAGAGATCGATCACATCGGCATTCATCATGCGGATGCAGCCGGAAGAAACTGCACCACCAATTGATGCTTCATTGTTGGTGCCGTGCACGCGGAATATCGTTCCGCTGATGTACATGGCCCGCGCGCCCAATGGATTGCCTGGCCCACCTTCCATGAAAGGCGGGATGATATGTCCCTTGGCTGCTTCGCGCTCGATCATCACTTGGGGCGGCGTCCAGCTCGGCCATTCAGCCTTGCGACCTATCCTCGAATTGCCACTCCATTGCATGCCTTCCTTGCCAACGCCGATTGAATAGCGAATGGCCTCGCCCTTGCCGGAAATGAAATACAAGGCGCGTTCAGGTGTTCTGACGATCAGGGAGCCCACCGGATACTTGCCATCGGTCCACGCGATGGTGCGGCGCGATTTGCGGGCAAACACATTGCTGCCCTTGCCAAGCGAAGCTTGGGTATAGCGCCGATCCTGCGTCACCCGCACGCCATGCTTCACGCCAAACAGGCATTGCATGAAACCCTTGCAGCGCTCACCATTCGCAAGCAGTTTGGGTTTCTTGGCCTTGGCAGGCTTGGGCACCTGGACCTTTTTTGCTGCAACCTGCTTTTTCTTTTTCAGCAGCCGTATTTGCTGGTCTTTTGGGATGGCAGCGGCATGGGCTGCGGGCAAAACCGCAAATGTAGTTAGTGCGGCAAAAAATACGGCCGCGACAAGTCTGCGCATCATGGAAGAAAACCTCGTTGATTTGGAATCAGTGAAAAACCGTGCCCCCACGATCAAACAACATAGTAAACAAACACTGACGACGCATCAGGCCTCCGGTAAATTTAACCGGATGTGGAGTTCGCGCAACTGTTTGGTCGTAACGCTCGAGGGTGCTCCCATCAACAGGTCCTGCGCCTGCTGGTTCATTGGGAACAACACAACTTCCCGTATGTTGGGTTCATTGCACAACAACATCACGATACGATCCACGCCAGGCGCAATGCCGCCATGGGGCGGTGCGCCATACTGAAACGCCCGGTACATGCCGCCAAACTTCTCAATGATCACCTCTTCGGGATAGCCCGCAATCTCAAACGCCTTCTTCATCACCTCAGGCTTGTGGTTGCGGATGGCACCAGACGACAGCTCCACGCCGTTACACACGATATCATATTGATAGGCATTGATGGTCAGCGGGTCTTGGCTTTCAAGCGCTTTAAGCCCGCCCTGCGGCATCGAGAACGGATTGTGCGAGAAGTCGATCTTCTTGTCTTCCTCGTTCCACTCATACATCGGAAAATCAACAATCCAGCACAAGTCCCAACGATCCTTGACGATGAGGTTCATGTCCTCAGCCGCCTTGGTTCGCGCTTCGCCGGCAAACTTGTAGAATTTCGATGGAACGCCTGCGACGAACAATGCCGCATCGCCAACTGCAAGTCCTAACTGATCACGGATTGTTGTCGTTCGATCAGGGCCAATATTCTTGGCAATCGGACCAGCCCCACCCTCTTCCCCTTCTCGCCAGAAAACATAACCCAGTCCAGGCTGGCCCTGTTGTTGCGCCCAGGTATTCATCCGGTCACAAAATGCGCGGCTCCCCCCACCCTTCACCGGGATCGCCCAGACTTCAACCTTCGGATCATTTGCAATCATGCCGGCAAACACCTTGAAGCCGGAGCCTGCAAAATGCTGCGTCACCGCTTGCATCTTGATTGGATTGCGCAAATCTGGCTTGTCCGTGCCATACCAGCGAATTGAATCCTTGAACGCGATGTGCGGGAACTTCTCCGTCACCGGCTTGCCGCCACCAAATTCCTCAAACACCCCACGCAACACCGGCTCCACCGCGTTAAACACATCTTCCTGCGTCACGAAGCTCATTTCAATATCGAGCTGATAGAATTCACCCGGCGAACGGTCGGCCCGTGCATCCTCATCGCGGAAACACGGCGCAATCTGGAAGTAGCGATCAAAGCCCGACATCATCAGCAATTGCTTGAACTGTTGCGGTGCCTGCGGCAGCGCATAGAACTTGCCCGGATGCACCCGCGACGGCACCAGATAATCCCGCGCACCCTCAGGTGATGAAGCCGTGAGAATTGGCGTCTGGAATTCGAAGAACCCGCCCTCAACCATGCGACGGCGCAGGGAGCTGATGATCTGCCCCCGCTTCATGATGTTGCCGTGAATGCGCTCGCGGCGAAGATCAAGAAAGCGATACTTCAACCGAATGTCTTCAGGATATTCGGTGTCGCCAAAAACCGGTAGAGGCAGCTCGGCGGCTTGCGACAGCACTTCAATTTCCTCGGCGTAGACCTCAATCAGGCCCGTTGGCATGTCAGCATTTTCGGTGCCTGAAGGCCGTGCCCGCACCAGTCCATCAATCCGCACCACCCATTCCGAACGCAAATTTTCAGCATCCTTGAAAGCCGGCGATTCCGGATCAGCCACCACTTGCGTAATGCCATAATGATCGCGCAGATCGACAAACAGCACGCCACCATGGTCGCGCACCCGGTGCACCCAACCCGACAGGCGTGTTATAGTTCCCTGAAATTCAGGCCGAAGTGCGCCACAGGTGTGACTGCGATAACGATGCATCATTGTTGCGAAAACCTTGTGATTTTCGCGGCTTTAGCGCATGGGCCAAGCGATTTGTCAAGCCACGGAGCTGATTGGTCCGGGGCTCAGCCTGCGTCCGTTGTTGGCGTGACAGCGGGTTTCTTGCAAGGCTTTTTCAAATCCTTGGCCGAGCATTTGGCGGGAGCCAGCTTTTGCGCCGCCAGTTTTTTTGCAGCAGGTTTTTCAATCGGCTTTTTCACGACAATTTTGTTGCCGACAGTTTTTTGCGCAACAAGTTTTTTGCCATCCAGCTTCTTCTTCACATCCTTCTTGGTAGCAAGCTTTTTCACCTTGGCTTTCGGCGTTCCAAACAAGGAAAGAAATCCATTGTTGGGACGCTTTTTCTTGACAACGGTGCTGGTTGTCTTGTCAATATCCTTGCCCACCGCCGCGAAGCTGCGCTTGGGCCGATAGCTGAAATCAAAGAAGCCACCTTTCAATGAAATGCTGGTGTTGCTCATCCCAGCGGATTGTACCAAAGCAAAAAGCACAGCCGCATTATTAGGCTCCAGTCGCACACAGCCGTGCGAAGCTCTGCGCCCCAGGCTTTTGACATGGAAACTGCCGTGAATGGCATGGCCTTCGCCTGTGAAAAAAATCGAATGGGGCATCGGTGCATCATCCCATTCCTTTGAGAAATGATCGGCTTCCATCCGAAAGGGCCTGAACACACCCGATGGGGTTTCGTAGCGCGGCGCACCTGTGGAAACCGGCCATTCATATTCGATCTCGCCATCAACCCGCACCGTCATTTTCTGGTTGACCTTGCTGATGACAATATCCACGCGTTTTGCCTCGGCGTTTCCGCCTGCAGCAAAAAGTGAGAACGCCAAAACAAACATCAACGAAACCAAATGGCCAACGCGCATGAACATCATCCTGTAAATTATTTATGGTCGTCAAAATAGGCTATCTCGCGCGAAAGGTCGAGAGGCCAATATGGTGGCTTGCAGGCCTTGCATTTACGACATTAAATACGCAATTCGGAGAGGGGCACAACGTGAACAGCAGTATATTTCACCCGGATTTCAAGGCCAAACCCTTTTGGTGGGAAGCTTGGCAACCTACAATGCTGCCCGACGTTAACCTCCCCCGCGACGTCAGCGTTGCAATTGTGGGGGCCGGCTATGCAGGCCTGAATGCGGCACTGGAACTGGCACGTCTCGGAATCGAATCAATTGTACTCGATGCAGCAGAACCAGGTTTTGGTGCTTCGACCCGCAATGGCGGCCAGGTCTCGGGCGGTTTGAATGTCGGCAAACGGGTCATCGCCAAGCCACTCACACCTGAACAGGCCAAGCCCTTTCTCAACGACGCCATGGATTCTTTCACACACATTGAAAACCTGATCGCTGAAAACAACATTGCCTGTGGCTGGAACAGAACCGGCTATTTTCTCGGTGCCTGGTGCAAGAGCCACTACGATGCCGTCGCCAAAAAAGTCAGTGCCCTGAACATTGAGATTGAAGCTGGCGCACGCATGATCGCACCAATCGAACAACGCAGCGAAATCGGCTCCGACTATTATCATGGCGGCATGGTGGTGGAACGCGCCGCCCATCTTCACCCCGCACTTTACTTCAAGGGCCTGCTCGATCTTGCCCAAGCTGCTGATGTGAAAATTGCATCGCAAACCCCCGTCATTGGCCTCACCCAGGCAAACACTGGCACGTGGCAAGTCAAGACTTCGCGTGGCACCATCCGCGCTGGCCATGTCATCATCGCCACCAATGGATATACGGGTGACATAACGCCTGAACTGAAGCGACGTGTTGTGCCCCTCGGCTCTTACATCATTGCCACTGAAGAACTTGCGCCCGACCTCGCAAAATCTCTGATTCCCAACAATCGCAGCATGGCGGATACGCGTCGCGTGCTGACATATTTCCGCCTGTCACCTGATGGCAGGCGGATGATATTCGGTGGCCGCGCCCGTTTCGGATTTATGGATCCCACCGAAACAGCACCCTTGCTCCACCGCTTCATGACAGATCGTTTTCCGCAATTGAAAGGCACCAGGATCACCCACGCCTGGACCGGCAATGTGGCCTTTGCAATCGACGAAATGCCCCATATGGGAAAACGCGACGGTTTGCACTTTGCCTTGTGCTGCAATGGCTCAGGCATTGCCATGATGAGCTATCTCGGCCGCGAAACCGCCCGCAAAGCCGCAGGCCTCAGTAACCGTCAGATTGCTTTTGACAGCCCCGACTTTCCCACTTTTCCGTTCTATAATGGTACTCCATGGTTCTTGCCTCTGGTCGGAACATGGTTCAGAACTGCGGATTGGCTGGACCGCAAATTCAAATAGGACGTCATGTTCAACTTCGACATCACAACACCTGAAGGGATTTTCACCGCCCTCTTCCATTTTTCAAACTTGCTGGCATTCCTGTCATTCCTGTTGCGCGACCAGTTGAAACTGCGGGTCGTCATGGCCGTCAGCCTGTTTTTGCAAGCCCTGTATTACTTCGCCATCCCGGCTGGACCGCTGTTTGATCCGCTGTTTTGGAAAGTCGTGTCATTTCTCGCCAACCTGCTGATGATCGTGCTGGTTTTCGGCGGCAAACTGGATTTCGGCATTCCCCAGGATTTGCGCGGCCTCTTCGAAAAAATCAGTGTGTTGACGCCTGGCCAATTCAGAAAATTGATCAGCATCTCCACCCGCACAAAAGGTACTGGCGAAGCCATTCTGGTTTCAGGAATTGAACCTTCGCAGTTGCATTATCTGCTGCGCGGAAAGGTTGAACTCAAGAAGCAGGAGCACATTTCATCAATTGAAGCGGGTTCTTTTTTGGGAGAGATTGCCTTCCTCAATGGCGGTGTTGCATCGGCCACAGTCATTTTGCCAGAGGAGGCCGAGTGCTTGTCCTGGGATCACACAAAACTCAGGAAACTGATGCAAAGCGACAAAACCATCGACATCGCCATGCGCGGGGTTTTCAACCACGACCTCGCCTCAAAAGTCGCCAACAGCATGCCGGTGTCGCGACTCGATTAGTCAATGCAGAATCTGTTCCAGAAACTGCTTGGTCCTTGGACTTTGCGGATTGGTAAAGAATTTGTCTGGCGCGTTCTCTTCAACAATCTGCCCTTGATCCATGAAGATTACCCGATCCGCCACCTGTCGCGCGAAGGCCATTTCGTGGGTGACCACAAGCATGGTCATGCCACCTTCTGCCAGATCCACCATCACTTCGAGAACTTCCTTGATCATTTCTGGATCAAGCGCCGATGTCGGTTCGTCAAACAGCATGATCTTGGGGTTCATGCACAGGGAACGGGCAATGGCAACGCGTTGTTGTTGGCCGCCAGAAAGTTGGCCAGGATACTTCAACGCCTGCTCGGGTATTTTCACGCGCGTGAGAAATTTCATGGCGTTGGCTTCAGCGTCGGCTTTCGGGACTTTGCGCACCCACATCGGGGCCAACGTGCAATTTTCCAGCACTGTGAGATGCGGAAACAGGTTGAAATGCTGGAACACCATGCCGACTTCGCGGCGCACATCGTCAATGTTCTTGAGGTTGGCAGTGAGCGGAATGCCATCAACGATGATGTCACCCTTCTGGTGTTCCTCCAATCGGTTGATGCAGCGGATCAGTGTCGACTTGCCGGAACCTGAGGGACCGCAGATGACAATTTTTTCGCCGCGACCCACTTTCAGGTTGATGTCGCGCAACACATGGAACGCACCGTACCATTTGTTGACGCCAATCATTTCAACGACAAACGCACTATCCATTGCTACCTCTTGTGACCGGTGTTGAGCTTGCGCTCGATGAACATGGAGTAGCGCGACATGGCAAAGCAGAAGACCCAATAAATCAGCGCCAGTGCAAAATAGCCGGTATTGGCAGTTTGCGCCGAAGCCCATTTCGGATCGTTGAAACCGGTTTGCACAATGCCGAGAAGATCGAACAAGCCAACGACTGTTACGAGGCTGGTGTCCTTGAACAAGCTGATGAAATTGTTGACTATGGATGGGATAACAACTTTCAGGGCTTGCGGCATGACAATGAGGCCCATGGTTTTCCAATAGGAAAGCCCCATGGCTTGAGCACCTTCGTATTGGCCCTTGGGGATTGCCTGCAAACCACCTCGAATGATTTCAGCCATATAGGCGGACGCGAACAATGCAGTACCAACAATGGCTTTCAACAGTTTGTCCGGGTTCACACCCGGCGGCATGAACAGCGGAAACATGTTGGCAGCCATGAACAGCACCAGCACCAACGGAACACCGCGCACCGTTTCGATGAAGATCGTCGACAGCAGACTGACGATTGGCATGTTTGAGCGCCTGCCCAGAGCCAGCAGGATGCCAAGCGGTGCCGACACCACAATAGCCGTAACGGAGAGAACAAGTGTGACCAGTAACCCGCCCCATTGTTCGGTTTCCACAATCGGCAATCCAAACCAACCGCCGAACAGAAGAAAGAAAGCTGCGACGGGATAAATCAGGAAGAAAAACGCTGCATTCCAGATTTTCAGGGGAATGGCAGGAACCATAAGGCCTGTAAGTGAAAGCGCGCCAATCAAATAAACCAGATCCACACGCCACCGTTCGACTTGTGGATAAAACCCATATACCCACTGCGCTGCCCGCGCCTTGATAAAAGGCCAGCACGCCCCTGCCCCTTCGGCATTGCAAAGTTCACGGTCAGGCGCCGTCCACACGCCGCGGATCACGGCCCAGTCGAACAAGGTCCAGGCAATCCAGGTGAGCAGAATTGCGATGCAGGCAGCCAGCACACTTCCCAACACGGTATTGAACACCCGCTCACGCAGAAAATGGTTCATGCCAACTTCACCAGCCGGATGGGCCAGCAGTGGCGCGTCAACCGTTCTCACATATCCCACCATGTCAGCGCTCCACCAGTTTCATGCGGGAGTTGAACCAGTTCATGAAGAGCGACGTCACCAGACTTGTGGTGAGATAGACGATCAGTGCAATCGAATAGACTTCAATCGCCTTGCCGGATTGGTTGTTGACCGTGCCCGCCGCATACATGAGATCGGGATAGCCGATGGCAACGGCAAGCGATGAGTTTTTGGTGAGGTTGAGATACTGGCTGGTGAGAGGCGGAATGATGATGCGCATGGCTTGCGGGATGACGACAAGACGCAGCGTCTTGCCGTTGTCGAGACCCAAGGCCTGAGACGCTTCGGTTTGGCCGTGGCTGACAGCAATGATGCCGGACCGGACGATTTCGGCGATGAATGTCGCGGTGTAAATCACCAGCGCCAGAAACAACGCGATGAATTCCGGCACCAATGTCATGCCGCCCTTGAAGTTGAAGCCTGCAAGTTCAGGATAACTCCACGTCACAGGCCAACCCGCCAAGAGCAATCCGATGAAGGGTGCTGCAATGATGATGGGAATTGAAATCCACCAGACCGGAAGGATTTGGCCCGTCAACTCCTGCTTTTTCCGCGACCAACGCCGGAATATCCATGTGCCCACGAGTCCAGCAGCGAGAAGTGCCAGCGCCAGCCAGGCACCGTCGCCAAACGTGGCATGGGGTGCAGTGATGCCGCGGTTGCTGACGAATACAGTGTCTGAAATGTTGAAGGCCTGCTTCACACCCGGCAATGGCTTCAAGACCAGCGCATACCAGATGAAAATTTGCAGCAGCAACGGAACGTTGCGGACGATTTCAATATAGATGGTGGCTGCGCTGGAAATCACCCAGTTCTTCGACAACCGCATGATACCGACGATGAAGCCAAGAATGGTGGCGAATATGATGCCAACGACGGAGACGAGCGCTGTATTGTAGAATCCCGCAAGAATCGCACGTCCGAAATTTGAATTTGAACTGTACTCGATCAGCGAAGTCGAAAGGTCAAAGCCGGCAGCTTTGCCAAGAAAATCAAAGCCGAAGTTCTGGTTGAGCTTCACCAGATTGGCTTGGGTATTAGCGACAATCCAATACAGACCCCAGGCCAGCAACACGAGCACGATCACCTGGCTCAAAATGCCGCGTAATTTCGGATTGTAAAGAAAATCCGTTCCGATGCCGTGCGGCGCGGATGAAATGCCTTTGTCAGATTGGTCGGTCATTGGATCTTGATGCAAGGCCCTACCCCTGCCCCTCCCCGAGAATTGGCGAGGGGTGAAACTCTTCACCCCTACTCCAATTTTGGCAAAGGGTGAGGTTCTTCACCCCTCCCCGCTCTGCGGGAAGGGGCCGGAGGTGGGGACTGACTTCGCGTTTAGCGGATCGGCGCTGCATATTGCAGGCCGCCTTGGCTCCACAACGCGTTCTTGCCACGTGCGATGTTGAGCTGTGCCAGGTTCTTGTCAAACACTTCAGCATAATTGCCAACTTGCTTGATGGCATTATAGGCCCAATCCGGGCCAAGGCCGAGGCCCTTGCCGAAATCATTGTCAGCTTCCGTACCGTCCGGGTTCTTCACCTTGACGGACAGCAGACGCTGGATTTCTGGATTGGTCGAGGCCTTCATCTCATCGACATTCTTGGACGTGACGCCAAGTTCTTCGGCTGTCAGCATTGCATTGTGAACCCACTTCACGATGGCGAACCATTGTGCATCGCTCTGGCGCACGACCGGGCCAAGTGGCTCCTTCGAAATGATTTCGGGGAGCACCATGTGTTCAGCCGCGTTGGCGAGTTTCAGGCGTTCGGCATAGAGGCCAGACTGGTCAGTGGAATACACGTCACAGCGGCCTTCCTGATAGGCTTTCAAAACTTCTTCGTTCTTTTCGAAGGCCACAACCTTGTATTCCATTTTGCTCGCCTTGAAGTAGTCGGAGAGGTTCAACTCAGTTGTAGTTCCGGTCTGCACGCAAACAGACGCGCCGTTCAGCTCCGTGGCAGACTTCACATTGAGTTTGGTCGGCACCATGAAACCTTGACCGTCATAATAGGTGATGCCAGCGAATGTCAGGCCCAGCGTGGTGTCGCGGCTCATGGTCCAGGTGGAGTTGCGCGACAAAACGTCAACAGCGCCGGATTGCAGTGCCGTGAAACGTTCCTTGGCATTGAGTGGCGAAAACTTCACCTTGGTGGCATCGCCCAGGACGGCAGCAGCAAGGGCGCGGCAGAAGTCCACGTCAAAGCCGGTCCAGTTGCCTTGGTCATCAGGAACGCCAAAGCCGATCAGCCCGGGGTTGGAACCGCATTGGATAAAGCCCTTGGCTTTCACATCATCCAAAGTGGCGGCATTGGCAGCGGCGGCGCCAAGGCCAAAAACCGATGCCATTATAAGTGATTTAAGAAATTTCATTGTTGATTGCTCCCTGGTCGAACTTTTCAATGGTTCGTATTGTTCCGCCGATCATCGTCAGCATGCCCACATCGTCGCCGCAATTTTGCGCAGGGTCAAGATGTAAGTTGCCGATATGCACGAAAAGGCAATCCGGCACTTTTGCCAGAATTACCTGGAAATCACCCGTTCAATGCGCCGATCAGGCACCAGCCAAATCAGGGCCACAATGACAGTGAAAAACACGCCGACAAAGGGCGATATAAAGCTGCCTGCCATGGCCGCAACATAACCCGCCAATGAAATCTTTCCTTTGATGTCAGTGCCAATCGCCCGGTCAATGTCAGAACCCGCACCATGGGCCGCCTTGATCGCGTAGACCAGAATTGTATAGGCTATCGCCGCCAGGAACAGGTTCAATGCATAAACCAACACCGGCAACTGGCCAAAATGGTTTTCACCCATCCATCCTGTTGAAAATGGAACCAGCGACAACCAGAACAACAGGTGGAGGTTGGCCCATAGTATGCTGGCCGAAACTTGCTTCACCGTGTGCATGAGGTGGTGGTGGTTGTTCCAGTAAATGCCGATATACAAAAAGCTCAAGACATAGCTGAAGAAAATCGGCCAAAGTTTAAGTAGTGTGGCGAGATCGTCGCCATGTGGAACCTTCAATTCCAGAACCATGATGGTGATGATGATGGCAAGAACACCATCAGAAAAAGCTTCGAGTCGGGTTTTTCCCATCCAAATGTCCCCTAAAATGCTTTTGCAAGTCCGGCTTGTTTCAAGACCGCGTTTGCAGTGTTATGAGAAGAAATTCCGGCATCAACAGAAAATGACGGTTGGTTATGGACTGTACCACCATTCTTGGTCACCCTTTGCTGGTCTAACATAATGGCATCCTGCATCACGCAACAATTTTTGCAATTCTCTAAATAGTTGGGCCAAACGGCAACTCCGAAATCAACATGCTTGATCACAGCAATAGAACGGTGTCGCGAGCAAAAACAGATGGATTTACGGGTTTTAAGCTATTGTTGCTCAACCAAGAATACAATTGATCCTAGACCGCCGCAGTGGCTTTCAACCGCTCAGTTGTGTGTGCAACAAAGTGAACGGGAATGTCATCGATCCCGAAGGACAGGTTGTTAAGTTCAACAAGCTCTTCAATCATCAGCATGACTTTTGGTCGAAGCTTCTCCATGCTGGAGCTCTCTGCGACCAACCCAGGTACATCATCACTGGTAGCTGTCCATACCAGTGCCTCAGTATCCCATTCTGCTTTGACTATTATGCTGCTCATGACCAAAATCTACCTTCCGCCATTCCAACTGTCAAAAATTCTTCATTGGGCAGGTGCCTGCTGCGCGTTCGCAAACCGCAGCCGCAACAAATACCAAACCACCGCCACGCCCACGGCCTTCGACAAGACCTCCGTCACAAATGCGGCAGGCGTTAAATAGCCAGCCAGATGTTGGAATACCAGCGTATCAACGGGAACTGCGATCATCGACGAAATCAGTATGCGATTTTGCAACGGCCGCTTGGTGAATGAATAGACCGCCCAATCCGTCATTTCAGAAAGCGCAAAGGCCACCATGCTGGCAATCGCCAGCCCTGGTCCTGCAAAATACCAGACCGGAATGCCCGCCAGCAATGTGGCCAGCAAAACCTTGTGTCCGATTTCGCGCTGCGCATAGTCACGCAGCACGAAAACCAGACCGACAATCACGTTGGCGAGATACAAGGTTCCCATCCACGTGTTGGTGCTCCATTGCGTAACACCTTCAATCAGTTGGCCCGGAACGAACAACCAATTCACCAGCACGATAAAAGCCACATAGGACCCCACCGACAACAGCACGGGAGCAATTCTTTGCATTAGCCAACAATTTCCTTGGCGGCAAAGTTCTGCTTGATTTCCTTCTTGGCATTTTCAGCGCTGTCGGAACCGTGCACCGAGTTTGCATCGATGGAGGTGGCAAATTCCTTGCGGATTGTGCCGGCATCTGCATCTGCCGGATTGGTGGCGCCCATCACGGTGCGATATTTCTTGATGGCACCATTGCCTTCAAGCACCTGCACGACAATCGGTCCCGAAGCCATGAACTTGCAAAGGTCTTTGAAGAAAGGACGCTTTGCATGCACGGCATAGAATTTCTTGGCGTCGGCCAGTTTCCACTTCACCCGCTTTTGCGCGATGATGTGAAGGCCTGCTGCTTCAATCTTGGCGTTGATGGCGCCCGTCAGATTGCGCTTGGTGGCATCCGGCTTGATGATGGAAAATGTACGTTCAATAGCCATTTTGAGTCCTCTGTTGAATGGATAAGGGCGCCGTTTAACAGCGCCCTCTCTATCTCGCAAGCACTCAGTACAAAGAGTACTGTCCAGGCATCACTCGTCCACTTCACCAATCAAGGCCGTGGCGCGGCTGATTGAAACACGGCGATTTTCTTGTTCAGCATCCGCTGTTGGAATTTTCAGATAGCGTTCACCCAAGCCAACTGTCTTCAGGTTTTTGGCGGGGATGATGTAGAATGATGTCAGGGCTTTCTTCACCGCTTCTGCACGGCCTTTCGAAAGCTTCGCATTGTAGGCATCTGATCCAACCGCATCCGTATGTCCTTCGATCAGAAACACTTCGCGCGGATATTTCTTCAGTACACGTTCGATCACCGAGGCAATCTGGTCCAGACTGTCCACTTCTTCTTCCCGCACAAAGGCTTCATTGAAACCAAATCGAATGGTGTCAACTTCGATGCGCGTCAAGCTGTTGCGCACCTGTGGCTTGGCTTCTATGTCCTCAAGTGTATAGCGTTTCAATGGTTTCTTGCGCGGAGGCGCAATCAACACCCGCTCAATATCTGCATCATCAACTTCAGCTGCAAACACATCCTGGTTGTCATCTTCATTGTAAGCATAGTCTTGCTCGTCATCAATTTCAAAACGATAGACATTTTTCTTGTCGTTCAATTCTTCATCGCGTTCCCGGCGGCCGTCTTCCAATTCACGACGCAGGCGTTGACGATCACGTTTCATGGTTTCACGCCAATAGTCACGTTCTTCTTGTTCAAAACTGTCATAGCCATCATCAGCTTCCACATCGCGGTAGATCTTGATGCGCTGGCGCAATTCACTTTCTTCAAGCTCTTCCGAAGGCCTGCGATCAAGCAACACCGTGCGGCGCGGCGTGTCAGGCGTAATCAGGATGTTGAGATCGATATTGAATTTCTTCTTCTTTTTCTTGTCAGCTTTGGTTTCGTCAGTTCCTGCTGTTGGAGCGGCAGCATCCGCGTCAGCCTGCTTTTTTGCCGCAACTTCAGCAGCCTTTTTTTCTTCTTCAACCTTGGCTTTCGCCAAACGTTCACGCAAAATGTTGCGTTCTGCGGCAAGCTTCTTTCGCAAGGCCCTTTCAGTTTTCACCGACAGTTCATTCTCAACCATCAAATCCCGAATGGCATCCAGCCGCGAGCGCAAATCGTCGTCGCTCAGGCTTTCGGCTGGTTTCACATCCTCAAGAAAAGCCCGCGCTTTGTTTTCCGATTCCGGATCCCCTTTGTTGCCGTCGAGTTCCTGAACTTCGATCTTGTCGATGACAGGTATGGCAGGCGCAACGGGTTCCACGATTTTGATGTCAGCTGGCGGTTCAACAACAGGCTCGAGTTTTGGCTCAGCTTCAACTTTTTTGGGGGCGGCTTCCTGCGGCGGCGGATCTGCTTGCGGTGCGGGCTCTTCGCTGCGCCTGGCCAAAGCCTGCTTGCTCAGTTTCGAAATGTCATTGAGTTGACGGCGGACTTTCTTGGGGAGCGACCCATTGCCAGCCAATTGTCGCGCCTGCCTCGCCCGTGCAGCAAGTTCTTCCGCAGAAAACGCCGCGAGCTCGCGCTGATCATTCAGCAGTTCAAGCACTTCAGCGGGCAACTCGTTTACAACGGCTGCCTTCGGTTCGGGTGCCACTTCCTGCTGCGGCGAAGCTTCCTGAACAGGCTTCTCTTCCTGCTTGAGCTCAATTTGTGGTTCTGGCGCAGCTTCTTGAACAGCTGGCTCCTCAACCTTTGGCTCAGCTGTTCTGCGCTTGGGATTGCGGCGCTGCTTGAATTCGGCCTGGTCTGATTCCATCAAGGCTTGCAACTGGTCACGCACTTCTGGCGCAAGACTGTCATCCTTCAAGGCTTTGCCGGCAGCCCGCGCCCGCGTCTTTAATTCGTCATCAGAAAGTTCCTGGGCTGTCCTTTTATCATTGATCAAGGACAGAACATCGTCCGGCAATTGCACGCTACCGGCGTTTTCAACCGGCGTTGCACCGCCATCGCTGCTCTGTGCCACTGCCGAAACCGAAAATAGCGCCAAAGCAATAATGCTTGCCGCACCCCTACGAAAATCCATGCCGTCCTCCAAGTCAACCAATGTTCAAATTCGATGCCGCAATGCCAAACCATAAAGGCGGAACTAAGGGCCGATGATGACCGAAACGCCACAAACATGAACGGGAGATGAATAGAACTCATTCACAAACGGCCCGCTTCCATGATCCTTTTAAGGAAGCTCCTCGTCCGTTGTTTGTCCGGATCACCAAAAATCTTTGCAGGCGTCCCCTCCTCGTGCACTACACCCTCATGCAGGAAACACACTTTTGAGGCCACTTCGCGGGCAAAGCCCATTTCATGAGTTGCCAGCATCATGGTCATGCCCTGACCCGCCAAATCTCGCACAATGTTCAGGACTTCCGATACCAATTCCGGATCAAGTGCTGAAGTGATTTCATCGAGCAAAAGTAGTTTCGGTGCCATCGCCAAAGCCCGCACAATGGCCACCCGTTGTTGTTGTCCGCCCGAAAGTCGATCAGGATAATCCATGGCCTTGATATCCATGCCAATCCGTCTGAGCAAAGCCATGGCTTTCTCTTCTGCTTCAACTTTCGACAATTTCAAAACACGAATAGGCGCAAGTGTCACATTTTCCAACACACTCATGTGCGGAAACAAATTGAAGCTTTGGAAAACAATCCCCACCTGCTGGCGCAATCGGTTGACATCCACGCCCGGTCCTGAAACCCTGTCTCCTTCGAGCCGGATTTCGCCAGCCTGTATGTTTTCAAGCTGGTTGATACAGCGCAACAACGTTGATTTGCCACAGCCTGATGGTCCGATCAGGCAAACCACTTGATGTTCTTCAGCCTGCATGTTGAGACCACGCAAAACCTCGATGTCACCAAAGTGTTTCTGCACATCTATGATTTCCAGAAAAGCCATCACGCACCCCCCGCCCGAATGCGTGCCGCATCGCGTTCCAGCAACCTGTCAACAAAGCGCGCCTGCGGGATGGTAATCAGTACAAAGAGTATTGCCACGATGGTCACGGCAGACAGATTGAAGGCATTGGCCGCAATGATTTTGGATTGCTGAAAGGCATCGGTCAAACCGACAATCTGCACCAACGCCGTGTCCTTTTGCAGTCCGATGAAATCGTTCAATAGCGGAGCCATTATGCGGCGCACCGCTTGCGGCACCACCACATGCCGCATGGTTTGCATATATGACAGTCCGAGGGAACGTGCCGCTGCAACCTGACTCCAATGGATGCTTTCAATGCCCGCCCGATAGACTTCGGCAACATAGGCACCATAGGTCAGGGTGAGCGCGAGAATGCACCACCACATCACAGGAATGCGCGTTGCCGTTCGCAATTCCTGCGGCGACATGGCCGAGATATCAACAAACAACCCATAAACATAAGGTGAAACAATATCCGGAATGCCTGACGTCGGTATGCCAAAGCCGATCAGATAAAGCGTAACAATGCCGGGAAGGCCGCGGAACACATCACAATAGAAAGTGGCCAGCGCCCGAATCGGTTGGCCCGCTGCCCCCGGCATCAGCCGCATCAGCGCAACGGCCAACCCCCAGCCCAGCACCAGGATTTCCGCGATGACAAATACAAAAATATTTACGGTGAAAAACTTCCACGTCACCAGCCACCACTTTTCCTGCATCAGGGGCAACAGCACAAAGGTTTTTCCAACAGCTGAATCGTTCATGAAAATGAAAGTGAAGAAACCAAGCACCAGCAAGGCAAAAACACCCCAGCCAAACGTGATGTGGGCAAAGTCCCGCGCCGCTGCATTGGCAATCCGCGTTTCGACAGCATCACCAGAGGCGCGGGCCGTCTCCGATTTTCGCGAGAACGCCAGGCTTTTCCATACGGGCCAAAAAAGTAATGCCACCACCGCGACGACAACAATTTGGGCGATTGCAAACATCGGGCTGGCCGCGCCCAGTTCTGCGACAGCACCCCGGATCAGCGACATGCTGGAAACTGCGGCCATCAGACACAAGGCAGCAAACAGCAATGCCGCAGCGCCATGACGTGTCGCCGGTGTTGGAAGATCTGCCGCAGGTTTCAAGTTCAAAAAAAGGTCACTCCGGCATGCCATGTTACATGCTGAACTTTTAGACATATGGGCCGCAGCCGAAGGCCACGGCCCAACTCAAGGGTTATTCGGCAGTTTCGAGATAGGGTATCGTTGCCGGGTCCTTGCCCCACGCCGATGCCAGATATTTGGTGCCCAACTTGGCAATCGTGCCATCATCGATCATGCTCTGCAAAATCTTGTCAATGTCAGCATTGTTGGCATTGCCCTTGGGATAAATCGCACCATAGGTTTCGCCCGTTTTGAACTGGCCAATCACCACGGATTTTCCACCTGTAGCAACTTCTTCGGCCAAGGTGATTGAAGTGTCCGTCACTGCTGCATCAATGCTGCCGGCCCGCAGTGCCGCAAACATTTCACCTAGCTCAGGATAGGTCTGTGGTTCGGCAATACCCAACTTGTCGGTAACGAATGCTGCCCCGGTGGTTCCTGCCTGAACACCAATCTTTGCAGCTTTCAAATTCTTTACATCCACAGGAATGGCAGCCGTGGTAATGATACCGATGTCAGAACTGAAGTAGGGAATCGAAAAGTCATGGACTTTCTTGCGGTCTTCAGTGATCGAAATTTCCGACATGGCCATGTCCCAGCCAGTCGTTTGACCTGAAATCATCGCATCCCAACCGAGATTGACCACTTCCAGTTTGTCGAAGCCTGCCCGCCAGGCAATTTCCGCCGCCATGCAATATTCCATGCCGTCCTTGATCGATTCCGGCGTGTCACCGTTCCACCAAATTGGTGCCGGCAAAGACACGCCAACCGTGAACTGCCCCGCCTTGGCAGGCGCCGCAATGGCCATCGAACCTTTGGCACCTGATACTTCGCAATTTCCAATCATGTCAGCTGCAGCCGCAGGCATCGCCAATGCGAAAGTTGCAACTGTCATCAGAACAAGTCTTTTGGTTAATCTCATCACCTGGTCTCCCTGTCAATCTGAACGATAAAAGCCAAATTCGGCGCTGAAATCAAGTTGCCAATGCAACTTGCATCGCTGCTTGATTTGCCATCACATTTTTCGCTAGTGAAAGACCATGACAAATTCACCTGTTTCAATTGCTGCATTCTATAAGTTCCACACGCTGGACGATCCCGCAGCGTTGCGCCTGGTTCTGCAGGACAAGCTTAAAACCCTGGCCGTCAAGGGAACCGTGCTGGTGGCAAACGAGGGGATTAATGGAACGATCGCAGCAACCGGGGAAAACATAGATTTGGCACTCCAGGCAATCCGCCAGATTTGCGCCTTGCCTGGGCTGGATCACAAACTTTCCAGTGCGCCGCAATCGCCTTTTTTGCGTCTCAAAGTCAAACTCAAAAAGGAGATCGTCACGATTGGTGACGTCGCAGCCGATCCCAACAAAAAGGTTGGCAAATATGTTGCACCTGAAAACTGGAATGCATTGATCAGCGATCCAGAAGTTTTGCTGATCGACACCCGCAACCACTATGAACATCGCATTGGCACTTTCAACAACGCCATTGATCCGCATACGGAAAGCTTTGGCGAATTCCCGGAATGGGCCAGAAGCCAGTTGAAAGACCAAAAGAAAACCAGGATTGCCATGTTTTGCACAGGCGGCATACGATGTGAAAAAGCCTCGAGTTTTTTGCTGCATGAAGGTTTTGAGGAAGTTTATCATTTGAAGGGTGGAATTCTCAAATACCTGGAGGACATCCCGCAGGAGCAAAGCCAGTGGCGCGGCGCCTGTTACGTGTTTGATGACCGTGTTGCCGTTAGCCACGGTTTGGCCATTGCAAACTATACAACCTGTCACGGTTGCCTGCTGCCAGTATCCGAAGTCGAACGCCAATCGCCTGACTTTGAAGAAGGCGTCAGTTGTCCTGCTTGCGCGCCGTCACTTTCCGAAGAACAAAAGTCGTCAAATCGCGAGCGACAAAAACAGTTCGATCTCGCCCAAATCCGTGGTGGCAGGCACCTCGGCCCCAAAGAATAACCCACTGAAATCAAATCAATACGACTTTCCTGAATGAACGTCTTGTGAAATTTCTTGACAACGTTGTCATTTACTGTTGTCCTGCGTGACAACGTTGTCATAGAACAGCGATTTTGGGGAGTTTGAACTGATAACTTTGCGAGAAGTGGCAAAACGCGCGGGCGTTTCAATCAAGACAGTTTCGCGCATCGTCAACAACGATGCCGCGGTGAATGCGAAAACTCGCGAGTCAGTTCAACGACACCTTTCCAGCCTCAACTACGTGCCAAACCACGCTGCAAGGCTCATGCGCAACGGCGTGTCATCCGTATACGGATTGATGACTGATGCCGTGGCCACAACTCCTTATTCGGTTGACATTGTGCGTGGCGCACAATCGGCGCTTGTCGAAGCCAACCAAACCCTTCTCATCGCAAGTTCAGACGGTAATGCGGAACGAGAAGCCGAATTGTGGAGCACGTTCAACGCCCACCGTGTGGCCGGCGTGATTTACGCCAGCATGTTCCACCGGGCCCATGAGGTGGGGCACCCCAACTTCAAGAACAGCATTATTCTCGCCAATTGTTTTGCGCCGAAGAATGATCGCCCCTGCATCATCCCTGACGATGAGATGGGTGGCTATACCCAGGCCAAATATCTGCTTCAGCGCGGCCATCGCCGGATTGGCATCGTTACCTTGATCCCGGAACTTTCGGCCACACGTCTGCGGGGACAGGGCATGCGCCGCGCCTTTGCTGAGGCTGGTGTTGGGTTTGATGACGCGCTTGAATTGCGCGGTGTGAATGGGGCGTTGGGTAGCGAAATATTGGTAACCTATGACGTCACCCGCGAAATGCTGTCCAGACCGAACCGACCAACTGCCATCATTTGCGGCACCGACCAATTGGCGATGCAGGTTTACTTTGCCGCTGCAAATCTCGGACTCTCGATTCCCGAGCATTTGTCAGTGATTGGATTCGATGACTTGAAATTGATTTCTGAAACACTTTATCCGCAGCTCACCACCGTTGCCTTGCCCTATTTTGAAATCGGTCGACGGGCCGTGGAGATTATGAATAGCCCTGATAATGAAGCCGCGCTGTCATCACAAAGACAGTTGGTGCTTTGCCCGTTATTGGAGCGACATTCCTGCAAGCCGCTCGAATAGTAGGCGACAGGAGAGAAGACTGGCGGACAAAAAGTCCGGCAGAAACGTAACATGGGAGAAGAAACATGATGAAATTGACACGACGTCAAGTTGTTGTTGGTTCGCTGATGGCGACCACGGCCCTTGCAACTTCCGGCGTTGCCTTTGCGGCAGACCCGATCAAGGTGTGGCACCACGGCGGCCGCGGTGACGGTGAGCGCGGCAAGATGGAAGCGCTGATCAAGGAATGGAATACCGCCAACCCGGACATGCAGGCGATCCTCGAAATACAGCCTGAGGGTGCCTACAATGAGCAGGTACAGGCGGCTGCCGCTTCGGGCGGTCTGCCTGATCTGCTCGACTTCGACGGCCCCAACTACGCCAACTATGTGTGGTCTGGCTATCTCGCCCCGCTGTCCGAACTCCTGTCCAAGGAAACCCTGGATGACATGATCCCATCGCTGATCGCCCAAGGCACCTATGCGCCAGACGGCAAAGTCTATGGTCTAGGACCTGGTGACTCAGGCCTTTCGATCTGGGGCCGCAAGTCGCTCCTTACCAAGGCCGGTGTGCGCATTCCAACGGGTCCGGCTGATGCCTGGAACATGGCGGAATTTGAAGATGCGCTGGCCAAGCTCTCGAAGGTTGAAGGTGTCAAGTATCCGCTCGACATCAAGGCCAACTACGGCCAGGGCGAATGGTACACCTATGGCTTTTCGCCGATCGTGCAATCCTTCGGCGGCGACCTGATTGACCGCACGACATGGAAGTCTGATGGCGCGATCAACGGCGAAGCAGCCGTCAAGGCAATGACGCACTTCCAGGGCTGGATCAAGGCTGGTTATGTGGTGCCTGCTTCAGAAGGCGATGATGCCTTCTATGGCAAGAAGACAGCGGCACTCTCCTTTGTCGGCCACTGGATGTGGCCCGCCCACTCGAAGGAACTGGGCGATGATCTCGTCCTTCTCCCGATGCCAAATTGGGGCGGCAAGCATGTGACGGGCAACGGCGGCTGGTGCTGGGGCATCACCAAGACATCAAAGCAGCCGGAAGCCGCCGCCAAACTTCTTGAGTTCTTTTTGTCGACCAAGAATGTCGCCGAATTGATGTCGTCCATGGGCGCTGTGCCAGGACGTAAGTCTGCGGCTGCCTCTGTTGACCTTTACAAGGAAGGCGGTGCGCTGAATCTCTATCTGCAGCAGCTGAACTCCGGCATGGGCTATCCACGCCCAGCACACCCGGCGTATCCAGCAATCACCGGTGCGTTTGCCAAAGCAGTGGCCGACATCATCGATGGCAAGGACGTGAAAGCCTCGCTCGACGAAGCTGCCAAGAAGATCGATCAGGATATTTCTGACAACAACGGCTATCCGCCTTTCGGCAAGTCGTAATCAATAAACCAAGCGAGGGGGAATCTTCCCCCTCGCTGCTTCGTTTTTCACGGAGTCACCATGGCACTTGCATCCAGAGACCAGAAAACAGCTGGGGCCCTGCTTTTGCCGGCATTTGGAATGATTGCACTTTTTATCGTGCTGCCATTCCTCATGTCGGTCGTATTATCATTCACTGATCAACGATTGGTGCCGAACCTAAATGTACCCACCAAGTTTGTGGGAATTCGCAACTATGTCCGTCTGGCAGAAGCTGGCGATTTCTTGAACGCATTCTGGCGCACTTTGACGTTCACAGTTTTAGTCGTGCCATTGCAATGCCTTTTCGGCTTGGGTGCAGCCATGCTGATCAACAGCAAACTACCGATGCGCAACGTGTTCCGCGGTATTTATTTCCTGCCAACAGTCATGTCGATGGTTGTCGTGGCCTGTATCTGGTCATCGCTCTATCAGCGCGAAGGTTTTTTTAACTACGCGTTGCAGGGCCTGAGTTTGGGCGGCCTCGGACCGGTGGACTGGCTGCAAAACCCATGGACGGCGATGCCAGCCCTTGTGCTGCTATCGGCCTGGCAGGGCTTTCCGTTTCAGATGATTATTTATCTCGCAGGCCTCCAGGGCATCAGCAAAGATTTATATGAAGCCGCACAGATTGAAGGTTCAACGCGCTGGCAGGAATTCTGGCATGTGACAAATCCAGGCCTTCGCAACACACACATTCTCGTGGTGATGACCACGACAATTTTCGCCTTCAAACTCTTCACGCAAGTGCAACTACTGACCCAAGGCGGCCCATCCAGTGTCACAGATACTTTAGTTCGAGTCATGTACATGGAAGGCTTCCGACAAGGCAAAGTAGGGGTGGGTGCGGCAGCTGCCGTGATCTTCTTCCTGCTCGTTTTGGTGATCAGCATCGTTCAACGCCGTTTGGTGAAAGAAGAAAGAGCGTTCCAATGACAAGCAAGGGCGAAAGACTCGCACTCAAAATTGTGGCTATTGTCGTTGCGGCAATTGTATTAGCGCCGCTGTTCTTGATGTTTGCGACCTCGTTCAAGGGTGACGAACAACAAATCCTGCGCGACCTCGGCAATGCACGGGCCTTCTTTGTGTTGCCGCGGGACTTCTCCCTGACCAACTTCAAAGAGGTCCTAGCCAACACGACGTTTCCGGTGCTGCGCTATATGTGGAACTCTGGGGTTATTGTAGTGTTCATTGTGGTGATTGGCATCTTTGTCAACTCACTTGCGGCCTTTGTGTTATCACGCATGCAATTCAAGGGACGCAATGTTGCGATCATGTTCGTGATTGCGCTCATCATCATTCCCATGGAGTCAGTGGCCATACCATTGTTGCTGATGATGACGCAGTTCGGCTGGGTGGATACTTATCAAGCACAGATCATACCGTTCATTGCACACCCGTTCTCGATTTTCCTGTTCTACCAGTTCTTTTCGTCGATCCCGAAGGACTTGGATGAAGCGGCCTATGTCGCGGGGGCTTCGCGCCTGCGCACATATTGGTCGATTATCATGCCTTTGTCGCTGCCCACAATTGCTACCGTGGCGATTTTGCAAAGCTTGGAATATTGGAACGCCTATCTTTGGCCTTTGATGGTGACGCGCGGCTCTGATGTCCGTCCGGTATCATTGGCACTGGCGCAATTTTTCGGTACACCTCCACCCATCTGGGGCGACATTATGGCCTTTTCGGTCTTGATGTCACTCCCCATCCTTGTGGTTTACTTCGCATTCCAGCGTTGGTTTGTGCAGTCTACTATCGGTTCTGGCGTCAAGGGTTGACGCCGTATTCCCCCTCAACAACACTTTTGATCAGGTTTTTCAGTGACACTTTCTCTGACCGATAAATGGATTTGGGATTTCTGGCTTGTCAGTGACAAGGACGCAGATGACGGGATGTGGCATGCCTATTTTCTGCAAGCTGACAATTCGCTTCCACACCCCGATGACCGCCACCGCAATGTGACGCAAGGCCATGCCACGTCGACTGACCTCAAGAACTGGACCCACAAGGGCACTTGCTTTGCACCGTCTTCAACCAAGGCATGGGATGATTGGACAACATGGACGGGATCTGTGGTGAAGGATGACTCGGGTGTCTGGCATCTGTTTTACACCGGCACCATGCGCGATCTTGAAGGCAGACACCAGCGCATCGGCCATGCCACATCAACAGACATGCACACATGGATGCGGGTCGGCGACGGTCTTTGCCTTGACCGCCTTGGACCGAACGCGAAATTTTATGAAGAATACACACCGGGACATTGGCATGACCGGGCCATGCGCGACCCCTGGGTAATGCGCAATCCAGCGGGCGAAGGATGGATCATGTATTTTACTGCCCGCGTTCCAGGCCGCACCGAACCCAATGCGGGTGGAGCCATCGGCTTTGCCACCTCGCCAGATCTTCACACCTGGACCCTCCAGAAACCTGTTTATGATGGCGGTGACTTTGGCCAGCTTGAAGTGCCCCAGGTCTTCAGGCATGGCAAATATTGGTACATGACCTTCTGCACGGCCAACAGCCACTGGTCAAAAGCCTATTGCACTTTCAATCCGGAAACACCCGTCACTGGCAACCATTATCTCATGGCTGAAAGCCACCTTGGGCCGTGGCACGCGCCGAAACCCTTTCTGGATGGCCGCAACCCGCCAAACCGCTATGCCGGGAAAATTGTAAACCTCAGTGGCACGCTGCATGTGCTGGGTTTTCTGCACGATACCGAAGCTGGTGAATTTGTCGGCAAGGTTTCCGATCCCGTACCTCTGCGCATTGACGCGCAAGGTCTGCTTTTTTGCCAGGAGTGAACCATGGCTGAACTCAATCTCAGGGATGTTCGCAAGAGTTTCGGCTTAGTTGACATTATCAAGGGTGTCGACCTCGACATCAAACATGGCGAATTCATTGTATTTGTCGGACCTTCAGGCTGTGGCAAGTCCACGCTGTTGCGACTTATTGCAGGACTTGAAGACCTCACCGCAGGTGACATTTCCATCGGCGGCAAGCTGGTCAACAACTTGCCGCCAAAGGATCGTTCCATCGCCATGGTATTCCAGTCTTATGCGCTCTTCCCGCACATGACAGTGCGCCAAAACGTGGCTTTTGGCTTGACCATCTCCGGTGCACCCCAAAACGAGATCGATGCCAAGGTCGCCGAAGCTGCGCGTATGTTGAAGCTCGAACCATTGCTGGACCGCAAGCCCTCGCAACTCTCCGGCGGACAGCGCCAGCGCGTCGCCATCGGTCGTGCCATCGTCAGGCGTCCCGATGTTTTCCTGTTTGATGAACCATTATCAAATCTGGATGCGGCATTGCGTGTCGGCACCCGCGCCGAGATTGCCAAACTCCACCGCGACCTCGGTGCCACCATGGTTTACGTCACTCATGACCAGGTCGAAGCCATGACTTTGGCTGATCGCATTGTGGTCCTCGATACAGGCATCGTGCGGCAGTTTGGTTCGCCGCTGGAACTCTATCACAACCCCCAAAACATTTTCGTGGCGGGCTTTATCGGCTCACCCAAAATGAATTTTCTGCCTGTAACCGTCGACAAACTTGCCAAAAATTCGGTCACCGTTTCCTCAAAAGATTTAAAGGCGTTGACCCTCCCTGTAATGCCATTGGGTGTTGAATTTGGCCAGTCCGTGCATCTCGGTATCCGCCCCGAAGATGTGCAGCTTGCTGAAGGCAAGGCCGCCATGCTGCAAGGCAAAGTTGAACTGGTCGAACGCCTGGGCCATGAAACTTTCATCGAAATCGAGACAGCCAGCAAAACCACATGCACGGCATTGATCAAAGGCACAGCCCTTGCCAAACCAGGCGACGCACTGGGCTACAAGTTTGAAGTCGACCAATGCCACCTTTTCACTGAAAACGGCACCGCCTTGAAACGTCTGAAGACTCCGAGTTTTGCCGGTTAACCAGCCTTCAAGCCCGTGACTTCAATTTCAATCTTCATGCGCGGATCAGCAAGGCCAGCGCTGAACATCGTGGCGGCGGGGCGGACCGTGCCAAGATATTTTTGCAACACGGGCCAAATTGCCGGAAAGTCATTGGCATCTGGTAAAATATAATGTACGCGCACAATATCGCTCAAGGCAAAACCACCCTGCCCCATGGCAGCTTCTATGTTTTTCATGCATTGCTCTGCCTGCACCACTACTTCATCACTGATCGTCATTGCGGCGTAGTCAAATCCCGTGGTGCCTGATACAAACATCCAGTTGCCCTGTACCAAGGCACGTGAATAGCCGATGTCAGCTTCAAATGTGGAACCGGAGGAAATCAATTTTCTCATTTGTTTTTTCCAATCGCAATGTCGCTGGTCATGATCGCCACTTGATGATGCGGTGTGGCCATTTTGATCTTGCCTTTTTGAAGTGCGTCCCACACCAGGAAATGCACATCCGACGTAAAGTTGTTGGGGCCGTCATCAATCCCGTTGACCCAGAACTTCACGGCAAAATGCGCGCCAAAATCACCGAATTTCTTCAACTCGCAACTGACCTTCTCAGGCTCTTGCAATACCGTTGAATGGGAACTGATGGCCTTTTCGATGAGCGGCGGAACTTTGTGCAAATCAGTTTCATAGGTCACCACAAAAGGCACTTCGTAGCGCTGGCGCGGATCCGCCCTGGTCCAGTTGACAAAACGCGTGGTGATGAATCTTTCGTTCGGCACCATGATTTCTTTGCCATCGAAGGTCTCCAGCGTTGACGAGCGCATGTTGAGTTCACGCAAGGTTCCGGTGCGGCCATCTTCCAACTCGATATAGTCGCCCACTTTCAAAGAACGTTCGAGCAGGATGATGATGCCTGAAATGAAGTTCGAAGCGATTTGTTGCAGACCGAACCCCAGACCAACGCCAAGGGCACCGCCAAAAACGGCCAAAGTCGTGAGATCAAGCCCCAGTATATTCAGCAGCAACAAGCCGACAACGGCGAAAACCAGAAGCTCCAGCGCCTTGGCCGCCAGTTCGCGGGTTTGCACATCGACCGATGCCTGGTCGCGAATGACTTTTTGACCAGCATTGGATGAGGTACGACCCAGCCAAAACAAAATGCCGCCGAACAATGCAGCCTTGGACAGGGCTAAAACTGAGATGCGGATATTGCCGGCTTGAAAGGCAATGCTGTCCAAGGCTCCGGTGAACTGGTCGAAATATCCCAAGGCATAAATCGCGGCAATGGGAAGCCCGATCCAACGTGCCGCTGAGTTGATAACAGGGTGGGTCAGAAAGCGCATGATGATGGCATGCAGCAGCCGCACCAGCGCCAGACTTTGCGCAATGCGGATCAACCAACTGGCCCCCAATGCTGCGTCAGCTACGGCAGCAGCAGCGGCCATGAAGCCCACAAATATCAGCGGCTCAACCAGATTGCGGCAGGAGAACAGCAATTTCTGATAGCGAAGAAAACGCCCATCCACAGGTTCTTCCCGCAACAAGGACACGTAAACCAGCATTCGGCGGGCCACAAGTTTAGCCAAAAGCCACAGCCCCAACACTGCAATGACCTGCGCATAGAACTGCGGACTTGCGAGCCATCCCTTCAAAATGTCGAAATAGGCCCAAGCCTTGGCTTTGACGATTTCAAGATTCACCACGCATCACTCCCACAAATCGCCCCAGCCGATTTTCTTCGCCCGTTTGTAGGCCGGCTTGTCACGGCTGGCAATCTGCGGAGTTGCGACACCTTGATCGGTGCACAGTCTCAGCGAGACCGCAACCTTGCTGATTGACGGCGGCGACAACACACGGTCACCAGAAACCACAAGTTTTTCCCGCTGAATCACCAGATAGCTGTAAGCTTCGTCTTCAAATGGCACCGCTGCATTTTTCGCTTTCATATGGGCCCGCGACCGCTGCACCCGAACCTTGAAGTGACACCAATCATCACGTTCCATGGGGCATACGAAATGATGCGTACACGGAGCAACAACCTGTCCCCCCGCTCCCAACAACCTGCTGCGCACCAGCCTGAGCCGATCAAAACCTGCGGGCGTGCCAGGTTCGATCAAAATCAAAACATCACCAGCACACCGCCAAAGATTGTCCACCGCAGCAGAAATTTCGGCCATCGGCAATTCTGCCAGAACGTAGGAAGCAATGACCAAATCCGCTTTGTGGCCCAGCGGAAGTTTTAGCACATTGCCTGATACAACTTCGGCAGCCATCAGGGCTGGCACTTCGCTTTGCCCATTCAAGGCTTTTGCGAGTGCCATAAATGGAGTGGATTTTTCCACCTGCGAAACGTGGGAAACATTCGGCCATTGCGCCAGGGCCGCCCAACTCGCGGTGCCAGGCCCTGCACCCACATCAAGCACAGCCTGCGGTGCAAAGTCCGGCCGCAATCGTTGAAGCTCTGACATGACGCGCCGGTTCGCAGCATAAGTGGCGGGCACGCGGGTGGCCAAGTAAGCAACAAGATTGATGTGACTGGAGTCTTTGCCGTTCCTGTAAGCTGCCGTCAAACTCTGCGCCGCATCGCGCAAATCCCGTGCAACATCCACAAGCCGCGCAACAGCGGCACTCAGTTCACCCGGATAGTTCAAATTCATCTCTCACCAAATATTGCAATCTTGTCAGTTGCCGGGGCGCACATCCGGGCGCTATGGTCAACCAATTAGGCCAGCAACCCACGAAAGCCCAGAAAATGTTCAAATCGTTTTTCCCAAGCCCGAAATTGTTTTTTTCGTCGGCCTTGGCATGGTCGCTGTTTTGCGTCTTGCTCTGGTTTTTTGCGGCAAAGGACTGGGGCCAGTTTTTGGGCCTTGAAAACCCTGTGGCTGGTGCACCTCCGGTTATTGGTCCAATGGTGTTTTTGTCAAAACCATTTCTGTGGTTCTACATTTATTACGCAATCATCGTCGGTGTCTTTGCTGCGATATGGTGGAAGCTTGCCCCTCATCCCTGGTTTGCATGGTCGGTGCTGGGCACAGCTTTCATCATCTTCTATACCTACTTCAACGTCCAACTCAGCGTCGCCATCAATGCCTGGTACGGACCGTTCTATGACTTGTTGAATGAGGCATTGACCAAATCACGCAAAGTTGAAATCAGCGAACTTTACAGCTACCTGCTGACCTTTGCCGGCCTCGCGACGGTTTTTGTTTTTGTAGTTTCAACCGTGCGGTTTTTCATCCGCCACTATATTTTCAGATGGCGTCGGGCAATGCACGAGTTTTACATTTCCCATTGGCAAAAGCTCCGGAACATCGAGGGTGCTTCACAGCGTGTCCAGGAAGACGCCATGCAATTTGCCCGTGGCATGGAAATTCAAGGCGTTTCATTTGTCAGTGCTGCCATGACCTTGATAGCCTTCCTGCCAATTCTTTACGGCTATTCCGTTCACATCACCGAACTGCCGCTTGTCGGCGTCGTTCCTCAGGCGTTGGTATGGGCGTCAATATTCTGGGCCTTGTTCGGCACGGTTTTTGTTTACTTCATCGGCGTCAAACTGCCCGGACTTGAATTCAAGAACCAGCGAGTCGAAGCTGCCTTGCGAAAAGAGCTGGTCTATGGTGAGGACGAGGCCTCACGCGCCGACGATTTCACTGTCAGCGGATTGTTCGAAAGCCTGAAACAGAACTATTACAGGCTCTACAAAAACTACATTTATTTCGATCTAGGCCGAAACGTCTATCTCAATGCAGACACCGTCTATTCCCTGATCCTGCTGTTTCCCAGTATCGTCGCCGGCACCATGACGCTTGGCCTGTTTCAACAAATCTCAAATGCCTTTGACAAGGTGCGGGAGTCGATCCAGGTGCTGTTCAATGACTGGGATGATATCATCAAGCTGATCTCCATCTTCAAACGCCTCCGCGCTTTCGAGGCAACACTTTACGGCGAAGCCCTGCCAACCATTGAGGCGGAAACAGCGGTGGTTTGATTTTACAAACTCCAATACCATCATTGTTTCCCCCACCTCCGGCCTTCGGCCACCTCCTCCCCGATGAAGAATCGGGTTGGAGGGGGAAGTTGAAGAGCGGTATTCATTCATTGCCCTCCTTCGGCGGGGATGAGGTAGCGCGAAGCGACGGAGGTGGGAGACCGGATGCGATTTCAAGGCAAGTTCGTTCAAACGAAGGCTGGTGGGCGATGAGAGACTCGAACTCCCGACATCTTCGGTGTAAACGAAGCGCTCTACCAACTGAGCTAATCGCCCGCGTTCACATCTTGTGAAGCGATAGCGGGCTGGATAGCGATCTGTTGAAGGCTTTGCAAGGGTGAAATGGCGTGACGGGCCAGTCCTCAATCCACTTCATCTTCCGCAATCACCCAAGGCTCCTGCGCCGCTTCGGCTTTCCATTGCACCAACGCTTTGGTGGCGAACAGGGCGTTCATATAGGCCCTTGTTGCAGGTTTGACCGGGATTGCAAAAGTCTCCAGCCGGGTTGCAACGGGTGTAAACATCGCATCTGCCGCTGAAAACTTGCCAAACAGACACGGCCCGCCCTTGCCATGTAGTTTGTTAAATTGCGCCCACAGCGCTTCCAGCCGGTCAACGTCCGCCTGAACTGCCGCGCTGATGCCGCCGGGTGGCAGCTTCACGGGTCTGCGCAAATTCATCGGACAGGCATTGCGAATGGCAAAAAACCCCGAATGCATTTCAGCTGAAATCGAGCGCGCCATGGCCCGGGCCTTTTTGTTTTTCGGCCAGATATTTTTGTCGGGCCAGGTCTCGGCCGCATATTCGATGATCGCAAGAGTATCCCAGATCGTGTTGCCATTATGCAAAAGCAGGGGCAGTTTTCCGGCTGCCTTGTATTTGGCCATCCTGGCTTTGAACCGCGGCACCAACATGCGGATCATCTGCTTGTCAAAGGCAATACCCGCCATGGACAATGCCATATAGGGCCGCAGCGACCACGAGGAATAATTCTGGTTGCCCACCAGCAACAAAGGTTTTGCCATTATATTTTCTCACTTCATCGATTTCGGAAGATAGAACCAGCTCAAGCCTGCCATGAACAACATCAGGAAGCTCAGCACAATGAATACCGCACCAATTTCGAACTGCAAGAGTACAAATGAAAAAACAAAACCCGGCAGAAGTTCGGCGCATTCAAAAAAGCTGCGATAGACACTGGCCATCTCGCTGCGTTGCCGGGTTTTGACCGCTCGCAGAAACGGCACCCCGCCAACCCCGTCAAGCCCGGTTGCGCAAAATGACGCAAACAACAACAACACCACAGCCGACGTGGCATCGGCCTTGCCAAACAGTCCTGCGATGAAACAGCCCAGTCCAGTTGCCGCAAAACAGAATGCCACAACAGGTCGAACTCCTTTCGCACGGGCCACGCGGCCATAAATCATGCTCACAGGCAAAGCCAATTGGCTGGCCGCAATGACAAAACCTGCTGTGGTTTTTGCAAGTCCACCTTCCACCATCAGCAATGGTCCATAAATGAACATGCCCGACCAAAAGCAGGAACGCGAAAAGGCAATGGCCCAGGCCAACCGCAATCGCGGTTGTGAAACAAAATTTTTGATGTTTTGCAACGGGCGAAATTTTTCCAGTGTGCCCGCTGCAAAGACTTGTGGGTCATGCAGTCGCGCATACCAAAAACCTGCCAACAGCAAGAGGCCCGCAGCAAGCACGACAAGCTGTGCTGCCATGCAGCCGTAGACGCTATATAGCCAAGTGCCAATGGCTGGCCCCAACACCCAGGAAAAAGTCGACAGTGTAAAACGCAATGGCTCCGACCGCGCCAATTCGGTTTTTTTGATATGGTCCATGATGTAGAGTGAAAGCGTTATGTTCAATACCGCTGCTCCCACACCGCGCATGTATTGTCCGCCAACTTGTCCAAGCTGCGTGTAGCTTGCAAATAAAACGGCCGCCGCCATGATGCAGGCCACCCCGGCTGAATAGGCCCAGCGCCGCCTTATCCGGCGAAACGCCAGGGGGAGGAAAAGTGTGGTCAACAGCACGGATAGCGAAACAACCGTCGCCAGAATGCTCACCCGCTGGCTTGATCCCAACAAATCATAGGCTTGCAGCGGAATGACACTGACGTTCAAGGCCCGCAACAGCGATTCACCAGCAAAAATCATCCCAAAGGTGATGGCACCGGCCTTTTGGCGAAGCGGCAAAATGTTTGCTGTCTGGTCTGTGGGCATGGTTTGATTGGGGGGACTCAAAATCTGCAAAGGATGCAATGGCAAACTATCACATGGATTTCACCACGCTGACCAGTGTAGTTGAAAGCATGGCACATCACTGGATTTGCCGGAGCAAGGGTTGTGCATGACGGAAAGTGAATTCGGCAAGGAAAAGCAAAACGTCGCCCTCCTCTCGCTGTTCGCCAGTCTTGGTTTGGCGTTGGTCAAATTTGCCGCCGCAGTTGTGTCGGGGTCGCTCGGCATGTTGTCCGAGGCCTTTCACAGCATACTTGATTGTGGTGCAACCGGACTGACATTGTTTGCCATCCGCGTGTCAGAAAAACCAGCCGATGACGAGCATCACTATGGCCATGCCAAGGCGGAAAGCGTTGCGGCCCTGGTTGAAACAGGTCTGCTTTTCCTGGTCACCATTTGGGTAGCCTATGAAGCGGTTTCCAGGCTGTGGTCTGGCAGCAGCCATGTTGAAATCAGTTGGTGGCTGTTCGCAATTTTAATTGCGTCAATCATCATTGACTTCAACCGCTACAGAGCCTTGGCCGCCACAGCCAAACGCAGCAACAGCGACGCATTGGCCGCCGATGCCCTGCATTTTCAGGCTGACATGTGGAGCTCATTCGCTGTGCTTTGCGGACTTGCGTCAGTCGCCTTGGGTTTCGCCTATGGCGACACAATAGCCGCACTGGTTGTGGCAGTCTTTGTTGGTAAAGCTGGCTTGGACCTCGGCAAACGCACCCTCAATACCTTGCTGGATGCAGCTCCTCTTGGCACAACCGAACAGCTGCGGACATTGATCGAAAACACCGATGGCGTGCTTTCGGTGTCACAACTCCGCGTGCGGCCCGCTGGCCCCATCCTGTTTGTTGATGTGCAGGTGGAAGTGGCCCGCACCCTCGCTGTTGGCAATGTGGAAACCATCCGAAGCGACATTGTCAAAGACATCCGCCAACAATTTTCCCATGCCGATGTCACCATACAAACCATACCCATTGCCCTCGATGGTGAAACGGCTTTTGACAAGGTCAGCCTTGTGGCAACCCAACATGGCTTGTCGGTGCATCACCTGGTCGTGCAGGATCTGGGAGATAAACTGGCTGTCAGTTTTGATCTCGAAGTTGATGGTGAAACAAGTTTGTTTGACGCCCACCACAAGGCCACCAGATTGGAATCAGATATTCGCGACGGTCTTGGCGGTCATGTGGAAGTTGAAAGCCATATCGAACCCGTCAGTGCCAAACCACTGGCTGGCGAACCCTGCCCTGCCAAGCTTGCCCAACCTGTTGAAAAGGCACTTGCCGCCCTGTGCAATAAAGAAAAGACCTTGATGGATTTGCATAACATACGCATCCGGCAAAATATGGCAGGTCTTTATGTGCACTATCATTGCCGCTTCAAACCCGACATGACGATTGAAACCGTGCATGATGTCATTGACCGGATCGAAATCGCCCTGTGTGAAAAACTACCCACCATCAAACGCGTCGTGGCCCATGCGGAACCGATTGGTCAGGTTCGGCATAAACTTTGAGAAATTGTTCTGGGGTGCATGGCTGCAGCCCGTCAACTTTTGCTCAAGGCATCAAGGGCCAGCAGTTTTGCCAGAAGTGATTCCATCTGATCAAGCGGCACCATGTTCGGCCCGTCGCTGGGGGCATTGTCGGGGTCTTCATGGGTTTCAATAAATACCCCTGCCACCCCGACCGCCACGGCCGCCCGCGCCAACACCGGCACCATGCGCCGATCACCACCCGATGACGTTCCCTGCCCGCCGGGTTGCTGCACCGAATGGGTGGCGTCAAAAATAACCGGTGCACCGATTTCTGCCATGATCGGCAGGCTGCGCATGTCGGAAACCAGTGTGTTGTAGCCAAAGCTGGCCCCACGTTCTGTCAACATGACATTGGCATTGCCGCTTTCAGTGATTTTGGCAGCAACATTTTTCATGTCCCAAGGTGCCAGGAATTGGCCCTTCTTGACATTGACCACGCATCCCGTTTTGGCAGCCGCCACCAGCAAATCAGTCTGTCGACATAGAAAGGCCGGGATTTGCAAAACGTCGATAACCGTTGCCAACTCGGTGCATTGTCCCGCATCATGCACATCGGTCAAAACAGGCAGTCCCATTTGCTGTTTGATGTCGGCAAACACGGCGAGGGATTTGTCTATGCCCAGGCCGCGCTGGCCTTTAAGACTGGTGCGATTGGCCTTGTCGAATGACGACTTGTAAACCAGCCCCATGCCCAACCGGGCGCAAATTTCCTTCAATCGGCCCGCCACCGTGAAAGCGTGATCGCGGCTTTGCATTTGGCAAGGGCCAGCGATGAGCGTGAGCGGCAAGTCGTTGCCCAAACAGACATTGCCGACGCGTACAACAGGGTTGGGATTCATGTGGGGTACACCAAAAATGTTCCAGAACCGTGGGCATAGAACTTGCCCGAAGCATCCGCAACCTTGGCTTCCGCTGTCAACATGGTCCGGCCCGCATGCACAATCAGGGCAGTTGCAAACAACGTTCCCGTTGCCATGTCGACTTTGCGGATGTATTTCACGTTTAAGTCCACTGTGCCAAAACCAACACCATCATTGAGTTTTGTCGAAACACACCAGCCCAGTGCCGTATCTATCAAAGCTGCAACAAATCCACCATGCATACGCGCCATGGAGTTTTCAAATCGCGGATCAGGTTCGGCGGAAATCACCACACGGCCAACTGCAATCTCGACCAGTGATTGATTGAGCGTGGCCATCATGGGTGTGTTTTCATGGCGCCGTTGCACACGCGCCAACAGTTCCTGGTCAGTCATTTTGTCTTTCTGCTTCGCTTCTCGGCAACTGCTTCTTCTATTGCTGGTGCAGGTGGAAGTGTGGATGAAAACATTGCGGCGGGTATGGCCTTTGAAATGGCCATGCGTATGTCGCTGGCAATCTGGGCCGCGTCAAATACATCTGTGGCATGCCCCCGCAAATCAAACTCCAGCCCCAGTGTAGAAATCTTGGCCAATTGCACCTGCGGTCCGGGATGACGCATGATCTTGGGATGGTTCGCAACAATATCATAGAGTGTTCTTGCCAGAAACTGCGCGTCTGCGTGATGGTTGAAACTGACGTTGACCGCAAAACGCCCCACCGAATCCCGGTGCGTCCAATTGCGCACGGCTTGGGTGATCAGATTTGAATTCGGAACAATGATGGTGCAACTGTCAAAGGTTTCAATCTCTGTGGACCTTACATTGATTTTTTTGACAATGCCTTCACCATCGTTTGTGGCCACCCAGTCGCCAACACGCACCGGACGCTCGGCCAGCAAGATAAGCCCGGAGACAAAATTGTTGACGATGGATTGCAAGCCGAAACCGATACCGACACCCAAGGCACCTGCCACCAGGGCGACATTTGAAAATTCAACACCAGCGGCCGACAAGGAAAATGCCGCAGCGAGAAAGTATCCGAGATAGCTGGTGGCGGCGCGAAGCGAATTCTGCACACCCTTGTCCAACTGGGTTTCGCCCAGAACCCGCCTGTCAAGCCAGCGCGTAAAATAGCGCGTGGCAAGAATGCCCAAGGCAAGCACCAGAAATGCCACAGCAAGACCACTTGGCGAAATGGTGATGTTGCCCAGCTTGAAGCCTTCGCTGATCGAAGAGACAACATCGGAAAAATCAAACAGCACAACCGTCCACAGAGCCAGCAGCGACGACACCGACAGCACCAACAAGAGCGCATCGGCAATCGTGCGAAACACCAACACCAGTCTGCCAATGCCCTGCTCAGTCCACCCGCTGACTTGCCGGATGAAAACACCAGGACGTGTTTCCGTCGACATCATGGACTTCGCCAACGCATCTGCAAACGCGTGAAGAATACCGAAGACAACGATCAGGATTGCCGTGGTCAATAGATTGCCGGCAATGAAATAGGCCAGCGCAATAAAGCCGAAAATCAAAGCCAGCGCCGATATGAACAACAAAATCCACAACACTGGCAAAAGCCGCAGAAACCATGCCAAAAAATATGGCTGCTGGCCGTCCGCCAGGTTCTTGGCTGCCTGCCGACGCACAATCAACAGGCCAAATCCAACCAAGATGATCAGCCCAAGCGAAGTAAATGCCGACTGGCTGATTGTGAAACTGACGGGAAGGTTGTAATTTCCAGCCAGCTTGGAAATCTCGTCGCCAAAACCATAAACCAGCGATGCCAAGACCACGAGAATGGTGAGCAATTTCGCCGCCGGATTGTCGATGGCAATCAAGCGGCGTTCCGGGTAATTTGGTGAGGTTACAAAATAGGCAATGCCACCTTGCAAAACAGCAGGCATCAGTCCACGCGCAGCAAACTCTGTGAACTGCTGAAGTTCGGTTGTCATCAGGCCAGCTGCTTCGAGCGATATCCGCAACAGGAAGTAACACAGATAAGCCAGCAACAACAATTTGCCAACACCCCAGACCACTCGCCACAAGCGCAAAAGACCGCTTTCCCGGCGCGGCTGGAATCTTTGCAATCCCAAAGCCGTCGCCATGCGCGGCAGGGCAATGGTTGCAAGCAGCCACAAACCGAGCAAGCCTGCCGGCAAGATTGCGAGGTAACTATAGTTCAGTGTACTGTAGTTGTTGGCAAGACTGTTGTTCAGCCGCAGTGTCAACGCCCGCCAAAAATCTGCCGTTCCCGTTGCCATGTTGAGCCAAAGTCTTGGATCAAGAATCGAACGACCGGGCCTGAAGATGCGTTGCAAAAACTGGCTGCGCTGGGTCTGGATCAATCGACCTTGCGCCTGTTCGGCTTCAACATTGATTAGTGTATAGTTTTTCTGCACCGCCTCAAGCCGCGCCAGTTGCGCCGCAAGCTGCCGTCGTTGCTGGGCGATGCCAATAGTTTCCTGCTGACCATCGGCTGGTGGTTTGCCAAGCTGTTCAACTTGTGTCCGCACTTCGCCCAAGGGGCCTGACACATTGTCGGATGATGACAGGGCCTTGGCGCGAACCGCTTCCAAAGCCTGCCGTTGTTGGGCCATGGCCTCGTCAGTTGTGCCAAAGTTATTCGGCAGCGTTGTCAGCCGCCGCAACTCCTGTTGCAAGGTTACTGCATCAGTTTCGGCAGCGAGAATTGTGGTTTCATCATAGGCAAAGGTTGGACCAGACCAGACGAAGGCCAGGGCCAGCAACAGGCCAATAACAAATGAAGGTCGAAACCGCCGCATTACACCATACGGCTTTGCACCACGGCAGCCTCGATGAAAGAAGCAAACAACGGATGCGGCGCAAAAGGTTTTGATTTGAGTTCGGGATGATACTGAACACCGATGAACCAGGGATGGTCGGTGTATTCGACAGTTTCCGGCAACAGCCCATCCGGCGACATGCCGGCAAAATTCAATCCGGCTTTTTCCAGGCGTTCGCGATAAGCTGTGTTCACTTCAAAGCGATGGCGATGCCGTTCGGAAATTCGCGTGTCACCGTAAATCCCGGCGATATGGCTGTTCTTGCCAAGGGTCGCATCAAACGCCCCCAGCCGCATGCTGCCCCCCAAGTCGCCGCCGGATTTGCGGATTTCCAATTCGTTGCCCTTCATCCATTCCTTCATGGTGCCAACAACAGGTTGCTTCGTTTCGCCAAACTCCGTGGAACTGGCATCAGCGATCCCACACAAATTGCGGGCAGCTTCAATGCAAGCCATCTGCATGCCAAAACAAATGCCAAAGTAAGGCACTCGGCGGGTGCGGGCGAAAGTGGCTGCACGGATTTTTCCCTCCGAGCCGCGCTCGCCAAATCCACCGGGCACCATGATGCCATGCACCCCTTCGAGATAAGGTGCAGGATCTTCCTTTTCAAATATCTCGCTTTCAATCCATTCCAGATTGACCTTCACCTTGTTGGCAATGCCACCGTGAACCAGCGCCTCCTTCAGAGATTTATAGGCATCGAGCAGGCCGGTATATTTGCCAACCACCGCAATCGTCACTTCACCTTCCGGCTGGGTGATGCGGGACATGATTTGTGTCCAGATTGTCAGGTCTGCCGACTTTGGACTGACGAGGCCGAAGATTTCAAGAACTTCCTTGTCCAGCCCTTCGGCATGATAGGCCCGGGGTACATCATAGATCGATGCCACATCCAATGCCTGGATCACCGAGGTGGGGCGCACGTTGCAAAACAACGCAATTTTACGTCGTTCATTCTCCGGAATTTCCCGGTCAGCCCGGCACAGAATAATATCGGGTTGAATGCCGATAGAACGCAACTCTTTGACGGAATGCTGTGTCGGTTTGGTCTTCAACTCGCCAGCCGTTGGAATATACGGCAACAACGTAAGATGAATGTAAAGACAACTACTCTGCGGTGCTTCCTGGCCAAATTGCCGGATCGCCTCAAAAAACGGCAGACCTTCAATATCGCCCACCGTGCCGCCGATCTCCACCAGCACAAAATCAAAGTCATCATTGCCTGATCCAATGAAATCCATGATCGCATCCGTCACATGGGGAATGACCTGCACGGTTGCTCCCAGAAAATCACCGCGTCGTTCCTTGGCGATGATGTCCTGGTAAATCCGGCCCGTGGTGATGTTGTCCTGCTTGTTGGCATGTCGCCCGGTGAAGCGTTCATAGTGACCAAGATCAAGATCGGTTTCAGCCCCATCATCAGTCACAAAAACTTCGCCGTGTTGATAGGGGCTCATGGTGCCCGGATCGACGTTGAGATAGGGATCAAGTTTCCGCAAACGGACCTTGTAGCCCCGCGATTGCAGCAAAGCCCCAAGGGCTGCCGATGCGAGGCCTTTGCCGAGGGATGAAACCACGCCGCCAGTAATGAAGATGTAACGCGCCATGGGAGCCCTCAATAACCAATGCCGCGCCCGATTCGAAGCCCGATTCGATGCGCGGTATCAAATTGCTGTTGATCGCCTGTGGAAAGGCGGACTTGACTTAGTTGTTGGTCGGAACTGCCGGAGCCGCTGGAACAGCGGGTGTTGCCGGTGCGGCATCCTGGCCCAATTTTGGCAATACGCCACCCTCGGGCGTTAAAGGAGCTGCAGGGGCCACCTGGCCATCAGCGGCTGGTGCCGCTTCAAAAACCGATCCCGAAGGTGTTTTGCGGGTGGCTAAAACCGTCAGGGAAACTGACGTGATGAAAAACCCAACCGCCAGAATCGCCGTTGCCCGTGTCAAGCCATTGCCCACACCACGCGCCGTAAACAAGCTGCCACCGCCGCCGCCGCTCCCCCCAATGCCCAAAGCCCCACCCTCCGACCGCTGCAACAGAATTGCACCAATCAACAACAAGGCGATGATGAGATGAACGACGAGGAGAACAGTTTGCATCAGAAAATTCCAACAAATGAGGGCTTCAGCGCCGATTTCAGAGGCATTTAGCCATTAAATGGGTGGGACGCAACCGGGGAACAAGCCCATCAAGCAGAACCATTTGCGAGTTTGTACCTAAAAGTGCAACAATCCGCCCCTGCCATGATCGTTTGCTTTCGTTCCAGTTTAATCCGGGGATCATAGCCTTCACAGAAACTGCCATCGCGGTTGCAGGACAACAAGTGTCCGATTTTGCCGAGGCCCATGGCTTTGTAGGTTTCAGCATATTGGCAGCGGGTGACATTGAAATCGAAACGGCTGGCTGAGGTTTCGAGCACGTCGATTTCGAGGGAACCATTGCTGGTCCACAGTTCATAGAGCTTGATGAAATCGGCCATGGAAGGTTCGCCACCCGGTGCCTTGGCGGCAAAGGCCTTGCCTTCGGCAATGGCGGCTTTTCGAATGGCAGCATCAAGAATTGAAGCCGCCTTTTCTTCACCCACCTGCGCCACCATTTCAGCATAGATCGGCCCGATGACTTCCGCCTGCAGGCGGCGCTTCAGCAGAACCGGAACTTCCAGTGGTGTCTCAGGTTTCACATATAAGCCTTTATGATACCGATGAAATCTGACGCTTTGAGACTTGCTCCACCAACCAGGGCGCCATTGACATTGGCGGCCCCCATCAGTTCAACGGCATTCGATGGCTTCACAGAACCCCCATAGAGAATGCGAGTCTTTGGGCCTTCGTCGCCCATGACATTATTGAGCTCTGCCCGGATGTGGGTATGTGCTTCAGCCACTTCAGCGGTGGTAGGTGTCAATCCTGTGCCAATTGCCCAGACTGGTTCATAGGCAATTACACTGTTGACGGCGGTGGCACCTTCAGGAATTGACCCCTTCAACTGCATCGTCAACACATCGAGGGTTTTGCCGCCTTTGCGTTCGTCCAGGGTTTCACCAATGCAAATCACGGCAACCAGGCCTGCCCGGTGCGCGCCCTTGGCCTTGGCGGCAACCGTGGCATCGGTTTCCTTGTGATTGGTGCGGCGTTCTGAATGGCCGACCAGAACATAGGTGGCACCGGCATCTTTCAACATTTCTGCCGAAGTATCGCCCGTATGGGCACCGGACGCTGTAGCATGGCAATCCTGCCCGCCGACCTTAACCCGCGATCCTTTCATCACCCCCCTGACCCGGCGCAGCAGCGTATCTGGCGGGCAAACCAGAATATCGCACTTGGTTTTGACGCCACGCATCATGCCGGCCAGCAGGCGGGGTTCGCGCAACATCGTTGTTGTACCGTTCATTTTCCAATTGCCAGCCACAAGTGGCTTGATGGTGCTTGACATGCTTGTCCCCAGCTTTAGTTTCGATGGGCGTCCCTTAGCTGCATTTTAGTCAAACCGAAACCAGATTTTGCAGCTACCTCAAAGCCAAAGCCCATGTTAAAGGCCATTTGAATCGGTCATCTCGACCAGACAATTGAGGTTACGAACATGATGGAAGCCCTGCGCAATGGCGCGAAAAGCTGGGTTGCAAAAGCCCTTTTGGCCATTCTTGTGCTGAGTTTCGCGATTTGGGGCATACAAGATACTTTCCGGGGCTTGCGGTCGGCCGACCTTGCTGAAGTCGGCGGACGACCCATTGCCGCAGAAACTTTTCGCGTTGAACTCAATCGTTCGCTGCAGAATTTGCAACGCCAGACCGGCGGTCAAATGACCCTTGAAGATGCCCGCAAATTCGGTCTCGACAAACAGGTGCTTGACCGCCTGATCAGTACAGCCTCACTGCAATCACTTGGTGACCGCCTCAATGTGCAGATTTCCGAGGACTACATAAAAACCCGCGTCATGGAGAATCCGGCTTTCCGCAATTCATCTGGCAAATTCGACCCGGCGGTACTTAAGAGCCTGCTCGCGCAAAATGGCCTGAATGAAATCAGCTACGTGGCCGACCAAAAAAGCGCGCAACTCCGCGCCTCACTCACAGGCGTTGCAGGCGAAAACATTGCGCTGCCAAAAACCTTGACCGATGCCATGTTGCGCTACCGGGATGAAACCCGCGACGGCCGTTATTTCACCATCACCGTCAGCGAAGCCGATGTACCCGCCCCCACCGATGACGATTTGAAGAAACAATATGAATCGACACCTGCCGCCTACACGGCTCCAGAATATCGCGGCCTTGCAGCGATGAAAATTGAACTCGGTGATATTGCCGCCAAGATTGAAGTGACCGAACAGGAAATCTCGGAATCCTATGAACTTAACAAACTTGATTATTTCACACCGGAAATCCGCGACATCATCCAGCTCTCCTTCGCGGATTTGAAAACCGCAGAAGCCGCCAAGGCCCGTTTGGGCAAGGGTGAGGATATCATCGCCCTTGCCACTTCCCTTGCCATGAAAGAAAGCGACATCCTGTTCAAGAACAGCCTGAAGGAAACTTTTCTGGATGAGAAAATTGGCGAGGCGGCTTTTGGCCTGAAGGCGGGCACAGTGAGTGCACCCGTGCAAGGTACCTTGAATACGGTCTTGCTCAAGGCCGTCAAAGTTGTTCCTGCCAAGCAGGCAACATTGGAAGAAAGCAAGGCAACAATCCGCCAGAAAATTCAGCTTGAAAAGGCCAGGGATGAGATCCAGTCGATTTATGACGCCGTGGAAGATGCCCGCGCCCAGTCAACCAAGTATGAAGACATTGCAGCCAAAGTTGGCATTGCGTTGACAGTTGTTCCCAGCATTAACGCCGTTGGTCTGGACAAAGCCGGCGTGGATGTCGTACTGCCCAATAAAGAGGAAGTACTGAAGGCAACCTTCGAAGGCGACCCCGGTGTTGAAACCGATCCGTTGAATTTTGGCGATGGCTATGTCTGGTATGAAATTCGTGAAGTTGTGCCCTCCAGGCTTCGCCCGCTTGCCGACATCAAGGACGTAGTGAAAGCCGATTGGGTGGCAGAAAAACTGCGCACCATTGCGGGCGAAAAAGCCAAGACGATTGTTGACAAGGCGGCAGGCAATACACGGCTTGATACGCTGGCAACCGAAATGAAGGCCAAAATCCTTTCCGTCAGCAATATCAAGCGTAACCAGACTTCAGAAGCCTTCGACGGCATTTCGGCGCTTGCGCTGTTCAGCGCACCAGCCAACACGTTGACCTGGGCGCTGGAAGGCGATGGCAAATCAGCAAGGATCATTGAAGTTTCCAAAGTGACACAGCCGGCCAGTGTCGCCGAAACCAGGGAATTGCAAGACACGACCCGCAACGGATTGGGCACTGATCTGCTGGCAGGCTATCTCGAAGCGGTTCGCGACGCCACAAAAGTCACTGTGAATGAAGAACTTTGGCGAAAGATCAGCGGACCCTCAAGCACGCCCTGATACTGATCACAATTTCCGAAGTTTAACCTCATGAGTACATCACCCGACTACGAATCATTCCGACAGGCTTACGAGCGCGGCGAGGCGCAAATCGTTTCTGCCCGGCTTGTGGCTGATCTGGAAACCCCGGTTTCAGCCATGCTGAAACTGTCACGCAATGCCCGCTATGCTTTTCTGCTTGAGTCAGTGGAAGGTGGTGCAGTGCGTGGCCGTTATTCAATCATCGGGCTCCACCCGGATGTGATCTGGAAAAATCTGGGCTCCAAGGCTTACATCAACCGCAAGGCAATTTCAGCACCCGACGGTCCTTTTGTTGAGGACAACCTTGAACCACTGACGTCGCTGCGCAACCTGCTCGCCGAAAGCCGGATTGCCCTGCCGGAAGATGCGCCCCCCATGGCAGCCGGTGTGTTTGGCTATATGGGCTATGACACCGTGCGCCTGATGGAACATCTGCCCAATCAGAACCCGGATACGCTCGGTCTTCCGGATGGCATCATGGTCCGCCCCACGGTCATGGCGATTTTTGACAGTGTGCGGGATGAAGTAAACATCACCGCCCCGGTCTATGTAGAAAGCAGTGTGACTGCGAAAGCCGCCTATGCCCGCGCCACTGAACGCATTTCCGATGTGGTGGACGCTTTGGACCGCCCGCTTGATATGACCCTGCGTGAAGCCGACACACCGCCTATCAAGCCGCAGACATCCAACACCTCACCAGAAGAATACAAGGCGATGGTCTTGGCAGCCAAGGAGCATATCGCAGCGGGAGACATTTTTCAGGTTGTACTGTCACAACGCTTTGAAACTGAATTTTCCCTTCCACCGTTCTCGCTCTACCGCTCGCTTCGCCGCATCAACCCTTCCCCCTTTCTGGTGTTCCTGAACTTTGGCGATTTCGCCGTTGTCTGCTCAAGCCCGGAAATTCTGGTACGGGTGCGGGATGGCAAGATCACGATAAGGCCTATCGCAGGCACCAGGCCGCGCGGCGCAACGCCAACCCAGGACCGGGAATTGGCAGAGGAGCTTTTGGCCGATCCCAAAGAGCGGGCAGAACATTTGATGTTGTTGGATCTGGGCCGCAATGACGTTGGCCGTGTTGCAGAAATCGGCTCCATCAAAGTCACCGACAAATTCATTCTCGAATATTACAGCCAGGTCATGCACATTGTGTCCAATGTCGAAGGCAAGCTTGATCAAAAACATGACGTGATCGACGCCTTGCAAGCAGGCTTTCCCGCCGGCACGGTTTCTGGCGCTCCCAAAGTCCGCGCCATGCAAATCATCGATCATCTGGAAAAACACAAGCGCGGCATTTATGGCGGCTGTGTCGGTTATTTTTCTGCCGATGGCGAAATGGACACCTGCATCGTGTTGCGCACGGCTATCGTCAAAGACGGTAAAATGTATGTCCAGGCTGGGGCCGGCGTTGTGGCCGATTCAGTGCCGGAGAATGAGCACCAGGAATGCGTCAACAAGGCCAAGGCCCTGTTCAAGGCCGCTGAAGAAGCTGTACGCTTTGCCGGTCGCGCCGGGAGAGGCCAATGAAAAACTCTGGGATAGTTCTCATCGACAACTACGACAGCTTCACCTGGAACCTCTATCACTACCTCGGCGACCTGGGCTGCGAAACAATTGTCCACCGCAACGACAAGATCAGTGTTGAGCAGGTTCTCTCGGCAACCCCCGAAGCCGTTGTCATTTCACCCGGCCCCGGAACGCCGGCCCAGGCAGGCATTATCGTTGACTTGATCCGGCAGGCCGCAGGCAAAGTGCCGATTTTCGGCGTCTGTCTCGGCATGCAGGCGATTGGCGAAGCCTTTGGTGGCGATGTCATTCGCGCACCGACCCAGATGCATGGCAAAGTTTCGGCTGTTCAACACCAAGGCAAAGGTGTGTTCAAAAACATAGCGAACAATTTCTCTGCTACGCGCTATCATTCCCTCGTTGTCGACAAGTCAACCTTGCCGTCTGAACTTGAAGTGACCGCTGAAACTGATGGCTTGATCATGGGCTTGCAACACAAGTCACTGAATGTGCATGGTGTGCAATTCCATCCCGAAAGCATTGCCTCGGAAAACGGTCATGCCATTCTCAAAAACTTTCTGGACCTGGCTGAAGTGAAAACCCGAGCAACATCATGAGCGCCCTGAAACCTCTCATTGCCAAAGCCGCCGATGGCAAGTCGCTGAGCCTCGATGAATCCAAAATTGCCTTCAATATCTTGATGTCTGGCGAAGCTACACCTGCGCAAGTTGCAGGCCTCCTAATGGCGCTGCGGGTGCGTGGCGAAACCGTCGATGAGATCACGGGTGCCGTTTCTGTCATGCGCGAAAAAATGTTGCGCGTTGAAGCGCCTGATAATGCCATCGATATTGTTGGCACAGGCGGTGATGCTTCGGGTTCCTACAACATCTCGACATGTGCGGCCATCGTGGCGGCGGGTGCGGGACTTTCAGTTGCCAAGCATGGCAACCGGGCCCTTTCGTCAAAGTCTGGCGCGGCTGATGTTTTGCTGGCGCTCGGTGTCAAACTGGATACCGGGCCAGAGAAGATTTCCCAGTGCATTCGCGAGGCCGGTGTCGGCTTCATGTTTGCGCCCCTCCATCATTCATCAATGAAACATGTGGGGCCAACGCGGGTTGAACTTGGCACGCGCACCATATTCAATCTGCTTGGTCCCCTGTCCAATCCAGCCGGTGCAAAACGGCAAGTTACTGGGGTCTTTTCAAAGGCTTGGGTAGAACCCCTCGCCCATGTGTTGAAGAATCTGGGCAGCGAGGCCTGTTGGATTTGCCATGGCGAAGGCGGCATGGATGAAATTGTGCCGACGGGTACAACCTGGATTTCTGAATTGAAAAATGGCGACGTGCGTTCCTTTGAAGTGACTCCGGAACAGGTTGGCATCACGCGTTCCAATCTGGCAGACCTCAAAGGAGGGGAAGCGGCTGAGAATGCTGAAGCCTTGAAAATGGTGTTAGACGGAAGGGCTTCCGCCTTCGCCGATGCTGCTGTGATGACCGCAGGTGCGGCATTGCTGGTGGCTGACCAGGTGCCAGATTTCAAAACCGGTGTGGATGTCGCAAGAGATGCGATTGCATCGGGTGCGGCCCGGAAAACACTGATACGGTTGATAGAGGTTTCAAACAGCTGATGGCAACCATTCTCGACAAGATTGCCGACTATAAACGGGATGAAGTGAAAGCCGCCAAAGTTGTCATGTCCTTGTCGTCGCTGGACCTTCATGCCAACGCCCAACGCCCACCCCGCGGTTTTCTCAAGGCTTTGCAAAGAAAACATGCCGCAGGTGAATGGGCGCTGATCGCCGAAATCAAAAAAGCCTCGCCGTCAAAAGGCCTGATCCGCGAAGACTTTGATCCGCCTGCCCTCGCCCAAGCTTATGAAGCGGGTGGTGCCGCCTGCCTTTCAGTGTTGACCGACGCACCAAGCTTTCAGGGCGCACCGCAATTCCTCACCGAAGCCCGCAAGGCCTGTGCCCTGCCTGCACTTCGCAAGGATTTCATCATCGATACTTATCAAGTGGCCGAAGCCCGCGCCTGGGGGGGTGATTGCATCCTCATCATCATGGCCATGGTCGATGATGGCTGCGCTGCCGAACTGGAAGCCGCCGCCTTTGGCTATGGCATGGACGTGTTGATCGAAGTGCATGACGAAGCCGAACTTGCGCGCGCCTTGCTGCTGAAATCGCCGATGATCGGCATCAACAACCGCAATCTTCACACCTTTGAAGTTTCGCTTGCGACAACCGAACTGCTTGCCCCACTAATCCCGGCTGATCGCCTGATCGTGGTGGAGAGCGGCCTGTTCAAGCCTTCCGATCTTGCCCGGCTTGAAATTGTCCGTGCACAGACTTTTCTCATCGGCGAAAGCTTGATGCGGCAACAGGATGTGGCAGCCGCCGCCAAAGCCATTCTGAAAAAATCATGAGCAAACTCAGCCATCTCGATGACCAGGGCCAGGCCCATATGGTGGATGTTTCCACCAAGGATGTGACAACCCGCAACGCCACAGCAAAGGCCCGTGTGCTTGCCGATGCCGCCACCATCGCCATCATCACATCTGGCACAGCTAAAAAGGGCGATGTGCTGGCCACCGCCCGCATCGCTGGCATCATGGCGGCCAAAAAAACTTCTGAACTCATCCCGCTCTGCCATCCCCTGATGATTTCCAAAGTCAGCGTGGAATTTGCATTGGCGGCCGACCACATTGATGTTGAAGCAACTGTCAAAGTCGAAGGCAAGACCGGCGTTGAAATGGAAGCCCTTACCGCCTGCTCCATCGCTTGTCTGACGATCTACGACATGTTGAAAGCCGTCGATCGCGGCATGAAAATCACCGACCTTCGGCTGGTTGAAAAAACTGGCGGCAAGTCTGGCATCTATCAGGCTGATTGAACGATGGCGCTGCTCCCGGTCGAAGAAGCCCTCACCCGCATTCTCGACGGCGTAAAACCCCTTGCAACAGAAACCATAAAACTCAGCCAGGCCTTGGGCCGCGTCTTGGCAAAATCCATAAGTGCCAAACGCGATCAACCGCCATTTGCCGCTTCTGCCATGGATGGCTATGCTGTGCGCTTTGCCGACATCGCTGAACTTCCAGCAACGCTCAAGCTTGCTGGCACCAGCGCCGCAGGTCATGCCTACAGGGGTACATTGAAACCCGGCGAGGCCATTCGCATTCTCACAGGTGCACCACTTCCCAAAGCTGCCGACACGATTGTCATCCAGGAAAACACCACGCGCCACGCTCGGTCAATCCTGGTCATCAACCCGACGCCACTGGCCAAAAACATCCGCAAACGTGGCCTCGACTTCGCCAAGGGTGATCTGCTGGTGGCCAAAGGCAGGCAACTTTCAACCCGAGATATTGGCCTCTTGGCAGCGGGCAATAATCCAACTGTGCTATCATTCCGCAAACCCAGGGTCGTGTTGTTTACCACTGGCGATGAACTGGTTTTGCCCGGCATGCGACCACGCAGCGATCAAATCATCTCATCAAACAGTCACGCACTGCAAGCCATGGCGCAGCAGTTCGGTGCTGACATTGTCAATCTCGGCATCATCAAGGACGATCTCAAGGCAACGATTTCAGCCATTCGCAAAGGTCTGGGTGCTGATATCCTGCTGACGACGGGCGGCGCATCTGTCGGCGACCACGACTATGTGCAGGAAGCCTTCAAGGCCTGTGGCGTGAAAATTGGTTTCTGGAAAATTGCGCTGCGCCCCGGCAAGCCTTTCATGTATGGCCGCAAAGGCAAAACCCATGTCTTGGGCCTTCCCGGAAATCCGGTTTCAGCCCTGCTTACAGCACGGATTTTCCTCCGTCCACTGATGAATGTCATGCAAGGCCTTGCCGCAGCTGAGGCACCAACACTCGCCAGTTTGGCAACAGGCCTCCCCGCCAATGACGAACGCCAGGATTACATGCGCGCCAACCTGGAAATTTCTCCAGATGGCACACGCCAGGTCAGCGTTCACACGGCGCAGGATTCCTCCATGCAGCGGCTTCTGCAATCATCACAGGCCCTGATCATCCGTTTGCCTCACGCGCCATCTGCCGAAATTGGTGAACTGGTGCCTGTGCTATTGCTCGACTTTTAGGCCATAAGCAAAACACTTGCGGAACCTATTAAGAACATGTTAAAAATGTTTCGGATATGTTCCGATTCTGATTTGCCGCATTGAAAGGCCCACATCATGCTGACGCGCAAACAACTTGAATTGCTGTTGTTCATCAACTCCCGCCTGAAGGAAGAAGGTGTTCCGCCCTCCTTCGAAGAAATGAAAGAAGCCTTGAACCTGCAATCCAAATCAGGCGTGCATCGGCTGATTGTCGCCTTGGAAGAACGCGGCTTCATCAAGCGCATGGCCAACCGGGCCCGCGCCCTCGAAGTGTTGAAACTGCCGGAATCCCACAGCCCGACACTGGCAACCAAAAAATCAGGCTTCAAACCCAATGTCATCGAAGGCACGCTCGGTCGCTCCAAGGGTCCGGCACCTGCCGCGAATGATGGCATGCCGCGCGCAACTTTTGTTCCGATGATGGGTCGGATTGCTGCGGGTGTGCCGATTTCCGCCATCCAGGATCATACGGGAAATATCAACGTGCCGCCAGAAATGCTCGGCCGTGGCGAACACTATGCCTTGGAAGTCAAAGGCGACTCGATGATTGATGCCGGTATTTTTGATGGTGATACGGTGGTCATCCGCAAAGGCGATTCCGCCATCAACGGCGATATTGTGGTGGCCCTGGTGGATGATGAAGAAGCCACATTGAAGCGCCTGCGCAAAAAAGGCGATTCAATCGCCCTCGAAGCCGCCAACATAGCTTACGAAACCCGCATCTTCGGGCCCGACCGTGTGCGCGTGCAGGGCAAGCTGGTGGGTCTGTTGCGGAAATATTGAGCGTGGCGGCTGTTTTGTTGCCAAAGGGACCTCGTCCGGCGCGTTGCGCCACTTTCTCCACGAAAGACGTGGAGAAGAGACAATGGGTGGGACCTGCTTTTTTATTGAGTCGTCCGTGAAGAACTCACGCATGCGTGATTTTATTGTGCAGATTTGATTTTTCGTACCGATTGATTTGCAAGAAATCAGCGCTTTACCCCGGATTTTCTTGCAAATGCAGAAAGGGGATTCCCTTGTTTCCCGAA
>JANOXA010000093.1:0-26032 GCA_031418195.1 Hyphomicrobiales bacterium | reverse complement strand
GGTGCGGCACCTCAGGGTGAGGGAAAATCGTTAGTTCCCTCACCCTGAGGTGCGAGCCCTTGCGAGCCTCGAAGGGCTGGTGGCTGCGAGTCACAAATTGTGAAGCAGACTGTAGTATGGAGATGGCACAGATGAAATTTCGATTATCGACACTTGCGGTGTCTTTGATGCTTTATGCAACCGTAGCCCAAGCGGCTGACGTCAAGGGCCGCGCATCCGAGATTCCGGACGCCGTTTGGCAGGAGATGCAAGGTAAATCATGGCACACCAACCTGCCCTGCCCGCCGCGCAAGGACTTGAGTTATCTTGTTGTGCCCTTCCGTGATTTCACGGGCAAAACCCAACTGGGTGAGTTGATCGTGGCGAAGAACCAGGCTGACAAGGTTGTTGCGGCATTTGACGAGATTTATGCCAGTGACAAATTTCGCATCGAAAAAATGAAACTGGTTGATGTCTACGGCGGCAGCGACGATGCCTCAACGGGCGACAATAACAGCAGTGCCTTCAACTGCCGCTTGGTTGCAAGATCGTTGATATTGTCCTCCCACGGGCGCGGCACCGCCATCGACATCAACCCGGTGCAAAATCCCTATGTTGTCTTCAAAAGCGGTAAACCAACAAAAAATGATCCGTTTGATGAGGACGACGAGCGCAAAGATTCAATAGTCGGATTGATCACACCCGGCAGCATTGTGGATAAGGCGTTTGCCAAGCAGGGTTGGAAGTGGGGCGGATATTGGAAAAGCAAAAAAGATTTTCAGCATCTTTCGGCTGACGGGAAGTGAGCGTTTAAATGTCCAGCCCCGCGTCCTCAACAAACTGGGCGCGTTCGGTGATGAAGTTGAAACGTTCCTCGGGTTTGTTGCCCATCAGTTGTTCGACAACGCGGGCAGTTGAGGTGCGCATGGCTTCGCTCAGGGTGACACGCAGGAGGAGCCGTTTTGCCGGGTCCATGGTGGTTTCCTTGAGTTGGGGAGCGGTCATTTCACCCAAGCCCTTGAAGCGGCCCACATCAACCTTGCCGCGGCCAGAAAATTCACCCTTCAGCAATTCATCCTTGTGCAGATCATTTCGGGCATAAGCGTTCTTGCCGCCCTGGGTGATGCGATAGAGCGGCGGCACCGCAAGATAAAGATGTCCCTCATCAATCAGTTTCGGCATTTGGCGATAGAAGAATGTGATCAGCAGGGATGCGATATGCGCACCATCAACGTCGGCGTCGGTCATGATGATGACCTTGTCATAGCGCAGATCGGTTTCGCGGTAGGATGCACCCGTGCCTGCTCCCAGGGCTTGCGTCAGATCGGCCAATTGTTGATTGGCCGTCACCTTGTCTTTTCCGGCGTTGGCAACATTGAGAATTTTACCACGCAAGGGCAACACGGCCTGGTTCTCGCGGTTGCGGGCCTGCTTGGCCGATCCGCCAGCCGAGTCGCCCTCAACGATAAAGAGTTCTGAACCTTGCAACTGGTTGGCTGAACAATCGGCCAGTTTGCCGGGCAAGCGCAATTTGCGCACAGCCGTCTTGCGGCCCACTTCCTTTTCCTGGCGGCGGCGCACCCGGTCTTCGGCGCGTTCAATAATCCATTCCAGAAGCCGGTCGGCCTGGGCAGGATGGCCCGATAGCCAATGGTCAAAATGGTCGCTGATGGCGCGGTCAACAATCTTGACAGCATCCAAAGTTGAAAGCTTGTCCTTGGTTTGTCCAACAAATTCCGGTTCGCGGATGAACACCGACAACATGGCTCCTGACTGCACCATGACATCTTCTGCCGTGACCACGCCTGCCCGCTTGTTGCCCGCAAGCTCCGCGTAGTTTTTCAGTGACCTTGTAAGTGCGGTGCGAAAGCCCACTTCATGGGTGCCGCCGTCGGCAGTTGGAATGGTATTGCAATAAGACGACATGAAGCCATCTTCACCGCCGAACCAGGCCACCGCCCATTCAACACTCCCGTGGCCGCCTTCCTTGCTGACCTTGCCGAAAAACGCTTCGTCCACCACACGGGTGCGGCCTTCGAGGCGCTCTTCGAGGAAATCTTTCAGGCCACCGGGGAAATGGAAGACGGCGTTTTCGGGCGTGTCCTTGTCTTTCAAATGTTGGGGCGCACAGGTCCAGCGGATTTCCACGCCACCAAAAAGATAGGATTTGGAGCGGGCCATTTTATAAAGGCGGGCGGCCACGAATGTGGTGTTGCCCTTGCCAAAGATTTGCGGATCGGCGAGGAACTTGACGGTGGTGCCGCGCCTGCCTGAAACCTTGCCAATGGTCTGGATCGGGCCTTGGGCTTTGCCGCGGCGGAATTCCTGACGATAAAGCTGCTGGCCCCTGGCAACTTCAACAATCAAATGTTCCGACAAGGCATTGACAACCGACACACCAACACCGTGCAGACCACCTGACGTGTCATAAACTTTTGAATCGAATTTGCCGCCCGCATGCAGCGTGGTCATGATGACTTCGAGGGCGGATTTATCCTTGTATTTGGGATGGGCATCAACGGGAATGCCACGGCCATTGTCGGTGATGGAGAGATAACCGTCGGCTTGATATTCGACTTCTATGCGCGTGGCGTGGCCAGCCACCGCTTCGTCCATGGAATTGTCGATGACTTCGGCGAACAAGTGGTGCAGCGCCTTTTCGTCGGTGCCACCGATATACATACCGGGGCGGCGGCGCACGGGTTCAAGCCCTTCAAGAACTTCAATATCGGCAGCCGTATAGCTTTCTTCACCGCGCGATTTTGCAGCAGCTGCAGACTTGCCCTCTGGTTTGGGTGGTGATTTTGCGGCAGGCAATCCGCCAAAAAGATCATCGACGGTTTGAGATTTGGACAGTGGCTTTGACATGCAATCGGCTCTAAATTCGAATCAAGTTGCCAGTATGACGGGGCCAGCCACCAATTGAAACAATGCTGACTGACAAGCGAAGGTCAACATAGGGAAAGCAGACATGCGTAAGATGACATTGGTTTTGTTCACCCTTTGCAGTTGTTCAATTGCAATTGGTGCGGAAACCGTGTTGACGGGTCCGGCATTGCAAGAATTGCTTTCCGAAAGGTTTCTTGTGGCCACCCGTGATGGAAAGACTATCGAGCAGATTTTCCAAAAGAGCGGTCTTACGCTCTACACAGAAAATGGTGCGCAGTCCCAAGGGTTTTGGAAAGTTGAAGGCAATGCCTTTTGCTCGCAATGGCCACCCAACGAAACCTGGAGCTGCTTTGAAATATTTCAAGACGGTAAAAACGTTACCTTTGTTTCGAAATCCGGCAAGCGCTTTCCAATGGAATTGAAGGACCAATAATCGGCACTTGTGAGACATGAAGAATTCTCCTTTACTTGGTGGCACCCTACCCTATAGGGGCCGCGCCTCGATCTTGTGGGACTTGGAAGGACAGATATCATGACTGAATGGACACAACACGCGACATGGGATGGCCCAATCGTGATGATTGGTTTCGGCTCCATCGGTCGTGGTACCTTGCCACTGATCCTCCGCCACATCACTTGCGACCGCAGCAAGATCACCATTCTCGATCCGTCAGAAGAGTCACGCTATGTCGCCGACAAGGAAGGCATCCGTTTTGTCAAACAGGCGATTACGAAATCAAACTACAAATCCATTCTTGGGCCATTGCTGAAGTCCTATGCAAAACCGGGTTTTATCGTCAACTTGTCTGTAGATGTGAGCAGTGTTGACATCATGGCATTGGCCCGCCGCCATGGCGCGCTTTACATCGACACGGTGACCGAGCCTTGGCCGGGCTTTTACTACAACACCAAGATAGGAAATGCCGACCGCACCAATTATGCCATGCGCGAAACCATGTTGGCGTTGAAGGCGAAGCTTGGTTCTGGAACGACAGCAGTATCCTGCTGTGGTGCCAATCCTGGCATGGTCTCGTGGTTTGTAAAGCATGCACTTCTGACCGTCGCCAAAGATTTGAAACTGAAATTCGAGAAGCCCCAGTCACGCGCGGAATGGGCTGCGCTAATGAAAAAAGTTGGCGTGAAAGGCATTCACGTAGCCGAGCGCGATACGCAGCGCACCAAGAAGCCAAAGCCTTTGAATACATTTTACAACACCTGGTCGGTGGAGGGCTTCATTTCAGAAGGCCTGCAACCTGCCGAATTGGGCTGGGGCACCCACGAGAAAAAAATGCCAAAAGAAGGTCGTCGCTTCAAGAAAGGCACCAAGGCTTCAATTTATCTGGAACGGGCGGGTGCCAATACACGGGTTCTGACGTGGACGCCTACTGCAGGTGCGCATTTTGGTTATCTCGTCACCCACAATGAGGCCATATCGATCTCTGACTATTACACAGTGAAAATCGGCAACCGTGTTACCTATCGGCCAACTTGTCATTATGCGTACCATCCCTCCAATGATGCAGTGCTCTCGTGGCACGAATTGTTGGGCAATGGCGGCAATCGTCAGGGCGTGCAGCATGTTCTTACGGAAGACGAAATCCATGACGGCCGGGATGAACTTGGCGTTCTGCTTTATGGCCACAAGAAAAATGCATTCTGGTTTGGCTCAAGGCTTTCCATCGAAATGGCACGGGAACTGGCTCCCTATCAAAATGCCACTGGCATGCAGGTGACGTCAGCGGTTTTGGCGGGCCTGGTGTGGGCGATTGAAAACCCGAATGCCGGTATTGTTGAAACTGATGAAATGGACCACGAGCGCTGCATGCAAGTGCAAAAACCCTATCTCGGGCCGCTGATGGGACACTACACCGATTGGACTCCGCTGGATTCGCGCGTGACTTTCTTTGATGAGAAACTGGATCGGCGTGATCCGTGGCAGTTCAGCAATATCCTGATGCGTTAGGTGTTGCGGGGTCGTGTAGCCACAATTTACTTTCGTGCGTCATTCCAGCCAAGCTTAGCCCTCGCGAAGCGCGAGCTGGAACCCCGCTTTGTTTCAACTCGTTGAGCTTGAAGCTACCAAAGCTGGGTTCCAAATCGCCCGCGAAGGGCGGGCGTTTGGAATGACGGCGGTTTTAGATTTTTTTGCCTGCTCGATGGTCTAAAACTCTTCGCAAATCAGGAGATAACCATGATTCGCCATCTTGCCTTTATGACTGCACTTTGCTTCTCGTCCCCGTTTGTCATGCCAGCAGTGGCGGAGCCGATGCACGGCTTTGCCATGCAAGGTGCGCCGTTGTTGCCTGCGGGCTTTGCCAACTTGCCCTATGCAAACCCCAATGCGCCACAGGGCGGAGTGTTGCGTCAGGCGATTTCCGGCACCTTTGACAGCGTCAATCCCTTTATCGTCAAAGGCTCGGCGGCTACGGGGGTTCGCACCTATGTCGTTGAAAGTCTGATGGGCCGGAATTGGGACGAAGCGTTTTCGCTCTATGGCCTGTTGGCGGAAAGCATCGACGTTTCCGAGGATCGGCAAATGGTGACCTTCAAAATCCGGCCGGAAGCCAGGTTCTCGGATGGCACGCCGGTCACTTCCGCTGACGTGGTGTTTTCCATGGAAACGTTGCGCGACAAGGGCCGTTCCAATTTCAAGAACAACTATGGCAAAGTAAAAACTGTTGAAACGCCGGATGATCACACGGTGATTTTCAAACAGGTAGCTGGCGACCGGGAACTGCCGCTCATCATGGGCCTGATGCCTATCATCTCGAAGAAGAATTGGGAAGGCCGGGTGTTTGATGAAGTTTCGGCGAAGCCTTTTGTCGGCTCCGGTCCTTACATGTTTGATGAAATCGTCCTCGACCAGAAAATCACCTACAAGAAGAATCCAGCTTATTGGGGCAACAATCTTGGCATCAACAAGGGCCTGTGGAACTTCGACACGGTTCGTTATGATTTTTATCGCGATGCCAATGCCGCTTTTGAAGCCTTCAAGAAAGGTGACGCGGATGTGCGCACCGAAGGCGATCCGGTGCGCTGGACATCCGGCTATGATTTTCCTGCCGTCAAGGATGGCAAGATCACCATGGAAAAAGTGGTGCAGCGCACGCCGGCCCCGGCTTCCGGTTTTACCTTCAACACACGGCGCAAGATATTTGAAGATGTGAAGGTTCGCGAAGCCTTGGCAATGGCTTTTGATTTTGAATGGGCCAATGCCAATTTGTTCGGTAATGCCTTTGTCCGCACTTATGGTTATTTCTCCGGCTCGCCGTTATCGTCGCAAGGCAAGAAAGCTGATGCTGTTGAAATCGCCATCATTGGCTCTGATGGTTTGCGCGCTGACTATCTCGATGGTTCCTATCGCTTGCCAGTAACCGATGGTTCAGGCGGCGACCGCAAAATCTTGCGCAAAGTCGTGGGCCTTCTCGAAGAAGCGGGCTGGAGCATCAGGGATACGGGCATGGTCAATGGGGCTGGTGAAAATCTGGCTTTCACCATCGTCAGTCAAACCGGCGACCAGGAAAAAATGGCCCAGCATTTCCAGCGCACGCTGGAGCAAATCGGCGTAAAAGTTGAAATCAAGAAAGTCGATGCCACACAATTTACAGCCATCCAGAAAACCTATGACTATGACATGATCCCGGTCCAGTGGTTCAACTCGCTATCCCCCGGCAACGAACAAACACTGTATTTTGGTTCGTCCGGGCGCACCACGGAAGGTACGCGAAATTATCCGGGCATTGCAGACCCCAAAATAGATGCAGCCATTGAAGCCATGTTGAAAGCGAAGACGCGGGAGGATTTTGAATCTGCGGTCAAGGCAGAGGATCGATTGTTGGTGGCGGGACATTATATCGTGCCATTCTACAATGCAGGCGGACAATGGGTGGCGCGCTGGAATTATATCGGCAAACCAGATGCCCAACCCCTGCCCGGTTTTGAAGCGACAACATTATGGCGCAACCCATGATACAGATCGATGTTGTATCGGATGTTGTCTGTCCTTGGTGTTATCTTGGAAAACGCAGGTTGGACAAGGCTTTGCTGCAGGTTCCTGAGATCAAGGTGCAGGTGGTTTTCCGGCCGTTTTTTCTGGATGCGACTATTCCGCCGCAGGGTTTGGACCGCCGCGAATACATGTTGGCGAAGTTTGGTGCCGAGCGCTTGAAGACAATCCACGATCCGTTGATTGCCGCTGGCAAGGAAGACGGCGTTGCCTTTGACTTTGATAAAATCACACGTTCACCCAACACAATGAATGCCCATCGCCTGTTGCGCTGGGCCCATGAAGCGGGTGGCCAGGTCGCGGTGGCCGAAGCTTTGTTCATGGCCTATTGGAGCTGGGGACAGGACATCAGCGATATCGACGTTCTCAAAACCATCGCCATCGTCAACGGTTTCAATGGCCCGGATGTTGCAAAACATCTGGCGAGTGATCTCGACAAGGCTGAGGTGATGGCGGAAGCCCTGTCGTCCAAACAAATTGGCGTCACCGGGGTTCCAACCTACATCGTCAACAAGAAATATGGCATGGTGGGTGCGCAACCCGTTGCCGAGATTGTGGACATGTTGCGGAAAATTTCGGCGTTGGCATGAAGGGACCTCATCCGGCGCGTTGCGCCACCTTCTCCACGAAGGCGTGGAGAAGGGAATTTGTTAGAGACCTGTCCCTTCATTTCGACAAGCTATACTGCTCTCAAGGTAGTCCCTTCTCCCGCCTTCGTGGAAAAGGTGGCGCAACGCGCCGGATGAGGTTCCTTTGGCCCCAGACACTCCTCTCACGCCGCCAGCTTCACCAATGTCTGCATTAACTGCCGTGTGCCCTTCAAGCGATCTGCGGCTGTATGCCAATCGCGCATGATCACCAGTTTCATGTCAGGCCGGAGTTTTGCCAGAGTACCTTGGCCACTGATCCACTGCACCAGTTTGGCGGGATTGGGGAATATTCCATTGCGCAGGGCAATGCTTGCCCCCTTCGCACCGGCATCCACGGCCTGCACGTTGGCAACGCGACACAACAGTTTGATGGATACAATTTGCAGGAGATGCTGCACTTCTTCTGGCGGCTTGCCAAAACGGTCGTGCAGTTCTGCGCCAAACGCATCCAGGTCTTCCTGGTTTTCAAAATCGGCCAAACGGCGATACAGGCCAAGACGCACTTGCAAATCCGATACGTAGTTTTCCGGGATCAGCACGGATGTGCCAATATTGATCTGTGGCGACCATTGGCTATCGCCTTCGCTGGCGGCTTCGCCGGCCCGCATTTGCGCCACGGCTTCTTCCAGCATGTTTTGGTAAAGCTCAAATCCGACTTCGCGAATATTTCCCGACTGTTCCTCGCCGAGCATGTTGCCGGAGCCGCGAATATCCAGATCATGGCTGGCCAGGGTGAAACCTGCGCCCAGTGAGTCGAGCGATTGCAAAACTTTCAATCGGCGCTCGGCTGTGGGGTTCAAGGCGCGACCCGACGCCGTTGTCAGCAAGGCATAGGCCCTGGTCTTTGAACGCCCGACACGGCCCCTGAGCTGATACAATTGTGCGAGGCCAAACATGTCGGCCCGGTGGATAACCATGGTATTGGCGGTTGGAATATCGAGGCCTGATTCAACGATGGTTGTCGAAAGCAATACATCAAACGAGCGGTCATAAAAACCGTTCATGATGTCTTCCAGTTCCGTCGGCGTCATGCGGCCATGGGCGGCGCGGAATTTTACCTCAGGGACGGCCTCGCGCAAAAATTCGGCGATTTCCTCAAGATCAGTGATGCGCGGGACGACATAAAAACTTTGCCCGCCACGAAAATGTTCGCGCAGCAAATGTTCGCGGATAGTCACCGGATCGAAAGGTGCGATGTAGGTACGCACTGCCAACCGATCAATCGGCGGGGTGGCAATGATCGACATTTCGCGCACGCCAGAAAGTGCGAGTTGCAAGGTGCGGGGGATGGGTGTGGCGGTCAGCGTCAACACATGCACGTTGGCGCGCAGTTCCTTCAGACGCTCTTTATGCTTGACGCCGAAATGTTGCTCTTCATCAATGATCAACAAGCCGAGGTCGCGGAACTTGATCAGTCCGGTCAACAAGGCGTGGGTGCCGATGACGATATCAACGCTGCCTTCGGCCAATTGCTTTTTGGTCTGCTCCAATTCCTTGCGCCCCACCAGCCGCGAGGCATGGGCGATTTGTAGTGGCAAGCCTTTGAAGCGTTCGACAAAGTTTTTGTAGTGCTGGCGTGCCAGCAAGGTGGTGGGCACGACCACGGCTACTTGCTTTCCGGCATAGGCCGCAACAAAGGCCGCCCGCAGCGCCACTTCTGTTTTGCCAAAGCCAACGTCGCCGCAAATCAGGCGGTCCATGGGCCGGCCTTTTTGCAGGTCATCCAGCACGGCTTCAATGGCAGATAATTGGTCCTCGGTTTCCTCATAAGGGAAGCGGGCAGCAAATTCATCGAAGGCCCCTTCCGGCGGTGCCAGAATATCACCAGACTTGAGTTCCCGCGCTGCGGCCGTCTTGATCAGGTCATTGGCAATTTCACGGATGCGTTCCTTGAGCTTGGCCTTCTTGGCCTGCCAGGCACCACCGCCCAGCTTGTCCAACTGCACACCTTCGGATTCTGATCCATAACGTGAGAGCAGATCGATATTTTCAACGGGAATGAAAAGTCGGTCATTGTTGGCATAGAACAGCAGCAAACAGTCATGGGGTGCGCCTTGCACTTCGATAGTTTTGAGCCCTTCAAAGCGTCCGATGCCGTGGTCCACATGCACCATCAAATCGCCGGGGGTCAGCGAAGACAGTTCTGAAATGACATCGGCGGCTTTGCGGGATTTGCGGGCGCGGCGCACCAGTCGATCACCCAGAATATCCTGTTCAGTGATAACGGCCAGATCAGGGGTTTCAAAGCCTTCTTCCAGCGGCTGCACCACAATATTGATGAGGCTTTTATTGCGTGTGCTGATGTCCACCCACGCCGCTGCCGGCGCAATGGACCCCACGTCGTGGTCGCGCAAAATCGTTGTCAACCGATCAGCTGAACCTTCACTCCAGGCCGAAATGACAACGCGCTTGCCACCGGTTTGCAACGTTTCCACATGCTTTCGCACAGCATCATAAACATTGCCCCCCGCCTCGGCCCGTTCGGCAGCAAAGGTTCGCCCTTGTTTGCCTTGAAACGATATGGCTGACGTTTCGGGACGTTCAAAAGGTGTGATTTCAAAAACCGTGCGATCCGCCAAAGCCTGTTGCCAATGGCTTGGCATCAGACTCAAGCGTTCAGGCGGCAGGGGCTTGTAGGGAGCGGCGCCAAAATTCTGCTTCGAAAGGGCCTCGCGCCGCGCGTCAAAATACTCACTGATTTGCGAGTGGCGGGCGTTGGCCCCCTCGTGCACCATGTGACTGAGCGAGAGAACTGCATCTGGCAAATAATCAAACAGGGTTTCCAGTTGGCCATGAAAAAGCGGCAACCAATGTTCCATGCCCTGATAACGTCTGGCACTGGTCACAGATTCATAAAGCGGGTCAGAGGTGTCCATGCCACCAAAGGCTTCGGCATAGTTCTTGCGAAAATTGGCGATGGCCTGGGGTTGCAGCAGCACTTCATTGGCGGCGTTGAGTTGGAAGGATTTCAACTGTTGCGTGGTGCGCTGGGTTGACGGATCAAAACTTCTGATGCTCTCCAGCGTGTCACCAAAGAAATCCAGGCGCACGGGTTGGGCGGAGCCCGGCGGAAAGATGTCAATCAAGCCGCCGCGCACGGCAAAATCGCCGGGGTCGACCACGGTGCCGGTGCGGCTGTAGCCATTGTCGGCGAGGAAGATTTGCAGCTTGTCGCTCTGTACGCGGGAGCCGGGCTTGGCGTTGAAGCCAGCGTTTTCAATCATGCTGCGCGGCACGACGCGTTGAAGGATTGCATTTATTGTGGTGAGAACAAGTCGACTGGCTTTGGGTTTGGCCAAGAATCCTGCGAGGGCCGACAAGCGAGTGGCAACGATGTTTGCAGAGGGTGAAACCCGATCATAGGGCAGGCAATCCCAGGCCGGAAAACGCACGATTTCAAGATCAGGCGCGTGAAATACCAATTGTTCATCCAGCGCTGCCAAGTGCTGATCATCGAGACAGACATGAATGAGGCTGGCGTCTTTGAGGCCCGACACCATGGCTGGCAAGACATCCGCCAATAGACCATTTGGCAAGCTCGACAATATATGACGACCCGGCATTGTGATGCGAGATTTCAAGGTTTCCAAGGCATTCATAATGGGGGCCTGAATTTGAGCATTTCGAACAGCAGGGGCGAATGCAAAACAGTGGGAACTTCGGTTTGCGCGGTCACCCAAGACAGCAGATCCTGATCCGGAATTTCGAGAATTTCGGTAAACTCCAACAACTCGGTTTCAGACATGTTGGGCAAGCGCTGGTTGGCAAAGCCGCCCACCAGCAAATCCATTTCCCTGATCCCACGATGGTTCGCCCGCCAGTTCAGGCGTTTGCGTTTGACGTCCAATGGGTCGGGTGCTGGTTGCATTGTGAAGGCGTTATAGTCAGAACCGCTTGCGCTGCAACCGCTTCCGCGTGAAAAGACAGACATGCGCCCGAGCTTGCTCAATCCCCTGTTTGCTGATGCCGCTGGCCTGAAAGGGGTTGGCGACAAGATGGGCAGGTTATTGGCCAAGGTTTTGGGCCGTGGTGAGCAGCCTGTGCGGATCGTGGATTTGGCCCTCCGCCTGCCGTCTGGTCTGGTTGATCGGCGTTATCGTTGCAAGATCAATCAGTTACCGGAGCAAGGTGTGGTAACGCTTGAGGTTACCGTGGGGCGCCATTTGCCGCCCCCGGCAGGTCGGCGAAATCTTCCCTATCGCGTGGAAGTCCATGATGAAACGGGCAGCATGACTCTGGTGTTTTTCAAAGCCTTTGCCGATCATTTGAAAAGCATCCTGCCAGAAGGTGAGCGGCGTTTTGTCTCTGGCACTATCGAATGGTTTAGAGCCGAAGCGCAAATGTCGCATCCCGATCACGTATTGACGGCGGAGGCATTCAGTGGGTTGCCAGCGATTGAAGCAGTTTATCCTTTGACGGCGGGGCTTTCTTCGAAGGCCTATGCCAAGGTAGCCGCACAAGCCGTGGCACGGGTGGTTGATTTGCCGGAATGGCAGGATGCAGCTTGGTTGCAAAAACAGCAATGGCCGGATTTTTCGACATCGCTGCGTCTCTGCCATACCCTGCCAACACCCGATGCTGTTGACCCGACGTTTCCCGCCCGCCAGCGGCTGGCCTATGATGAGCTGCTGGCCAATCAATTGGCGCTTGGCATGGTGCGCCATCACATGAAGCGCTCGTCGGGCCGGGTGTTGAAGGGCGATGGCGCCCTACGCCGGACAATCCTTGCGACCTTGCCTTACAAGCCGACAAATTCCCAGGCAGCTGCATTGGCTGAAATCATTTTTGACATGACCGCGCCGAACCGGATGATACGACTTCTGCAAGGCGATGTGGGATCAGGCAAAACATTGGTGGCCCTCCTCGCACTGGCGGCTGCTGTTGAGGCTGGTGCCCAAGGGGCACTGATGGTGCCGACGGAAATTCTGGCACGCCAACATTTCGCGTCACTCTCGAAAATCACCCAGACCAGCGGCCTGCGACTGGGGCTTTTGACAGGACGAGAGAAAGGCAAGTTACGTGAGGAAATTTTATTGGCACTCACCAATGGTGTGATTGATATCCTGATTGGCACCCACGCCTTGTTTCAAGAGGGCGTAAACTTTCGCGATCTGGGGCTTGTGGTGATCGATGAACAGCATCGCTTTGGCGTGCACCAGCGACTGGCATTGCAATCCAAGGCCCAGCAGAGTCCGGACCTCTTGGTCATGACCGCCACGCCCATTCCCCGCACCTTGGCGTTGACGACTTATGGCGACATGGATGTTTCAAAGCTGCAAGAAAAACCTGTTGGACGGTTGCCCATCGAAACCCGGGTCATGCCGCTGACCAGAATTGATGAAGTTGTGGCGGGTCTGGCCCGCAGCATGGCTCACGGGTCTCGCACCTATTGGGTTTGTCCACTTGTAGAAGACAGTGAATTTGTGGATTTGGCAACAGCCGAGGATCGCATGGCAGCTTTGGCCAAAGCCTATCCTGGCAAAGTTGGGCTGGTCCATGGTCGGCTGAAGGGACCAGAGCGCGATGCGGTGATGGAAGACTTCAAAGCGGGCCGGATTTCCATCCTGGTTTCAACAACCGTCATTGAAGTCGGGGTTGATGTGCCGGAAGCCTCCATCATGGTGATCGAGAATGCCGAACGCTTTGGCTTGTCGCAGTTGCATCAATTGCGTGGACGTGTGGGGCGAGGAACGGCAAAATCCCATTGCCTGCTGCTGTATCAGGATCCTTTAGGCGAAACCGCCAAGGCACGGCTGGAAATCATGCGATCAACCGAGGATGGCTTTCTAATTGCCGAGGAGGATTTGCGGCTGCGGGGGGCTGGTGAAATGCTGGGAACGCAACAATCAGGATTGCCGGTTTTTCGGATAGCGGATTTATCTGTGCATGGCGAATTGCTGGTCGCAGCCCGTGATGATGCAGGGCTTATTCTCAATCGTGATCCTGAACTGGCAACACCGCGTGGTGAAGCCTTGCGTCACCTGCTTTATTTGTTTGAACGGGATGCAGCGATCAGGCTTTTGTCTTCCGGTTAGTTTTCCTGAGGGGCTTTGCCACGGCAATCTCTTTGGCCAGTTCCATCGGCTTGTCGGGAAACACCAGACCCATGGAAATCACCAGTTTCAATCCGTCTTCCACGCTCATGTCGAGAACTTTGACATCGGCTTCATCGACGAAAAACACGTAGCCAGATGTGGGGTTTGGTGTCGTTGAAACATAGATGGCATACATCTTGCGGCCAGCCTGCAGGCCAATCTGGCTGCCGTCCAATTCACGTGACACAAAAGCCACGGACCAGGCATCACGGCGCGGCCATTCCACCAGACAGACTTTTTGAAAGGTTGCCCCCTTTTCCGAGAACAAGGTTTCGAAAATCTGTTTTGAGCCTTTGTAGATTGACCGCACCACTGGCATGCGGTGCAGGAGATTATCCCACCAGCCAATCAAAGTTCGCCCAACGAGATTGGCCCCCAGAAAGCCTGCCATGGTAATGATGAACAGTGCGAATACCAGGCCGGTGCCTGGCACTTTAAACGGCAGATAGTGGTCGGGATTATAGACTGACGGGATCAGCGGTTTGATCCAGTTGTCGAATATTGAAATAAACCAGATGGTTGCCCATATGGTAATGACAGCGGGAGCGAGGATAATAATGCCGGTGAAGAAATAGGTGCGCAGCCTTCCCAATAGCGAAGTTTTGCTCGCCGGGATGACAGGTTTGATTGGTGAAACATCGGACATGACTGTTGATTGCAACATTGCGCGGTTTGGTGCAAGACGCAACGCAAATGGAGCAAATGGGAATTAGTCGCGTATTGTATCTGGCGTTGGGATGGTTGAGCGTAGGGCTTGCAATCATTGGTGTCATATTGCCAGTTTTGCCGACAGCTCCCTTTCTTATTCTCGCCGTTTGGGCGTTCAGCCGCTCGTCGCCAGTGTTGGCAGAGAGAATTCGCTCCCATAAAACCTTCGGCCCGGTCATCCGGCAATGGCAAGACCATGGCGTAATTCCCGCCAAGGCCAAAACTGCCGCAGTTGTCATGATGTCGGCCACCGGATCATTAATGCTGTTGTACAGCCCTGCTCCCTTCTGGCTCAGCATCGGCGTTTGCGTGACAATGGCACTCGTGGCGATTTATGTGGTGTCAAGGCCAAGTCGTCCACCAATTGCGTGACGTGATCTATTCCGGTGGGTATTGATCAGACCAGATGCGGGCGCGCGCTTCGGCTTCGAGGCGGGTTTCGCCATCGACTAGCAACAGCAATTCACTGTAGCGCGACAGGATTTTACCATGCTCTGCGGGTTTGGCGGTTTCCTGGGCCAGGGTATACCACATGACGGCGCGGGTTTCGCTTTTCTTCACGCCCGTGCCACTCCAGTACAAATCGCCCAGATAGGCTTGTGCCTCCGGGTGGCGTTTGCGGGCAGCAGCCGTGAGCCATTTCAACCCAAGAACCGGGTTTTTTTTCATGCCCTCGCCCTTCATGTTCATCATGCCCAAGGCATATTGCGCACCGGGATGGCCATAGGTATTGGCGATATGAAGGTAATTGCGGGCGGCGCCGACCGGGTCTGCTTTTATGCCGGCAGCCGGAATTCCGAGGCGCTTATAGTGTGCAAGATGCAATTGGCAATCAACGAAAATGCGCAACCGCTTGGGATCTTGTTCATCGTAATCAGAACTTTCGGCGACACGTTGATAATAGGTATAAGCCACCGCGTGATCAACCGGCGTGCCCTGTCCCATGCGGTACATGGAAGCCAGATACCAGTCGGCCACCACATTGCCATCTTCGGAAGAGCGGCGGAAATATTTCAACGCCTTGCCAAATTTTTCGTCATTGTAGGCGCGGCGGGCTTTTTTGAGATCGTCGGTCCAGAACGGAATATTGATCGTCGGCAGTTTGAGTTTGGGCGGGGCTGGCAAATAATGAAAAAAGCCGGCACCCGCTGCTTCGTCATCCAATTCACCTGCATTCGCAGGTGCCGCTGCCACGATCAATACTGCAGCCAGCAGCACCAGCCATGCTTTTCGCATGAACTGGTGGCCGGCTTTTGCAAGTTCCTTGTTCAAGAACTCAAATATCGGCGTAGACAACACCTTCAGCCGATCCTCCGGGATGGGTTACGGCTCCGCTGACAGCAGAACCAACGGTTTGAGCATATTTCCAGATTGCGCCAGAACCGTAGCCATGTTCGCGCGGTTTCCAGGCTTTTTTGCGTTCGGCAAATTCCTGGTCCGATACATCACATGTCAAAGTGCCGACTTCAGCGTCGAGATGAATAATGTCGCCATCAATGAGCAAGGCAATGGGACCGCCCACTTGCGCTTCCGGACCGACGTGGCCGACACAGAAGCCGCGAGTTGCGCCAGAGAAGCGGCCATCAGTAATCAGGGCCATCTTTTCACCCATGCCCTGGCCATAAAGGGCTGCCGTGGTGGACAACATCTCACGCATGCCGGGTCCGCCCTTTGGACCTTCGTAACGGATGACCAACACTTCGCCTTCCTTGTATTGCTTTTTGCTGACAGCTTCGAAACAGGTTTCTTCACTATCGAAACAACGGGCGGGGCCGGAGAACTTCAGGTTTTTCATGCCGGCGACTTTTACGATGGCGCCTTCTGGTGCCAGATTGCCGCGCAGTCCAACAACTCCGCCTGTGCGGGTAATCGGTTTGTTGGCAGGATAAACCACATCCTGGTCGGGGTTCCATTTCACGGACGCCATGTTTTCAGCCATGGTGCGGCCTGTGACGGTGATGCAATCGCCATGCAGGAAGCCATGATCCAGCAAAGTTTTCATCAGCAGCGGAATGCCACCTGCTTCAAACATGTCCTTGGCCACATATTTGCCACCGGGTTTCAGGTCGGCGATGTAAGGGGTTTTCTTGAAGATTTCCGCGACGTCGAAGAGATCAAACTTGATGCCGCATTCATGGGCGATGGCGGGAAGATGCAACGCCGCATTGGTTGAACCACCTGAAGCTGCCACCACGGTTGCGGCATTTTCCAGCGACTTCAAGGTGACGATATCGCGGGGACGAATATTTCGGGCAATCAGTTCCATGACTTTTTCGCCAGCCGTGAAAGAGAAAGTGTCGCGGATTTCATAGGGGGCTGGTGCGCCGCAGGAATAGGGCAAGGCCAAGCCAATGGCTTCGGCCACAGTTGCCATGGTGTTGGCGGTAAACTGTGCGCCACAGGAACCAGCCGACGGACATGCAACTTGTTCCAGTTCATTGAGCTCTTCGTCACTCATGTCGCCGACGGAATGTTTGCCAACGGCTTCGAACACGTCTTGAACGGTCACTTGTTTGCCTTTGAAGGTCCCTGGCAAAATTGATCCGCCATAGATGAACACCGACGGCACATTGAGCCGCACCATGGCCATCATCATGCCAGGCAAGGATTTGTCACAGCCGGCGAGGCCGACAAGTGCATCATAGCAATGGCCGCGCATGGTGAGTTCAACCGAGTCGGCGATGACTTCACGCGACACCAGCGAGGCCTTCATGCCCTGGTGTCCCATGGCAATGCCGTCGGTTACGGTGATGGTGCAAAATTCGCGGGGGGTGCCTGCTGCTGCCGCAACACCGCGCTTTACCGATTGGGCTTGACGCATCAAGGTAATGTTGCAGGGGGCCGCCTCGTTCCAGCAGCTTGCAACGCCCACCAGGGGCTGCGCGATCTGCTTGGCACTCAGGCCCATGGCATAGAGATAACTGCGGTGCGGTGCCCGCTGTGGCCCCACGGTGACGTGGCGGCTGGGCAGTTTGCTTTTGTCGAATGTGTTGGCGTCCATGGTGATCCCTGGGAAGTTTTGATTCTGTTGAATGAGTCTTATCCCGGTCCAGGTTCCTGCGTGGTTAATCCGCCGTGGATGTTTACGGGGATTTCTCACGCAATGCTTTGGTCGGTTGTGGTTTTCTCCTAGGGCTTTGGATCGTCCGTATCAACCGGGGTAAGCGCAAATTGCGGCAGATCATGGCAGGAGTTGCGTTCAGATCATGCGTGCAAAACAAATCCCAGACTTGTGACTTTCCTGCAACAGGACATCGTTCACAGCTACAATTGGATCTTGAAACGTGCAACACTCGAGGAACCGAATCCGAACAGGACTGCCATGAGCGATAAACCAACTGCCGCCGCCTTGCCTGCCAATGCCGAAGCGCTGACGTTCAGTTATGTGAAGCGAAAGGGATTGTTGAAACTTACTGTCATGAACCTGCTGCTGAACATTGTTACACTCTGGTTCTACCGCTTTTGGGCCAAGACCCATGTGCGCAAACATATCTGGAGTTGCGTGCATATCAATGGTGAGCCACTGGAATATACCGGAACCGGCATGGAGTTGTTCAAGGGATTTCTGGTGGTTCTTGCTATCTTCATCTTACCTTATGCGATTTTCTCCGGTGTTGTATTGGTGGTTTACGGACCTGATTCACCGCTCCACATCATTGGTTATTTCGTATTGATCTTTTTGATCCAAGTGCTTTGGGGCTTTGCCATTTACAAGGCCCGGAAATACCAATTGTCGCGCACCAATTGGCGCGGCATTCGTGGCACTCTGGTGGGATCTGCCATGATCTACAGCCTTTTGTATTTTGGCGCTCAAATCGCCAAAAGCATGAGCCTGGGATGGTCAACGCCTGTGTTGAACACGGTGTTGCAGGAACAAATCACCAATGACATGCGGTTTGGCGATGCGGCGTTCAAGTTCAAAGGACGGGCTGGACCATTGTATCCGACCTATGCCATGTGCTGGCTGCTGACGGGAGCTGCCATCATTGGTTCGGTTGTTGTGTTTTTCAGTTCGGCCGCGGCATCCGGTTATTTTCAGGACATGTTCAACAGTGATTACAATTTAGGTGATGAAGCCATGCGCTGGCTGGGTTTGGCGCTTGTTATCTTCATCCTGTTCCTCTTGGTTGCCATGGTGTTGATCCCCATGTTGTGGGCGATCTACACGGCCAAGGAACTTCGCACATTCGCTGCCTATACCCGTTTTGATGGTGCGCAGTTTCAATTGTCGGCAACCACAGGAAGCGTCATCTGGTTGACGATTGTCAACATGCTTATTCTGATTTTTACACTTGGCCAAGGCTGGCCCTATATCCAGCAACGTCTGGTCAGGTTCATGGTGGATCGTCTGACGCTTGAAGGCAAAATCGATGTTGGCCGAATTGGCCAGTCAACTGCCAGGTTGGACAGCCGTGGTGAAGGTCTGGCGGATGCGTTCGATGTTGGTGGTTTGTAGGGAAATGGTCTGATGGCAATTGAAGCGGTTTTCTTTGATGGCGAAACAGCGCGGGACCGGGTTGTCACCTTGCGGAAAGTTGACAACGATCTTGAGTTTGTCGGCGCTGATACGCCGCTGACCCGCTGGTCGATCAAGGGATTGCATCCCATTGATCCCCCTACCCCCGGTCAACCTTTCCGGATCACCCATGACAACAGGCCAGGTGCAAGGCTTGTGTTGCGCGACCAGTTTTTCATTGATGGACTGATTGCCCAGAACAAGCATTTGCGCGGTGGTTATGGCTGGCGTCATGTCTGGCATGTCCTGGGCTGGACAGTTGCGGGTCTGGCCGGGGCAGCTGCTGTGGGTTATGTGCTTCTGACAATTCTGCCCGGCCAAGTCGCCGGCATCCTCCCCGACGGCTGGCGCAACCGGGCCGGAGACCAGGTTGTAAAGTCTTTGGTATCCGACGCCAAGCGCTGTCAGAGCACAGGCGGCAATGAAGCCGTCGCCGCCATGGTTGCAGCTCTTGCTGAAGGCAAACCCGATTTGCCACCTGTTTCAGTGGAGATTTATGACCTTCCAGTTCTCAATGCTTTTGCCACGCCGGGTGGCCGGATTATCATCACGCGCCAATTGTTGAGCGAAGCCGATAGTCCCGCAGAAGTCACGGGCGTGTTGGCCCATGAGATTGGCCATGTGGCGCATTTGCATCCTGAGACCCAACTCGTGCGAATAGCCGGGTTGCAGATTTTGATCAGCACTGTAACTGGCGGCGGTGGCAGTGATTTTACAGCGAATGTAGCGGGACTTGCGGCCTTGCTGCGTTATTCCAGGGAAGCCGAATTGCAAGCCGATGCCTATGCCCGCGATATCATGGAAGCGGGTGCCATTGATCCTGCAGGCCTCAAGCGATTCTTTGAAAAGATCATGAAGCTGGAAAAATTTACCATCCCCGAAAAAGATGACACCAGCAAAAAATCGGTACTCGACAAGATTGGCAACGTTTTCTCAACCCATCCCGGCACCGAAGAACGCATTCAAAACATCGTGCCGCTGCCTGTCGATGTAGAACCTGTGGTTATCATGACAAACGCCCAATGGCTGGCACTGAAAAATATTTGCAGTTAGCGGCACCACTACTCCTATTCCTCACTCTTTCCCAATGGGTGCTTGCCTGCTCCTTGCCCTTGGCTGGTAGACCCAAGGCCGCTCGCCCTGGGACTGGCGCACGGTTTGCATCACAGCCTTGTCGTTGGAAACCCAAATGACATGCGCACCGTTGCGCCACACGTCGAACCTGTCGATAGTCAAAAGCTTGCCTTTGCAGCGAAACCTCAAGGGGTAACTGGCAATCAGAATCTCGGTTTTGGGGCAAGGTCGCAAGGCGTTGGCCAGTTCTTTCTGGAAAGTGATTTGCGAAGAGCCCAATGTGGCTGTGCATTGACCTGCGGCACAAATCCAGCCTGGACGAAGCGCTGCTTTTTTGGCTGACAACGCATCGCCATATTCATCAAGCCATCGACCAACCGAGAATGTTGAACGTGTTCCCTCGGCTGGCACAAGACCCAGACCCGAGTTGATGGCAACATTGCCTGCCCGCTCGTCAATCAGGATATCGGGACGATAGGTCAACCAGATGCTGGTGGCCGCAGCACAGAACAAGGGCACAGAGAAGAGGCGCAACTTTGAAATTGACAGGCAGATTGTTGCGACAGCCAATGCCAGGAGTGAGGCGGTCCGGGCTGAAAGCCTTGGCAACTGGGCGCCGGCTTGCGGCCATGATGCTACCCAATCGGAGATCAGCATGACCAGTTGCAAGCCCAATTCCATGGCTTTGAGTGGTATTGCTTCCAGCCCAATGGGCATGAGCAACACACTCAACATGGCCATAGGCATGACGATGATGCCAACGACCGGCAAGGCCAGCGCATTGGCAACCACACTATAAGGGGCCAGTCTGCCAAAGTGATGGGCGGCGGGAATGCTCGACAATGACCCGGCAATGATTGATGTGACCAATGATGCAACAACCAGAACCAGGGCTTTGTGCAGATAACGCCTTGCGACTGATTTGTTGGCGGGTGCAGGCTGAAATGGCACGACCTCTTGCCACCAGGCGAAAAAGCCTGCCAGTCCCATGACGGCCATAAATGACATCTGAAAACTTGCGGCCAGAGCCTGTTCCGGTGCCGTCAGCAAAATCAGCACGGCGGCAACTGCAAGGTTATGCAAGGACAAGGCCGGCCGATCCACCATGACGGCGAAAAACACCACTGCAATCATGATGAAGGATCGTTCGGTTGCAGCACCCCCGTCGGCCAGCAACATATAGGCAAAGCCAATCAAGGTCGCAAAAGCCGCAGCCCATTTCTTGATGGGATATTGCAATGCCAGGCTGGGCAACAGGGCCAACAAGGCCCTGACAACCCAGAATGCACCACCAGCCACCAGCGACATATGAAGCCCTGAAATCGAAAGAATGTGAAAAAGGCCAGAGGTTTGCAGGCTGTTGATCATGGCTCTTGGAATGGCGGTGCGCTCACCTGTGATCAAGGCATCGGCAAATGCGCCAATCGGCCCAGGCATGGCAGCGCGCACTTTGCCGCCAATCAAATTTCGCAGTTGATGAAAATTGCGGCGCAGTTTGAATGACCAAGGTGTAGCAACTTCCGCGATGACCTCCGGGATTTCCTTGGTGCGGGCCGAGCCACCGATGGACTGGAAAAACAATTGTCTGCCATAGTCGAAGGCCCCTGACATGGAAGGGCGCGGCAGGGGTGCCACATCGGCCTTCACCCTGATCTTGTCGCCAATCTTGGGCAGCGTTGATTTGGCACTGACTTGCAAAAGCATTCGAAGCGGCGTTTCTTCTGGCAGAAGGCCTTCGGCCTTTGTCACGGCCACGACAAGTTTTTGGCGTGACGGTCCACGACGTTCCGCATCAACGACATGTCCCTCAAGTTGGACAGATGGCGTAAAACGTCCGATCAAGGGTGTTGCCACCCATTGTGTGCGCCATTGCGCAGCGACAAACCCCAAGGCAAGAAGTGCCGGGACAAGCATTGATTTTTTGTGCCGTTGAAAAACCAGAACATATGTAGTGGCAAGCGTCAGCAACAGGCCGAGCAAGATTGGTGGTTCTTTGGCCAGACTGAAGTAGGTCCAAATGCCGCCGACCAGCAAAACTGGCGACCATATGGCAATACGGGTGGTTTCCTCCTCCCAAATGGTAGAAAGCCAATTTTGCAATAGTCCGGGCCACCGCAAGCTTGCTGTTTCCGCCCCTTGGTGGCTGTCTGTGCCTGTGCTATCCGGCTGCAAATTGGCCATTCGCGCCCCTTCCCCTACTTGACGCTACAAGGAAAACGCCATCCATGTCATCGCCAGAGTCAATACGCGTGTCATCATCCTCAACCACACCCGTTGTCACCCGCTTTGCACCATCGCCGACTGGCTTTCTGCATATCGGTGGTGCACGCACAGCCCTGTTCAACTGGGCCTATGCCAAGGGCAGAGGTGGCAAGATGCTGCTGCGCATTGAAGATACTGACCGCGAGCGCTCCACAGAAGTTGCTGTCACGGCGATATTGGATGGTATGACTTGGATGGGATTGCATTGGGAAGGTGAAGCGGTTTCCCAACATGGGCGGGCTGACCGGCATCGTGAAATTGCCCATGAACTTCTGAAGCGTGGCAATGCCTATTATTGTTACTGCTCGCCGGGAGAGCTGACGGCCATGCGGGAGCAGGCTGAGGCTGAAAAACGCCCCATTCGCTATGACGGCACATGGCGGGACCGTGATCCGGCATCAGCTCCCCCTGGCATCGCGCCCGTCATCCGGTTTCGCAGTCCGCAAACTGGCGAAACTGTTATCCATGACAATGCGCAGGGTCGGGTGGTGATTCCCAGCAAGGATCTGGATGATCTCATCATTCTGCGGTCGGATGGCAATCCCACCTACAACCTGTCGGTCGTGGTGGACGACCATGACATGGGCGTTACCCATATTATCCGGGGTGTGGACCATCTCACCAATGCGGCACGGCAAATGCAAATCTACATGGCCATGGACTGGCTGGTGCCATCGATGACCCACGTGCCCTTGATCAACGGACCAGATGGGGCAAAACTTTCCAAGCGCCATGGTGCCTTGGGCGTCGAGGCTTATCGTGAAATGGGATACTTGCCCGTCGCCTTGCGCAACTATCTGGCAAGATTGGGCTGGAGCCATGGCGATGACGAAATTTTTTCCACGGAACAATTGGTGGAATGGTTTGATCTCGGCAACATCGGCAAGTCGGCTTCGCGTTTTGACTTTGTAAAACTGGCAAATCTCAATGGCCACTATATCCGCCACATGCCGGATGACGAATTGCTCGCAAACCTTCTGGCTTTCTTGCCCCATTGCGACGGCGGCCCTGCCCTGCTTTTGCAAATTGATGACGAGATGCAAGCCAAGATTCTCAAGGCTCTTCCCGGCTTGAAAGAGCGGGCCAAGACATTGGTGGAGTTGAAAACCAGTGCAGCCTACCTGTTTGCCAAGCGCCCGTTGACCATGAATGACAAGGCCAGGGCATTGCTTGATGATGAAGGCACAGTGGCCTTGGCTGGTGTTGTGCAAGTGTTGAAGTCGGCACCTGATTGGACAGCCGCTGCATTGGAAGCACTGGTCAAACAACACGCCGAAGACAACGGCCTGAAACTCGGAAAAATCGCCCAACCCCTGCGGGCCGCCTTGACAGGAACATCGACATCACCTGGCATCTTTGACGTGCTGGAAGTGCTGGGACGGGACGAGAGTTTGGGCCGGTTGGGCGATCAGGTATGACGATCTCGCGTTCGCATTATTTGTCAAAAAATGTGATTGATGCTATGATTGCACAATGAGCAAGACGCCAGATCAGTTAACACTCGACGAATTGGCCAATTTCGGGGCTGCGGTCGCTTTGGAAGCAGTCCAGGAGTTGAAAAGACGTGGCATAGCCACTGTTGGTGCGGATGTTGAATTGGCAGGGCAAAATGCCCAGAATTCGTCGACACTAATCAAGAAGCCGCTTCGCAAGGCTTCTTGAGTCGCGTGCAGCGCCCTGTTCTCACAGTAATTGCAGGACCAAATGGTTCAGGAAAGTCGACATTGATTGCATACCTTCGCAAACGAGGTGTTGATTTTGGAACTTATATCAATGCTGATGACATTGCGAGAGAGCAAAAGCTTGATGGCGACGACGGGGCGGCAGAAGCACAGAAAATTGCTGATGTGCAACGCCCAAACTGCCTGAAATCTGTGCATGACTTTTCCTTTGAAACAGTAATGTCGCATGAAAGTAAAATAGAGTTCATGCAAATGGCCCGTGCTGCAGGTTTTAAGGTGCAGCTGTTTTTTGTTGCGACTGGCAACCCGGATATCAACAGGGGCCGCGTTCGCAGCCGTGTCGCTGCGGGTGGCCATGACGTGCCCGAAGATAGAATCGTAAAGCTCTATTGGCGAACTCTAGGGCTGTTGACCAGAGCAATTTTGGCGTCGGACAATGCAATCATATTTGACAACAGTCTCAATGAAGAAAAAGCCAATTTACCTGCAATGCTTCGACCGATCATAAAAACAGAAACGCTGCCATGACCGGAACCTCAATAAAGCAGATGGGGATTTCTGCATTTTTGTCAAAGCTGGTAGACGCATACGCTGATGCTGAGGAGCGTGACGAAGTTTGGCGGCAGCAAATTATCGAGCTTTTGCCAAAGTTGATCAAGTAGCGGATTTCTAACAAAGACAGTATCATTGACCTTTTTGATGCAGTGCAATAAAGTTAAAAAAACAGGAGAAACCCATGGCCGAAGCAACGAAAAGTGCGACATTGACACTCGACGGCAAGGCCTTTGAGTTTCCCGTGTATCCAGGCTCTATCGGGCCTGATGTGATCGACATTACCAAACTCTACAGCCAGGCCAAGGCCTTCACTTTTGATCCGGGTTTCACATCAACCGCGTCCTGCCAATCTGCCATCACTTATATTGATGGTGATGAAGGTGTGTTGCTTTACCGTGGCTACCCCATTGAACAGCTGGCGGAAAACGGTGATTTTCTGGAAACTTGCTACCTGCTGTATTACGGCGATTTGCCTACACCAGCCCAGCGCAAGCAGTTTGAAAAAAATATCACCTATCACACCATGGTGCATGAACAGATGGTGCTGTTCTTCAGGGGGTTCCGGCGGGATGCACACCCGATGGCTGTGATGGTTGCCGTCGTGGGTGCGATGGCCGCTTTTTATCATGACTCGACTGAGGTGAATGATCCGCGCCAGCGCGAGATTGCCTCGCACCGGATGATCGCCAAAATCCCGACAATTGCGGCGATGGCCTATAAATATTCGGTTGGTCAGCCATTCGTTTATCCGCGCAACGATCTCGACTATGCGGGGAATTTCCTGCACATGTGTTTTGCAGTGCCTTGCGAAAATTATGTCGTCAATCCAGTTTTGGCCCGTGCCATGGACCGGATTTTCACGTTACACGCCGACCATGAACAAAATGCCTCGACGTCAACTGTCAGGCTGGCCGGATCATCAGGCGCCAATCCCTTTGCCTGCATTGCGGCCGGTATTGCTTGCCTGTGGGGACCGGCCCACGGTGGTGCCAATGAAGCGGCCCTCAAGATGCTCGAAGAAATCGGCACGGTGGAAAACATTCCCGCCTTCATCGCCAAGGTGAAAGACAAGTCATCCAACGTTAAACTGATGGGGTTTGGGCATCGGGTTTACAAGAACTACGATCCCCGCGCCACGATCATGCAAAGGACGGCTTATGAAGTCTTTGACGCACTGGGCGTTGCCGATGATCCGCTGTTGGATGTGGCCAGGGAACTGGAACGGATTGCCTTGTCGGATGAGTATTTCATCAGTCGGAAGCTTTACCCGAATGTGGATTTTTATTCCGGCATTATTCTGCGGGCCATGGGTTTCCCGACGACCATGTTCACGGTCTTGTTTTCGGTGGCACGCACCATCGGCTGGATTTCGCAATGGAAAGAAATGATCGCTGAACCCAACCAGAAAATTGGCCGCCCGCGCCAGCTTTATGTAGGGCCAACAAAGCGCGATTACGTGCCGGTTGAAAAGCGCGGTTAGAGCGTTTTCCGAACTGTCTGAATCGAGAGGGATTCCCAAATCAGTTTTAAAGTGATTCAAGCTGTCTGCCGGGCTTGGAGGCGGCAGTTATGGCTAGAGCTTACTCAATTGATCTTCGGACACGTGTTGTTGGGGT
>JANOXA010000092.1:0-4802 GCA_031418195.1 Hyphomicrobiales bacterium | reverse complement strand
TCAGTCACCAAGGGACCTCATCCGCCCCGTTGGGGCACCTTCTCCACGAAGGCGTGGAGAAGGGACCAATCGTTCGACCTGTCCCTTCTCCACGCCTTCGTGGAGAAGGTGGCGCAAAGCGCCGGATGAGGTCCCTTCCTCACAAGCGTTCAATGCGAATGACGCGGGGTGAACCTGCGACATGGCCATCTTTTTCGATCTTTGCCACCGCTTTACGAATCGCGGTTTCCAGGGTGTCGTGGGTGATCAGGGTGAACTGGGCGGTTGCACGGGCTTCCTGGGTATTGGGTTTGCCGCGCTGGACGATGCTTTCGATGGAGATTTTTTCATCGGCCAGAATGCGGGCAATGGCTGCGACGGCGCCCGGCTTGTCGTGCAACTTCATGGCGACGTAGTAACCGCCCTCATGGGCTTTCAAGGGAGGCACTTTGAAAGGTTTCAGGTTCTTGACCGGCACACCAAAAGCCGGGCGGAAATTCTTGCGGGCGATGTCAACAACATCAGCAACAACGGCTGATGCCGTTGGATGGCCTCCCGCTCCCCGCCCTTCCAAAAACAAGTCGCCGACAAAATCACCTTTGACAACGACGGCGTTGAATACACCATCGGTATCGGCCACGGGAGAACCCTTTGGCACAAGCGTCGGATTTACCCGCTGTTCAACACCGGCTTCATGGCGCACGGCCACGCCCAGCAATTTGATCTTGTAACCCATCTCTGAGGCATTGCGAATGTCATCGAGAGTGATGGCCTCAATGCCTTCAATGGCAATGCCTACCACGTTGACTTCAGTGCCAAATGCCAGTGACGCGAGAATGGCCAATTTGTGGGCCGTGTCAAAACCACCGACATCAAATGTCGGGTCGGCTTCGGCATAACCCAAAGCCTGGGCTTCGGCCAAAACATCAGTGAAGCTGCGGCCTTCCGCACCCATTTTTGTGAGAATGTAATTGCAGGTGCCATTGAGGATGCCAAAAACCTTGCGCGGTGCATTGCCGACAAGGCTTTCGCGCAGGGTTTTGATCACTGGAATTCCACCAGCTACGGCAGCTTCGAAATTCAATGCAACACCTGCGGCTTCGGCTTTTTTGGCCAATCCAACACCGTGATGGGCGAGCAAGGCCTTGTTGGCGGTGATGACGTGTTTGCCAGAAGCGATAGCCGCCTCGACCGCTGCCTTGGCTGGTCCTGAATCGCCGCCGATAAGTTCAATGAAAACATCGATATCGTCGGATTTGGCAAGGAAAACAGGGTCATCGTGCCATTTGAGCTGGCTGAGATCATGGCCACGGTCCTTGCTCCGTGAACGGGCGCTGACAGCATTGACTGTGATGCGCGTACCTGCCCGCAAGTCTACCAGTTGGCCATGGGTTTTCAGGATGTCCAGCACACCTGTGCCGACCGTGCCCAGCCCTGCAATACCAAGGCGCAATGCGTTTGCCATAATTCAATGCCAATCTTTTCAAGAAACGGGTCTTATGGCGGTGGCGGCGCGATTTGGCAAGAAAGCCACTTGCGATAGATCTGCAAATGCCTAAATTGGACCGTGTCATTCAGGGAAACAACATGAGCGAGAAAAACCAGCAGCGTGTCGATCCGCAGATTTTCAGTCTGGCGGACCCGGCCAAGCTCGTGCAAAATCTGGCGCAGGTTTACGAGCGGGCGGCACGTCTGGCCAAAATTCTGGCGGAGCGACCCGATCAACAAAAGCAAGATGCCGAAAACCAGGTTGTTCCCGTGGCGCAAGTCAGCAAGACTTTGGGCGATATCTGGCAAGCCCATCTTGCCCAGCCCGATAAGCTGATGGCAGCGCAAAACCAGTTATGGGCGCAATATAGCGAGGTGTGGAACAGTTCATGGGCCAAGGCATTGGGCCACGCGGCCAAGCCTGTGGTGGAACCGGCCCGCAACGACAAACGATTCAAGGACAAGGATTGGGCCGAGAACACGGCCTATGATTTCCTCAAACAACTCTATCTGGTGTCAACCAATTGGGCCCAGGATTTGGTGACGAGTGCGGAAGGCGTTGATCCGCACACCAAACAGAAGGCCAAATTCTACGTCGAAAACATCGCCAACGCCTTCTCGCCCAGCAATTTCCCCCTGACCAATCCGGAGGTCATGCGGGCCACACTTGCATCGAGTGGCGAAAACTTGCTGAAAGGCATGGATCGGCTGGAAAGGGACTTTACCACTGCCGATGGCCGTTTGCGGATCACGCAAGTTGATGGCACACGGTTCAAGCTGGGTGAAAACATTGCCACAACGTCCGGCAAGGTGATTTTCCGCAACGAGGTTTTGGAGCTCATCCAATACAGCCCGCAAGTGGCCCGGAGCCATGAAATCCCCTTGCTCATTGTGCCGCCCTGGATCAACAAATATTACATCCTCGACCTCAATGAGAAAAAATCCTTCGTCAAATACTGCGTAGAAAATGGCCTGACAGTTTTTATCATGTCATGGGTCAATGCCGATGAAGCCCAGGGCCGCAAAAGTTTCCACGATTACATGCGCGAAGGATTTTTGACGGCCGTTGACACGGTGCTCAAGGCCACCGGTGCGCCATCGGTCAATGCGGTGGGGTTTTGCATTGGTGGTTCACTGGTTGCATCTTCCCTCGCCTACATGGCGGCAAAGAAAGATCACCGTGTCAGCTCCGCCACGTTTTTCACCACGCAAGTTGATTTCAGCAAGGCTGGTGATTTGCTGGTTTACGTCGATGAAGAACAGGTGAAATGGATTGAGGAACGCATGCAAGACAAGGGCTATTTGCCTGGCAACCGCATGGCCGATGCCTTTAACCTTTTGCGCTCCAATGATTTGATCTGGTCGAATGTGGTCAACAACTATCTGCTCGGCAAAGATCCAACGCCGTTTGATTTGCTGTTTTGGAACAGTGATTCAACCCGCATGCCGGCTGGTGTTCACGCGTTTTATCTGCGCGAATTTTACTTGTCCAACAAACTGGCGCTGGGCCGCATGATCGTGGACAATGTGCGGCTGGATTTGTCGCAAGTGAAAATACCGGTTTTCAATCTGGCCTGCCGCGATGATCACATCGCGCCCCTGCCTTCCGTGTTCAAACTGGGTGAGTTTTTCGGTGGCAAAACCACTTTGGTGGTTTCGGGGTCGGGACATATTGCGGGCGTGGTCAATCCACCTGCGGCAAACAAATATCAACATTGGGTCAACCCGGCAAATCCGCCCGTGCTTGACGACTGGATGAAATCAGCCACGGAAATTCCAGGCTCTTGGTGGCCGACGTGGCTGGAATGGATCACCAACAACTCTGGCGACAAGATTGCTGCTCCCATCCCCGGCGAAGGTGTCTATCCGGTGTTGACAGATGCACCGGGGGACTATGTGCGGGTGAGTGGGATCTACTGATTGTTGATATCAGTCTTGGTCACCAGATAAGTGCCGCTGAAACGCACGGTATCGCCGGGTCGTAAGGTTGTCCATTGACCGTTGTTGGCTGTTGCGTCGGTTGAATCCAACAATGGCGCTACATCTATGAACAGAGATTCATTGGCTGGCGTTGGCGGGACTCCTGCCCCTGAATGCACATCAGACACCGCGATCCCTGTTATGGTAACAGTGCCAGTGTTGGCGACCCTGTAATAGTAAGTGATGGTGTCGTTTCTATCGACAATGCCGTTGCCATTTACATCATGTCCCGGCAGCGCAAAGGCCCAAGATTTGACAATGCTGATGGAGGGTGTGCGGGTGACAGTCGTGGTTGCGGCTGCGGACGTATAGGCATCGGTCTGGGCCGTATCCATGGTTGCCGTATTGGCGAAGTTGCCCGTTCCATCGATATCGCTTTGCGGCACCGCGTAACTGGCGGTGTAAACAAAGGTTTCGCCCACATCGATTTGGCCATTGGCGTTGGTATCGCCGGAACTGAAGGTCGGGCCAGATGTAAGCGTGCGCGGGTTTGCACCCAACAACAAAGTGTCTGTGAGCGTCAATCCATTGAGTGCAACGGCACCCGCATTTGCAACCCTGATTGTGTAAGTCAGCGTGCCGGGCGCAGAAATGCTGGCGGCTGATACAGTCTTGCTGATCGTGAATGCCGACAAGCTCCAGGCCAATCGAAAAGTGCCTGTCGCATTGTTATAGCCATCGACTTGAATGCGATAAACTGTTCCAGAGGTAACCGTGAAGATATTGCGACTGCCGTAATCCGGATTGACTGCCACAGGGCAGCCAACTGTGTCGTCGTTGGAAGCCAGTGTCGTCAACGCACCTACTGCTGATCCGGTGAAGGATTGCAGCGTCGTATCAAAACTTGTCTGGGTCAGTCCGCAGGTTTCGAAAGTTACGCTGCCGCTCGCAGGGGCCGTCCATGTATACCAGAAAGTATTCAGGTTTCCGCCGCCATAGGTTGTTGGCTCTCCGGCTTGGCCCGTTGCCAAGGGTGAATTGGTATTCCCGGTGATTGTGCCTGATGTGCCACTGATGGAGGTGCCAGGAAAATTGTCACTGGCCACAACGCCCGATGCACCGGCGAAGGACACCGTTACACAAACCAACATAGTCAAAAGCCACCGAACAAACATACGCGATCACCAACAGTCAGGCCCCAAACCCATGGGAGATCACTACAGTAATATGGTTAAATTGCCGTATACATGCAATTTATGGATGCATGTTTGGTTTTCTGCAGCTAGAGCGTTTTCCGATCAGGTTGGCGAGTATCCTGCGTTGACGAAGAAGTTTCTGCTGTCGCTAGGCGAGATGGTAGGCAAGACATCTGCGATGGCATCCCACAGTGATGTTATGGTTCTGGCGGCGGTTTT
>JANOXA010000091.1:0-17537 GCA_031418195.1 Hyphomicrobiales bacterium | reverse complement strand
AATCTTGTCGAGCGCTTCTTCTGTACAATCAAACACTTCCGGGGCATCGCAACGCGCTACGAGAAAACCGCAAGAAACTTTCTTGCAGGTGTTCATCTCGCTTGCGCATGGGTCTGGCTTAAATGAGGACAGGCCCTAGCCGAGCATCCGGCACGAACACGACATTTTTGAGATTGCAATCATGCACAATTTGGAAACCATACGTGATCAATGCAGGTTCAGTTCAGAACAGGCCATTGGAACCCGTAAAACCCGTCGCAACCTGTTAACAACAATGCAATGACTTCGTATTTATAGTCGTGTCATGCCGCTGGGCAGATATCGGGAGAATGAGCGTGAAACTATTTGGACACTTTGCCAGATTTTTGGAGAACGAAGACGGGGCAACCGCCATCGAATATTCCTTCATCGCTGCCGCCATGGGCTTGGTGCTGGTTCCCGCCCTGTCGTCAACATCAAGTGGCATTGGCGCAAAATACACCGAGATCGCCGAGCTGTTTGATTTCTGATCAATGACAGCAATCACAAACCCCGACCTATCCCCATGAATTTTTCGCGCCGCTGGGTGCGAATCACATCTTTTGAAACGCCTGCAAAGGCCTGCAAACTCCGCGCAACAGCTTCTTCAACATGGTCAATGGCTGCCTTTGAATTGCGGTGCGCCCCACCCGTTGGTTCTCTGATCACCTCATCAATCACCCCAAGTTTTTTCAAGTCCTGCGCTGTCAGTTTCAAGGCAGCTGCTGCGTCCTTCGCCCTTGCAGCATCACGCCAGAGTATCGAAGCCGCACCCTCTGGCGAGATCACGCTGTAGATAGCGTGCTCCATCATCAAGACCGCGTTGCCCGTTGCAATGGCAATGGCACCACCCGATCCACCTTCACCGATGATCACTGAAACCAGCGGTACCCCCAATGACAGGCAACAATCAGTTGACCTTGCGATAGCCTCAGCTTGTCCCCGCTCTTCGGCGTCAACACCGGGATAGGCACCCGAGGTATCGACAAGCGTAATGACCGGCAAGCCAAAGCGGTCAGCCATTTCCATCAACCTGACCGCCTTGCGATAACCCTCAGGCTTGGCCATGCCCCAATTATGCTTGAGGCGGCTTTGGGTGTCGGAACCCTTTTCCTGGCCGATCACCACAACGCCCTGGCCCTGAAAGCGGCCAAGGCCACCGACCAGCGCTTCGTCTTCAGCAAATTTGCGGTCCCCTGCCAAAGCCACAAAATCTGTGATCATCCCGGCGATGTAATCCAGCGCATGGGGCCGTTCGGGATGGCGTGCCACCTGGGCCTTCTGCCAGGGATCAAGATTGGCATAAAGCTCAGCCAAAATCTTGGCAGCCTTGCCTTCCAGCGATTTAACATCGTCGGCAATGGAAACAGAGGCATTGCCCTGGGCCATGGCCCTGAGTTCAGCAACTTTACCCTCAAGCTCTGCAACCGGAGCTTCAAAATCCAGAAATGCCTGCATGTATCCTCTTTGGCCATTCTTCCAGCAGACCATCGCCTGCATCACGGCTCCCGACTAACTGGCAATCCGGGGGAAGAATGTCAACTTGTCTTGCCGCCCACCTTGTTGACACCCCTGCGGGCAAGTGGATGAAAATCCCGGACAGTGGCGGAAAGCCTTTCGGTTTGCACATGGGTGTAAATCTGGGTTGTGGCAATGTCGGCATGGCCCAACATCTGTTGCACTGCCCTGAGATCAGCTCCATGGGCCAAAAGGTCCGTGGCAAAGGCATGGCGCAGCACATGGGGCGAGATTTTTTCCGCATCAAGACCAGCCAGTCCCGCCAGTGCCTTGAGCTCCAGCGCAAAATGCTGCCGTGTCAAAGCACCTGACTTTCCATGGGATGGAAACAGCCAGGATGGAACCCCATCCGATTGCTCCTTCAACAAAGTCAAATAATTGCGCAACACGTTTTGCGCCCGCAGCGCAACCGGCACCATGCGTTCGCGGCCTCCTTTGCCTTTGACCAGCAGGAAATCCCGTTCCGCCTTCACAGCCGCATGTTTCAAGCCGACGAGTTCCGACACCCGTAACCCCGTTGCCGCCAGAAGTTCAACAAGACATTGCAAGCGAATAGCCCGAAAGCGGCCTTTTGCATCGGCTCTTGCCACTTGCTCATGAGCCGCCTGCAACAACTTGCGAACTTCCTCCTCCTGCAGAATTTTAGGAAGACTTGAATGGGCTTTCGGCCCTTGAACAATGGTGGCAGGGCTGCCATTCGCCAAACCTTCACTCTGCAAAAACAGGTGAAATTGTTTGATTGCCGAAAGCTTGCGCGATGCTGAACTTCGGGCCAATCCGCGTTCTTCCAAGCTCGCCAGATAGTCCCTGATGTCATCACTGACAGCCGTTGCAGGCATCAGATCTCGCTCCACCAGAAACACCAGATAATCTTCAAGGTCGCGGCCATAGGCGGCAATCGAATTCGTGGCGGCACCCCGCTCTGCCAGCATCATTTCGAGAAAGCGCTGGACCAGTCTGCGGATTTGGGGCTTTGCGCCAATTTCGCCCGACTTAATTTTGCCTAAGCTTTTCATGGGGCAATGACTTGATGATTTCCGATTGTTCGGGCGGGAAGGTTGCCAATGCAAAAGCCCCGCCGTAGATCGCTCCGGCAATGGCGGCCAAAATCATTAAAAAGCGCAGGGTGTCCGGAATCAAAAGCATTTTCCCAGTTGAAATCAAACTTAGCAAGGCCTGCCCGCTTTGGCCAGTCCATCGCAAGGCCTTTCACAAACCTTGCATAACACGCTAAAGCACCAGCTGACAAAGATTGTGACCATGACCAAACGACACCACTCCAAAGAAATTGACATGGCCCGCCAGCGTGTGGGCAGCCGCAGCATCGTGTTGGTTGGCCTGATGGGGGCTGGCAAAACCAGCATTGGCCGCAGACTGGCGGAAAAGCTCGATCTGCCGTTCATTGATGCCGATGTTGAAATTGAAAAGGCGGCCGGCAAATCCATTCCCGATATTTTTGCCGATCATGGCGAAGCGCATTTTCGCGATGGCGAGCGCAAGGTGATTGCGCGTTTGCTGGAGGACGGCAAACAGGTTTTGGCGACAGGCGGTGGGGCTTTCATCAATCCCGAAACCCGCGAGCGGATCAAGCAACACAGTGTTTCAATCTGGCTCAAGGCAGATCTTGATCTCTTGATGAAGCGCGTGTTGAAACGCGGCGGAAGGCCCCTGTTGGAAACCACCGATCCGGAAGCCGTGATGCGCAACCTGATGGAGCAACGCTATCCCGTCTATGCTGAAGCCGACATCACGGTCAGGAGCCAGGATGTGCAGCACAATCAAATGGTCAGTGACGTGATCCGCGCCCTTGCCCATTGGAACGATGGCGAGGCTTTACAGTACCAACCTGAAAACCCGGTGTTGCGCGTCAATCTCGGCACCAGGTCCTATGACATTGAGATTGGCGACAATCTGCTGGCAGAGGCCGGATCCAAACTGCAAGGCTTTCTGGCCAGACCCTTCACCACCATCGTCACTGACACCCATGTCGCCGATCAACATTTGAAAACCTTGCAAGACAGTCTTGATGTCAAAGGCATTGCCCATCAATCGATCATCCTGAAACCCGGCGAAGCCACCAAAAGCTATGCGGGCCTTGCCGAAACCTGTGACAAGCTGCTGGCATCCGGCATTGAACGCAACGACACCATCATCGCTTTTGGTGGCGGGGTGATTGGCGATTTGGCAGGTTTTGCCGCAAGCATATTGCGCCGTGGCGTCAAGTTCATCCAGATCCCCACAACCCTGCTGGCCCAGGTAGATTCGTCTGTTGGCGGCAAGACCGGCATCAACTCGCCCCACGGCAAAAATCTCATCGGCAGTTTTCACCAACCCCAACATGTGCTGATCGATTTGGGTTTGCTGAAAACCCTGCCGCGTCGCCAACGTGCCGCTGGCTATGCCGAAGTGGTCAAATACGGTTTGCTGGGCGACGCGCCATTTTATCATTGGCTCGACGAAAATGCCGAGGCTGTTCTGGAATGTCGCATGGCGGAACTGGAGCATGCTGTGCGCGTGTCCTGTGAAACCAAGGCCCGGATTGTGGCCGAAGATGAAACCGAAACCGGCGTTCGCGCCCTCCTCAATTTTGGACATACCTTCGGCCACGCCCTGGAGAAAGCCACGGATTATGGCGATATCCTGTTGCATGGTGAAGCGGTATCCATCGGCATGGTGCAGGCCTTTCGTTTTTCGGAACACTTGCAACTGTGCCCCGCAGGCACTGCTGACCAGATTGAAAAACACTTGGCCCGCGCCGGCCTGCCCACCCACACCTGCCATCTCAACACCAGATTGCCACCGCCCGAAGCCCTGCTTGAAACCATGCGCCAGGACAAGAAGGCTTCCCACGGCAAACTCACATTTATTCTGACACACGGCATTGGAGAGGCATTCGTTGCCCGCAATGTTGGTGAGCAAGATGTTTTGCAGTTTTTGCAGAAGGACCAGTTGCAACAATGACCTCAGAAGTTGGCTACGCCATATTGTCCATCGTCTGCCTGATTTTGGTATCAGCATTTTTCTCGGGCGCTGAGACCGGCTTGACGGCAACTTCAAGGGCCCGTCTCACGGAAATCGAAAGGCGCGGCTCCAAGCGTGCGGCCATGGCACTCAAACTCACGGCCTTGCCGGAACGTTTGATCGGTGCCTTGCTGCTGGGCAACAACCTTGCCAATATCTCAGCCTCGGCCATCGCCACCGCCGCCCTGATCAAGATATTTGGCGACAGCGGCGCGGTGATTGCCTCAGCCGTCATGACCGTTGTCATCCTGATTTTTGCCGAAGTGATGCCAAAAACCTATGCCATTGCCTACCCGGACCGGGTTGCGCTGGCTGTAGCACCCATCATGCGCTTCATAGCCGCTGTGCTGGGTCCAATCGTCCTCACTGTCGAATACATCGTCAAAAACTGCTTGCGGCTGTTTGGTGTGAACATTGACGACGATACCGGTGTGCTGTCGGCCCACGATGAGTTGCGCGGTGCCATTGACCTGCACCACAAGGAAGACACGCTTGTGAAAAAGGATCGCGACATGCTGGGCGGCATTCTCGATCTCAAGGATCTGGAAGTGGCCGACATCATGGTTCACCGCACCAAGATGAAAACCCTGGATGCCACCTTGCCCGTCACCGATATTGTCAATGCCATGCTGAATGGCACCCACACCCGGGTTCCCATGTGGAAGGGCGAGATGGACAATATCGTTGGCGTGATACACGCCAAGACGCTTTTTGCGGCCTTGCAGAAGACCAACGGCCATCCCGAAAAACTGGATATCGAAGAGTTGATGTCGCCCGCGTGGTTTGTGCCTGATACGCGACCACTCGAAGACCAGCTCAACGCCTTCCTGCGCCGCAAAAGCCATTTTGCCCTTGTCGTTGATGAATATGGTGAAGTGCAGGGGCTGGTCACCCTTGAAGACATTCTTGAAGAGATCGTCGGTGACATCAAGGACGAGTTTGATGGTGTGGCAACCGGCGTGCGCAAAACCCGCGACGGCTCCTATGTCGTCGATGGCACTGTGCCCTTGCGTGATCTCAACCGGTCATTCGATTGGCAATTGCCCGACGAAGAAGCCACGACACTGGCAGGTCTGGTCATTCACGAAGCCCAGATGATTCCCGTAGCTGGACAAATCTTTTCCTTCCACGGTTTCAAATTTGAAGTCCTGAAAAAGCGCAAGCAGCAGATCACCTCGATCAAGGTGACGCGGATTGAGGGGGCTGCAACACCAATTGGCACCCAAGTTACTTAGCGCGGGCTGCCGCAATCCACCAAAGGGACCTCATCCGTCGCGTTGCGCCACCTTCTCCACGAAGGCGTGGAGAAGGGACCGTGGTTGCGACCTGTGCCATCGCTTCAACTGGTTATGAATTTCTCCAACAAATGCCCTTCTCCACGCCTTCGTGGAGAAGGTGCCCCAACGGGGCGGATGAGGTCGCTTTGGCTGCCCCATTACGTATCAAGGAACCATAGTCTCAATCGCCAGCGCATGCACCCTTGATTTCAACTCTTCCGCCAATACCGCATTCACCCTGCGGTGCTGCTCAACCCGTGACAGCCCGCGAAAGGCTTCTGCCGTGATCTTGACGCGAAAGTGGCTCTCGCCAGAGGGATGACTGCCGGAATGGCCGTGGTGCAGATGGCTTTCATCAATCACATCAAGCAACGCTGGCGAAAATGCCGCACGCAACTTCGTTTCCAATATTGTGCCAATCGGCCCTAATCCCATCATGTTCATCGCCTTTAAGGTTGAACCATCCCAAGTAAAGCATCATACTCAAGCCCCATGAAACTCGACTCAAAATATTTCGACAAGATACGCGTCACCCCGCGTGGCTCCAAGCCCCAGCCCAAGGCCGAAAAAGGCTGTGAATGGGAGGGCTGCACCAAGCCCGCGCGCCACAAGGCCCCCAAGGGTCGGGGCTTTGACGGCCAGTTCTGGCAATATTGCACGGCCCATGTGCAGGAATACAACAAGAGCTACAATTATTTTGCCGGCATGGCTGATGATGATATATCGTCAGCCCAGAAAGCCGCCCAAACCGGCGATCGCCCGACCTGGAAGCTTGGAGAAAATGCCCATGCCGCAGCAGGCGCCAAGCGCGGTGCTGCACAGGCCATGCGCGATCCGCTCGAATTGTTCGGCAAGAATGCCAAGCCGGCCCAAGCCAAGCTCGGGCGCAATCTGCGGGTCAATGAATTAAAGGCCTTGCAGGTTTTGGGGCTGGATGAAAACGCTTCGCCCGAAGATGCCAAGACCAAGTACAAACTGTTGGTGAAACGCCTGCACCCCGATGCCAATCAGGGTTCGCGCGCCAACGAAGACACTTTCAAGGCCGTCATCCAGGCTTACGATACCCTGAGGGCCAGTGGCTTTTGTTAGTGGGGATTCTGCTGAAGCTTGCTCCCGCCCGATCAAACGACTAGAAGAAATCCTCCCCAATTGCCCGCAACCTCTTCTGTAACCCCGTGAGTGTCATGTCCAGCAAAGCCAATGGCAGCCTGACCGGCCTGCCTGATAAAAAAGTTTCTGTATCCAAGCTGTTTGGTTTCGAATCCAAAATGGAAGTCTTTGGCTATGCCGATTCAAGCGAGCATGTGCCTGATCTAGATCCTGACTATTTGTTCAACAAGGAAACCACACTGGCCATTCTGGCGGGCTTTGCCCACAACCGCCGCGTCATGGTCACCGGCTATCATGGCACGGGCAAATCCACGCACATTGAACAAGTTGCGGCACGCCTCAACTGGCCTTGCATCCGCATCAACCTTGACAGCCATATCTCACGTATTGATCTCATCGGCAAGGATGCAATTGTCGTCAAGGACGGCATGCAGATCACCGAATTCCGCGAGGGCATATTGCCTTGGTCCTACCAGCACAATGTGGCACTGGTGTTTGACGAATATGATGCCGGCCGTCCCGATGTGATGTTTGTCATCCAGCGCATTCTCGAATCGTCGGGCAAGTTGACACTGCTCGACCAGTCCCGCGTTATCAGGCCCAATCCGGCTTTTCGCCTGTTTGCCACGGCAAACACCGTGGGCCTTGGCGACACGACAGGGCTTTACCATGGCACCCAGCAGATCAACCAAGCCCAGATGGACCGCTGGTCAATTGTCACCGCCCTGAATTATCTGCCCCATGCCGACGAATGCAAAATCGTTCTCTCGAAAGTTCCCTCATTCAACGGCGAAAAAGACAAAAAGACCATCGCCAATATGGTGCGGGTCGCCGATCTCACACGCAATGCCTTCATGCAGGGGGATGTCTCTACCGTCATGAGCCCGCGCACCGTGATCACCTGGGCTCAGAACATGGAAATCTTTGGCGATCTGGGTTTTGCGTTCCGCCTGACTTTCCTCAACAAATGTGATGAGCTGGAACGCCCGGTGATTGCCGAGTTTTACCAACGCTGCTTTGGCGAGGAATTGCCCGAGTCGGCTGCCCGCATCGCCATTGCGTAGGCAATCATGGCTTCGGCAAAAGATGACCGGGCTGAACGTTTCAAGGGGGTGCTTGGCACCGCCATGAAAACCATGGCGCTTGACCCGGACTTGGCCGTAAGTTTTGGCAACGACCAGCCTATCCTCACAGGCCACAAGGCCCGGTTGCCACAGGTCAACGCCAATACCACCTTGAAGGAAATTGCCGTAACCCGCGGTCTTGCCGACAGTTTTTCCCTGCGCCTTGCCAACCACCGTGACGATGTGCATTCGCGCTATCAGCCCGAAGGCAAAAATGCCCGCGCAGTTTTCGAAGCGGTTGAACAAGCGAGAATCGAAGCCATCGGCAGCAATGCCATGCCGGGCGTTGCCATCAATCTCTCGGCCATGCTGGATGACCGTTATTCGCGCACCGTCGTCAACCGCTCGACCAACCGCCGCGACACACCGCTTGAGGAAGCTGTGGGCCTGATTCTGCGTGAGCGACTTACGGGTTTGGCACCACCTCCCGCCGCCAAGGCCTATGTCGATCTCTGGCGCCCTTGGGTTGAGGAAAAAGCTGCACGAAATCTTTCAAGCCTGTCGACGGCTCTCACCGACCAGCAGCGCTTTGCCAAATTGTCCCGCGATTTGATCGCCGCCCTCGATATGGGCGACGAGCTTGGCCAGGACCCCGACGAAGGCGAAGAGAATGAGGAGAACGACGCCGAGGATGACTCCGGCGAGCGCAATGAAACGCCTGAGGGACAGGAAGAACAGAGCGAACAGCAATCCTCTGACGACATGCAGGAAGCCGAAGGCGAAACTGAATCCGCCGAAATGGAAGCCCGCTCCATCGACACCGATGACCAGCCCGACGATCAGGAAGTTGAGCAGGATACAGACGGCGAAGAACCCTTCAAGCCGCAATTGCCATTTTCCAATGCCGCCGCTTCTGATTTCTACAAGGTCTATGCCAGCAGTTTCGATGAAGTGGTTGTGGCCGCAGACCTCTGCGACGACGAGGAGTTGACCAGGCTCAGGGCCTATCTCGACAAGCAGCTGGCCAATATGCAAGGCGTTGTCGCTCGGCTTGCCAACCGCTTGCAGCGCCGCCTGATGGCGCAACAAAACCGCTCGTGGGAATTCGATCTTGAAGAGGGCATGCTGGATTCTGCGAAATTGATGCGCGTCGTCATCGACCCCATGCACCCACTCTCCTTCAAAATGGAAAAGGACACCAATTTCCGCGACACTGTGGTGACGCTGCTGATCGACAATTCAGGTTCCATGCGCGGTCGCCCGATCAGTGTTGCCGCAACCTGTGCCGATATTCTCGCCCGCACTTTGGAGCGCTGCAACGTAAAAGCTGAAATCCTGGGTTTCACCACCCGTGCATGGAAAGGCGGGCAAGCCCGTGAGAAGTGGTTGGGCGCTGGCAAACCTGCCAACCCCGGAAGGCTCAACGACCTTCGCCATATCATCTACAAGTCAGCTGATGAACCTTGGCGGCGGGCCCGCAAGAATTTGGGCCTGATGATGCGCGAGGGCCTGCTCAAGGAAAACATCGACGGCGAAGCCCTGATCTGGGCCCACAATCGGTTGTTGGGCCGTCGCGAACAACGCCGCATCCTGATGGTGATATCCGATGGCGCACCGGTCGATGATTCAACCCTTTCGGTGAATTCCGGCAATTATCTTGAACGACATCTGCGCCAGGTCATCACCGACATTGAAGGCAAATCTCCCATCGAGCTGATCGCCATCGGCATCGGCCATGATGTGACGCGCTATTACAAGCGAGCCGTCACCATTGTTGATGCCGAGGAACTGGGCGGTGCCTTGACAGATAAATTGGCTGAGCTGTTTGATGACAAGCCGCCGCGTCAGGCCGTTCGGCCCCGCCGGCGCGTCGCTTATGCCTGAGGCACCAATTCTCCAAACTGAACGACTCACCTTGCGGGCCATGCATCCTGAGGATTTTCCAGTGTTGCAAAAGCTGTGGTGCGATCCCGTGGTTTACAAATTCATCACGGGTCGTGCTTCACTGCCCGAAGAAACCTGGAGCGCCATCTTGCGCCACGCAGGCCAATGGCAACTTTTGGGCTATGGCTATTGGGTAGCGATTGAGAAAGCTGGTGGCGCACTGATCGGCCAAATGGGCTATGGCGATTTCAAGCGCGCTATCACACCGTCGTTGCAAGGCAAGCCGGAACTCGGCTGGGCCATGTTCCCCCAGCATCACAACAAGGGCTATGCCTTCGAAAGCACCAGGGTCATTCAAGCTTGGGGCGACCAAAATCTCGCAGCGGATTTCACCTCATGCATTATCGCACCAGAAAACCTGGCGTCGCTCAAACTGGCAGGCAAACTGGGTTTTCGTCTGGTGACAGCAACAAACTACAACGACAACGGCACACTGGTCTACGAACGCCAACGGCCTGCGACCTGACAATTGATCCCGTAACTGCCAACCCAGCGCAAAGCAACTTGCAGGTACGGCCTTGCCAAATCAAGCTTCGTCCTGCCAATTCTGGAATCGCGAAAGCACACGAACGATGGCGACATATCCGTCATCGACGCGATAGATGATCACGTGACCTTTGTGATCTTGCAGTCGAACAGGTGGCCTAGAGCGGTTCCGGGTTATTTGGAGTAGCCACAGCTTTTGAAGTAGTTCAAGCATTCTTGGATCGAGAAGGTTTTGCAGATTTTAGCAATGCAGCGGTTGATGGCTTTGTATGTGCGGGGTTTTGCCTTCCGCAGTCTTGCCTTGAGTTTGGAGAATGCTTTTTCGATTGGGTTGAGATCGGGGCTGTACGAAGGCAGCGGCTTGATGCTCGCCCCAGCCGCTTCGATTGCCACGCGTGCGGCCTGGTTCTTGTGGGTCGGCAGATTGTCCCAGATGACAATGTCGCCGGGCTTCAAGCTGGGAACGAGGATTTGCTCAACCCAAGCCCGGAACAATTCGCCGTTCATGGCACCTGCGAAAGTGCCGAGTGCTCTCATGCCGACAGCATCCATTGCGGCAATGCATGTGACAATTTTCCACTGGCCATGCGGGGTTTTATCGACAAGGCGCTGGCCCTTCGGAGATCGCCCATAGGTCCTGATGAGGTTGGTGGCGACAGCCGTCTCGTCAATGAACAATAGCTTGGCTGTGTCCATATTGGGTTGTTCCGCAATGTGGGCTTTGCGCGCCTCAGCAACGTCGGGCCTATCCTGCTCGCTGGCGTGCAGGCTTTTTTTTAAAGCTGAGGCCAATCCTGGAAAGATACGCCGCCAAAGCCGAGCGTCCGACCTTGATCTTCTTCTTGCGCAGGCTCTCACCCAGTTCGGCCAAGGTGGCGTCGGGTGTTTCCTTCACCAGCGCCCGCAGCGCTTCCTCATGCGGTGCAAGGATCGCCTGCCGGTAACCTCCCATCTTCTTTGGCGAAAGGCTCCCTGTCTGTGCTTCGGCCTGTATCAGTTTGATTGCCGTCGAAGCGGCCACCGAAAGGCGCTTGGCGGCAGCCTGCCGCGACATGCCGGAATGCACGGCTTCCGCAATCCGCTCACGTAGATCCATGGAATGAGGTCGTGGCATCGCTATCTGGCCTCCTCGCCAGCAGCCATGTTGAATCACAAACCAGACTGATTTGGCAACAAAACCGATTCAAACAACAGAGGAACCGCTATAGGCAATGCAACGCAGTGCTATTCAATGCAGTTTTGCCCTCTCATGGACATTAAAAAGGTGATCCTGCACCCAGCGAAAATTCGCAAACCAATGGAATTGTTGACAACTTGTTAAGACAAGTATACATGAATGGCTATTTGATATGGAGGCCACGAATGGAAACCACTTCGGCCAGTAAGACGCGGCGGTTTGTTCAAAAATTAAGTGCTTCTCCGGTTTACCGACAAGTTGCTGAACTTTTGGAACGTGACATGCAGAGCAGCCGCTCCCGAAGTGAGAGAACTGCTTTGCCCTCGGAAAATGAACTCGCGGCAGAATTCAAGGTTTCGCGTGTCACAGTGCGGCAGGCGCTGGACGAACTCCACCGAAAAGGGTTGATCTATCGCGAGAAGGGCCGTGGTTCCTATCCACGTTCTCAACACATCGGTGGCGTCACGGGTTTCGGAAGTTTCACAGCTGAAGTTCAGAATGCGGGCTCCAGTCCAAGTTCTCGTTTCGTAGGCTTTGTAAAAGTTTCGAGCTTGCCAGAAGGTATGAAAATCCACCTCACAAAGGTACCTTCGAGGGGCAAGGCCTATCATTGTCTGACACGTGTGCGATGTGTCGATGACAGGCCAGTCGCGTACGAAGAGACTTACCTCGATATCGAAACCTATCCTGGTATTGCAAGGGCCGATGTGGAAAATGGCTCGCTCTATGCAACCATGCGGCACCTTTGGGGATATGAGCCAGCCTGGGCTGATGCTGCAATTGAACCCGCTGTTGCCGATGAGGCCATCGCCGAACATCTCGACATCAAAGTGGGAGCGCCTGTCGTTGTGGCGTGGCGTGTGACATCAAGTGAGCAGGATGAGGTGCTCGAATATGTGCGTTCAGTTTATCGCGGTGATGGTTTCGCGTTGACCGTCCGCCGCCACAAGATTTCTTGAGCGTTGCCATGTCACAATCTCTTCCAGCATTGGGCATTGATGTGGGGGGTGGATCGGCCAAAATCGGAATTGTTTCGCCCGCTGGACTCGTACTCGCAGAGGATGTTGTCACCAGCGATCAGCGCGTGATTGCCCCGGTTCTCATTGACCGATATTTGGCAACTGCTGAGAAACTGCAAAGGTCGTTGGGAATGGAAAAGCTCTGTGGCATTGGCATAGGATTGCCGGGGCACATTGATTTTGAATTGGGAACGACGAGGTTCGGCAATGTTCCCTGCCTGGATGAATTTCCGATTGTTGACTACATTCGCCAAAAGTCTGGCTCCAAAGTGTTCATCGAAAATGATGCAACACTGGCTGCGCTTTCTGAACACCGCTTCGGTGTAGGGCAGGGCAGCGACCGTTTTCTTACTGTCGCCCTCGGCACCGGCATTGGCGTGGGTTTCATTGAAAATGGAAAACCGGTTCACACCGCCAACGGCACCATGGGCGACATAGGCCATGTGATTGTTGATCCAACTGGAAAGCGCACCTGTCGACATGGTTGTCACGGATGTTTGGAATCTGTTGCCTCTGCGTTGGCCTTGCAAAATCGCTACGACGCAGTGCGATCTAACATTAGCGATGCAGGACTCGGTGCTTTGTTTGAGTCCGCTCGCAGCGGAGATATTGAATGCGTCCGCATCGTTGAAGAGACAGCGCAGTTTATTGGCGCTGCGCTGGTGACGTGGATGCATATTTTCGCACCAGATAGAATAGCCTTTGCCGGTGGTGTGAGTGCGGCAGGTGAAGACCTTCTCATCCCGATACGAAAGTCTGTGACGCGACTTGCCATGAAAGCTTACGCCGACAAGGCCACAATTCTGCAAGCGAAACTCGGCAGCAAGGCCGGTCTTGTTGGTGCCGCAGCACTTTGCTTTCCCCATCAACACAATGAACGGGTTTCAACATGACAGCGTCATATCTCGATGAAATTCTGGAACAACCGACTATGCTTACCGCAATGGCACGAGGCCCTGGCAAAGACACTTTGGAAGATCTCCAGGAACTGGCATCACGCTTGTGCGAGGGTGATTTTGATCGCGTGATTTTGACGGGCATGGGTGGCTCGTTGCACGGCTCTTACCCGCTCTATCTTCAACTCACACAATCCCTGACGGTGCCCGTGTGTTTGATTGACTCGTCTGAATTGGTGCAGCAGATGCCGGACATGATCAGCCGTCGCAGTCTGATGATTGCGGTTTCCCAGTCCGGCGAGAGCGGCGAGATAGTTGAGCTGACGAAACTGCCGGGGATCAGGCCGGCATCAGTTGTCTCGGTCACCAATCAACTTGGGAACAGCCTCGCGAATTGGGCCGATATCCGCTTCGCCTCCATGGCAGGGCCGGAAATGACGGTGTCCAGCAAATCTTATACTGGCGGTTTTGCCTGTTTGCATCTCATCGGCGCAGCATTGCGGGGAGGTTTGCCACAAGCCTGCAAGGACATTGCACAATCTGCCGATGCTTGTGGCCTTATGTTAAAAGATTGGCAGCCAAGACTTGCTGACATCATGGCCTATATCGACCCACAAGCGCCGCTTATTTTTGTAGGTCGTGGCAAAAGCCTTGGCTCGGCTCAGACGGCAGCTTTGTTGACCCAGGAAGCCGCAAAACTCCAGTGCACAGCATTGTCCGGTGGGCAATTCCGGCATGGACCGATTGAACTGGTGCGACCCGGATTCCAGATGGTGATCTTCCTTGGCGATCTCAAAACGCGCGACATCGATATGGCCCTGATCAAGAAAATCACGTCGTTGGGCGGTAAAGTTGTCGCCGTAGCTCCGTTGGCTTCGGCACCGCCGGAGGCAGATGGCTTTGGTGTTTTCACCTACCCCGACGTGGCCTTGCCTCTGAACCCCTTGATGGAGGCGATTTTCATACAGCTACTTCAAATTCCGCTGGCAGAGGCGCGTGGATTCATTGCTGGCAATTTCCTCAATGCCACCAAAATCACAGGTATCATCTGACATGGCCAGTTTTGATTATGTAATCGTCGGTGCAGGCTCTGCCGGTTGTGTTCTGGCGAACCGACTGTCGGCGCAAAAAAATGTGACGGTGTGCCTGCTGGAAGCGGGCCCGGTTGCCAATGCGCTGACGATTAGAATGCCAGCGGCTTTGACCTTTCCCATCGAAAGCAAGATATACAACTGGCGTTATACGAGCGAGCCAGAACCCCACTTGAACAATCGCCGCTTGGGTCAAGCCCGCGGACGTGGGTTGGGCGGAAGTTCAGCGATCAATGGCATGGTGTGGGTTCATGGTAATCCCCAGGATTATGATGGCTGGAAGGATTTTGGCATCAAGGGCTGGTCCTATGCGGACTGCCTGCCGTATTTCAAAAAACTGGAAACCTATCACGGTTCTGCTTCACCGACACGCGGCCATGATGGCCCAATGAGCATTATCGAGAGCAAGGGCGACCATGTTTTCTGTGATCGTTTTTTGCGGGCAGGAGAAGCGTGGGGACTGCAACAGGCCAAGGACTATAATAGCAGGTTGCAAGAAGGCACACATCTGACACAAGCCAATATCCGAAATGGCGTTCGCTGTAGCGCTGCCGAGGCCTATCTCAAGCCCGTCAAATACCGCTCCAATCTTACAATCAAGACCGATGTTTTTGTGAACAAGCTATGTCTCAATGGCACAAAGGCTGTCGGCGTGGAGTGTGTGATCGGTGGCACAACTTCGGTGATAGAGGCGAGGCGTGAAGTCATTCTCAGCACAGGCACAATCGCGTCACCGCAGATGTTGATGCTCTCTGGTATTGGGCCTGCTGATCATTTGCGCGAACACAATATCACGGTGGCGCATGATTTGCCCGGCGTAGGTGAAAACCTGCAAGACCATATCGTTGCCCCGTTGCGCTACGCATGTAACAAACCAGTCTCAATCAAGAACCAACTGGGCCTGATAGGTCGCGCTCGTATAGGTCTTGAATGGCTGTTGTTCAAACGCGGACTTGGCGCATCAAACTTCTTTGAAGTTGGTGCTTTTTTCGATGGCGGTTCTGGCGCACCTTATATCAACATGCAGCACGAATTCTTGGGCTTCCTCGCGGATTTTCAGGATGGCAAAGTGGTGCTGGGAGATGGTTTCCAATATTTCGTAAGTCAAATGCGCCCCTATAGCCGTGGCCGCATTCGCTTGAAATCAGCAGACCCGAAAGCCCATCCCGCCATTCATTTCAACTATCTGGATGACACGCGCGACGTGAAGGAGATGGTGGATGGCATCAAACGCACGCGCGAGATGGCCGCACAAAAGCCGTGGGACGAATTCCGCTCCGCCTCACTTGATCCTGATCTTGAAGGTGCCAGTGATGAGGGTATCACCCGCTGGCTGCGCAACAACGCCAACACCGAACACCACCCCGCCGGGACCTGCCGTATGGGCACCGACAACATGGCCGTGACGGATGGCGAAGGCCGCGTCCACGGGGTAGAGAATCTACGCGTCATAGACGGCAGCATCATGCCCCGCGTGCCGACAGCCAATATCCAAGCACCGATTATGATGGTGGCGGAGAAGATTGTGGCGGGGATGGTGTAGAACAAAGGGCGTCATCGCCATCATCTGCCAAATGTTGCAACTTGACTTGTAGTGCAATTGTACTACATTTAATATACCAAGAATTGAAAGGTTGCGCCATGTCCAAAACTGTAACCGTGCAAGCGCGCATGGAGCCAAAATTGAAGAAGCAGGCAGATAAAATCCTGGCCTCACTGGGCATCAACGCGACGACCGCGATTACCTTGTTTTACACCCAAATGGTCCGGCAACGCGGCATTCCATTGGAATTGAAAGTTCCCAATGACGAGACGTTGGCAGCGATGCGCGAACTTCAAGATCCGAACTACCGTACCACGGCGAAAAAATTCAAAACGGTTGATAAACTGATTGCTGATCTGAACTCTTGACGCGCAGGGCATGAAAGAGATCATCTATTCCAATCGTTTCAAGCGGGACTATAAGCTGGCAGCAAAGCGACACTTGAATCTCGAAAAGTTGCATGACGTCATCCGAATGCTGGCTGTCGATGCAGCGCTTCCTGAACGATGCAAGCCGCACAAGCTCAAGGGCAACTATTTTGGCTATTGGGAATGCCATGTGGAGCCGGACTGGTTGTTGATTTACAAGATTGATGGGGAATTCATCGAACTAGCCGCAACCGGAACCCACGCTGATTTGTTTCGGTGAGTGTTGATCCAAGTTTCATTGAGGAAAATACCAATGCCTACATTTAAAGCCATTCGCAATCCCGACCGTTGCCCATCGCATCCGGGTGCGGTTCTCGTCGATATTCTTGATGACTTCAAAATGCCAAAGGCTGAAATTGCGCAACGCTTGGGCATTTTCCGCCAGCATCTTTATGATATTCTGGCAGAGAGGAAACCCCTCTCGCCAAATGTTGCCGCCTTGATCGGCAAGATGTTTGGTGGAGGCGTTGGCACATGGTTGCACATGCAAGCCGCCTATGACGCTTGGCACGCGGAGCGCGAAGTTGACGTGAGCCATGTGAAAGGGCTGAAGGCTGAGTGATTGTGACGTAACGGGAAAAGGGATGCGTCCCGTTTCGTATTTCAATGAGACTATTTGGCAATTGTTAGTTCGTACTCGCCGTACAGATCATCTCCACTTATTAATGGCACCGGTGTCGAGACGCTTAGCTGCACAAGTCCGCCGTCTTGTTTGATTTGGCCATTTGACACTTCAACCCAATGGTAAGCGTCCGGTCACACCCGCCTTGTTTGGTGTTGGCGGATGGGATTGAAGGAACGTGATTGAGACGGTGATTTTGTCGTCTCTCAAATGGTTCTGTGCCTATGTCTGGACATATCTCGAGAGATCATATCGTTGTTGAGACGCGTCGTCGCTGGACAGATGACGAGCGGCGTCAGGCTGTCGAGGAGACGCAGCATTTG
>JANOXA010000090.1:0-19481 GCA_031418195.1 Hyphomicrobiales bacterium | reverse complement strand
CTTGGCAAAAGCAGATCACCTCTGGCAAACTGCTTGCGGGTGGTAGCTGTCCACATGTGAAACTCCATCGATGCTTCGCAACACCGATTGAATCACAAATGATTGATATCACCCAACTTCTTTTTCGGTCAGACACTAAGTGTCATGGACCGAGGCACTATGGGAGTAACCGACTTTGCGTACACACGCGTAACTTGGCCGGAGACATCGAACGAAATTAGCCCTCTCACTCTAACACGGCGGTGCTCCCAAACGTCTTTCAAAGAAGTCGCGTTTGCAATCGCATCAATGACCTCTTGACCAACTCTACAATTGATTTCACGACCGGACTTGCGTTCCTCGATTCGGATGGCAGGATGGTTATAGTCACTGCTTACATCCACAATACGTCCTTCAACCGAACCGTATTCTTGGCGCTCTCTGTCGTCGGCGAGATATTTTACATCAGGCAATTCTTCAAGTTGAGAGGCAGTGAGCGATGCCTGGGCAGTGGATGGGGTCAGGATGACTTCGGGAGCTGTTGGTAAACTGAACCGAACCGTTGTCTTTCCTACTGTCTGGGTATTTCTTGTGAATACTTTTCTTGCTGCCGTCCGCCGCCGCTTCGTCAAGTTTCTGCTTGGCCGTGCACCGTCGCGCAAATCGGAAAGATATCTAGATGTTTCGAAAATCCGAGCGTTTGCGATAGGGGTAATATCTACATCGCTTTTGATGGATACGGCTTCGGCTTCGGCTGTGAGGGGGCTGTTGGTGGCTGCATATGTGATGTTCCACGCAAACGTGTCACGGTCGTCATCACCGGAAAGCATTTCAAAAAAATCCAATATTTGTTGCATTGCATCGCGGATGTCCAAGACATCCGGATGCTCAGCAGGTGCCTGAACTGTTATTGTAACTTTCGGCATTTGGCGGCCCTCCTCTGGAGCCGTCGCTCCAAGCCTACATTATCGATGAGTCCCGGTAAAGAAGCCGTTTACCTTTAAATCCAGATAATGCTGTTCCTGCCCGCCCTATCGTGGAAGATTTGGAAGCCTGCTTTGGCTACGAAAAGTTGAACGTGCTGAAAGAAAGCGGGGTTCCAGCTCGGGCTCCGCAAGGGCTACGCTTGGCTGGAATGACGAAGTACTTGGTATTGATTTCAATTGACCTCGTAATGCAATATTCAACGTCGAAATTATTGATTATCATCATTAGGAAAGAACAAACCATGGCACGACCCGTAATTCACCCCGGTGAAATTTTAGCTGACGAACTTCTGGAACTTGGCGTCTCGCCAACTGAACTCGCACGTCAAGTCAAGGTTCCGGCCAACAGAATCACGCAAGTCATCAAAGGCAAGCGCGGAATCACGGGGGATACGGCATTGCGTTTAGGCCATTGGTTTGGCACCAGCCCACTGTTCTGGCTCAATCTGCAAAGTGCCCACGATCTGGGCGTGGCAGAAATCGAAGCAGGCAAAATCATTCAAAAGCTGCCGCGACGGTTGGCTACGGCAGCTTGAAATGACGAGCGACTTACCGCTCCACACACATGGCAATGCCCATGCCGCCGCCTATGCACAAAGTCGTCAGGCCCTTTTTGGCGCCTGACCGTTTCATCTCATGCAACAACGTAATCAACACACGCGCTCCTGAGGCACCAATCGGGTGGCCGATGGCGATGGCGCCGCCGTTGACGTTGACCTTCGCGGTATCCCAGCCCATGTCCTTGTTGACGGCACAGGCTTGCGCGGCGAAGGCTTCGTTGGCTTCTACGAGGTCAAGATCAGCAGCTTTCCAGCCAGCTTTTTGAAGTGCAAGTCTTGAAGCAGGAATTGGTCCTGAACCCATGAGCGCGGGATCAACACCAGCCGTGGCCCATGAGGCAATGCGGGCAAGCGGGCTGAGGCCGCGTTTTGCGGCTTCAGCTGCCGACATCAAAATCAACACAGCTGCACCATCGTTGATGCCGGAAGCATTGGCAGCAGTCACCGTGCCATCCTTGGAAAAGGCGGGACGGAGTTTTTGCACGCCATCGAGGGTCACACCCTTCTTGATGTATTCATCGTCGGCAACGATCACATCGCCCTTGCGGCCTGCAATTGTCACGGCGCAAATTTCATCGCGGAACTTGCCAGCAGTCTGCGCCGCTTCAGCCTTGTTTTGCGAGGCGACGGCAAAGGCGTCCTGCTCATCCCGGGTGATCTGCCATTGCTTGGCAACATTCTCGGCCGTGGTGCCCATGTGATAGCCGTGGAAGGCATCCCACAGGCCATCCCGGATCATGGTGTCGATGAAGCTCCAGTCGCCCATTTTGACACCGTCACGCAGATGGGCGGCATGGGTGGATTTGCTCATGGATTCCTGGCCACCTGCTGCCACGATCCGCACATCTCCCGAGGCGATCTGCTGCATGCCCAAGGCCACGGCACGAAGCCCGGAGCCGCAGACCTGGTTAAGGCCCCAGGCAGTTGCCGTGTTGGGAACGCCCGCATGAATGGCGGCCTGACGGGCGGGGTTCTGGCCTTGGGCTGCGGTCAGCACCTGACCCAATATCACTTCGTTCACCTCATCAGGGGTGATGCCAGCCCGTTCGATGGCGGCTTTCAGGGCAATGGTGCCAAGCTGGGAAGCGGTTTGCGAGGCCAGCGCCCCATTGAAAGATCCGACAGGCGTGCGGGCGGCGGATATGATAACGACATCAGTGGACATGACAGTCTCCCATGGTGGTTTTGGTGGGGTGATTTCGCCTGTTATGGCAGAAAGCCCCGGCATGTTGCAATGCGTTATGAAGCCGTGGCGTCAATTTGGAAATTTTTGCCCTTGCAATTGTGCGGTGCGGGGAGCAGGTTTTTGCATCTGCACTGTTTGGGATGTGTTGCAGTTCAAGGGAGTGTTGCGGTGAGTGAAGAACAAGGTCATCCACAAAATGCGGGTCCAAACCAGGACAAGGTGAATGAAAAGGGCCGCAACGCCACCGTCATCAAGAAATATGCCAATCGCCGCCTTTATAATACGGCGACATCAACCTATGTCACACTCGAAGACTTGGCCAAGATGGTGAAGGAAGGCGTGGATTTTGTGGTTTATGATGCAAAGTCAGGCGAAGAAATCACCCGGTCGGTTCTCACCCAGATTATTTTTGAAGAAGAGGGCAAGGACGGCAACACACTGCTGCCGGTCAATTTTCTGCGCCAACTCATCCGCTTTTATGGCGACAGCATGCAAGGCATGGTGCCAGGTTTTCTGGAGTTCTCCATGGGCAATCTGGCCCAGGAACAGGACAAATTGCGCCAACAAATGGGTGCGGCGGCTGGTGGGGACGCTTTCAAGCTGATTGAAGAAACCGCCAAACGCAACATGCAGCTGTTTCAGGACTCGCTCAAGATGTTCACACCGTTTGGCGGTGGCATTGCCAGCGGTCTTGGAGGTGGTTTGGGAGGCGTCATGCCGCCGGGTTTTGTCAATCCATTCGCACCCGCAGCAGCCGCCGCCAGCAAGCCAACAAATCCTGAGCGTAGTGCTGCAAGCCGTGATGACCTGCAAACCCTGAAGGAACAGATGGCGGCAATGCAGCAAAAACTGGAGGCCCTCAACCGCAACTGACCCCGAGTCAAGACGCCAGTTTGGCTGCCGCAGGTTCTTGGTTTTGCGGCATCAGGGCAGCTGAAAATTCTGCCAGAATTGAATTCAGCAGCCCCAGATTTGCGTCGGTCGCGTCTTGCAATTTCACATCATCGGTTTCTGCTTGCTTCTCCAGCATCTCTTCGCGGGGCAATGCGATCCGTGCGTCTTGTGGGATCGAGATTTCCGCAAACTCATCGCGGTGAAGTTCTGGTTGTGAGCTGTGGCTGTCTGCCGCGGCACTGTCTTCGATTGCAAAAGATGATTGCGATCTGACTGCCCAAGGCGCTTCAACCGTAGCTTCGCCAAAGTGATTGCCCTGCAAATAGTCAACACCGAGACTGCGCAACATCTGGGCATCGGGTTCGTTCTCAACCCACTCCGCCACCAGTTTCAGCCCAAAGGAACGGGTGAGATTGACCATGCTTTTGACGAAAATCTGGTTGTCGGACTTTAGGGCAATATCGACACAGAAACTGCCATCGAGTTTGATCATGGTGAGTGGCAGCTGCATGAGATTGCGATAGGATGTATAGCCTGCGCCGAAATCATCCAGCGCCACACCGCAACCATGACTTTGCAAGGCTGTCAGGAAGGTATGGGAAGTGTCAAGGTCGCCCAGTTCCGAGGTTTCAGTTAGTTCAATGACCAGGCGCGGCGCCAATTCACGGGCCGCAGCAATCATCTCGATGAGCTGGACATTCCATCGCGGATCATTGGCAGTTGTAGCCGAAACATTCACCGATAGTCTGGCTTCCGGATAGACCTGCAAGGTCGACAGGGCCATTTGCAGGACAGCCCGGTCAATCAGCCGGATGAGACCCAGCCGCTCGGCAATTGGCACCAGATGTGCCGCTGTGATCATGGCGCCGGTGTTGTCGGCCATGCGCAACAGGGCTTCGTGCAGGACCAGTTCGCCGGTCGTCGCATCGCAAATCGGCTGGTAAGCCAGCTTGAACAGCCCATTCTGCAAACACTCGACAATTTCGGTGGCACAACGGGCATTCAGCAGACGCTGGGTTTGGCGATCCTCCGACGATGTGTAGACCACGTAGCCATCGGAGGGCAGGCGAAAGGATTCGCACAAGGCTTCCTCGGCATGGGCAATGGCCTTGGCCGCCGTATCACCCAAGGCCGGCAGACTGACCGCACCAATGCTGAGCAGGGCCCAGACCGGACCGTGCTTGGTTTCAATTACACTGTCGCGCACCGCGCGCATGAAGCGCTCAAGGGCAAAATTCAATTCCTCCGGCCTGCAACTGTTGAGGATAATGCCAAACTTGCTGCCGGAATAGCGGGCAATGCCGTCACCCAGCCGCATCACCTGGCGCAACCGCTGGCCCAGGGCAACTACCACTTCGTCGGCAACTTCGAAGCCATAGGCTTCATTCATCACATCGAGATTGTTGATGGCAAGTATGGCAAAGGCACCGGGTGATTTTTCCGATACCGCCACAGTAATTGCCTCGCCGAGTGCATCCTGCATGCGGTTGCGGTTCATCATGCCGGTGAGCGGATCACAATTGCTGAGAAAGTTCATGTGTTGGTCGCGGCTGTGGCGATCGTTGGCTTTGCGCATGATGCCATAGACATCCGCAGGATTGCCCTTGGCGTCGGCAAACCATTTCCCTGTGTCTTCCACCCACAATGTTGGGTCAGTGTCGCGTCCATGGGGCCGCAACATGTATTCGATTTCAAAACCCACACCCTCACCTGCATCAATCGATTTGGTGCGCATGACGGCATCGTAACGACTGGTGAAATTCTGGTTGTCGAGAAGGCCGGCAAAGGCCTTGCCGGTGGCAAGGCATACAGGTGACACACCGAGCAGGGTTGGCGCATTGCCACTCCATGCCATTCTGTCACTCGGGATGTGCCAGTGATAGGTGACGGCTGCGGCGGCATCCTGGGCCTTGTTTTGTCCTGCGATGTCCAACTTGAATTCCGGCGGGCCGAAGTCCGCAGGCTGTTGCATGGGAGTCCAACAAGCGGGTGCGCCAGGAGTTTGCGATACCGATGGAGCGCCAGCTGCCATTCCCACGAGAAAGGCTTGTTGGCTGCTCTTGGATGCTTCGTCCTCCAACGAAAAGCCTTCAAACGAAGCACCATGGTTGTCTGGTGATTCTGAATGCTCGCGAGAATCCGACAATGCTGACAATAACGCCTCCAAACACAGTGTGGCAACTGGCGCAAAATGCTGCCCATGGGTGTGCCACCAACCCCACTTGAGATTGCAGACTAGGGCGGTAACGTAAATATTTGGGCAAGTCGCATGCCTAATGCCGGGTTAATTCAACCCTTGTGTCGATTTCAGCATGATGCGTTAGACACGTCCAAAATTGCAGCATTCTTGCTGCAGTGCAGTGAGAACTGCCAAAATGATATGCACAATTGTGATATCTTAGGCAGTATTTAGGCGAAATAACTCATGTTTGTTGCGCATTTGTCGTAAATTTGTAGATAAATGCCCTCACAACGGAACTCTTTGGCTGACGTTGTGTTGTTAATTTTTAGTAAATCAATTAGTTAGACAAGTGAATTGTAGACATGCAAAATATGCATTGCTGTTTATGTTGCATCGCACATATATTTCGTCTGTCGAAAGAAATGAAAACCACCCCGGAAATTCGTCCGGTACGAAACTTAATGAAAAGGAATACAACATGTTTGAAGTACTCAAAAGCCGCATCACCACCTGGAAGCGTTACAACCGCACCGTATCCGAGCTCACCGCTCTGTCGAACCGCGAGTTGGCCGACCTCGGCATCATGCGTTCGGATATCAGCCGCATCGCCCGCGACGCCGTCCGCTAACCCCATTTTCTCCGAAAGGACATTGTCATGTTTGAAACATTGAAAACCCGCTTTGCCACCTGGAAGCGTTACAGCCGCACTGTCAGTGAACTGCAAGGCCTGAGCCTTCGCGAACTTGATGACCTTGGCATCGCGCCAGGCAATATCAAGCAGATTGCCCGTCAGGCGGCAGGCTGATGTCAAGCTTTTCCGTCTTCGGTCGCTTGCTTGAGCGCCGGGCACAACGAAAAAGCTGCGAAGCCCAGCGCCGTGAGATCGAAAACCTGTCGGACAAGGATTTGGCCGACATGGGTATAAAGCGTTACCAATTGGGCCACATGGCCCGGGTGAAGACTTTCAAGTAAGGTCATTGCCGAAGTAGTTCCTCCCAAGGGGGCGCATCCTGATCTGTCAGCAATGCTGGATAGGGGTGCGCTTTTTGGTTTTCCGGTGGAGATCAGCCCAGTTTCGGAAACCGCAAGGTGATTTGCAAACCCGGTTTTAGATTGCGCGCGATACAGCTGGCATGATGATAAGTTGCAATGGCCTTGACCAGACTGAGGCCAAGGCCGTGGCCTTTTGTGGCGCGGTTGCTTTGCAGGCGACGAAAACGGGTGAAGATGTTTTCAGTTTCCTGATCCGGAACACCAGGTCCATCATCGGCAACATTCAACACTGATCCTGCTTCGGAGACTTCGACACTTAACCACGCCGTACTTCCAGCAGGTGTGTGGTGCAGAATGTTTTCAAGTAGATTGGACAGAAGTTGCGCAAGCAACTGGGCATCCCCGCGCAAGGCTGCTGAGCCGCCCATGTGTACAATCAGCGTCCGTTCGCCTTCTTCAAATATCGTCCGATAGGCTTCGGCAACCTGGATCACCACGTTTTTCAAATTGATGACTGGCAAGACCCGCGTGCTGCCGTCGTTTTCCAACTCCGTGATGCGGAGCAGGCTGGCCACAATCTCCATCATGGCGCTGGTGTCACGTCGTGCTTCGGCCAATTGCCCTGCTTCCAATTTCTGCTGTAGACGAGTCAAGGGAATGCGCAGGTCATGGGCCATGTCATTGGTGATCTGGCGCTGTTGTTCCAGCAATTGGGCATTGCGATCAAGCATGTGGTTGAGGGCCAGCGACAGGCGGTCAAACTCATCGGCTTTGGCACTGACAGGCATGCGCTTTTGAATGTGGCCTTGCGCGATATCATCAGCGGTTGCCGCCAGAAGGTCCAGCCTGCTGGCAAAAACGCGGGCCAGCCATTTGCCGCCGAAGACCGCCAGCAATGCTGTCAGCAACAATGTCGCACCATAGGCCAGAAGCAGCGCACTGGTGATGTTTTCCAAATCATCTGTATCGGTTGCAACCACCAGCCAGCCCGTTTTGATGCGTTTGCTCAAGCTGCGAAAATGGTCAGCGGTTTCTTCGGGAACTGATTCTTTGGACAAAAATTGCGACCATCCCTCCGATGTTGGGAGTGCTGATATGTCGCCAGCGGTTTGCAAACCGTTTTCATCAAAAAGACCGTAGCGAAAAACAGTTCTGCCACTGATGTGTGGCGGGATAAAACTGGCCAAACCATCATTGCCGGCAAGCGCATCCATTTCATCGGTGATGGATTGGTCAATGCGGTGCGACACCACTTGCCGCGCCAGGCCAAAAGCGATTGTGGCCAACAACAGGCCTGCGCCACAGAACAACAGGGCATAAGTATTGGCAAGGCGGGTGCCCGCACTTTCAGGCTGGTTCTTCTGCCACATAGCCTTCACCGCGCCTGGTGGAGATCACGTCTTTGGCCCGGCCCAATTTGGTGCGGACGCGGCTGATGTGGGTTTCCACAATATTGGTCTTGGGATCAAAGTGAAAGTTCCAGACCTTTTCCAGCAGCATGGTGCGGGTCAGAACCTGACCCTGATGCAACAGCAAGGTTTCAACAAGGGCAAATTCGCGGGGCTGCAGCTCCACGTCTTGGCCGTCAACAAGAACTTTGCGCTTCAGGCGATCCAGTGTCAGGCCACCACAGGTGAGGCTGGTGGGTTCTTGGCTCAAGGCGGGTCTGCGGGACAATGCGGTGACGCGGGCCAGAAACTCAGAGAAGGCAAAGGGCTTCACCAGATAGTCATCGGCCCCGGTTTCAAGTCCTTCCACCCGCTGCTCAACCCGCCCCAGGGCAGTGAGCATCAGCACAGGTGTTGCAATTGAGCTGGCGCACAGGGTTCGCAACACCGAGAGGCCGTCAAGTTCGGGTAACATGCGGTCAATCACCATCACGTCATAAGTGCCAGTGGTCGCCAGAAACAAACCGTCGCGGCCAGACGCAATGAGATCAACCACGTGCCCCGCCTGCCGCAAGCCTTTTTCAAGGTAGGCGGCAATCTCGGGGTCGTCCTCGATGAGCAACAGTTTCATGACATCTCAGCGGCAAGCATCTGGCGTTTTGTTTTTGACCACAGCTTCCACCAGATCAACGGAATCAAGCAAAATCAGGGCCGAGTCATTCAGCCACTTCGCGTCGGATTGTGCAATGGCAGCGTCGATGCTGGAGACCGTGTCGTGCAGTAGGTCGGCGAGTGGACCTTTTTCCATTTGGCCGTCGATGGCTTTCACATCGGCAGCCAGCGCGGTTTGCACGGCTTTGACCATGACCCAGTCAGGGGCGCCGTCAGCACTCAAGGCCTGCAGGCTGAATCCGGCATGATCCAGCATCGCGACGTTTTGGCTTGTCGGCAGTCTGGATTTGAAATTCTTCACCAACACCGCATAATTCCGCATGGCCGCCAACATGGCGTCACGGTCATTGCCTGCTGCCGCGGCGGCATCGAGTGCAGCGATTGCTGTGGCTGAGGCTTTGGCATTTGCGGGCGAGAGTGCAGTGCCGAGTTCACGGTTCAAAGCCGTCATGTCTTTGCGAGTTTTGCCAAGCGCATCAGGATTGGCCGCCAGAATCGCCTCGACATATTCCTCATTGGCGGAAATGGCGGCGTCGATGGTTTTGCAGGTTGCTGGCTGTTTTGCCTGGGCCTGTTCTTGCAACAGACAAATGCAAGTCAACGCCAGGATGAATTTTGTTTTCATGACTCTCGATCTCCTGTGGGATTGGAACGAGAGAAGACTGGCAGCTTTGGTGTTGCCGTGGTGTGGAGTGAAGATTACCAATTCACAATGTGGCTGTAGCCTTGTTCAGCACTTTCACCAACAAGACGATCATGACAACCTCAACTGCGGCAAGGGCGAGCAGTGTAAAGGTGTTGGTATCGGGCGATCCCTGGTTGACCACCAGTCCCACGATCACATCGCCCATTTCGACGAAGACACGCATCACCAGCATGACGGCCAGCAGGGCAGCGCTGTTGAAACATAGCGCGATGATGATGCCCAGCACCGCAGCCAAGATGCGAACGCCGGTGCTGTAGAGCCCGAACTGTTCCGAATAGGTGCTGGTGGTGACCCCCGGAAAGAAGGTGCCGGGGCTGAACATGTAGATATAGGCAAAAAAGCTGCCCGCCACGACCAAAATCCAGCCAAACACTTTGGGAATTGAGGGAATGGGGGGTTGCAGCAGTGTTTGGATGGATTGCATTTTCTGTCCCTTTGTGCGCGTTTGAGGGAAAATGCCATGGTTTCTTTTATGCTTCTAATGAATTAAGATTATCTGATATATTCACCACATGAATAATAGTCGGCCTGATCTGAATTTGCTGGTGGTTTTTGATGCGGTGGTGCGGAGCGGTTCTGTCACTGCGGCTTCAAGGGATTTGGCGCTCAGCCAACCCGCTGTAAGCCACGCCCTGAACCGGCTGCGCGATGTGTTGAATGATCCGCTGTTTCTGCGAAGCAAGACAGGTCTGGTGCCAACAGCACGGGCGCAACAGCTTGTGGGCCCGGTTCAGCGTATTCTGGCAGAAGCAAACCTGGTGTTTGTGGCATCTGATTTTATGGCAGAAACAAGTACGCGGGTTTTTACCATCGCCGCCACAGACTATTCGGCCTTGACGTTGATTCCAACACTTGTGCGGCAGTTGCGAAACGTGGCACCTGGTGTCTTGTTGAATGTCGTGGCTTTCGCTGAAGCCACTTTGCCGGACTTGCAATCGGGTGACGTGGATGTTTCGTTTTGGGGCACTGTGCCGCCCCAAAATCCGTGGCGGTGGGAGAGGTTGTTTGAAGACCGTTATGTCGGTGTGATAGCCAAATCCCATGCCTTGTCAGGTAAAGTTGCAACGCCGGGGGTCAGCCTCGACGACTATTTGGCGTATCCCCATGTCGTGGTCTCACTGCGCGATCCCGGTTCAAACCAGATCGACGGCGCTCTTGCTGGTCTTCATCGCATGCGGAAAATAGCGGCGCGGACCAGCGGCTTTGTAACCAATCTCGCGTGCTTGCATAACACCAACCTTGTCGCATCACTGCCGCAGAGATTATGCGATGCCCGAACTTTGGCTGAATGCGTGACCTTTGAAATACCACTTGCCTTGAAACCCTTTCACTATGGGCTGGTTTGGCATGCAAGGGCTGATGCTGATCCGGGGCTTCAATGGTTGCGCCAGCAAATTGCCCACATTGCGACAAATAGCTTGGCGAACTCGCAAAAACCCCGCCTATCAAGTATGACTGTTTCACACCAGTGAGGGAATTTTGGTGACAAAATTTTGGTGACAGTGCATTTTATTCACTGCACCCTTGCGCAACCTCCAACGTCGGAATCTTGTTCACATCGACTTTTCGCTCCGCTTCCCACGACTCGTGGCCATTTGCCTGTTGAGCCTTGTACTTGGTCCGTTGCTGCCAAGTGAACCACGCGCAGAATTCCATGCGCTGACGCAGAAATAAGCGCCGAAGTGACGCGACACACTTGCCGAAGCTGCGGAACACGAGTATGATTATTTCATACCAGCGAGGTTTTCCATGTCTGCTACCGCCAAACGCACAATCAGTCTTCCGCAAGAACATGCGGCCTATGTCGACGCCAAAGTTGCCAGCGGTGACTATGCATCTGTGAGCGAAGTTGTGCGCGAAGGATTGCGCACGCTCAAGGCCCGCGACGACGCAATTGAGGCATGGCTTCGGGGACCGGTTGTTGAGACTTATGACAAAATGGAGGCAAATCCCTCCCTTGGCATCCCCATCAAAGAGGCGTTTGACATCATCAGGCGCCGTGTCAGGCAGTGAAACAACGCCGCGTTGTCATTTCGCCGGACGCATCCGACGATATAGCAATGATTTACAAGCAGATCGCTCAAGCAGCAGGCGTCGCTGTTGCAAGCGCCTATACTGATCGGCTTGAGACTTTTTTAGCTGGTTTTGATATTGCCAGCGAAAGGGGAAGCCTCCGTACAGACCTGCGCCCAAACGTTCGGATTATTGGTTTTGAGAAGCGCATCACCGTCGCGTTCAAAGTCAAGGCAGACCATGTCGAGATTCTGCGCTGCTTCCGTGGCGGCCAGAATTGGGAGGACAAGATCTGATCCGATTTCGGTGACAGCTATTTCGGTGACAGTGCATTTTATTCACTGCATCCTTACGCAACCTCCAACGTCGGAATCTTGCTCACAACCACTTTTTGCTCCGCCTCCCATAGGTCATGGCCATTTGCATGTTGAGCCATATCCCTGATCTGTTGCTGCCGGGTTTTTCGCGGTAAACGGCTTTTGTTGGCGTTGTGGTTTGGCGTCCTTTCGGGAATGTCATACAGTGATTGCCGCGAGTGGCCGGGCGGGCGTGCGATTTCGTTTCCGGGTTTGCTAAAGGCGGCAAGCACTGTGATCATTTGAACAGTTCGGCGTGAGTGCCTATGCGGACAAAGTTGATTGCATTTTCGTTGACTTGATAAATCAGCAGAAAATCTCCGCCGATGTGGCATTCGCGGTGATCTGTCCATTCCCCTTTCAAGGGGTGATCGAGCCATTCAGGCCCAAGCGGTGCATCATTTGCTATCAGCAAGAGCATTGCTTCCTTCAACTGACTCATTTTGAACCTGCCGGTTCGCGCCAGACGTTCCCAATCCCTGTTGAAGCTCTTTGTGTATTCAGACGTTCGCGGCAGAGATGCGCGTTTGTTCATTTCAATTTTTTGTCGAGCGACTTGAACAGTTCTTCCGCTGTTTTGAATCCAGGTCGTCTCGATGCCATCAGCTTGCGGGATTCGCGCATGGCCGCTCTTGTCACCGCGTTTGGACGATTGACATCAAACGGCATTTCACCATCGTTGGCCACGCGCGTCAGAGTCAGCCGAACGGCGTCAGACACCGTCAAGCCCATCGTCGCAAGCACTTCAGCAGCGTCATCCCTGATTTTTTCATCAATGCGGGCGCGGACAAATGCTGTTTGAGCCATGGCGTTTTGTAGCTCGATTGAGCAACAAAGTCAATTCTTGCGACATCTCGCCCCGTAAATCCCTGTTGCCTGTCTCAATTCACTGTGATACCTCGCCCCTGCGGCAGGGGAGGCTCTGGTCCGTGGTGTGGAGCTTGTTCATTCTTCATGCTTTTCTGATCACAAATCGAAAGATCAATCGTGGCAACGGCAGATCATGCAGTTTCAGGGGTGGCGGGGCGTTATGCGAATGCGCTGTTTGACCTCGCAACGGAAGACAAGTCGGTCGCCAAGACAGGTGATGCCCTCGCGTCATTTCTTGGCATGGTCAACGAATCGGCTGACCTCAAGCGTTTGATGTTGTCTCCTGTCTTCAAAACTGAAGACCAGATGTCAGCGATTGACGCGCTGGCGTCCAAGGCCAAGATTTCTGGCCTTGCACTGAATTTCCTGAAATTGATGGGGAAGAATCGCAGGCTTGGCGCTGTTCCGGGAGCCATTGCAGGGTTTCAAGCCTTGGTGGCGAAATCCCGTGGCGAAGTCACCGCCGAAGTCACATCAGCTGAGAAACTCTCGACCAAGCAGATCACTGATTTGAAAGCCGCCCTCAAGGCCTCGATTGGTTCTGACGTGTTGCTTTCCACAAAAATTGATGCCTCCATTCTGGGTGGCCTGATCGTCAAGGTTGGTTCGCGCATGATGGACAATTCACTCCAGACCAAATTGCAAAATCTCAAAGTCGCTATGAAGGGGACCCAGTAATGGATATCCGTGCTGCCGAAATTTCTTCCATTCTGAAAAAGCAAATCAAGGACTTCGGCAAGGACGCGCAAGTGTCCGAAATCGGTCAGGTGCTGTCCGTTGGTGACGGTATTGCCCGCGTTTACGGCCTCGACAATGTGCAGGCGGGTGAGCTCGTTGAATTCCCCGGCGGCATCAAGGGCATGGCCCTCAACCTTGAATCCGACAACGTCGGCTGCGTGTTGTTCGGCAATGACCGCGACATTAAAGAAGGCGACACCGTGCGCCGCACTGGTGCGATTGTTGAAATCCCCGTTGGCAAGGAATTGCTCGGCCGCGTGGTTGATCCGCTCGGCAATCCGCTGGATGGCAAGGGCCCGATCAAGTCGAAACTCATGTCCCGCGTCGACGTCAAAGCCCCCGGCATTATTCCGCGTAAATCCGTGAATGAGCCGATGGCGACAGGTTTGAAAGCCATTGACGCGCTGATCCCTGTTGGCCGTGGCCAGCGCGAACTCGTGATTGGGGATCGTCAGACTGGCAAGACTGCCATCATTCTCGACACCATTTTGAACCAGAAGCCTATTCACATCGCGGGTCCGGACAAGGACAAGCTCTATTGCGTTTATGTGGCGTGCGGCCAGAAGCGTTCGACTGTGGCGCAATTCGTCAAGGTGCTGGAAGACAATGGTGCCATGGAATATTCCGTGGTTGTTGCTGCGACAGCATCTGACCCCGCACCACTACAGTACCTCGCACCTTTCGCCGGTTGTGCCATTGGCGAATATTTCCGCGACAATGGCATGCATGCGCTGATCGCCTACGACGATTTGTCGAAGCAGGCCGTGGCCTATCGTCAGATGTCGCTGCTGCTGCGCCGCCCACCGGGCCGCGAAGCCTATCCCGGTGACGTGTTCTATCTGCATTCGCGTTTGCTGGAACGTGCGGCCAAGATGAATGACTCGCTGGGCGGTGGTTCGTTGACGGCTTTGCCTGTCATTGAAACACAGGCCAACGACGTGTCGGCTTACATTCCCACCAACGTGATTTCGATCACCGATGGTCAGATATTCCTTGAAACCGACTTGTTCTATCAGGGCATTCGTCCTGCGGTGAACGTGGGCTTGTCAGTTTCGCGCGTGGGTTCTGCTGCACAGACCAAGGCGATGAAGCAAGTCGCTGGTAAAATCAAAGGCGAGTTGGCTCAATACCGTGAAATGGCGGCCTTCGCCCAATTCGGTTCTGACCTTGATGCGACAACGCAGAAGCTGCTCAATCGCGGTGCGCGTTTGACCGAACTGTTGAAGCAGGGCCAGTTCTCGCCACTCAAGATGGAAGAACAGGTTGTGTCGATTTATTCCGGCGTCAACGGTTATCTCGATGCCATCCCCGTGAACAAGATCAAGTCCTTCGAAGAAGGTCTTTTGCGTACGATGAAGGAAAAGCACGCACCCGTCATGGAAGCGATCCGTTCGGAAAAAGCAATCTCCGACAAGACCATGCCGATGTTGAAGGCAGCGGTTGATGCGTTTGCCAAAGCGTTTGCGTAACGGATAAGGGGCCACGATGGCTAGTCTCAAAGACCTGCGCAATCGCATCGCCTCGGTGAAGGCGACACGCAAGATCACCAAGGCCATGCAAATGGTGGCGGCGGCGAAGCTGCGCCGCGCGCAGGAAGCGGCTGTGGCGGCACGCCCTTATTCGGAACGCATGGCTGTGGTTCTGGCCAATCTCGCGTCCGCCATGGAAGGCAAGGCGGGTGCGCCGAAATTGCTGGCTGGAACCGGCAGCGATCAGGTTCACTTGCTGGTTGTGGCCACGGCCGAGCGCGGATTGTGTGGCGGTTTTAATTCCTCCATTACAAAACTGGCCCGTGAACATGCCGAGCGTTTGCTGCGCGAAGGCAAGACCGTGAAGATGATGACGGTTGGCAAAAAGGGCAATGATGCGTTGAAACGCGTCTATGGCAAATACATTGTCGATGCCATGAACTTCCAGGGTTCAAAGTCGGTGCAGTTTGACCACGCAACAGGTGTCGCCCACAAGGTTCTCGCCATGTATGAAGCGGGCGAGTTTGATGTCTGCACTTTGTTCTTCTCCGAATTCAAATCCGTGATCCAGCAAAAGCCAACGGCACTGCGCATTATCCCCGCGTCCTACGATGCATCGAAAGTGCCGGATCTTGGCGGTGCGGTCTATGATGCAGAACCGGAAGAGGGCGAAATCCTCGACGAGCTTCTGCCGCGCAATATTTCCATTCAGGTGTTCCGTGGACTGCTGGAAAATGCCGCCTCCGAACAGGGGGCCCGCATGTCGGCCATGGACAACGCCACGCGCAACGCCGGTGACATGATCAACAAGCTGTCGATCAAGTATAACCGCCAGCGCCAAGCCCAAATCACCAAAGAACTCATCGAAATCATTTCCGGCGCGGAAGCGCTGTAAGGACAAGGACAGAAAACCATGGCCAAAAAAGCAGCAACATCCACCAGCATGGCTGGAGCCACCGGACGTATTACTCAAGTCACAGGCGCCGTCGTCGACGTGACCTTTGATGGTGGTCTGCCACAGATTTTGAACGCGCTTGAAACCATGAACGGTGAAAACCGGCTGGTTCTCGAAGTGGCGCAGCACTTGGGTGAAAACACCGTGCGCTGCATCGCCATGGACGCGACTGAAGGTCTGGTGCGCGGACAAGCGGTGCGTGATACCGAAAGCTCGATTTCAGTGCCCGTCGGTGAAGGCACGCTCGGCCGCATCATGAACGTCATCGGTGAACCGATTGACGAAGCAGGCCCGATCAAGTTCAAGACGCGCCGCCCGATCCATGCGCCAGCGCCAGACTTTACCGAGCAATCGACCGAAGCTGAAATTCTTGTGACGGGCATCAAGGTGGTGGACCTTCTCGCCCCCTATGCCAAGGGCGGCAAGATCGGGTTGTTCGGCGGTGCAGGCGTTGGCAAAACCGTTCTCATTCAAGAGCTCATCAACAACATCGCAAAAACCCACGGTGGCTATTCGGTGTTCGCAGGTGTGGGCGAACGCACCCGCGAAGGCAACGATCTCTATCACGAATTCATCGACTCCAAGGTCAACGCTGATCCGCACGACAAGGATACCGACGTTAAGTCAAAGTGCGCCCTCGTGTTCGGCCAAATGAATGAACCACCGGGTGCCCGCATGCGCGTCGCACTTTCCGGCCTCACAGTGGCTGAACATTTCCGCGACGAAGGCCAGGACGTGCTGCTGTTCGTCGACAATATTTTCCGTTTCACGCAAGCCGGTTCTGAAGTGTCGGCGCTCCTTGGCCGTATTCCCTCAGCCGTGGGGTATCAGCCAACACTCGCCACCGACATGGGCGCTCTTCAAGAACGCATCACCACGACAACCAAGGGCTCGATCACGTCAGTTCAGGCGATTTACGTGCCAGCCGACGACTTGACCGATCCGGCCCCTGCCGCATCCTTTGCGCATTTGGACGCAACGACAACGCTGTCGCGTTCGATTGCTGAAAAGGGCATTTACCCTGCAGTGGATCCATTGGACTCAACATCACGCATGTTGTCGCCAGCCATCGTCGGTGAAGAGCATTACGCCGTGGCCCGTCAGGTGCAATCAATCTTGCAGCGCTACAAGGCCCTGCAGGACATCATCGCAATCTTGGGCATGGACGAATTGTCGGAAGAAGACAAAATCTCGGTGTCCCGCGCCCGCAAGATCGAACGCTTCATGAGCCAACCCTTCGACGTTGCCGCCGTGTTCACCGGTTCCCCCGGCGTACAGGTAAAACTCGAAGACACCATCAAGGGCTTCAAGGGCCTCTGCAACGGCGACTACGACCATTTGCCAGAGCCTGCGTTTTACATGGTAGGCACCATCGAAGACGCCGTGGCCAAAGCCAAGAAAATGGCTGCTGACGCGGCATAAGACTGAGTTTGAATTAAACACCCCCTCCCGGCTTCGCCGTACTCCCCCGCGATTCGCGCAAGGGAGAAAACACCTTCTCCCTTGGCCATTTGGCCGGGGGAGTACCCCGAAGGGGGGAGGGGGTGCCCGACAAAGGAACGACCACCATGGCATTGCATTTCGAACTCGTCTCCCCCGCCCGCCTCCTGTTCTCAGGTGACGTGGCCTCCGTGCAAATTCCGGGTTCCGAAGGCGAAATGACAATTTTGGCCATGCACGCCCCCGTGCTCTCAACCCTGAAACCCGGTGTTGTTGTGGTGACCAAAGACAAAGGCACCACCGAAAAAATCTTCGTCCGCGGCGGCTTTGCCGAAGTGAACGCGAGCGGCTTGACCGTGCTGGCCGAAACCGCAATACCATTGGCTGATCTGGATACGGCAGCGCTGAACCAACAAATCAAAAACGCCGAAGAAGATGTGGCCGATGCCAAGAACGACGGCGCACGGGCGAAGGCGAGTGAAACGCTGGATCATCTGAGGTCGCTTGCGGCGGCGATGTAACTTCACTTCCTTCCTCAGTGAAGCTGGGGAAGTACCGCTGTCAGTCGATGGGGTGGTGGGGCTGGAACGGGTGGCAACCACCCCCTCCCGCCTTCGGCGTACTGCCCCGGCCAAGAGGCCGAGGGAGAGGTGATTGTCACTTCACTATTGAATTCTTGCATTTCAACGCGTGGCTAGCAGGGTCCCCGCCTTCGAGCGTGTGAAGAAATAGCCTTTGGTAAGGTGCTTATTTATCTTCGAAACTGTAAAGGAAGTCAACGGACGCTGGATCGCCGAAATGCCTGAGCGTATTGGCGCCTATGGTGCGACCCAATAACAGGTAGTAATAAAAGTTGATGCTTTTAGACTTGGGGTGTTGGCAGCACGGCAAAATTTTTGTTCGCCGTACTGCCGTGTTGTCGGTTAATATTGTTTGGTATTACTTTTCACTTTTTTCAGCGTCCACATAAAAGCAGAATGCTTCTTTGCCGTAAGCTGAGGCAAAAATCCGTTTACCTTTGACCGTAATGAACGGTCGACAGATAAGAACTTTGCCAAGTGGGGCTTCATGATCACTCATGTTAAATTCCTTGGGATACAGGTGCGGACCACCTGCTCTGCGCTGTTTTTGCTTGCCCAAAGACTCAGTTTGTGATTCTATCACAATCGTTCAACCGATTTTACCGTAGCTTGGGTCGCTTGCAGAAGCGCACTTACCGTTTCGCGAAATCGTTTTGGCCGGGTTTGGTTACAGCCATTCCCGGCCTCAAATTTTATAGTTTGCTTGGTTTGGTCTCCTTTGCGGGGTAATCGAGTTCAGGCTGCTCCCAATCCACGGTTCCCTCTTTTCTGTTTAGAATCCAGATTCCGTCAACAGCGGTAATGCGTTTTTCATGCTTAAGTCGGCTCAATTGGGGTGAAAGACTTGCCCGCGAAAAGACAACTCCACTTTTCGAGTTCAAGTGTTGTAAAATATTCAAAGCAGACAAACCTTGGGGAAATTCTTTCAGAATCTCCATGACGGCCTCTTTAATAGTCTTGCCCTTCAATTTTTTTGGAGTTCGCTTTTCAAAAAGTGAATTCTGATCAATGAACATTTCCATTTCAACCCCAGCTGCTACCGCGGCTTTCCTTAACCGTTCTTTTTCCGCCCTAATCTGACGCAAGCGTTCGGCAACGCCGCTCTCTTCCTTTGAGAGCTCTGCCAAGCGCTGGGCAATAAATGTTTGAAGGCTAAGACTTTCCATTGCTTCAATATAGGGGAGTCCAAAGTCAGACGCAAGAGTTTTATTCCATTCGTATTGATAATGTTCCGAATTTATAAAAGCGTCTTAACCGCATTTTAAGATGGACTCCCTATGATTTTATTCCGTAGACACCGGAGTCTATATGACCTTATACCTATTGTTAACTTTTATTCCTATGATCTCATCGCGCCATTTTGCTGAGATTCTCGTAAGCGTCCGGTGAGCTACGCGGCCTGATTGGTTTTCCAGACCCACGGCAACAGTTCGGTGATGCGATTGATCTTGTGGTCGGCGATGCGGGTGAGAATGTCGCGGAAGTAAGCCTCTGGGTCGATGGCGTTCAGTTT
>JANOXA010000089.1:0-2530 GCA_031418195.1 Hyphomicrobiales bacterium | reverse complement strand
CCGATGGGCCAGGAAAAGCGCTTCAACGAATCGCAAGAAGGTGGCTCGGCCCATCGCGGCCCGCGCCGCGACGCGAATTGAGCTGGATCATTGAATCATGTTGCAACCTAAGAAAACAAAATACCGCAAAGCCCACAAGGGCCGCATTCATGGCCGTGCCACGAGCTGCAATACGCTTGATTTTGGTTCGTTCGGATTGAAGGCCCTGGAGCCAGAGCGTTTGACGGCCCGCCAGATTGAAGCGGCCCGTCGGGCTCTTGCCCGTGGCATGAAACGTGCCGGCCGCGTGTGGATCCGGGTATTCCCCGACGTTCCTGTGTCAAAGAAGCCTGCTGAAGTCCGCATGGGTTCCGGCAAGGGTTCGACGGAATATTGGGCAGCCCGCGTGAAACCAGGTCGCGTGTTGTTTGAAATCGATGGTGTACCACGAGGCGTTGCTGAGCTTGCTTTGAGCCTCGCTGCTGCCAAGTTGCCGATCAAGACGCGCTTTGTTGCCCGTCTTGGTGAAGCGTAAGGGAGGATTGACCGATGAAAATGACCGATGTCCGTGCCTTCACAAACGATCAGATCAAGGATGAAATCTTGAAACTCCGCAAGGAGCAGTTGAACCTGCGCTTCCAACGCGCTTCGGGACAGCTGGAAAAAACAACCCGTATCCGTCAAATCCGCCGTGACATTGCCCGTCTGAAGACGACGCAAACTGCGACGGCCAAGACCGCTGCCAAGTAGGGAATCGAGAAACATGCCAAAGCGCATCCTGCAAGGTGTGGTCGTCAGCGACAAGAACGACAAGACCATCGTTGTGAAGGTGGAACGCCGCCTTCGACACCCGGTGTTCAAGAAAACCGTTCGCATGTCAAAGAAGTATCACGCCCACGACGAAAACAACGAGGCCAAGACCGGCGAGATTGTCCGCATTGAAGAAACGCGTCCACTGTCAAGGCAGAAACGCTGGACACTTGTTGAAAAAGTCGACGCGTCAAAAGCTTAGGGAAGAAGGAACTTCAGTGCGGTGAAAGCCGTCTGGAACAGGTAATGCCATGATCCAACAAGAAACAAATCTCGACGTAGCCGACAATTCTGGTGCCCGTCGTGTCCAGTGCATCAAGGTGCTTGGTGGTTCCAAGCGTCGCTACGCATCCGTCGGTGACGTAATTGTGGTTTCCATCAAGGAAGCCATTCCACGTGGCCGTGTCAAAAAAGGCTCGGTCATGAAGGCCATTGTGGTTCGCACCGCAAAGGACATTCGCCGGGCTGATGGATCATCGATCCGTTTTGACCGCAATGCGGCCGTGCTGATCAATGCCCAGGGCGAACCTGTAGGCACCCGTATTTTTGGACCGGTTCCCCGCGAACTTCGCGGCAAGAACCAGATGAAAATCATTTCGTTGGCACCGGAGGTGCTTTGATGCCAATGCAACAAAAAATTAAGCTTAGAATTAAAAAAGGTGACAAAGTCATTGTCATCGCTGGCCGCGACAAGGGCAAGTCGGGTGAAGTGCTGAGCGCCAACCCAACTGAAAACCGTGCCGTGGTTGCTGGTATCAACATTGTAAAGCGTCACACCAAGGCGCAAGGCGGACAAGAAGGCGGGATCATCCCCAAGAGCCTGTCCATTCATGTGTCGAACTTGGCACTTCGGGATCCGAAGGATGGCAAGCCGACCCGTGTGGGCTACAAAATGGTTGGCGATAAGAAGGTGCGCGTTGCCAAGCGCTCAGGAGAAGTGATCGATGGCTGAGGACAAAAAAGCAAAGGCTGGTGCCAAGCCCGCAGCGGGCGGGGGCAAGGCTTCTGCGCCAGCTGACAACAAGAAGATTGCCAAGGAAAGCCGCAAGGGCGAACGCGTTGGTGTCGAAAATGCCAATGCCGGTATTCCTGAAAACTACGTGCCACGCCTGCGCACCCACTACGAAGATGTGGTGAAGCCGGGCTTGATCAAGCAGTTTGGCTACACCAATGTGATGCAGGTTCCGCGCATCACCAAAATCGTGTTGAACATGGGTGTGGGTGAAGCAACCCAGGATTCAAAGCTGGTCAATGTTGCTGCAGCGGAATTGGAAAAGATTGCTGGTCAAAAGCCGGTGATTACCATGTCGCGCAAAGCCATTGCACAGTTCAAGATACGTGAAAATTTGGCCATTGGCACCAAGGTGACTTTGCGCAAGGTTCGCATGTATGAATTCCTCGATCGCCTGATAACCGTGGCTCTGCCACGGGTGCGCGACTTTCGTGGTCTGACGGACCGTTCATTTGATGGCAATGGCAACTTTGCCATGGGTATCAAGGAACACCTGATTTTCCCGGAAATCGACTACGACAAGATTGACCGGGTGTGGGGTATGGACATTGTGGTTTGCACCACAGCCAAAACCGATGCAGAAGCCCATGCCCTGCTTGACGCCTTCAACTTCCCCTTCCGCAAAAGCCAGCGCAAAGCGGCTTAAGGAGAGATATCGAACCCATGGCAAAAACAAGTTCAATCAACCGCAACGAAAAGCGCCGCAAGATGGTGAAGCTGGCATCTGCC
>JANOXA010000088.1:0-3252 GCA_031418195.1 Hyphomicrobiales bacterium | reverse complement strand
ACGGTGTGCATCAGTTCTTCTTCCGTGGTTTCAAGACCCATGGCCAGCACGAAGCCCTGGATGAGCTCTGTCACTTCCGCCCCCACCATATGGGCACCAATCAGACGTCCGGTTTTGGCATCGAAGATGGTTTTGATCAGGCCCTGGTCTTCACCCAGCGCAATGGCCTTGCCATTGGCGAGGAAGGGGAAGCGGCCAATCTTGAGTTCGAATCCTGCAGCCTTGGCCTTGGCTTCCGTGAGGCCGACGGATGCCACTTGCGGGTGGCAATAGGTGCAGCCGGGGATTTGGTCTTTCTTCATCGCGTGGGTCGAGAGGCCCTTGATGGTTTCGATGCAGATCACGCCTTCATGTTCGGCCTTGTGCGCCAGCATCGGCGGGCCTGCCACATCGCCAATCGCATAGAGGCCGGGAATGTTGGTACGGCCATAACCATCGCTAGCGATGCAGCCTTTCTCCATTTTTACACCCAAGGCTTCGAGACCAAGGTTTTCGACATTGGCGACAACGCCAGCAGCCGTTATGACACGGTCCACCGTGATGGTTTCGGATTTGCCAGCCGCTTCGAGTGTTGCTGTAACCGAGTCGGATTGACGATCCAGTTTCGCCACTTTGGTAGAAAGGCGGAATTTGATGCCGTATTTTTCCAATTGTTTTTGAGCCACCTTGCTGATCTCGACATCTTCCACGGGCATCACCTGGTCCATGATCTCAACCACCGTCACATCAACGCCCATGGCATTGTAGAACGACGCGAATTCAATGCCGATGGCACCGGAACCGACGACCAGCAACGACTTTGGCATTTTCGGCGGCACCATGGCTTCAAAATAAGTCCACACCAATTTGCCATCAGGCTCCAGCCCCGGCAACACACGGGGCCGTGCTCCCGTGGCGATGATGATGTGCTTGGCAGTGTAAGTCCCTGCTCCCAGTGTTCCCTTGGGGATAGGGTTCTGCGGCAACACGGCAGCCTTCTTCATTTCAGCCACCACGACTTCACCGGGCTTTGTAACCTTCGCCTCGCCCCAGATGATTTGCACCTTGTTCTTTTTAAGCAAACCATTGACGCCCATGTTGAGACGGCCAGAGACACCGCGCGACCGCGCCACCACTTTCGACGCATCGAAGGTGATGTCCTTTGCCAACAAGCCATAATTCTCGGCATGCTTCATGTAGTGATAAATCTCAGCCGAGCGCAGCAGCGCCTTGGTGGGGATGCAGCCCCAATTGAGGCAGATACCACCGATGTGTTCGCGCTCGATGATGGCGGTCTTGAAGCCCAGTTGTGCCGCACGAATCGCCGTCACATAACCACCGGGACCAGCGCCAATAATCAGAACGTCGAAATTGTTGTCGGCCATTGTCTTTTCTTTCCTTTGCCCTCTCCCCTCGCGGGAGAGGGTGCTGAGCCCTTGCGAAGCGGGAGAGGGACGTCAATCGGTTTACACAGCCCTCTCCCGGCTCGCTGCACTCGCCACCCTCTCCCGCAAGGGGCGAGGGAAAATTATTCAAATTCCCAAAATCTTCCCCACCACCGGCACCAACGCCTCACCCAACTTCCGCGTTTCCACAGCCGTCAAATGCCCGCCATCCGTCGGATCGGTCTTTGCCACCGAACCCGCATCAAAGAAATGCACCCCCTGCTCATCAGCCACGCGTTTGTAATGCTTGGCGAACAGTTTGGATTCCTCCACCGCATGGCCCCACAATTCATTGAACCACTCGTCTTTGGTTTTGCACAAGGCTGGTGGCGACATGATGAGGATTTCGGGCTTCAGCATATCGGCAACCCAATCATGGGTCTTCACCAGCTTGATCAAACGCTCCATGCCCATCGCCGAATCAAAGGCCGTGCAGCGATTGGCATACTTGATGTCATTGGTGCCCAGCATGATGATCACAAGATCAAGCGGCTGATGCGTACATAATAAAATTGGCAAAGCCACAGCCCCATTGCGCTCAGCTTCACAAGTAGGATCGGGAAAAACCGTCGTCCGCCCATTCATGCCCTCTTCGATGACGCGGGCGTTCTTGAGGCCGGCCGAAAGAGCATTTGGCCAACGGGATTCGAAGGCGTGGCGTTTGAAGGTACCAGCCTCAAATCCCCAGGTGAGAGAGTCGCCGAATGCGAGGATGGATTTCATTCTACTGCTCCTACTCCTACTCCAACAATCACTGTCATCCCCGCGAAGGCGGGGATCCAGCTTTTGCTCATGCCACGAGGATGTTCTTGCCAAACTTTTGTCACGACAGGTGCTTCTCCAAACTCATAAGCCAAGCCTTGATTTTTTCTTCGTCATCGGACTCCAGAACCTCAACACCTTTGCGAAAGCAACCATCAACAGGATTCATTTTCATCCTGAACTGCTTCAAATGGTCCTGCAATCGCTCTTCATCAAATGTTGAACCATCAAAGCAAGCGCGCACGGCCAGTTCAAGCCGCGTGAGATTGGGATATGGATCAGATGAAAATATCGTCATCACTCAACCTCAATGAAAGCTGGATCCCCGCCTTCGTGGGGATGACGGTTTTGGGGATATTGAGACTGTCACCGAATGCGAGGATGGATTTCATTTCGGCTGACCCAAATATTCAGTTTTCAAAAACGGAAAGGCAAAATGCAGTTCTTGAATAAGATAAGCAGTTACGAGTCCGGCTAGGTTTGCTGTGGCACTAGCGATAGACAAATTGAAGGGGTTTGAGCCCGTCGCGAGATATGTATTTAAATCTTCATGCTTCGCATTGTGCCATGCTGATTCTCGGTCCCCGTGTACCATCGCATGTAGACTTTCATACTGAACAAACATTTCCGCTTTAAACTCTCCACCTTTTTCGACAACTTCTCCCGTCAATGGACTGCATAGAGGATCGAGTTTTGCAAGTCTTTTTCTCCAATTCGGACGATCTTCAGCAGTTTTATAACCAGCAGCCCATTTGAGTGTTTCGCTTGGCTGGGATTTTCTCAAATATGCAATTGTGGCAATTCGTTCAATCTGCGTTCGCATCAAAGTTTTTGCTGTGCCAGAAAATCCAATTTCAATTAAGTAGTGAGCACCTTGCAAGTCAACAGACATTGGCGCGGCGATCTCCGCAACCGCCCGTTGGTTTAGAGTGCCTCTGACTGAGACTGACTCTTTGGGTCTTCCCAAATCAGAGAAAGCCTGATTCAAACTGTTTGCCGAAGGAGGTTGGCAGGCATGGCACGAGCTTATTCACTGGATTTGCGAGATCGGGTTGTTGGTGCAGTT
>JANOXA010000087.1:0-12897 GCA_031418195.1 Hyphomicrobiales bacterium | reverse complement strand
CAATCTTGTCGAGCGCTTCTTCTGTACAATCAAACACTTCCGGGGCATCGCAACGCGCTACGAGAAAACCGCAAGAAACTTTCTTGCAGGTGTTCATCTCGCTTGCGCATGGGTCTGGCTTAAATGAGGACAGGCCCTAATACCGTTTTCCTCACCAAAGGCAAATCGATGATTGATCTAGGCAAGTGCAAGATGACGCTTTATGTGATAAGCGATATTCATGGAACAACCAATGCCAAGTCGCATCACCTCAGACCCTGCTATTCTCGGCGGGCGTCCTATCATTCGTGGCATGCGCATTCGGGTGTCGGACATTCTGGGCTACTTAGCAGCGGGAGACAGCCGCGAGACACTACTGGATCAATTCCCCGACCTGCAAGACGAAGACATTTCAGCAGTACTGGAATACAATTCGCGGTAAATATTCACAGCAATATTCAAGTCGCAGCATTCAATTCCTCAAATCCCGCTATTGACGGTCCTAGCAAGGCCTCAAAATCACTTCGAATTGTGAGGTGAATTGATGGCAAAGAAGCAACAGAATGAATTTAAGGCCGCGCAAGCAAGGTTGATTAATGCGCAAGCTCTTTCATTGATCTTGAAAGAGCTTTTCCCGTACTTCAAATATGCTGGCTTCATGCTTTCGACTTACCTGCTCGGGCCGTTTGGTGTCTCAGCTACAAAAAACATTCTGAAATTGCTGGGTTTGTATTAACCCCCCCTCCCCTCCAACCTCTTCGCCTTCCTCAACGCCGGGAACATCCAGCTCCACAATCCGGCCACGACCATGGTTCCTGCGCCACCGATAACCACGGCAGTCTTTGCTCCCAGCAGTGCTGCCACAGACCCTGCGCGAAATTCTCCCAACTCATTAGATGCCCCGATGAACACGCGGTTCACGGCATTGACACGCCCGCGCACAGCATCCGGCGTCCACAACTGCATCAAGGTTTCCCGGATATAAACCGACACCATGTCCAACGCGCCCATCATGACGAGCGCGAACAGCGACAGCGGCAACCAGGTCGAAAATCCAAACACCACGGTGAACAGCCCAAATCCCGCCACACAAATAAACATCAACTTGCCGGCATGGTTTTGGATGCCGAATTTGGCAAGCCACAACGCCATCAGCAAGGCTCCAACCCCGATGGCGGAGCGCAACATTCCCAAGCCAATTTCATCGACTTGCAAGATGTCCTTGGCATAAATCGGCATCAGCGCCATGGCCCCGCCGAGCAGCACTGCAAACAAATCCAGCGAAATTGCACCAAACACAATCGGCTCTGATTTGATAAATCGAAATCCTGCCAGCAGCGTTCCAAGTGTGGTTTCTTCCACATGGTTGTCCTGTTCCACACGTCCAATCAAACCCAGACAGGCAATTGCCAACACCAATAATGCGGCGGCCACGCCATAGGCCACCTCACCACTGACGCCAAACAGCAATCCACCCAACACCGGCCCCGTGATCGTGGTGATTTGCCAATTCATCGAATTCAGCGAAATGCCATGGGGGATGGCTTCGCGCGACAGCAGGTTTGGTGACAGCGCATCCGACGCCGGGTTGAAAAACGCCCGCGCCAGACCCAGCAAGGCAAGTATGCCAAACACGTAAGTGACATTGTTTTGCTTCGTCAACGTGAACCAAACAAAGCCAAGAGCTGCAACCAGCTCCAACCCCAAACACAAACCCAGAACCAAACGTCGGTTAAACCTGTCTGCTACCAAACCCGTCACCAGGACCAAACAGAGCGCAGGTAAAAACTGCGAAAGCCCGATCAACCCCAAATCCCACGGGTCGTTGGTAAGCTCATAGACCTGCCAGCTTACGGCAACCACCATGATTTGCGCAGCAAAGCTGTGGGCAGACAAAGCAGCAAGATGTTTTACAAAACGTGGATATCTGAAGGCATTTGGGGAAGTGGTCATGGTGATGTGCTGCCATGTCAATTTGCCATTGTCAAAACAATCACTGCAATTGCAGCCCCTGTCCTCGCCTGCTAGAAGCGCTCCACGGTTCGAACCCAATCAAAGGCACATCCATGGACAAGATCAAAGTAGCCAATCCCGTTGTTGAACTCGATGGTGATGAGATGACACGCATCATCTGGGACCAGATCAAGAAGGAATTGATCCTGCCCTATCTCGACATTGATTTGCATTACTACGATCTGTCGATTGAAAACCGTGATGCCACATCAGACCAGGTAACCATCGATTCCGCCCACGCCATCAAGAAGCATGGCGTCGGTGTCAAATGCGCCACTATCACGCCCGATGAAGCCCGCGTCAAGGAATTCAACCTGAAACAAATGTGGAAGTCGCCCAACGGCACCATCCGCAACATTTTGGGTGGCGTTATTTTCCGCGAACCCATCATCTGCAAAAACGTGCCGCGCCTCGTGCCGGGCTGGACCAAGCCCATCATCATTGGCCGCCATGCCTTTGGCGATCAATACCGCGCCACTGATTTTACATTTCCCGGCAAAGGCACGCTAACCATGAAGTTTGTCGGTGAAGATGGCTCTGTCATTGAAAAGGAAGTCTTCAAGGCCCCCGATGCAGGTGTGGCCATGGCCATGTATAACCTCGATGACTCGATCAAGGAATTTGCCCGCGCCTCCCTCACCTATGGCTTGCAACGCAAACTGCCGGTCTACTTTTCATCCAAGAATACCATTCTGAAAGCCTATGACGGCCGCTTCAAGGATATTTTCCAGGCCATCTTCGAAGCCGAGTTCAAAGCCGATTACGAAAAGAACCACATCACCTATGAGCATCGCCTGATTGACGACATGGTGGCCTCCGCCATGAAATGGACCGGCGGCTACATCTGGGCTTGCAAGAACTATGATGGCGATGTGCAATCCGATCTCGTCGCCCAAGGCTATGGCTCATTGGGGCTGATGACATCGGTGTTGATCACACCAGATGGCAAAACCGTTGAAGCCGAAGCCGCCCATGGCACAGTGACACGTCACTACCGACTGCACCAGCAAGGCAAGGCAACCTCAACCAACTCCACAGCTTCGATTTACGCCTGGACCGGCGGATTGAAGCACCGCGCCAAACTGGACGACAACGCCAAACTGGCCGCGTTTGCCGACACCCTGGAAAAAGTCACGGTAGCCACGATTGAAGAAGGCAAGATGACCAAGGATCTGGCAGTTCTTGTTGGACCAGAACAACAATGGCTAACCACCGAAGGCTTCATCCAAGCCGTCGACAAGAACCTTGAAAAAGCCTTGGGTTAAACGGCAGACCAATGTAACGGATAGTCAATTGTAGTAAATCACATTTTATTTGCGTCATTCCAAACGCACACGTGGCGCAGCGAAGTAAGCGATTTGGAATGACGTAACTTTTGGATTTGACCAAACGCCCGATGCTATTGCATTTGGCCAGGATCCCCCTTGCCTTCAGGTTACGCAGCCATCTCCGCTTCCAGGGCTTTCATCGGCAGCCAGACTGTGAAGACCGTGCCCCTGCCCGGTTCGGATGCAATATCCAGCCTGCCGCCGTGCTGCACTGCGATTTGCTCAATGGCTGGAATGCCAAGCCCCGTGCCAAAGCTCTTGGTGGTAAACAGCGGTTCCCGCACCCGTCCGAGAACTTCCGCGGGAATGCCTGGCCCATTGTCGGACACCCGCACGCTCACATGATCATCCTTGAAATAGGTGGAGATGGTGATGTGCGCCTCGGCCGCCATCGGGGTTTTGAGATCACTCATGGCTTCGGCAGCATTGCTGATCATGTTGATGACAGCACGTTGCAACCGAGATGGATCAAACGGCACATGTTTTCCTGAAAGACCGAGTTGCAAATCCAGGTTGAGTTTCTCTGGCAATCGCTTGGCTTCTTCCTCGACCACTTCCGTCAGCCACACATCAAGATCAGCGGGCTGGCAAAACAACTGCTTGGTGCGTGAGAAATCCAGCAGTTGCGTGATGATGTTGTCACAGCGTGTCACACCTTTGTTGATCCGCTCCAATTGGGATTCTATCCCCAGTGCCTTGTCTTTCAGTTTGCGCTCGATCAGGAAGGCAGATGTGCGCACCGAACCAAGTGGATTTCGAAGTTCATGGGCGATGGTGGCCGTCAGTTGACCCAATTGCTCCATGCGGCCTTTTTTCAATAATTCATCTTGCGCCGATGCTAGCTTCGCCATGTTGTCGGCCAGTTCTCGGTTCAGGCGGGATACTTCCTCATTGATCCGCCGCAACTCCATCATTTCGGATATATCGATAATGCTGATGATGGCAGATCTGCCAGAGCTGCCGATGTTCATCCAGCCGGAACTGATGGCGATGACGCTGCGCCGTCCAAGTCCGGCGACCACCACATCTGTTTCAAATTTGCAGGCAAGACCGGGAAAGCCTTGATGGGCGCTTCCCAACTTGTTGATGAAAACATGCCGACCTTCGGAGGAGATATCACCCCCGCAATAGGCATTGAACAACTGGTTGCTGAAGCCGATTGTTCCATCTTCTTCCAGCTGTACAACGCCGACTGGTATCGTTTCGGTAAGTGCCTTGTATTGGTCCTCGCGCTTGCGCAAGGTTGAAATATCGGTGTTGGTGACCAGCAAGTAGGTTTGCCCGTCTGAATTGGTCAACCTTGATTTTTTGGTCAACAGCAGAGTCGATAGTCCCGCATCATTTGTCGCGGTTTCTTCTGTATCGAATTCGATCCCTTGCTGCAGCACGAGATTGTCATTTTCCAGGAATTTTTTGGCTTGCGCAGGCTCCCAAAAATCCTTGTCAGACGCACCCAGCAACTCTGCTTCGGATTTTCCAATAATCTCGCAATGTGCGCGATTGCTGTAAACAAATTGCAGATCCGAATTTTTGACAACAATCGACGTCGGTAAATTATCCAGAATGCCAAGCAAGACATCAGGATCACTCAATCGCTTTTTCACTTCAGCCTTAACCATCTCCGCCCCCACAACCATGTTCACGCAGCTTCACTTTCAACAGCCTGCAATAGTTTGGAAAGATCAACCGGTTTGCTGAAAACACCCAGGGCACCGCCCGCCACCGCCTTGTCCAACAGGTCATCAGCACTGTAACCTGTCATGAAGTAAATCCTCGCCTCAGGGTTTGTTGCCTTGATTTCCATGAATGAATCAACACCGTTCTTGTTGGGCATCATCACGTCAAAGAAACCCACATCAACCTTGTTCAGGCTAAAAGCTTCAATGGCTTGAACACCATCATAAGCAACAATAACCCTGTGGTTATCCATTTGAAAAAGTTCAGCAAGCGATTCAGCATTGGCGGCGTCGTCATCGACGACCAGAATATTGAGTAGGCGGGACATGGGTTTTCCTTTCTGGAAATCAGGCGGCAAGCTGCTGCAGTCTTGTCAGCAGGTCGAGGGGATCAAATGGTTTGTTGAGAATGCCGGTAATCCCGACGTCGCGCAACGCAGGGGAATCAACACGGGTGCGCATGTCAGTTCGCGGCACAACAATGGTGGCTGCCCGATGTCCGGCGCGATGGGCATCCTTGTAGGTTGAAACAGCATCGATCAGAGGCATCTGTGCGTCGAGAACCAGCACCTGGTCTTGCTCAATGGGCTGCGAAAGCCGGTTGACATCGCGCACCAATGCGCAGGGCCAACCCGCGCTGTTCAACGTCGCATGAATGGCCCCGCCAATATCTGAGTGGTGGGGCGACGTTGCCGCAACCACCAGGCCACAAGGACCAACTGATCGGGTGATCCGCAACACTTCAGCCGCATCAAATGGTTTTTCCAGCACGCCCATGGCACCTTCCCGCACCGCCTGCTGCAGCAATTCTTCCACGCTATAGCCCGTCATCATGAAAACCCGCGCCGTCGGCCGTAGTTTGCGAATTTCCAGAAAACTCTCAACGCCATTTTTCTCGGGCATCATGACATCCATGAATGCGATGTCGAACGACCTGTTGACATAGGCATCAATGGCTTCGCGCCCACTGTGCACGACGTGCACACAATGGCCCTCGTATTCGAACAGTTCGCCAAGTGAAGCGGCATTGTCCATGTCGTCGTCAACGACCAGAATATGGAGAGGTTCGAGCATCATGCTGCTTCCTTGGCTATTTCTCCGAGCGGAATGTAAATTGAGAATGTGGCACCTGCGCCGGTTTCCGAGGAAATTTCCAGACGGCCACCATGTTGTTTGGCAATTTGCTCGATCGCCGGAATGCCAAGACCTGTTCCAAAACTCTTTGTCGTAAACAACGGTTCCCTTACCTTGCCGAGGTTTTCGGCGTTGATGCCGGGGCCATTGTCTTTGACGGTTATCTCCACTTCCGTGTCGGATATCTGCGTCGACACCCAGATGCGAGGATGCGCCACGGCAAATTTGCTGGGGTCATCGCCAGTACCAACCATGGCTTCGGATGCATTGCGCATGAGGTTGTCCACCGCCCGCTGCATCCTTGCACCATCAAATGGAATGAGCCTGTCATTCAGGCCAAGCGTGCATTCTGTGTAAACAGCTTCTGGCAGCTTTTCTGCAATGTCGCGCACCGTATTGGCCAGCCACTCATCCAGGTTGCCCAACGAACAGACCAGCTGCTTGTTGCGCGAGTAATCCAGCAGCTGCGTGATGATGTTGTCACACCGCACAACACCTGCATTGATGCGTTGCAACTGCTGTTCCACGCCCAGGCCCTTGCCGGCGGTTTTTCGCTCAAGAAGAAATGCTGAAGTGCGAACCGCCCCCAAAGGGTTTCTGATTTCATGGGCAATGGTAGCCGTGAGTTGGCCCAGTTGCTCCATCCGGCCCTTGCTCACGATCTCATCCTGAGCCAACCGCAACTTCTGCATCTTGTCAGAAAGTTCCTTGTTGAGCTGGGCCACTTCGCCATTCACCCGATGGGTTTCCACCCTTGAGAACTCAGCAGCTTCGTGGAGATCGGTTACCCTGTCCAACTGTACAAGGGTGCGCCGATACATGACGATAGACAGCATCATGGCCAGCACGGCGAATGCCAGACCCATCAATCCGAAAACCAGCGTTTCACGCAAAGCTGCCGAACGTCGTTTTTCAAGCAGTTTGCCCACCAGCACAAACGCCTTTTCACTGGAACGCTGCGCCGCAACCCGCACATTGGTCATGGATTGTCGCAGAATGGATTTGTCGGCAGCCGCAAGGCCGCTCGACGTGAAAATCAACTGCCCCAGCTTCATTTCAGTTCCGTGGGCAATGCCCCGTATTTTCTTGAGCTCACTCATTTGGGCAGCATATTCTTCGGACGAAGAAAACGCGGCGTTTCTATTGGCTGCTGCGATTGATTCCACCAAGCTATCGTAACTGGCATAAATCCGGCCCAGCAACTGCTGTGATTCAGCCACACTCGGCGCCATGCTTGAAATGCCCGTCACCTTGCTGCTGAATTTCCTGACCAACGATTCATAGTCGTTGACTACTTTGGGCAGCTGGATGATCAAGGCATTGATAAGATGAAATGAGCGCGCTTCTGAATCCAGAATCAATCCAGAAACGTCTCCAACATCTGCAAGGTAACCGGTGATAGGATCCTCGTGGTCATGGGATTCTGGCAACGCAACCACACCGTCGTGAACTTGTTTTGCCGTCACAGCTTCGGCGGCTGAATTGGCCTGACCTTGATCATCGCCGACGTTATCCAAGGCACGCGACGCAGCTACATGGCCTTCGAAGTTCAATCCGCCCTGCTTGCCGAACTGCGCTTCCAACGCTGCAACTTGCTGCAGTTCCTTTGTCGTCCAGTCGTGTTTGTCGAACAATATTGTATCGTAAACCCGTTCAGCCAGTTGCAAACCGGCAACTTCATTGTCGATGACTTTGATGGTTTTCCAGGCTTGCCTCGCATATAGTCCGCCAAACACCAGCATGGGCAACAGAAGTGCGGCAACAATTGCCAACAAGGATTGTCCGGCGCGCCGTGATGCAATATTGCCAACCATGAAACCATTTCCCCGACACGCCGAAGGAATCAGCATGTTTTCCAAAATTTTTTCTGCGGCGTATTCGGTTAACAAGTTGTTTAATAAAGCTGGAAACTTGTAGGTTTTTCATGGGCAAAAGCGGCATATGTCACATGACCCATACCGGAGGTTGTCAATGCGGTGCGGTTCGCTACAAAGTCAGCGGGGACCTGTTGGACGCCCTGATATGCCACTGCAGGATGTGCCAGAAAGCCTTCGGCAACTGGGGCGCGGCATTGGTGACGGTGGAGATTGAAAACCTTGTCTGGACGAAAGCCACACCCGCCTGTTTTCGCTCTTCAGAAATCGTCACGCGCGGATTTTGCGAAAACTGCGGAACCCCACTTTTCATGCACGAAGACGGTGACAGACAGATAGAGATCGCCATCGGCAGTCTGGATCACCCAGACAGCATCAAGCAACTGACGCGGCAATCCGGCGTTGAAAGTAAACTGGCCTGGTTTGATACCATGCACAAATTGCCTGCCGAGACGACGGAAAATTATCGCTCAGCCGCAGATCTGGCCAAATTGAAATCTCGACAACACCCCGACCAGGACTGATCTTCAAGCAGCCGTCATTCGTGGTTTTGCAAAGCCTCGCGCACTGCCGAAATGGCATCAGCGGCTTTTGCGCCGTCTGGTCCACCGGCTTGGGCAAAGTCGGCCTTGCCACCGCCCCCCTTGCCACCCAAGGCAACTGCGGCCAGCCGCACCAGTGCCACAGCATCATACTTGCCTTGCAAGTCTGCTGAAACACCGGTGACAACCGAAGCCTTGCCATCCTCGGAAACCGCCACCATCGCCACCACACCAGAAACCAATTGTTTTATGCTTTCGATGACCAGTGGCTTCAAATCCTGCGGTGCCAGACCCTGCAGCACGCGGCCCTGGAAGGCCATCCCGGCAATGCTTTCAATCTGTGCCACGTCTGCTCCAGTGCCCCCCAAGGCCAAGGCTTTCTTGGCGTCACGCAATTCCTTTTCCAGCTTTTTACGCTCGTCCAGAAGTGTCTCGATGCGTTCGACAATTTGCGAAGGCGGCACTTTCAATGCAGCAGCGACCGCTGTAACCCGGCGATCCTGCTCATCCAGATAAGCCCGTGCCGATTGGCCTGCCAAAGCCTCCATGCGCCGCACGCCCGCCGCAACAGCGGCTTCCGAGATGACCTTGATCAAACCGATGTCTCCGGTGCGTTGCACGTGCGTGCCACCACACAGCTCGAGCGAATAAATCGGTCGATCAGCGTCGGCACCATTGCGCCCCATCGACACCACACGCACCTCATCGCCATATTTTTCGCCAAACAGCGCCATGGCTCCTTCGCTGATGGCATCATCGACGCTCATCAACCGGGTAGAAACTTTGTCATTTTGCTGCACAATGGCATTGGCCATGGTTTCCACTGCCATCATGTCTTCCGCCGTCATCGGCTTGGTGTGGGAAAAGTCGAACCGCAGGCGATCCGGTTGTACCATGGAACCTTTTTGGGCGACGTGTCCACCCAACTGCTTGCGCAACGCTTCATGCAACAAATGTGTTGCCGAATGGTGCTGCCGATTGCCGCCGCGTCGCGCCGTATCAACGACCAGTGTGCAGGCTTCACCGCTGCGCATGCTGCCCTGTTCAACCATGCCGACATGCACAATAACATCTCCGAGCCGCTTCACCGTGTCCGTAACCCGAAAGCGGCTGCCATCGGCCAGTTTGATGAGGCCCTGATCACCCGTTTGGCCTCCCGACTCAGCATAAAACGGGGTTTGATTGACGGTGATTTGGCCTTCATCACCAGCATTGAGTTGACCAACTACGACGCCTTTGACGACAAGGGCTTGCACCAGACCTTCGGCTTGCTCGGTGTCGTAGCCGAGGAACTCTGTGGCCCCGTGCTTCTCCCGCAGATCATACCAGATGGTTTCCATGGAGGCATCGCCCGAACCTTTCCAGGCCCGACGTGCATCTTCGCGCTGGGCGGCCATGGCTTTGTCGAAGGCTGCGAGGTCAACGGTAACGCCACGCGATTTCAGAGCATCCTGCGTCAAATCCAATGGAAATCCATAGGTGTCGTAAAGCTTGAAGGCAGTTTCACCCTTGAAAACATCGCCGGACTGCAAACCGTTGGACTCTTCATCCAACAGTTTAAGTCCGCGCTCCAAGGTCTTGCGAAAACGGGTTTCTTCCAGCAATTGGGTTTCGGCAATCAAGGCCTGCGCCCGTATCAATTCAGGATAAGCGGCTCCCATTTCCTTGACCAGGGCTGGAACCAGCTGGTGCATCAACGGCTTTTTCATGCCCAGCAATTCGGCGTGGCGCATGGCTCGGCGCATGATGCGGCGCAGCACATAACCACGGCCCTCATTGGACGGCAGCACACCATCGGCAATCAGAAAAGACGTGGCCCGCAAATGATCGGCAATCACCCGGTTTGAAGCCTTGTTGACACCCGTGGCGGCAACGCCTGTGGCCTGTTCAATGGCGCCGATCAGCGACCTGAAAAGATCAGTCTCATAATTGTCGTGGGTGCCTTGCAGCACCGCCGCGATGCGCTCCAGACCCATGCCCGTGTCAATTGACGGTTTGGGCAGATTGACCCGTTCGGTTTTTGACACCTGCTCATATTGCATGAACACCAGGTTCCAGATCTCGATAAAACGATCGCCATCGGCATCCATACTACCGGGAGGGCCGCCGGCAATCTTGTCACCATGGTCAAAGAAAATTTCCGAGCACGGACCGCAAGGGCCGGTATCGCCCATCGACCAGAAATTATCGGACGTGGGGATTCGAATGATCCGTCTGTCAGGCAATCCGGCTATTTTCTTCCACAAGTCAAAGGCCTCGTCGTCATCATGGTAGACGGTGACCGTCAGCTTGTCTTTCGGCAGCCCGTATTCCTTGGTGATCAGGGTCCAGGCCCACTCCACCGCGTCAGGCTTGAAATAATCGCCAAACGAGAAATTCCCCAGCATTTCAAAAAATGTGTGATGGCGCGCCGTATATCCCACATTGTCAAGGTCATTGTGCTTGCCACCAGCCCGCACGCATTTCTGTGCTGACGTGGCGCGGCTATAGGGCCGCTTTTCCAGTCCGGTAAAGGTATTCTTGAACTGCACCATGCCGGAATTGGCAAACATCAAGGTCGGATCATTGCGCGGCACCAGTGGCGATGAGGCCACGATCTCGTGACCTTTGGATTTGTAGAAATCCAGAAACGTGGATCGAATTTGTGCCAGGCTGCTCATGATCAGGTCCGCTTGTTCATGGGCCCCATCCTTGCAGATCGGCACCCGGGTTTCGAAGTGTCGCGTCTTAGGGCCAGACACCCTCGACTGGCAAGTGGTAGGCTGGAGTTTGATCGGGTTTGAAATGGTGCCCGACTCACCCCGCCTCCGCCTTTCGTTTAAAAAAACACCCCCGGACAGGACGATGCCTGATCCAGAGGTGTCGTAGAGCAAGGCTGTGGGGCAACACGAGACCTCGCAAGGAAGCAGCCAGTCAACGCGGCATGCATTTCAAACCCGATTGGGAAAAGTTTGAGTACCCGCAATACCAACCGGCCGCCCGAATGCCAAAAAGAACGGATAACCTGCCTAGCGATCAATCATCGGCATCTGCCGAATCCTTGGTTTTGTCGGAAATATGCGCCGCCAAAAGACCCGCATTGGCGCGAACCGCAGCCTCAATGGACTTGGCCATCTCGACATTGTTTCGCAGGAAGGTCTTGGCGTTTTCGCGGCCTTGGCCAATACGTTCGCCATTATAGGAAAACCACGAACCGGACTTTTCGACCACACCGGTCGTAACACCCAGATCCACCAACTCACCCACCTTGGAAATGCCCTCGCCATACATGATGTCGAATTCCACCAGCTTGAAAGGCGGTGCCACCTTGTTTTTGACAACCTTCACCCGGGTCTGGTTGCCCACCACCTCATCGCGATCCTTGATCGCGCCAATGCGGCGAATATCAAGGCGAACCGAGGCATAGAATTTCAAGGCATTGCCGCCCGCCGTGGTTTCCGGACTGCCAAACATCACGCCAATTTTCATGCGGATCTGGTTGATGAATATGACCATGCTGTTGGTCTTGGAAATCGAAGCTGTCAGCTTGCGCATGGCCTGACTCATCAGACGCGCCTGCAAACCGGGCAGGCTGTCACCCATTTCGCCTTCAAGTTCGGCTTTCGGCGTCAACGCCGCCACAGAGTCGATGACCAGCACTTCGATGGCACCGGAGCGCACCAGCGTATCGGCAATTTCCAGCGCCTGTTCACCCGTGTCTGGCTGTGAAATCAGCAACTCATCCACATTCACACCCAGCTTGCGGGCATAAAGCGGATCGAGTGCATGTTCGGCATCGACAAAGGCACAAATACCACCGCGCTTTTGGGCTTCCGCCAAGACATGCAAGGCCAGCGTGGTTTTACCAGAGGACTCAGGTCCATAAATTTCAATGATGCGGCCCTTCGGCAGGCCACCAATGCCCAATGCAATGTCCAACCCCAGCGAACCTGTGGAAATCGCTTCCACTTCCATGCCCAGGTTGGCCCCCAATTTCATGATCGAGCCCTTGCCGAACGCCCGTTCGATCTGGCTCAAAGCGGCTTCCAGCGCCTTGTTCTTGTCCATGGAAGAATTCTCTATAACCTTAAGACTCGGCTGCCCCATTGCATTCACTCCTTATTTCACTTGGCTGAACATTACGCAATCATGAGAGGTAGGTTCCCCTCGTGTTTTGTATATGTTCTATTTTTGTTCAGAGTTCAAGCAAATAATTCAGAAGCCACTTTCCCTGAGTGTCTGACCGAAAAAGAAGTTGGGTGATATCAATCATTTGTGATTCAATCGGTGTTGCGAAGCATCGATGGAGTTTCACATGTGGACAGCTACCACCCGCAAGCAGTTTGCCAGAGGTGATCTGCTTTTGCCAAGC
>JANOXA010000086.1:0-30693 GCA_031418195.1 Hyphomicrobiales bacterium | reverse complement strand
GCTTGGCAAAAGCAGATCACCTCTGGCAAACTGCTTGCGGGTGGTAGCTGTCCACATGTGAAACTCCATCGATGCTTCGCAACACCGATTGAATCACAAATGATTGATATCACCCAACTTCTTTTTCGGTCAGACACTGAGCTGCGACGTGAGAGGCTCAGTGTCACTTTCACGTTGTCGTCCTTCATCACCAGTTCCGAGGGCCGTAGCAGGAAGTCTTTGATGATCATCGCGGTACCCATTCCGCCCTTGGAATATTCAACGCTTTGATTCTTCATAAGACTATTTCCATCGCCGTTGTGCCGTTTGAACTTTCTGACTATAAATCGTCGCAATCTCTGAAACCCACCGAGGGGACCGTGACCAAACCTGTCATTTTCAATATTTCTGCCGCTTGGGACCACGAGGCTTCGGTTTGGAGTGGGCATTGTCATGACATTCCCGCTGCTGCTGATGCGCCAACATTGGATGGTCTGCTGGCCAAGATATCGGCAATGGCGCTGGACCTGCTTTCGTACAATCATCCGGCCGTGGTACCCGCTTCGGTTGACCTTCAGCTCGGTGGGTTCAGCGCTTGCTCAGAAATCCCCTCCCCCTTGTGGGGAGGGTTAGGGTGGGGGTCGCCCAGGCCGTTGGTATTGCAAATAACTATTTCGCCAACTCGACCGCCGGAGCGACCCCCACCCCGGCCCTCCCCCTTGTGGGGAGGGAGAAGAAATGTCAATTCATCCAACCGTTGGTATCCTCACCCTGCCACATAAACAAAAGCGCCATCCTTCGCCTCCGCGCGGCCCAAGCCGGGGTAGCTCCAGTGATACCCCAGCATTTGCTTCTTGCCGGCTGCTGCCATGTCCAAAAGTTTGCGGCGGTTTTTGCCTGCGGTTTCGCCGTCTGAATCGAAGCCGAATTTCCATTCGGGGTGGGGGAAGAAGACGCTTGGCACGGTGATGGCGTCGCCAGTGAGAATCAGCCCGTCGCCGCCTGCGAGTTCAAACGACACATGGCCCGGTGTGTGGCCTGCGGTGTCGATGACGCCCACACCCGGCAACAGTTCAACGCCGGGTTTGAAAGTGGTGAGCTTGTCCTTGATCGCGGTCAACTGGCCTTGAATGCCTTTCACCATGCCTTGCATTGCTTCCGGCATTTTTGCGGCGAGATCAGGAGCGGCCCAGAAGTTCAATTCATTTTCGGCCATGTGGAACGAGGCGTTGGGGAATATCAATTTTCCATCGGCTCCCACAGCGCCAAACAGATGGTCGGGGTGGGCGTGGGTGAAGACCACTTTGGTGATGGCGCCTGCATCAAGGCCAGCGGCTTTCAGGCTTTCCAGCAACATGCCAGCGGTTTTGCCCATGCCACCGCCTGCACCCGTATCAAACAGAATCATGTCCGAACCGGACTTTGCCAGTACGACGTTGACTTCAGGCACAAACACATCGCCAGCCAGCACTGCGGCGCCCATGAGAGCCTTCAGCTCTTCCGGTTTGGCATCGGGGCTGACAATGGCAAGGGGCAATTGCAAGGTGCCGTCGCTGACGACAGTGAGATCAAATGTGCCGTGCTTGAAACTGTGGGGCCCGGCCAGCGCAAGGGCTGAATGGGGCAGGACACCGGCAGCGATCAGGGCCGAGGCGACACCGAGAAATTTGCGACGATCCATCGTGATAAATTTGGAGGTAGGGGATATGAACATTGGCGCTCTCCTTGGGTTTTTCGTATAATAGATTGACGTGGCAATACGACTTTGATGTAACAAGATCGATCACAAATTTGTGTACGAAGGGAATGGGCAAATGGCTTTCTGGTCCAAGTGGTTTTCATCCAGCGAAGTTGCGTCGGCGGCGGGGGCGGCGAAATCGCTGGAGTACAAGGGATTTCTGATTGAAGCTGCGCCCTACAAGGATGGAGCGCAATGGCAGTTGGCGGGGCGTATTTCAAAAGAGGGCCGCGAGCACAAATTTGTCCGGGCCGACAAGTTCACCTCGAGAGACGAGGCCGCTGACATTGCCATTTCAAAAGGCCAACTGATCATCGACCAATCGGGCGAGCGGATTTTTGGTTGACGGTCAGCCAATCACGTAATTGAAACTCACGGAAATGCGATCACCCTCTGCACGATTCAGCGGGACTTCGTGGCGGAGCCAACTCTCCCACAAGAGCAGAGAACCAGCTTCCGGCATGAAGGCCACCTGGGATTTGAATTCTTCCGGGGCGTTGGCTTTGCGGGGAGGGGCGGCCATCATCATGGCAATCCGCGGGTCTTCGTAAACGAGAGGGCCGGAGCCTTCGGGCACTTTCACATAGCAGGTGCCGCTGATGACGCTGTTGGTGTGGATGTGGCCCGTGTGGCTGCCGCCTTCGGGCAGCACGTTGACCCAAAGAGAATCGCAGATGGGTTTGCGCTTGCCGATGTCCCAATGTTGGGCCTTGGCGAAAGCTGCGGCATGGCCGTCGATGAGCTTCAACAGTTTTTTGAAGTCAGCATGATAGTCGGCGAGATTGTGCATGGAGCCATAGGAAGTATAACCGGGGTAACCGTGCTTTTCGCACCAGACGAGACCGGGGCGATCATTTTCCGAAAGATTGAGCGAGGCCACCTCGATTGCGGCATTGAGCCCAGTGGGAATGGCATTGTCGGCGCGGTAAATATGGGTGGGAAAAAGTGTAGTGATGGTGGCCATGATCACGAGCGCTTAGCGTGTCTGGGCAGGAGGCGGCAAGTGTTCTATATGGTCCCCAGAATCGTGAGGGCATGACATGGGATTTCCCAAAAAACTACTGGACGGCTATGGCAACTTCCGCAATGGCCGCTATGCCGATGAGGCTGAGCGTTACAAGCGGTTGGGAACTGGCATTCAAAGACCGACTGTCATGATCATTGCCTGTTGTGACTCCAGAGCTGCACCTGAAACCATATTCGATGCGGGCCCCGGCGAGATTTTTGTATTGCGCAATGTGGCCAATCTGGTGCCGGCCTATGCGCCGGATGGCAAACACCATGCCACATCGGCTGCCATCGAATTTGCGGTTTTGTCGCTGATGGTTTCCCATGTGGTTGTCATGGGCCATGGTCGCTGTGGCGGCATTGGTGCTGTGGTGAATGGTGGCGATCCGCTGGCGGAAAGCGATTTCATCGGCAAATGGATGTCCGATGTCAAAGGCATCGCTGAAGTGGTGCGTGAAGAGCATGACGAAGGGCATGTACATGATTTGCAAACGGCTGTGGAGCACGCATCGGTTGAGCATTCACTTGCCAACTTGCGCACCTTCCCGTGGATTCGCATGCGGGAGAAAAAGGGCGATGTGAGTTTGCATGGGGCCTGGTTTGATATCGGGCTGGGGGAGCTTCATGTGTATGACGAAGTGGTGAATAATTGGGGGCTGGTTTAGGGAGGCAGTATCGCTTGTGGCCAAAGGGACCTCATCCGGCCCGTTGGGCCACCTTCTCCACGTGATAGAACGTGGAGAAGGGAGTGATAACACACAGTTCTCAAACATTGTCCCTTCTCCACGCCTTTGTGGAGAAGGTGGCGCAACGCGCCGGATGAGGTCCCTTTGGCAGCAGCTGACAGCGCCAACTATTCCGGGGTCAGCATTTCGCAACCGGGAAAGCCTGTGGCCAGCAATCGCCTGGCGGCGAACCCGGCTTCGAGGTTTGTGCAGTTTATCAGGCCGAGGCGAAAGCCGCCGGGGGGCATGGGGTGGTCTTTGTGGCTTTTGTTTTCGTGGAAGGTGATTTGCAGGCTTGCGATGTGGGGCAGGGCGCGGATTCGGGATTGCAGCGCTGGCGAGGGATGTTTCGGCACAATGCCGTGGCTGGCAAACAGCGGCACGGAATAGCCCGTCTTGAGTTGTTCAACTTCCAAGTTCCACAGGCCCCTCACGTAAAGCCCTACCATGGCATCAAACCAGGGGCGGCCATAGAGATCGCACCATTGATCGGCAAAGCGCAAGTGCACCTCGATAATCGTTCCCGCTATGGTTTCGAAATTCAGCATGCCCGTGTAGGTGGGTAAAAGTCGTGCAATCCATTCTGTCAGGTATTGAGTCAATTCAAGGCGTTGCCCAGATTCAATAATCCAATGCTTGAACATGCCTTGATGCCAAGGTTGGCCTGTCGCATGGCGCAACCATCTGGCCTCGCCGCGCACGACTGCGACATCAGTTGATATATGTTCGCCTTGCAAGAGGGGCATCCAGAAATGCCCTGCAGCGCTGTGTTGCTGCATTTCTGTGGCAGAGTTGATGACGCGACTGCCAAGCCCCATGCCCTTCAGATTGATGATGGGTTTGGAAAACACCGGATAGGATGGCGGATCAACACCATGGGGACCATGTGGCAGGTTTTGTGACGCGGCGATTTTCAGCTTGTCATAGACCCAGCGATGTTTGGGATACCAGGGCCAGGCGTCTATATCATCGGTGGGAATGAAAACATCATCAGGGCAAGCGACAGTCTCGAAATACTGAAAGCGCCAGGGATCACGTTCACAGATGGGCATGGGAGATTGTTAGAACATGCCATCAAAGATTGGAATGGTCTTGTCCGAACGTCATCTATGCCGCGACAACTTTTCTGTCAGCGTCGGTGCCAAAGCAATCCCGCACATGGGCGGCGAGGGCTTCGGCGGCCTGGCTTTGTTTGCCTGACTTGCGCAGCAGACCGATGTTGAAAGTGCCAAGGGCCGGGAAGCCTTCAGCGGCAGTGAGGATGCGCATGCCCGGACGAACCGATATGGCTGGCATAGCGGCAATGGCAAGGCCCTGCAGGACTGTGGCATCCAGCATGGCCCGGTTGGGACTGCTATAGGCGATGCGGAAGGAGCGGCCCTGGGCCGTGAGGCAATCGCTGGCCAATTTGCGCCATTGGCAACCGGAATCTGCCGTGGCCAATGGCAGGTTTGGCAGGTTGTGGGTGCCGTGGCGCGATGAGGTGACCCAGCGCAATTCTTCCTGCCGCAAGATTTCGCCCTGCCTGTCATTGTCAAAGAAAGTCACCAGCGCCACGTCCATTTCGCCCCGCTTGATCCGCTCGTATAAATGAGCCGATCCCACACATTCCACATCGACAGTGACCATGGGGTGGGAACGGGCAAATTTGGCGAGAACTTCCGGCAAAAACAAATCGGCATAATCGTCGGGGGTGCCAAAGCGAACGGTGCCAGTGATCGAGGGCTGCAAATAGGAGCGCGCAATTTCATCGTTCATCGCCACCAGATTGCGGGCATGGCCGACAAAGCGTTCGCCATCAGGCGACATGCGGCTGCCCCGGCCATCGCGCAGAAACAGGACACGCCCCAAAATTTCCTCCAGCTTTTTCATCTGCATGGAAACTGCCGATTGGGTTTTGTTGGTTTCCTCAGCGGCACGGGTGAAGCTGCCCGTATCAGCAATGGCAAGGAAAGTTTTCAACTGTTCAATGTCGAGATTAGGGATCATGGGCTGACTCATCACGTTTTATCATGAATGACATAACACACATTCGTTGGATTGATCAATCGAATTGTGTCATGTTACCATCATCGAAAGACAATAAGGCATTTTAATTCAATATGTTAATCGCGAAACTTCAGCGTTTCAGTGAACAGGAGAACTTTGCCATGAACGACTATGCTTTGCACCAGGCCCGGGTTTCCGGAAATCTTGAAGGTGGTGGCTTGCTCACCCGGCTGATTGCCAATTGGCAGGCCCGCAGAGGCGTTGCCAGCTTGGCAGTGCTTGACGACCATCTGCTGCGGGACATCGGTGTGTCACGCACTGATGTGGAAAAACTGAAGCACTTGCCGCTCCAGCAGAACGCTGTGCAAGTGCTGGAAGAACTGGCGAAGCTGCGGCTGCGGGGGGTTTGAAAATGGAAACAGTCCCTCACCTGACGCTACGCGCTGTCCTCTCCCGCAAGCGGGAGAGGTGAAGAATATTCACTTCCCCCGCTTGCGGGAGAAGGTGGCGCGAAACGCCGGAAGAGGGACTTCTTACTTGATTTCCCACACCACATTCACATCGACTGAAAGCGTCTGTTCGCCTTGGGCGATGGGCACGTCTGATGATACGGTGCGGGCTTTGGTGGCGTAAACCACCGGGGGCTGATAGCCGCCGCCTTCGCTCACCGAGAAAATATTCCCCAGCGCAAAGCCACCGGCACCTGCATAGATTTCGGCCTTGCGGCGGGCATCGGCGATGGCGGTTTTGCGGGCGTCGTCCAGCAATCCATCAGCGGTTGAAACTGTAAAAATGATGCCATTGATCTGGTTGGAGCCAGCGCTCACGGCCTGGTCGAGAACCATGCCCAGCTTGTCGGGCTGGCGCACGATGGCTGTCACCTGGTTGTTCACGTCATAGCCCACAAGCTTGGGAGGCTGGCCATTGTTTTCACCATAATCCAAACGGGGGCCGACCGTGAAATTCGACGTCGTGATGTCCTTGTTGTCGATGCCTGCGGACTTCAGGCTGGCCAGCAGGCTTTGCATGGCCTTGGTATTGCCGTCGAGGGCCTCGCGGGCGGTCTTGCCAAAGCTGGTAACGCCCATGGAAACCTGGGCGAGGTCTGGAATGGCTTGCACTTCGCCATGGCCAGAAATTGAAATCGAACGCAACAGCTTGGCCTCCTCGGCGAAAGTGGGTTGGATGGTGGCCAAAACAATCAACAGGGCCGTGGCAGCAAATTTCAACATGGCGTTCTCCTTGGAGCGCGACGTAGGAATAAATTTCGGCAGCATTAAGGCATCACCGAAAGGGTGGCTCGTCGAAGCTGCGGAGTTTGCGTGAGTGCAGGCCTTCACGGTCCTGGCGAAGGCGTTCGATGGCGGCGAGGCCGATCAACAAATGTTCGCCAATGGCCCGATCGTAAAAGGCGTTGGCGGCACCCGGCAATTTGATTTCACCGTGCAATGGTTTGTCGGATACACAAAGCAATGTGCCATAGGGCACGCGCAAGCGATAGCCTTGGGCGGCGATCGTTCCGGATTCCATGTCAACGGCGATGGCCCGGGAGAGGTTGATGCGTTTGCGTTCCTGCGTCCAGCGCAGTTCCCAATTGCGGTCGTCATTGGTGACCACGGTGCCGGTGCGCAGCCGTGATTTCAAGGCCTCGCCTTTTTCTCCCGTCACATCAGCTGCCGCCCCTTGCAAGGCCAACTGGATTTCGGCGAGGGCGGGAATGGGAATGTCGGGCGGCACCAAACCATCGAGAATCCGGTCTTGGCGCAAATAGGCATGGGCCAGAACATAATCGCCTATGCGCTGGGATTGGCGAAGACCACCGCAATGGCCGATCATCAGCCAGGCGTGGGGCCGCAACACCGCAAGGTGATCGGTCATGGTCTTGGCATTGGAAGGGCCGACGCCGATATTGACCAGGGTTGTGCCGCCTTTGCCGTCGTTGCGCGAGAGATGATAGGCCGGCATCTGGAATTTGTGCCAATGTGATTGCACGAGGATGTGCGACACTTCGGAATCGCTCAGTCCACGGATCAATTTTCCGCCGCCGGGTAGATGCAAGGCGTCATAGGCCGCATCTTCTTCAAGCGTTGATTCAAGTTTGGACCGGGCCCAACCGATGAACTGGTCGACGTAGCGGTGATAGTTGGTGAGCAATATCCACGGTTGGGTGAGCGACCAATGGGTGCCGGAATAATGTTGCAGGCGCTTTAGAGAATAGTCCACGCGCACCGCATCAAACAATGCGAGTGGAAGCGGAACGCCATCTTTGGCTTCCCAGATGCCATCGGCAATTTCATCGCCGACTTGTGAAAGCCGGGGCACGGGAAAATGCAAGGCAAGCTCTGCGGCAGAAATGCCGCCGGCACCCAAATCATCGCCCTTGTCGACTACATAAGGGTAGGGAATTTCCTGGGTCGAAGGCCCAACTTTTATCGTGGCACCATAGTCTTTGACCAGATAGTTCAGCTGCTCCAAAAGATAGCGCCTGAAATGGCCGGGCTGGGTAACTGTGGTTGCGTAAGTGCCAGGCCCCTGAAATTTGGCATAGGCCCGATCAATAGTGGGTTGCAGGCCATGGGCCTCATAGGTCACGCGCAATTCCGGATAGCGCCACAAGGCCCGCTTTGACGCGACCGGAATTTTGCGATCTTGCAAGAACGTGTCGAGGCTGGATTTCAGGCCAGCGCAGGCCGCTGCGTGTAGTTCAATCAGGCTGGCCACAGCCGCTTCCGGGGTCATGTTTTTGCTTTTCATCAGGCCCCTATAGCATGGGACATGAAAATGTAGTAGCTGGCCTTCCGCACGCGAAATAATCGCGCGCATCGGTGGGCCTGTAGCTCAATGGTTAGAGCTGACGGCTCATAACCGTCTGGTTGCGGGTTCAAGTCCTGCCGGGCCCACCACCTTTTCTTTTGACCATGTGGACAAGAATTTTGTCTGGTGCCATAGTCCCGATCGGTCAATGGTGCCTCACAGGGAGAATTCACGTGTCTCACAATGTTTTTCAAACCAATCGTCGCAATCTCTTGAAATTCGCTGCTGCCGGTGGGGCGCTGCCATTTATGCCGGGAATCAGCCGTGCGGCGGGGGCCACCAAGGCGGCCGCGATTTATACGGTGCCGGTTGAACAACAATGGGTGAGCCGCATTCATAAAGCCGCCATGACCGCCAAGGGGCGCGGCGACATCGATTATGTGTTTTCGGAAAAAGTTGCCAATACGGATTATGAGCGCGTGATGCGCGAGTATTGCGAAGCGGGCCAACAGTTGATCATTGGCGAGGCTTTCGCGGTTGAAGATGCGGCCCGTGCCGTGGCCAAGGATTATCCAAATATCTCGTTCCTCATCGGCTCATCCTTCAAGCCGGATGCGGCCGCAAATCCGAACTTCGCGGTGTTTGACAATTATATCCAGGATGCTTCCTACCTCTCCGGCATTGTGGCGGGCGCCATGACCAAGTCCGGCAAGATCGGCATGGTGGGGGGATATCCCATTCCGGAAGTCAATCGCCTGATGAATGCCTTCATGGCGGGTGTCAAAGAAACCCGTGCCGATGCGACTTTCCTGGTAGCCTTCATTGGCTCGTGGTTCGATCCGCCAAAAGCCAAGGAAACCGCCTTGGCGCAGATTGATGCGGGTGCCGATCTTCTGTATGCGGAACGTTTTGGTGTTTCCGATGCGGCCAAGGAAAAGGGCATATTGTCGGTTGGCAACGTGATTGACACGCAAGCTGATTATCCCGACACCGTTGTGGCTTCGGCGCTTTGGCATTTCGAGCCAACGCTTGATGCAGCCATCAAACTGGTGAAAACCGGCAAGTTCGCCGCAGATGATTATGGACAGCTGTCCTTCATGAAAGCGGGTGGCTGTTCACTTGCACCCCTAGGCACATTCGACGGCAAGATTTCTGCCGAAGTCAAAGCCATGGTGGCCGCCAAGGAAGCCGCCATCAAGGACGGTTCATTCTCGGTCATCATTGACGACAACGAACCCAAGTCGACATCTTGATCTAGATGATTGATGGCAAAACCGGTGAACAGGAAACTGTTCTCCGGTTCAACAATGTTTCCAAAAACTTCGGACCGCTGGTTGCCAATGACGCCATTTCATTGTCGTTGCAGCGTGGCGAGATTCTGGGCCTGCTGGGAGAAAACGGGGCCGGCAAAACCACGCTGATGAACATCCTGTTTGGCCATTATGTGGCTGACGGCGGTTCAATTGAAGTGGATGGCGTTGCCCTGCCACCCGGCCAACCGAAAGCTGCCTTGGCGCAAGGCATTGGCATGGTGCACCAGCATTTCACCCTGGCCGAAAACTTGACGGTGCTGGATAACATCATATTGGGTACCGAATCGCTCTGGCGGTGGCGCAGCGACAGGACAGGAGCGAAGGCCCGGATTTTGGCGTTGATCAGCTCTTACGGCTTGAAAGTTTCTCCTGATGCAGTTGTCGCCCAGTTGTCGGTGGGTGAAAGACAACGGGTTGAAATTCTCAAGGCGCTGTATCGCAAAGTCCGGATTCTCATCCTCGATGAACCAACGGCGGTTTTGACGCCGCAAGAATCAGCGGAGCTGTTTCACACTTTGAGGGCATTTGTGGAAAAGGGGCTTTCGATCATTTTTATTTCGCACAAGCTGAATGAAATTCTCGGTGCTTGTCATCGCGTGGCGGTTTTGCGGGGTGGACGCAAAGTGGCGGAACGGGATGTGGCGGGTGTAACACGGGAGGATTTGGCTGAGTTGATGGTGGGACGCCTGTTGTCGCCACCAAAATCCGCAGCCAAATTGCCTGGCTCAATGGTATTGCAATTGAAAAAAGTGACAGCGCGCAAAGCGGTGCTTCGTTTGAACGCCGTAGACCTTGCAGTGTGTGAAGGCGAAATCGTTGGCATCGCGGGTGTATCGGGCAACGGCCAGGGTTTGCTGGCTGATCTGGTAGCGGGAACGCTGGCGGTGAAATCGGGAAAGGTTTTGCTGGATGGCGAGGTCGTCACATCTGCAACGCCGCGCACCATGGTTGACAAGGGTGTGGCGCGGATTCCTGAAGACCGTCATGCGGAAGGCCTGGTCAGCGACATGTCGGTTGTCGAGAATTTGATTGCCGAACGACTTCACACAGCAGATTTTTCTCGCCATGGATTCATCGACTGGAAGAATGCCGAACGTTTTGCGGCGGGGATCATCGCCGATTACGAAGTCAAATGCGCTGGCCCGGCGGCGCGTGCGGGATTGCTGTCTGGCGGCAATATGCAGAAACTGATTCTGGGTCGTGTCATGGCCCATGCGCCAAAATTGGTGTTGGCCAATCAACCAACGCGGGGACTGGATGTGGGTGCGGTGGCCTATGTGCACGAACAATTGTTGGCAGCGCGGCGACGTGGTGCTGGCATTCTGTTGATTTCGGAAGATCTGGATGAGTTGCTGGCGCTATCCGACAGGATTTGCGTGATGTATCGGGGTTCACTTTCGCTGGCCATGGCGCGAACTGCCGTCACCATCCAAAAATTGGGATTGATGATGGCTGGGCAGGAGCTTGATCATGCGGCTTGAGCTGCGGGAGCATCGGCCCCTGTGGCAGAATCTGGCCTTTCCGGTTTTGGCGCTGGCCTTTGCATCGGTAGTTTGTGCCTTCCTCGTCACATTGTCTGGCGCGTCGCCAATGCAGGTTTTTGGCTTGATGGTGAAGGGGGCCATGGGAACGCAGTTTGCCTTTCTCGAAACACTGACGCGGGCCACGCCGCTGATCTTTACCGGGCTTGCAGCGGCAGTGGCATTTCGGGCCAAGCTGTGGAACATCGGGGCCGAGGCACAGCTCTATATCGGGGCTGTGATGACGGTGGTGATGGGTACGGGACTTTTGCCATTGCCATCTGCGATATTGATCCCTGTACTGATGATTTCGGCAATCTTGGGTGGTGCGCTTGTGTTGTCGGTGCCCACGTTTTTGAAAACCCGTTTCGGGGTTGACGAGGTGGTGACGACGCTGCTGTTGAATTTTATTGTCTTGTTGTTTGTTTCAATGTTGCTGGAGGGCGTTCTGAAAGACCCCATGGGGTTGGGGTGGCCGCAATCCCGGAAAATAACGGCTGATGGATTGCTGCCGAAACTGGTGCAGGGCAAGCGTTTGCATTTTGGTTTTGCTGTGGCCATATTGGCGGCGATGTTTGTGTGGATTCTCGACCGCAGGCATGTGTTGGGTTTTGAAATGCGGGCGGTGGGCCACAATGCCAAGGCCGCGCATTTCGCAGGGATAGCGGTGAACAGGGTGCTGGCCAAAACCGCACTGCTTTCGGGTGGACTTGCAGGACTGGCAGGTTGGTCGGAAGTGACGGGTCTCAAGGGCAGTCTGACGCTCGATTTGTCGCCCGGTTTCGGATATACCGGAATTGTGGTTGCCATGCTGGCGCTCTTGCATCCGCTGGGTGTAGTCGCTGCTGCGATTTTTGTGGCTGCGGTTTTTGTCGGGGCTGATGCCATGAGCCGCGCGGCTGGTGTGCCGAGTTACATCGCGCAAGTCATGGTCGCGGTATCGCTGTTGTCCATAGTTACAGCGATCATGTTCACGCGTTATCGCATGCGGTGGAGGTGATTGATGCAGGCCTTTGAAATCCTCTTCACTGCGTCGCTGTGGGCCGCTGCCATTCGCATTGCCTCGCCGCTGATATTTGGCACGCTCGGGGAATTGATTTGCGAGCGGGCAGGGGTGCTCAACCTCGGCATTGAAGGTATCATGACAGCGGGGGCTTTTTCAGGCTGGTTGACAGTATTCATGGGAGGCGACTTGTGGCTGGGCGTTTTGGTGGCTGCGCTTGTTGGTGCATTGCTCGGCTTGTTGCACGGCACATTGGTGGTGCCGCTGGGATTGTCACAGCATGTCATCGGCATCGGCATCACGCTTCTGGCCACGTCCCTGTCCTATTACGCTTATCGGCTGGTGTTTCCGGCTGTGACCTCACCGCCGAAGATAGAGCCCTTTCAAGTGTGGCCGGTTCCCGGCTTGTCAGGTTTACCGCTTGTCGGGCCTGCGTTGTTTCAGCAAACGCCACTCACATATTTTGCATTCGTCATGGTGGGGGTGGTGGCGTGGGTGCTGTACCGCACACCTGTCGGGCTGGCGGTGCGCACTGTGGGTGAAAATCCTTCGGCGGCAGAAGCGCAGGGCATAGATGTCATCCGTATACGGATCATATCGGTAATGGCGGGCAGTGCGCTGATGGGGATTGGCGGCAGTTTCATCACGCTTTCAGCGTTCAACTCATTCTTTTTTGAAATGACCAATGGCCGGGGCTGGATTTGCATTGCCTTGGTGGTATTCGGTTCCTGGCGACCGGGCAAGGCCTTGCTGGGGGCGATCCTGTTTGGCTTTTTTGATGCCTATCAATTGCGGCTGCAGCAGTTGGCAGGGGCCGTGATTCCCTATCAGATATTCCTGATGATGCCGTTTGTACTTTCCATTCTGGCGCTTATTGTGATGTCACGGCGGGTGGCATATCCACGTGCACTGATGGTGCCCTATCGCAGAGGTGAGAGATGACGATAAATGACACGGACCAAAAATTCCTGCGGATTGCCTATGATGAAGCCAAGGCCGGATTTGATGAAGGCGGTTGTCCCATCGGCTCGGTGTTGGCGCGGGGCGACAAGCTGGTCAGCCAGGGACGCAACCAGCGTGTGCAAGGCGGCGATCCGATTGCCCATGGCGAAATGGATGCACTGCGCAAAGCGGGTCGGCAAAAGACCTATCGCGACACGACGCTTTATACGTCGCTCAGCCCCTGCATGATGTGCACGGGCACCATCATCCAATTCGGCATTCCAAGGGTGGTGATTGGCGAGAACAAGACATTTGGCGGCAACGAGGAATTTCTGCGCTCAAAAGGCGTCGAAGTGATCATTGCCGATGACGCTGATTGCACGGCGCTGATGGAACGATTCATTCGCGAGAAGCCGGAACTTTGGGCTGAAGACATTGCCGAGGATTAGGCCGTCATTCTGAAGTCTTGTGATTTGCCTTCGACTTCAGCCACCTTATCCATGAGATCGGATGCTGCCACCGGTCTTGCAATGCCAAAACCCTGGACTTGATCGGCTTTCAGGTCTTCGAGCATTTTAAGTTCACCGGGAGTCTCTGCTCCTTCGGCCACAACACCCATGCCGAGGGAGTGGCACATGGCGATGATGGAACTGAGAATATCGCGGCGGCGGGTTGCTGTGTCGGCTCCTGCCACGAATGATCGGTCAATCTTGATGGTGTGAAACGGCAGCTTGGCCAGGTAACCCAGTGAAGAATATCCCGTGCCGAAATCATCGAGGGCCAATTGCAAACCAAGGTCGCTGAGTGATTTCAGGACATGTTGCACAGTTGCCATGGTCGTGCCGAGAAACAGGCTCTCGGTAATTTCGAGACACAGTTGCGGCGCTGGAAAATCATTGTCGTCAAGCGCTGACTTGACCTTGTTGACAAACCCGGCTTCAAGCAATTGGGCGGGTGACACGTTGACTGAAATCTTTCGCGACACATGGCCTGCATCCAGCCATGCGCGTCCCTGGCGGCAGGCATCAAACAACACCCAATCACCCAGAGAGACAATCAAGCCATTGCGTTCGGCTGCGGGAATAAACAGTGCGGGTGAAATGAACCCGCGTTCCGGGTGTTTCCAGCGTGCCAAGGCTTCATAGCCGGTCACGCGTCCCGTGCCGAAGTCATACTGGATTTGATAGTGCAACTGCATTTCGTCATTGCCGATGGCGTGGCGCAAATCCTGGTCAAGTTCGGTTTCACGTTTCATGGCTTCGGTCATTTCGGGGCGGTAAATCACAGCACGGCCCGGGCCCAGGTTCTTGGCGTTGGCAAGTGCCAAGGCAGCTGCCCGCAATGCGCTTTCAGCTGAAGCGGCAGGCAGTTGTGCCAGCAGAATCATGCCACAAGTCATATTGATGCGAAGTTCGAGGTGCAGGATTTTCAACGGCACATAGAAGGCTGATTGCACGTCTGCCAATAGCAATTCAGCCTCTTCAATCGACGAAACACTTTCGAACAGTATTGCAAATTCATTGCCGCCCATCCTGGCCACAGTTGCATTTGGACCAGCCTTGTCGCGCATGACAGCAGCGACGTTCAGCAAGATTGCATTGCCAATGGTTTGGCCAAAGGCATCATTCAGATGGCGAAAGCCATGGATGATGAGTGATGCAACCGCGCCTTTACGCAGCTGTCCAGCATTCCCCGATGCCAGGAATTCCTGCAGCGTGACATCAAAACTGGCGCGGCTGGCAAGTCCAGTGAGTTGATCGAAATAAGCAATGCGTTTCAGGCTGTCGTCGCGAAACCGAATGTCTGACATCAGACTATTGAAACTTTTGACGAGCACAGCAACTTCACCTTCGGCAGTCTTTTCAGTGATATCGCGGTTGTAGTTGCGGGTTTGCCTGATCGCTGAAATATTTGTGGTGAGATTGACGACGGGTGCAACAATGCGACGCTGCAACGGAAGGGATGCCAACATGCCAACCAAACCAGCAAAAGCGGCGGCCAGACTGGTTGACAGGAGTGTGGCCAGGAAATTTTCACGGACTTTTGAAATATCAGCCAACATCAGGAGGCGACCTTGTTTCTCGCCGCCTTTGATGATGTCGACGGCAACAGGCATTGTGCCCTTGAAGAGCAGTGTCAAATTGCTGTGTTGGCCTTTGACGAAATCACTTTCGAGGTAAATGGCCTGACCCATGCTGGCAAAGGCAATGTTGTTCTGGTCATAGACAGTGATTGAGCGGATTTCCGGAATGCGTGAGGCCGCGCGGAAGGTGCCCAAGGCGGCGTTGCGGTTTTTGGCAACCAGTGCGTCTGCCACGCCCGAGGCCATGACGAAGCCTGTATTCCCGAGATTGGATCTCCGGGTTTCGATGTCGCGGTTGACCTGGATATAGGCCATGGCTGTTGCGACGATCAAGATGGCGCTGAACACTGAAAGTGCAACCAGCCGTCCAATACGGTTGCCGATACCCATGGCAGGTTGTGGTTCCTTCGCCGCGTTTTTCATGTTGGGCAATGTGGTCGAAATGTTTTGCCAAGTGATTGATGAAACCCTGCCCAAACAGATTGAACTTAATTTTTGGTAAATCTCTCGCGGCTAAACTTACAAACATTGCCAATAAAATATTACAGGCTCGCAATGTAGTATGTTAGTGAGAACAGAGGGCAACGGAAATGAATATTTTTGGGCAGGCATCAATTGCCGCTCTTCAAATGCTGAAAGGTTGTGGGCGAAAATATTTTCGTGCATCCAGCGGCACCACGGCCATGATGTTTGCCATCTCCATGCCAGCGCTGATGGCGGCTGTTGGTGTTGCTTCGGATTTTGGCATCTACAACTTGAAGCGCACCAGCCTGCAGAATGCGGCTGACCAGGCTGCCATCTCGGCCGCAAAAGAACTGGGCCTTGCCACTTCAAAATCTGCGTCCCTGCAAGAGTCGGCCAAAACCTATGCCGTGGCAAATATGGGGGACGAGAGTTCAAATGTCTCAACTACCGTCACCGTGGATACGGCCAATTCAGCTGTCACTGTAAGGCTGGAAGAAACCTGGACGCCGTTTTTTGCCCATTTCATTGGTGCGAAGATCATGCCAGTTGTTGTATCGGCCAAGGCCGCCTTGCAAGGTGAATCAAAAATTTGCGTGTTGGCTGTGTCCACTTCCGGAAGTGGTGCGGTTTCAATGGTCCATGATTCGAGTTTAGTTGCCAGGGGGTGTAGCGTCTATTCGAACTCGACAAATGCAAAAGGTATCTCTTTGGGTGACAAAGCCAAAATAGACGCCGATCTGGTTTGTTCGGCAGGTGGTGTATTCAACAATTCCGGCAGCACAACCCATAATGTGACAACCGATTGTCCGCAAATACCAGACCCGCTGGCGACCCGGCCGGCGCCGAAATTTGGCAATTGCGATAAAACCAAATATGCAATCACCACCGGAAGTGTCACGCTTGACCCTGGTGTCTATTGCGGTGGCCTTAAAATATCAGGTGACGCAAAAGTCACATTGAGGCCGGGTGACTACATCATCAAAGACGGCATGTTTCAGGTTTCGAACAAAGCTGTCATCAAAGGCAAGGACGTCGGTTTCTATTTGACGGGTGCATTATCATGGATCAGCTTCAAGGATGACGCCGAGATTGACTTGAGTGGACGCGAAAAGGGTGATCTCGCGGGGTTGCTGTTTTTTGAAGATCGAAAGGCAACGCTGTTTCGCTTTCACAGCATCAGCGCCAGCAACGCCCATACGCTGACCGGCACGATTTACCTGCCGCGCGGCACGCTGCTGGTTGATCCCAACGCCCAAGTTGGAGAAAAATCGGCCTACACAGCAATCATCGCTCAACGCCTGGTGGTTCAAAATGGGCCTTGCCTCGTGCTGAATTCAAACTATTCAGCAACCACAGTTCCAGTTCCGGAAGGCATTGTGACCTCGAGTCAGGTTGTGCTGGTGGAGTAAGGCCGGGATATTTTCACGCGGTGCAATTCGGTATCGGGCGGTCGATCCAGACGGCAAATCATCACCGACCTTCGGCCATCTGCTCCACAATAAAAAGATACACCCCGCAAGCCATGCTTTGCAGGGTGTTTTTTCGTTTGCGACTTATGCCCGTCATGGGCGCCAGTAGTTAAACCAGTCCATGGTTTCGTCGCATTCAAAGTTGCCGCGCATATCGATAAGTGGCGCGTGCTTCTTGGCGAGGGCCACCAGCGATGCGGCATCAAACTGCGCCCGGAACTCGCTGTGGGCGAGGGTGATGATGATGGCGTCATAGGGGCCGGCCTCTGCCGGGTCGTCAATGATCTTGGCACCACGGCCACCTTCGAAGTGATCATCGAAGGCCACTGGATCAAAATTGAAAACATCAGCACCGCGTGTCCAAAGGGCATCCATCAACGGATAGGCTTTTGAGTTGCGGGTATCGGGGCAGTCTTCCTTGAAGCTGCGGCCGAGCACCAGTACTTTTTTGCCCTGCAAGCCATGGCGTGAAGGTGGCATCAGGTTTTGCAATTTCTCCACTAGGAAAGGTGCAGTTTGTTCATTGACCAAACGCGCGGCGGCAACCAGTTCCATGGCAAGGCCATGGCGACGGCCGGCATCCACGAGAAAATAGGGATCAACGGCAATACAGTGGCCGCCGACGAGACCTGGACGATAGTGGTGGAAATTCCATTTGGAACTTGCGGCAGCAATTACATCGGTGGAGCGAATGCCCATCTTGTCGAACAGCATCATCATCTGGTTCATCAGGGCGATGTTGACGTCGCGCTGGGTGTTTTCCAGAATCTTGGCGGCTTCGGCAACCTTGATGGAGGCGGCTGGAAACAAGCCTGCCTTGATGACGCGGCCATAGAGCAGCTCCAGAAAGCTGGTGCAGGCCGGCGAAGAGCCCGCGACGATTTTTTTGATGTCTGGCAATTTGCGTGAAGGGTCAGCCGGATTGATGCGTTCTGGCGAATAGCCCAAATGAAAGTCCAGACCTTCATGCAAACCTGAATGGGCCTCAATGACGGGCAGGCAGCGGTCCTCTGTCGTGCCGGGATCAACCGTGCTTTCAAACACCACAACGGCGCCACGCTTCATCATGCGGCCAATGGTTTTGGAGGCGGCAATCAACGGGCCGTAGTCGGGCTTGTTGTGGCTGTCGACAGGGGTCGGCACGCAGACGATGATGACATCGGCGTCTTTCAGACATTCAGCATCAGTGGTGAAGTCAGCATTGGCACCGCGCAGGTCCGAGGCTTCAACTTCGCCTGTGAAGTCGATGTTTTGTTTCAACTGGTCAATTTTCTTTTGATCAATATCAAAACCAATGGCGCGCGAGCCTTTGGAAAATCCAAGCACGAGGGGCAGCCCCACATATCCAAGGCCAATGACAGCCACACGGGCTGTGGCGGCTTCAGGCAATGCGCAGGGTTCGCTGATGACCAGGCGGATGTTTTCCGGCTTTGGCGTTTCGAAAGAAATATCAGACGATTGGATTTTGACTTGTCTGTTCATTTGCTACCCCAGCTTTTTGTATTTTTGATGCTCCTTTCAAACACCACGCGTCGTGTAACCCGGCTTAAAAAACACGGTAAACGGTTTTTGGGGTTAACAAGCCATGTGGGAATCCAACACAAATGTCTGATTTTCATCGCATGGATCATTAACCGCCAAGCAAGCTATTTCTGCCAAAAGCCATCACGGGTTGAAGATTTTGACCAAGTTTGTTGCGTTTTGGGGGTCATGGGGTTCGTGTTGTCGCTGGTTGCGATCGAGTGGCTTTTTGCCATACTGGTGTTGGTGGTTTTCACCAATCGCTATGTATTTGGCAGTGCCCTGCGCTTGCAGGACAAGCGCACTGTGGCAGGCTTTGGCCATGACCCCGCAGTGTGGCCCACGGTTGCCATTGTTGTTCCCGTTTACAATGAAGGCAACAGCATTCTCAGCACAGCAGCTTCCTTTGAGCAGCTCGAATATCCGCGCGACCGCTTGAAGGTCGTGTTCATTGATGACCGCTCGACGGATGACACATTTGAGCATCTGCAAAGCATCGCCAAAACCTATCCCTGGATGACAGTGCTGCAAAACGAGAAAAACGTTGGCAAGCGCATTGGGATCAAGAATGCGGTTTTGAAAACCCATTCGGACCTCATCATGTCGGTGGACTCCGATGTGATTGTTGATCCGGCAGCGCTTCGCATTCTGGTCCGTCATCTTACATCAACAGGTGTGGACGCAGCAGGGGGATGTGTTTTTGTTTCAAATGCCAATGTCAACTGGCTGACCCGCATGCAAGCCGTCAAATACTGGATTGGCTACCAGTTCCTGAAAAACCTGGAAAACAGTTTCAGCCATATCATGTGTCTCTCTGGTTGCCTGACGATTTACCGCCGGGCGGCTTTGCTGTCGGTTGACAAGGATGTGGAACACCGGTCGTTCATGGGCGACGAAGTGAAGTATGGCGAAGATCGTTACCTCACGCGCAAACTGGTGGAACGGGGTTACAAGACAAGACTTTGTTTTGAGGCGAAATGCTTCACCAAGGCGCCTTCGACTTTTCCCAACTATCTCAGCCAACAGCTGCGATGGCGACGATCGAACATCATCGACTTCATCACGGCCCTGCCGTTCCTTTCGCGCTTTCACCCCCTGGTGTTGGTGCATTATGTTTCGATGGCGCTGCTGTTGCTGTTCTATCCGATGACGCTTGCCAGCCAGATGATACGGCTGGGTTTTATCATTCCGATGGTTGAGCATGCCCTGCTGGTTTCAGTGTTTGCGCTGACCTATGAACTGAACAAGCACAAATTGCCGGAAATGGCACGGACCTCAGGCCTGTGGTTTCTCTCCATGGCTGTGGTGTTTCCGGTGATGTATGTCACCATGACGCCGCTTGCGCTTGCCACATTGGGCACCACTTCCTGGGAGACCAGGGGTGGCGGCAAAAACCTGGGTTGGCGCGGCCTGTTGCTGAAAATGGCGGGAGGGGCGAAATGACCACTGCTCCCAACCGCCTGACTCCGCCTCCCTTGCAAGCTCTCGTGCGCCGCGTGCTTTACATTGGCCCGGCGGCTGATGAAGTTTGCAGACTCGTGACACAGCATGTGGGCGAGATTGACATTCTCTATGAAGCGGAAGTGCAGGGCGCCATTGCATTGGCCCGTTCAAGGAAGTTTGACACGATCATTGTCGACCAGCGTGATGAGCGGCTGTCCAGCAAACTGATACTGCCGTTGTTCACTGGCTTGCAATCAAAGTTGAACCTGGTGGTGGTCAGCCAGTTCAAGGATGTCAGTCAATATCTTTCAGTGCCGGGTGTGGCGCGGGTGCTTTCTGCGCCCATTCGTGAAGGGCAATTGCTGCGGGTCTTGGGTTTGAAAGCCAAGCCGAAACATTTCAATGACAGTGAAACAGGTGCGGCGCACCAGCCTGAAAAAATTTTAAACGTGAAAGACGACAGATCCAAGACGACACAAGCCAAAAAAGGCCTTGCACGGATCATTTCTGATCGGTTCATGTCGTTGGTGTCAACGCTGTACAAGCGGGCGGCATTTGTATTGCTGATGACGCTGTTTATCGCTTTCAGTTTCTATGGCGTGCTGATCGGCTACTTCCTGATGTCGACAACATGGGGTGCGCCCATGACGTTGACGCGTGGCCATGAACTGGTCAACAAGGTCGAGCGCGAGTTGACCGAGGTACGCGTGGCGCTCGGCCAGGCCGACCAGAAAATCACCGAAGCAGAATTGCAGAAACTCACTGCCGAACGTGAACAGATTGAAGCCCAGCAGTTGGTCAAATATGCCATCGGCACCATCAAAGGCGAAATCAAATTGCACAAGCGCCAGGACAAGTTGCTGACGCAAGGTGTTGGCAGACTGGTGAAAGTGCGCGACAGTTTGAAACGTCAACTTGCCACGGGTGGCATGGCGGCGGATTTGAACAAGCTGTTCGACAAGCGGTTGATCAGCAAATCCAGTTACACGACAAGCACATTGGGATTGCTGGAAGCCAGCCAGCGATTGGCGGCAATTGAGGGCGAAGTTGAACAGCAAAGGGCGCAGGTTGAAGCTTCAGGCTTGCAGGTTGAAATTCTGACTAATCTGAAAGTGGCGCTGGAGGAGGGGGGGCCGGTGAGCAGCATTGCTTCGGCTTCTCCCGAATTGTTGTTGTTGACCAAGCAATCATTGGATGCGCGCGCCTCGGAGGCATTGGCGCGTTCCACGATCAATTCAAATGAGACCCGCATCGGGCAATTGCAGAGCAGCCAGAAAGTCTTGCGTGACCAGATCGCAGCGTTGGAAAATTCGGTGCTGGGCCGCGCCATCACTGAACGCATTGATGTGGTGTTTGTGCCCTATAACAACACGCAACAGTTTCAGGCCGGCCAGTCGCTGTACTCATGTTACTTCACCATTCTCTGGTGCAAGAAAGTTGGCGTGACAGGTGAATTCTTGCCCGGCGAAATCAGCTCCGTTCATCCGTTCTTTGGCAAACCCATTCGTGGTGCTTTTGTGGAAGCAAAAATCACCGATCCTGATGCCGCAACCCGAGATATCATCCATGGCCGCCGTGCACCGTTGTTTTTCTAAACCCGTGATCGGGGTGCTTTCCCTGCTCACCACGGCGGCCTTGTCAGGCTGCGTTGGCACATCATCGTTGCTGGGTGGCGGTGAAGGGCTGCGCTTGACGACGATCGTAGATGCGCAACCTGCGAAGAAAATTATTCTGGCACCATTGTTCAAGGCTGCCATTCTTGAGCCGAAAAAAGAGATACGCGTTGTATCTGGACCCGTCATTACACCTGTCAGCGACAAGCAGCGTTCATCGGCCTGGTGTGAATACTTGCGCGAAGATGCAGCAGCGCAATCCACCATCATGCGTTCACCAACGGTCAGTGGCAGTCTCAGTGAAGATGCCAGTGCCAGCGTGAGTGTGGGCGTCAGTCTCTCGAGTTTTGTCAAGGCCGATCTGGTGGAGCAATCGGCGGAATCCCGCTGCCGCAAATCGCTGGCGGAAGGTGGGTTGCAAAAGTTGATTTTTGTATCACCACAAGGCCTGACGGCAGCAGGCCACAAGGCGCGGTATCGCCATATCGACAAGCAGAAGCCGGAAATTGCAAGGCTTCGCAAGAAAGCCCGTCTTGCCATGGAAAATGGCACGGCAGACCAGGAAAGGACAACGGCCATCGAGCTTTTGGCCGACAGCATCTTTGCTGATGCGGCGGAGTCACGTTCGCAAGCGGACCGGCGTTTTGAGACGGGATTGTTGCCGAAGGGCAGGGATGACAATGCAAGGGTGCTGGGCCGCGAGTTGCTGATTGCCGAAGCCGAACTTGAAGACATCAACAGCCGGATGCGGACTTTTGATGCCATGGATGTGACGCTGAGTGCTGGCGTCAGCGATGACTTGAACAAAGACGGGGTTGATATCAACGATGACTCGTTCAGCGGCAAGCTGAGTTTTTCAGTCAAACTTGGCGCATTGGCACCCAAACGGTTTGAACACGAAGCCGCTGCCAAGAATGCCAAACTGCGGGCCATTCAAGGCCAGGAAGGCGGCACTCTCTGGCAAGTCGGTGTGTTGCGCCGTGCCCATGAACGGGCCATTGCAGGTTTGGTGGAACAACAACAGAAGCTGGCAGAAGCCATCGCCAAGGCCGACAAACTGGCGAAAATGCTGGCCAGCGTCGACAACCCCGAATTTGAACCACCGCTCATCCAGGCCAAGCTGCAACTCATTCGCCTGCGGGCCGACAGGGCGGCCGTGGCGGATTCGATTGCTGAAATCCAAGGCAACATGAAACGATTGAAGACGGGGTGAATTTGATTTGCGTTGCAGGTGGGCAGGTTTCTGCTATCGGGCAGATGCTTCGAGGCTCGCAAGAGCTCGCTCCTCAGCATGAGGGATTCTACAAGTACAACCTCACCCTGAGGTGCGAGCCCTTGCGAGCCTCGAAGGGTGCGCGACCATCCAGTTTGTCATTATTCTTGGAGCAGCTCTGCAATCACCATGTCTGACAACCTTCACATCATCGGCATCGATACGGGCGGCACCTATACGGATGCGGTTGTGATCAACCGTGACCAGCAACGCATTCTGGCATCGGCCAAGGCATTGACGACGAAAGGTGATCTTTCGATAGGAGTTGGCGAGGCCATGGCAAAAGCTGTGGGTCGACTTGGACCAGACTTTAATGCATCGCGCATTGGCCTGGTAAGTGTCTCGACCACACTTGCGACCAATGCCGTGGTTGAAGGTCATGGCAGCAGTGCGGCGGTTATCCTGATTGGTTTTGACGACAAGATGGTGGCACGAACTGGCATTGCTGCGGCTTTTGCCGAATTGCCGATCCTGCGGATTGGTGGTGGACATGACCACAATGGCGAGCAGGCCGAAGTGCTGGATGAAGAGGCTTTGCGACAAGCGATTGTAGGGCTGCAAGGCAAAGTCGGAGCCATAGCGATTGCCAGCACTTTCGCGGTGCGCAACAATGCCCATGAGGAGCGGGCGCGGGACATTGTCGCCGAAGCGACCGGGTTGCCTGTCACATTGTCAAGTGAACTTTCAAGCGCCTTAGATGCGCCGCGCCGCGCTTTGACGGCGGTGCTGAACGCAAGACTGATTGCCCATATCTCGCGGTTGATTGCAGCTGTGCAACGGGCCATGGCCAATTTGAAATTCATCTGCCCACTGATGATCATGAAGGGTGATGGCACCTTGGCGCTGGCGGAAACCGTTGCCATGCGGCCCATTGAAACGGTGCTTTCTGGACCTGCAGCAAGTCTCGTCGGGGCAAAGTGGCTTTCAGGACTTGATGATTTCATCATGTCAGACATGGGCGGCACGACGACTGACGTTGGATTTCTGCTGAAAGGCCGGCCGCAAGTCGCGCCTCAAGGTGCTGAGGTTGGCGGCTGGCGTACAATGGTCAAAGCCATCGACGTTCGAACCATCGGGTTGGGCGGTGACAGCGAAGTTATTGTAGGTCTCAACGGCAAGCTGGACATCGGCCCACAACGGGTCGTACCGATTTCGCTGATCGCGGCGCGGCATCCGGAAGTGTTGGGTCTGTTGCAGGCTAATCTGGCAGAGAATGAAGGTGGTTCGCTGCTCGGAAAATTTCTGGTGCTGCCTTTTGGACGGGAAGACCGGGTGGTGCCGCTGGGTTTAAATCCGCGTGAAAGCGAAGTGCTGGCGATGATCGGTGAAATGCCGATTGCCCTGTGCCGCGTCGCAGTTTCCAGCGCTGCACAGCGGGTGGTTTCGGCCTTGCGTAAAAAGGGTCTGGTGCAGCTTTGCGCTTTCACGCCTTCTGATGCGGCGCATGTTCTGGACATGCAAGGCAACTGGGACCGGGACGCCGCCGTGATGGCTGCGCAATTGATGGTGCGCTTTCGCACAATGAAAATGCCTGAAATGACAGCGACATCAGCGTTTTGCCACGAGGTATGGAGCGAGACTGTAGCGAAGTCCTGCCGGATCATTTTGCAAACGGCCTTGGGCGACATCAAAAACAGTGATGACCTGGTGAATGCTGTTTGTGATGGACGCGGCCGTGTGGGACGCGTGAAATTTTCTTTGTCGCCTGATGTGCCCATCGTGGCCGTGGGCGGACCTGTTCCGGTTTACTACAAGGAAGTTGGCCGCAGGCTTGGCACTGACGTGGTGTTTGCGCCCTACTGCGATGTTGCAAATGCGGTGGGGGCTGCTTCAGCTCTGGTGGCGGACCGGGTTGTGGTGACTGTCGAAGGTGATGGCAATGGGGCCTTCCGGGTTCATGGCGCAGGGCGGGCGCAGGTTTTTGGCAGTGGTCAATTGGCCTTGGCCCAAGCCAGGGAAATGGCCCAGAAAATCGCACTTGAAACGGCGCTGAAGCGGGGTGCAATTGCGCCGAAAGTGACTTTTGATGAGGTGCTCAGTTTGCTGCCGGAAGCCCGCGATGCAGACGGTCTGTTGACTGCAATCATTACGGCTGAAGCCATCGGTCGGCCAGCGGGATGAGGCATTTGGATTTGGTTAACCACGTTCAAATCCTTCCCGGTTTATTATGGTAAACCGCACAATTGAATTGTCTGCCGCAAGCTGGCGTTAACCCCAGGGACGATACTCTCAGTTTTCTATCGGGAGAGTTATTCAGTCATGAACGCGCACAGCTTTACAGGTTGGGATGATTTAGGTGCAAAGTCTGCGGGCTGGCGCCTTGAAAAAGCGGAAGCTGCAAGGCCGCCGTCGGCTGCATTTTTCCCTGACCAACAGGGCGGTGTTTATGAAAAACTTTTGGCCAGCTTGCCAATTGCCTTGCATTGCATGGATGGCTCAGGTCGCCTGACGGCTGCCAACAAAGCTTGGTGCGATATGTTGGGCTATGCCTTGCATGAAGTCTTGGGCCGTAGCTTCAGCGAGTTCCTGCCGCCTGAATCACGCACGCATCTGGTTACCAATATTTATCCCAAATATCTGGTGAGTGGTGCCTGCAAGGATGAAGAATTGCTGTTGATCCGCAGGGATGGATCCTATGCTACCGCGCATGTGACAATGACGGCCTATCGCGGTGACAAGGGTCGGCTTGACCGCTCGGTCTGCATGTTTGAAGATATTTCGGAACGCAAGATTGCTGCCCTTGCCACCAATCACAGTGACCAACGTTTCCGTGCTGCTTTTGCCGCCAGCGTGCACGGCATGGCTGTGGTTTCACCGACAGGACAGATTGAATTTGCGAATGATGCCTTCAAGACATTTCTTGAGCGCCGGGATGTTGAAACAGCGACCTATGGTTTTGATGAATTGCTGCACAAAGATGACCGGGGACAATTCCTCAATGGTTTGCGTCAACTGCTTTCGGGTGAATCTCAGACATTCCAGATGGAACTGCGTTACGCCAACCGGGATGCCAAGGTGGTGCATGGTGCCACGTCGGTGGCGCTTGTCAAAAATGAAAAGGGCGGTACCGAGCAATTGATTATACAAGTCGTTGATGTCACCGAACGCAAGTCCATCAATGACCGTTTGCAACGGGCGCAAAAAATGGAGGCCGTGGGCGCTTTGACCGGTGGTCTGGCCCATGATTTCAACAACCTTCTCACCATCATCAGCGGCAATCTGCAACTGCTTGAAGGCAAATTGAATGCCGATGAGAAATCCATGAAGCGTCTGGCTGAAGCGGCCGACGCCTCGCGCAAAGGTTCGGACTTGACGCGCCAGCTTTTGGCCTTTGCCCGCAAGCAGGAACTTGAACCACGCGATACGCCGGTCAATGAAATGGTGAAGGGCATGGAGGGTCTTGTCTCCCGTGCATTGGGTGAAAACATTGAATTGCGGGTTGACTTGATGTCTGGCGAACCGCGCTCGCTGATTGATCCCTCACAACTTGAATCAGCCATTCTTAATTTGTCAATCAATGCCCGGGATGCCATGCCTGAGGGCGGCAAGCTGACGATTGAAACGCAACCTGCCTATCTCGATCGCTACTATGCCGAGAAGCATCCGGATGTGGTGCCGGGTCATTATGTGATGGTAGCGGTTTCTGACTCGGGCACTGGCATGTCGCAAGAGCTTTTGGAAAAAGTCTTCCAGCCATTCTTCACCACCAAGGGTCCGGGCAAAGGTTCGGGACTTGGCCTTGCCATGGTCTATGGATTCATCAAGCAGTCAGGCGGGCATATTTCGGTCTACAGTGAAGTGGGTCATGGCACGTCGGTCAAAATGTATTTGCCACGCCGTATGCGACCCGGCGAATTGGAAGTGCCGACAGGCAAGGCCTCAGAAGCTGCAATTATTGAAGCTGTGGTGCCACCGCCGCCAATTTTGGCGCGCCGTCCAAAAATTCTGGTTGTGGAAGACCAGGAAGCTGTGCGCGCCGTGGCTTGCGGCTTCCTTGAAGATTTCGGCTATGAAATTGTTGAAGCTGGCGATGGCTTCCAGGCTCTGGGTGTGTTGCAGGAACATGCCGACATCGACCTGATGTTCTCCGATGTGGTGATGCCCGGTGGCATGAATGGCTTTGATCTGGCGCAAGCGGCACAAAGCATGAAGCCCACGCTGAAAGTGGTGCATACCTCGGGCTATCCGAAAGGAGCCATGGTGCACCAGGACGAGCCGCGCTTCAAGGAAGGCTACATCATCATGAAACCCTACCGCCGCGAAGATTTGCAAAGAATCATCCGGGACGCGCTGGAGAGGCAGTAAGGTCTTTTCAGTTCAGCTTCGAAACGCTATTGAGTCTCCTGCAATGATTGCAGGGGACTTTCATGTTTTCAGAACTGGGCGCCAATTTCACTGAACTCTTCACTTTTGGTGCGTTGACCACGCTGCTGATTTTGACGGCGCTGGAAACGGTGCTCGGCTTTGACAATCTGCTTTACATATCCATTGAAGCAAAACGCGTGGCTCCACAGCATCAGGCGCGGGTACGTCGAGTGGGAACGCTTTTGGCGATCCTGTTGCGCATTGTCTTGCTGTTTGTCGTGCTGGCCCTAATCCAGTTGTTTCAAGCGCCGTGGTTTGAAATCAATATTCAGTGGTTGCATGGCAGATTCAGCGGTCACGCCATTATCGTGCTGCTTGGCGGATTGTTCCTGATCAAGACCGCCATGACGGAAATCCGGCACATGCTGGTGATTGATGACCTGCACCATGAAAAACCTGCCGGTCCGGCACATCGTTCAGTGAAGATGGCATTGGTCTGGATTTTAGTGATGAATATTGTGTTCTCGTTTGACACTGTATTGTCGGCAGTGGCCTTGACCAAAAATTTCATCGTCATGTCGCTTGCCATCATCATTTCTGGCGCTGCAATGGTGTTGCTGGCCGACCATGTGGCGCGCTTCCTTGAGAAGAACCGCATGTATGAAGTGCTGGGCCTGTTTGTCTTGTTGCTTGTTGGGTTGATGCTGACGGCGGAGGGTGCGCATATCGCCCACCTTGACCTGTTCGGGTTCGAAATCAATCCGATCGAAAAGGCGACCTTCTACTTCGTGTTGGGTGCCTTGGTCATCGTGGATGTTTTGCAGGGCCGTTACCAAAAGAAGATCGAAGTGGAGACGGTGCGAAACGGGCCCGCCAAGCAATAGTTTACAGGCACACGAAAGCCATCTAAATCCGGCGTAACTCTAATTGTTTTGTGGGATTTTCGTTTTATGGCGCGCCAGTTTATTTATCACATGCAAGGCCTATCCAAAACCTATGCGGGCGGCAAGAAGGTGCTCGACAATGTGCATCTGTCATTTTACCCCGATGCCAAAATTGGTGTGTTGGGGCCCAACGGCTCCGGCAAATCCACGCTGCTGAAAATCATGGCGGGGCTTGACACGGAATGGAACGGCGAGGCTTGGTTGGCGGTTGGGGCGACGGTTGGTTATCTCGAACAGGAACCGCAACTGGACGAAACGAAGACGGTGCTTGAAAATGTCATGGAAGGAGTGGCTTCGAAGAAGGCCATTCTCGATGAATACAATGCCCTGATGGCCGACTACAATGACGAGAACGCCGAGAAAGCGGGAAAAATCCAGGACATTATTGACACGCAGAATCTCTGGGATTTGGAAGCGCAAGTCGAACTGGCCATGGATGCGCTGCGCTGTCCGCCGGGTGATGCGTCGATTGATAATCTCTCAGGCGGTGAAAAGCGCCGCATTGCCCTAACGCGCTTGCTGTTGGCGAAGCCTGATTTGATTTTGCTCGACGAACCGACCAACCATCTTGATGCTGAATCAGTCGAATGGTTGGAACATCATTTGCGGGATTATCCCGGCGCCATGCTCATCGTCACCCATGACCGATATTTCCTCGACAATGTGACGGGTTGGATTCTGGAACTGGATCGGGGCCGCTCGATTCCTTATGAAGGCAACTACTCGGCCTACCTCGCGCAGAAGGCCAAGCGCTTTGCCCAGGAGGGCCGGGAAGATGCAGCCCGTGTCAAAGTGCTGGAGCGGGAGGCCGAATGGATTGGCAAATCGCCCACGGCGCGGCAAGCCAAGAGCAAGGCCCGCATCAAGGCCTATGACGAGTTGCTCAAAATCAATGAAGAACGCACACAATCGCATTCCGCCCAGATCATCATTCCACCGGGCGAACGCTTGGGCGATACGGTGATCACGGCAGAAGGCTTGTCGAAGGGATATGGGGATCGCTTGCTGATCGACAATCTGGAATTCAAGCTGCCACCGGGCGGCATTGTCGGCATCATCGGGCCCAACGGTGCGGGCAAGACCACGCTGTTCCGCATGATCACCGGGCAGGAAAAACCTGACGCTGGTTCCATCGTCGTCGGTCCTTCCGTGAAACTGGGGTATGTCGATCAGTCGCGTGACTCGCTTGATCCCAATGCCACGGTGTGGAGTGAAATTTCCGGCGGCAATGATTTGGTGACACTCGGCAAACGCGAAATGAATTCCCGCGCCTATGTGGGTGCTTTCAATTTCAAGGGTGGTGACCAGCAACAAAAAGTGGGAACGCTTTCCGGCGGGCAGCGCAACCGCGTGCATCTGGCCAAAATGTTGAAGAGCGGTGCCAATGTGCTGCTACTTGACGAACCCACCAACGACCTCGACACGGAAACCCTCGCCGCCCTGGAAGAAGCCCTCGAAGACTTCGCCGGTTGCGCCGTGGTGATCAGCCATGACCGCATGTTCCTCGACCGCCTCGCCACGCATATTCTGGCCTTCGAAGGTGATTCCCACGTCGAATGGTTCGAAGGCAACTTCCAGGATTATGAGGAAGACAAGAAGCGGAGACTGGGCGCAGACGCGGTTAATCCACACCGGATCAAGTATAAGAAGTTTGAGCGATGATTTTCTCCCTCGGCTTCTTGGCCGGGGGAGTACCGCGAAGCGGGGAGGGGGTGGCTGACTTGCGTTCTGGCCCAACCACCCCATCCCGGCTACGCCGTACTTCCCCAGCTGCGCTGAGGAAGGGAAGGGCATCCAATTTTGCCGATTGAAATCCGATCAAAATCAGATTATAAAGAGACATCGGAGAATGGATCATGCTGCTCAATCGTTCAAACCAAGCCGTTTCTGCCACAGATCTGCAAAAGAAAACCAAGGAATTGCTCGACCGCATTTCAACTGGGGCAGACCATCATCTCGTTGTCATGCGCGACAACCGCCCGACAGCCGTGATGATGTCGACGGACCGCTATGAAGCCATGATGGATGAATTGGCCGATCTGCGTATTGAGGCGGTGGCTCGGTCCCGGCTTGCGACGCCACCTGAAGACTATATTTCGCTCGAGGAAATGAACGCTTTCGTTGATAGTCTCTAAAATGGTTTGGAAGGTTACGCTTCATCGTGAAGTGCAAAATGACTTACGCGAGCTTGGCCGCGTCGAAGCACGAAACCTTCTCGCTGTAATAGATGGCCGCATTGTCAATGGTGAACCTGACAAAGCAGGCAAACCGCTACATGGCACGCTTGCTGGCTATCGTCGGTTGCGCACAGGAGCCACGCGGATCGTCTATCGCGTCGAAAAGAAAAAAATCGAAATCCTGATCATTGGCTTAGGCATGCGGCGGGACGATGAAGTTTATGAGAAAGCCAACAAGCGGGTGGAGTGATTTGCGCACTTTCTCCCTCGGCTTCTTAGCCGGGGGAGTAGTCGTCCGTGAAGAACTCACGCATGCGTGATTTTATTGTGCAGATTTGATTTTTCGTACCGATTGATTTGCAAGAAATCAGCGCTTTACCCCGGATTTTCTTGCAAATGCAGAAAGGGGATTCCCTTGTTTCCCGAAGC
>JANOXA010000085.1:0-42447 GCA_031418195.1 Hyphomicrobiales bacterium | reverse complement strand
CAGACACTCAAAAGCCAGCACCTCGCACACCGGACTTTCGAGAACGCAGACCATCTCGAAAAAACCATCAACACCGAAGTTTCAAACATGAATACAAATCGCAAAAACCATCCGTTGGTCAATCTGCGAATCTCTGCTTAGCAAGCAAATAACAGTGATTTTTGCCGTTGTCAATTGGACATGCCGAGAAATAGAAGGACGTTATCCAATTGAATTTGTTAAACATAAGGCATTCCAGTGAAAGTGCGGGAATCATGAAAAACCGAATGGCATGCAAGAGGTCAGCGGTTCGATTCCGTCTGGCTCCACCATTCGTCCATGGCTCTTTTGATGTTTGATCTACGTCGTGAAGCTTCGACTGCCGTTCGGAAATGTTGTCTTGCTGTGCTGGTTGGGCAACATCAACGCTGGCATTGACTTGGCAAATTAGGCGTTGACCGCATTTGAAAACCGACCTAACCTTTCTGGTATAACAGGTATACCAACATGGTTTTACTGAAGCGCATCAGACTTTTCGAACAGATATCTGAAGTTCTTGAACGCCAAATTCGGGGCCGGGAATTTGGGGAGGGCGCTGAATTGCCTTCCGAGCGGGATTTGATGCAACAGTTCAATGTTGGACGTCCTGCGGTGCGAGAAGCACTTTTTCATTTGCAAAGCATGGGGTTGGTTGAACTGAGATCGGGCTCCCGGGCCCGGGTGGTTGCCCCGTCACCTGCGGCGGTCTTGTCTTCACTGGCTGGCAGTGCGCGTTATCTGCTTTCTGATGCCAAGGGGATGCGGCATTTTCAGGAGGCTCGCGTTCTTTTCGAAACCGGGCTGGTCCGCGACGCAGCCAGACGCGCCACGCCAGAAGATATAGCGGCATTGCAGCAGGCCCTTGACGAAAACCGTGACGCGATTGGCGATGTGCTCCGTTTTGAAAAAACCGATGTGGCGTTTCACTATGCCATCGCGCGCATCCCGCGCAATCCCATCTACACCTCAATGCACAGCGCAATTATCGATTGGCTGGTGGATCAACGGCGTGTTTCCCTGAATTATCCCGGTCAAAACCGCGTCGCCTATGAAGCCCATGCGGCCATCTGCAAAGCTATTGCCGCCAAGGATGAGGAACGTGCTGTTTTGGCCATGCGACAACATCTGGCACAGGTTGCGGAACTCTACTGGAAAGTCAGAGAAGCCCAGTTCGGGGAGGCCCAAGCATGAGCGGCTTTGTCGTCATCGTCGACTTCAAAATAGTTCAGGGTGCCATGCAGCGCTTCCGCAGTTTGATGGATCGCAACGCCATTGATTCCTGCAACCTTGAAACGGGATGCCGCCGCTTTGACGTGATGATCCGCGAAGATTCGCCCGACAGCATATTTCTCTACGAGATCTACGACGACCATGCTGCATTTGAGACCCATCTCAAATCAGCGCATTTTCAAACCTTCAATAGTCAAAGCAGCGAACTGGTAATCAGCAAGGATGTGCAGGTTCTCACGCTGGTTTGTGAAGGATCCCGACAAGGGCACAAATGATGGCACAGCCCAGACTTAAACAAATGATGCAGAACCCGGAACTCAAGGTCGGGCATTTCATTGTTGAATTTGTCACACCCGGCATTGGCCACATTCTCAAGGCGGCGGGATGCGATTTTGTGTTTCTCGACATGGAACATTCAGGCTTCAGTTTTGAAACCCTGAAAAGCGCCATCCGCTATTTTGAGGCTGCCGATCTGCCCGTCATTGTAAGGGTTCCGGCTCTCGAAAATGACATGCTGGCGCGGGCCTGCGACATGGGAGCCGAGGGGCTGATTGCACCGATGATCTCGACAGCTGCCCAGGCCCAGGCCATGGTTGACAGCATCAAGTATTTTCCGCGTGGCAAGCGCGGCGTGGGTTTGCAAATGGCCCACGACAATTATCGAGCAGCACCTGTGGCAGAGGCGTTGAGCAATGCCAATGCCCGAACCGCCGTGATTTGCCTGATTGAAACTGCTGATGGTGCCGAAAATGCCGATGCCATTGCCGCCATTGCCGACGTTGATTGTCTGTGGGTTGGGCATTTTGATTTGTCGGTGTCTTTGGGCATACCCGGACAATTTGACAATCCGGTTTTCACAGCAGCGATGGGGAAAATAGTTGCAGCCGCCAAAAAGCACGGCAAGGCACTTGGCCGGTTGGTGCCCAACACCGATCAAGGCATTCTTTACTATAATCAGGGCTTTGACTTCTGTTGCTATTCCGGCGACGTCTGGGTGTTGCGCGATGCGCTGGCTGCGGCTGTGAAGACCTTGCGCGAGGGATGCAAGTGATGGCCCGCACATTTCGCGTTGCCTTGTCGGGTGATTTCAACAAGGCAGATGGTACGCCAACTTTTCCGGATTTTGATTTGGAGCCTCTGAAGACAGCTCCGAATGTCGAAACGGTGTTTCTCGAATCCAGCAACCCTCTCGCTGCACGCCAACTGGAAGATTTCGATGCACTGATCCTGCTCGCCCACCGCTTTTCTGCCGAGAGCGTGCCAAGGTCAGGCCGGCTTGCCGTGGTGGCACGGTTCGGTGTGGGCTACGACACGGTGGATGTTGCGGCCTGCACCGCCAATGACATTGCACTGGTCATCACACCCGATGGCGTGCGCCGTCCGGTTGCTGTGTCCATCGTCACGTTCATGCTGGCGTTGACAGGCAAGCTGATGGTGAAAGACAAACTGGCCCGCAAGGGGGCACCCGGTTTTGCGACGCGTGGCGAACATATGGGGGTAGGTCTCGTCGGTCGCACTTTTGGCTCGCTCGGAGTCGGCAACATTGGCGCTGAAACTTTCCGGTTGCTCAAACCATTCGACATGCACTTCATCGCCCATGATCCCTATGCTGATCCCTTTGCCTGCAAGGAGCTTGGAATTGAGCTTGTCAGTATTGAAGATCTGTTTGCCCGCGCTGATGTTCTTTCAATCAGTTGCCCGCTCACACCTGACACCCATCACATCGTCAACGCCAACCGATTGGCAATGATGAAGCCAACCGCCTTTCTTATCAACACCGCGCGGGGCCCCATCGTTGACCAGACGGCACTGACCAAGGTTTTACAGGAGCGCCGGATTGCCGGTGCCGGACTCGACGTGTTCGAGGTTGAGCCGCCAGACCCCAATGATCCGCTGTTCAAACTCGACAATGTGGTTGTGGCCCCCCACGCCCTGTGCTGGACTGACCAGTGCTTTGCCGGAAACGGCGCTGCGGATGTGGCGGCGGTCTTGGCCATGCAACGCGGACTGGTGCCACGTGGCGTAGTCAATCCAGCGGTGCTTGACCAACCCGGATTTAAGAACAAACTCGAAGCTTTTAGCAAAGGCTTCGGGTGAGAGAATTCCCCATGCACGCCGCAAGGGGATGAACGAATGGCCGCCAATGCTGCTGTTCACAATTGGGAGGATGACATGGTTACAAGACGTGACTTAGGCAAGCTCGGAATCTCTGCGGGCTTTGCCAGTGCCTTGCAAATACGCACCGCACACGCCGCCGATGCTGCCGCAACTGCGGTTGAGGCGGCAAAGAAATATTCAGGCCAGACCATTACCATTGTCTGGGAAGCGGGTTTGCAGTCGCTCGATCCCCTGAACTTCTCTGGCCCGAAATGGAAAGAACTTACAGGTATCGATGTCAAGGTCGTCGAGGTTCCGGTGGCTGAAATGTTCACCAAGATCATGCAAGACTACAGGTCGGGTGCAGGTGCCTATGATGCACTCAATGTCATTCCGTCCTGGATGCCGGACCTTGCGAACGCTGGTGCGCTTGAAGTGCTTGATCCCTATGTCGACCAGTTTGGTTTTCGTGAAGAACTGCAATTGATCGCACCGACTTATCGCGACAACCAGATGATGGTGAACGGCAAGATCTTTGGCCTGCCCGATGATGGTGACGTCTTCGTCATGTATTACCGCAAGGATGTGCTGACTGATCCGGCCATCCAGAAAGCCTACAAGGACAAATATGGTTCAGATTTGCCCGTGCCACCAACCAACTGGAAAGACTTTGATCAGGTCGGCGCCTTGATCACCGAAGTTTCTGCAGGCAAGATCTATGGCGCAGCCTTCTTCCGCGAAGCGGGCTACGGCAACTTCATGTTCCAGGAACGCTTCCGCAATGAAGGCGGCAAGTTCTTCGATGGTGCAACCATGAAAGCCAGCATCAACTCCGACGCCGGCGTCAAGGTCTTCACCGACTGGGTAGCGGAGAACAAATTTGCACCTGCTGGTGTTGAGCAGTGGGGTTTTGTTGAAAACCTTGCCGCCTTCCTGCAGGGACAAACCGCCATGACGATTTCCTGGCCACCCTATGGCCGCTGGGCCGCCAACTACGGCACCGATCAGGAAGTGATGAGTTGGGTGCCGAAATCCACCATCGCTGGCAAAGTCGGCTATGCCATGACGCCGGGTGGTCACCCCGAACTTGCCGCGGGCTTCTGCTTGTCAGTGTCGTCGGCATCAAAGAACAAGGAAGCCGCCTATCTGTTCATTCAATGGCTGAACAGCGAGTCGGTGAGCCTCGAACGTGTGAAGCTTCCCTATGCCTTGCGCGATCCGTTCCGTGCCTCGCACTTCACTGATCCCGGCTATGCCGCCCTGTGGCCGGAAGCCAAGGATTATCTGAAGGCTCTCCAAGATGGCGCCACCAACGGTCTTCTGGATTTGTCATTGTTGCAAACTGACAAATACGAGGAAGTCTTGCGCCAGTCCGTGTCGAAACTCTGGGCAGGCGAAGACCCCAAGGCCATCCTTGATGTGGCGGCTGCGGAATGGGATGCAATCACTGAGAAGATCGGCGTTGACAAACAGAAGGCCGTCTATGCTGACTGGGCTTCAAAGTCAGGTGCCTATCCAAAAATGTAACGCCAATCGTTGTTTGAAACCACTTTTCTCCTCCCTCCCCCTTGTGGGGAGGGGATTGCATGTGGCACCCAAGGGGCCTCATCCGTCTCGGGCTTCGCCCGATCCACCTTCTCCATCTTCGATGGAGAGGGGACGATATGTTGGGTATTGTCCCTTCTCCACGCCTTCGTGGAGAAGGTGCCCCCCAAGATTTAATTGGGGGGCGGACGAGGTCCCTTTGGCCAAATGCGATAGCCCTGCCACAAGGGGGAGAGGATTGTTGACAGCCAGCCTGGACCCCCATGACCGCCACCGTTCATCCCGACCGCAATTTCAGATACTGGCTGGTGGCACCTGCCATATTCCTGTTGCTGCTCATCGGCCTGTTTCCGCTGATCTATTCATTGATCGTAAGCTTCATGCGCATTGACATGATGGACACCGACACGTCGTTTGCCTGGTTCTTCAACTACAAGAATCTTTTCAAGGATGCACGTTTGTGGTGGTCACTGGCCCATACCCTGCTGATCACCGTCATTGCCTTGCCGATAGAACTGCTGCTCGGCCTTGCCATGGCCTATTTGTTTCTCGAAAAAATGCCGGGACGCCAGATTTTCATAGCGCTGTTGGTATTGCCCACCATCATCTCTCCCATCGTCGCCGGTGCCACCTGGCGATTGTTGTTCGACAACAAGTATGGCCCGATCAACCAGATCATCAGCTGGTTGGCGGGTGAGCGTATCAATGCGCTTTGGAACATCAACCCGACGCTGGTTTATCCCGCCATCATCTTTTGCGAGATATGGCAATGGACACCCTTCATGTTCCTCATCCTGCTTGCCGCCCTCTCCAATGTTGACAAGTCGCAGATTGAGGCAGCCGAAATTGATGGGGCGCGTTTCTGGCGGACATTCCGTTACATTGTCTTGCCTGCCATCTGGCCGGTCATGGCCATTGCCATTCTCATTCGCGGTCTCGATCTGTTTCGTATTTTCGATATCATCTGGGCCCTCACCCAAGGCGGTCCCGGCAGCAAGACCGAGACAATCTCCATCTATGCCTACGCCCAAGGCTTCAAGCAGTTCGAAACCAGCTATACGGCAGCCATTGCCTTTCTCGTGGTGTTAATCCTGACAGTAATCTGCACCTGGGCGATCCGCCGCATGGGGCTGGCCAAATGAGCGCGCTTCCTTTGCATCGTCGCCAAAGTTTTCGGCTCGCGTTTCGTTATCTGTTAGCCATAATGTTCGTCGTGGTTTTCTGCTTCCCCGTTTATTGGCTGTTCATCATCTCGTTCAAAACCCCCGACGAGATATTTGCCTTCCCGCCCGTGTGGTATCCCGAGTCGATCCAGTTCAAAAACTATGCCGTGCTGTTCAAGGACGGCGACGCCTGGTCCGTGTGGAACAGCCTGGTGCTGGCCAGTGTCTCGACGTTTGTTGCGATGATCCTTGGCACGTTGGCGGCCTATAGCCTTGTGCGTTTCAAGACGGGTGGTGAAAACCTTGCGGTCTGGATCATTTCACAACGCATGATGCCGCCTGTCGCCATCGTCTTCCCGCTGTTTTTGCTTTATGTCTATCTCGGTTGGGTCGACAGTTATTTTGGCCTGATCATTCTCTACACCGCTTTCAGTCTTCCCTATGTCATCTGGATGATGCGCGGCTACATTGAGGACATTCCGCTGGAACTGGAAGAAAGTGCACTGGTTGATGGTTGCACACGCTTTGAAGTATTGTGGAAAGTTGTGTTGCCCATGGCCCGCTCCGGATTGTTTGCGACCGCCGTTTTCACATTTATTTTTGCTTGGAATGATTTTCTTTTTGCGCTTGTGCTGACACGCACCGAAGTCACAACTTACACAGTTCAAGTCACCCACTATTTTGGGGGGCAATCGAATTTCTGGGCCAAGATCGCCGCCATGTCGGTGCTCGGCACCATTCCGGTTTTTTTCACCGTCGCGGTCATGCAACGTTATCTGGTACGCGGCATTTCCATGGGTGCAGTCAAAGGTTAATCATGTCAGACCTCAAGATCACCGGCATCGACAAGCACTACGGCAAGTTTCACGCCGTGAAGGGTGTCTCGCTGGATGTGCCAGAAGGCGAGTTCACCGTTCTGGTCGGGCCATCGGGCTGTGGCAAGTCAACGCTTTTGCGCTGCATTGCCGGACTCGAAGAAACCACGGGCGGCACCATTGAAATCGGCGGCAAGGACGTGACCCATGCCAGGCCCCGCGACCGCGACATTGCCATGGTGTTCCAGAACTACGCGCTCTATCCCTATCTCAATGTCAGGGACAATATTGCCTTCGGTCTCCGGGCGCGGAAATTCGCTGAAGCCGAAGTTGAAAAGCGCGTTAAGCGCGCCGCTGACATGCTGGACATCGGGCACCTGCTGGCGCGGTTTCCACGTGAACTATCTGGCGGCCAGCGCCAACGTGTCGCCATTGGCCGCGCCATCGTGCGCGATGCCAGACTCTATCTTTTTGATGAACCCCTGTCCAATCTCGATGCGCAGTTGCGCGACGACATGCGTGTCGAGATCAAGCGGCTGCATCAGGAACTCGGCCGCACCATGATCTACGTCACCCATGACCAGATCGAGGCGATGACCCTGGCTGACCGCATTGTATTGCTGCGTGATGGCGTGATCGAGCAGCAGGGATCGCCACTGGATGTGTTTGAACGTCCGGCAAGCCGCTTCGTTGCTGGCTTCCTCGGCAGCCCGAAAATGAATTTCCTCAAGGCCACGATGAGTCAGACAGGCGTGACGCTGGCAGATGGCCGAAAGCTGGATCTGCCGGGGTACAAAGGTTTCAAAATCGGGCAGGCGGTATTCCTCGGGATAAGGCCGCAACACATTGCATTGGCTGGAAAGACTGTGGCCAAGCGGCATGAACGCATAGCCGTGACCATTGAACTGGTGCAGCCCACGGGATCGCGGGTGCTGGTTACCTTGCCATTGGGCGGGACAAGTGTTGTCGCCGAACTTGCCGCCCATGATGTGAGCAGGCCCGGAGAAAAAATCCATGTCGATATTGATCTGACCCGCGCCATCCTCATTGATGCCGACACAGAAAAAGTGATCCAGGTGACCCCATGATAAAGCCCAGCCTCAGCCGCGCCCGCAAACGCTTTGGAACAGATGTGCAAGACGGCAAAAAACGCACACTTGTTGCAGGCCCCCTGACCGCCGTGCTGGATAATGGCGCACTGCGTTACATCCGCTTTCATGGGGAGGAAGTGTTGCGCGGTATCGCCTTTCTGGTGCGCGACAAGAACTGGGGCACCTATGGTCCGGTGATTGAGAGCCTGAAAGTGAAACAGGGCAGGGACGGCTTTAAGATCAGCTATACGGCAACCTGCAGCGACGCTGCCCAAGCCATCCGCTATGAGGCAGAGATCGAAGCGGCGGCCAATGGTGTGCTGCGTTTTGTCGCCAAGGCCACGCCACTCAGTGATTTCATCACTAATCGCACTGGATTTGTGGTGTTGCACCCGCTGGTGAAAGTGGTGGGAGAGCCTGTTGAAATTCTTCATGCCGACGGCAAAAAACAAAAGACGCGCTTTCCGAAATTCATCAGTCCGGGGCAACCGGTTTTCGAAATTCGGTCCCTCAAGCACAGCGTCATGCCAGGCGTGACCGCAACCGTGCTGATGGAGGGCAACAAGTTTGAAATGGAGGACCATCGCAACTGGATGGACGCCTCCTACAAAACCTATGTGTGTTCGTTGCTGGATCCCTGGCCCTATACTTTGCAATCAGCCGCGACGTTCGAACAATCCATCACTGTGACAATGGAGGGAAAGCCCAAGGTTAGAGCGGCCAAAGCAACCGCTGCAATCACCGTGCATCTAGGCGCTGTCAAAGGCCGCATTCCTGCCATTGGCGTAGGTGTTCCGATGCTACAGGCATTGCCGTCTCTTAAACTGGTTGATGCGATTGTCACCGCGCAACCCGCGCACTTGGTTTGTCAACTTGATGGCCGCAGGAACGGATTGGACCAAGCAGCGATGGCCTTCCAGCAGTTGAAAGAAAAAACTGGAAAGCCGATGACACTGGAAATCATCCTGCCTGCCAAAGCCCCGGCCTCTGAAGAAGTGGCTGAAATCGCCAAAGCCATCCGCACCAGCGGCCTCCAACCTGATGCCATCGTCATCACGCAAGTGCATGATCTCAAATCATTCCAGCCCAACACGCCACGCCCGTGGGGGCCAAGCTATGAAGAGATGGCAGCAGCCGTGCGGCAGCATTTCCCCGGTGTGCCGCTGGGTGGCGGCATGTTGTCATACTTTACGGAATTGAACCGGAAGCCCGTGCCGATGGGCGTGTTCGATTTCATCACCCACAGTGTCTGCCCGATTGTCCACGCCGCTGATGATATCTCGGTCATGGAAACCCTGGAAGCAATGCCCTCGATCATCGCCTCAACCCGCAGGATGATCGGCAAGACGCCCTATCATCTCGGCCCGTCCAGCATTGCCTGCCGCGACAATCCTTATGGTGCAGCCGTTGCGGCCAATCCGAATGAAGGGCGCGTCTGCCTTTCGGACAATGATCCACGCCAGCGCGGCTTGTTTGCCGCAGCCTGGAATCTGGGCCTTGTCGCAGCAGCAGCACGCGGTGGCATCGACGTCATGTCACTCGGTGCTTTTACGGGCGATCAGGGCGTGATCCGCGACGATGGCCTGGTGCCCTCCTATCATGTGATTGCGGGCTTGGCCAACGTCGGTCGCTCCAAGCGGCTGGAAGCATCATCGTCGGCGCCGGCCAAGGTCGAAGCCCTTGCCTATCTCAGCAAAAGGGGCTGTCATCTTTGGCTCGCCAATCTCACTTCCGAGCCACAAACCGTGAAGGTTTCCGGCCTTACCGGGTCAGCAGCGATGCACTTTATAGACGAAAAGAGTTTCGCGAAACTCCGGCGCAATACGCAATACATGAAGGGATCAGGTACGTTGGTAAACAAGCTCCGCAGCATTGAGCTTTCAGCTTATGCCGTGGTGCGCATTGATCCGGCATGATGCCGGGTCAACGAATCCCAGGCACAGCCAATTTCCCAAGAGCTGGCAATTTGATAGCAAAATCATTGGGATCAATGCCGATGGTCGAACCCAGCAGATGGATTTCCAGACCTTCTTCGATGGCAAGCGTGCCACCCAGAAATCCGGCAATGGAAAAACTGTATCCTGTCTTGCTGGGCGCAGGCTCCATTGCAAAACCGCTACCCAGCCAATCCTTGCCGACCGCAACAGGCGGCAGTTCTGCAGCAAAACCTTTCGTGTGGCGCACCACCCAGGCCACAAATGTGTTGCTGTTCGGCCCCGGCCAAACAACGTAGGAACCGCGCCGCTGCCAAGGGTATTGCGCAATCGCCGCCTCAATCTGCGGGATCAGCGCTGATGCTTCGTCACCTTCCAGTTTGTAGATGACACGCGGGGTGTTGCCATACCAATAGGCATCAGCCACATAGGCATCGCGCCGCACCGGGGTTCCCCAACCCACCACATCATAGCGTGCGTAGCGGGAAGCACCCGCCGGCTTGAGAACAATTGACATATGCTCGGCGAAAATGCTCTTCCATTGTCCCGTGCGTGTTGCCAGCAGCATGACTTGCGCCGCATCTGAATTGCCCGCAACTGGCAATAGTCCCGATGACCCCCAATCAGCCTTGCGCCAGTTTTCAGGCCAGCCCTTGGTTAATCCCAAGGCAGCACCAATCGCTACAGGTCCGATGACTGTCAAACAGAAAAACCAGATCAGGCTGCGAAAGAAAATCTTTAACATGGCCGTGGCTTTGACATCAAGCTTTGGCAATACTGCGGCAATACATTCGAAATACCCCCTGAGCATATGCACTTTGCATTCCGGCTTCTCCTTGCTAAGAGCCCCCATCATGACACTCAAACTTGCCATCGCCGGAGCCGGCGGCCGCATGGGCCGCGAACTGGCCCGTATCGTTCACGCCACACCGGGCTGTAGCCTGGCTGGTGGTCTGGAAGCCAAGGGATCCGCCTATGTCGGCATGGATTATGGAGCCTTGTTCGGTGTTGCCAATCTGGGCATCAAAATCACCGATACGCCTGATCAACTGGTCCAGGCCGTTGATGGCATCATCGATTTCACCATTCCCGCAGCCACACTGGAACTGATCCGCTACACCTCGACCTTCGGCAAAATTCACATCATCGGCACCACGGGACTTGATGCCGCTGGCGATGCTGCGGTTGCGCAAGCCGGATTGACTGCCCGCATCGTCAAATCTGGCAATTTCAGTTTTGGCGTGAATTTGGTGGCGGGTCTCGTCAAGAAAATGGCAGCAACCCTCGGTCCCGAATTCGACATCGAGATATTGGAAATGCATCACCGCGCCAAGATCGATGCACCTTCAGGCACCGCCCTGATGCTGGGACAAGCGGCCGCCGATGGTCGAAAGGTGGCTCTTCAGGAAAAATCTGTGCGCAGCCGCGATGGCCACACGGGTGCGCGCAATTACGGTGACATTGGCTTTGCCACCTTGCGCGGCGGTGCTGTGGTTGGCGATCACACCGTGATGTTTGCAGGGCCGGCCGAACGCATCGAAATCACCCACAAGGCTGAATCACGGGAAATGTTTGCTCGTGGTGCCGTGAGTGCCGCCATTTGGGCGCAACATCAAGAACCCGGTTGCTACAACATGAATGACGTATTGGGATTGAATTGACATGACTGGAACACTGGTGCTTGTCCGCCACGGACAAAGCGAATGGAACTTGCAGAACCTTTTCACTGGCTGGAAAGATCCGGCCCTCACCGAAAAAGGCGTGGGCGAGGCCAAGGCCGCTGGCCAACGCCTGAAGGCCAAGGGCCTGAAGTTTGATCTCTGCTTTACCTCGGCCCTGTCGCGCGCCCAAAACACCTTGCAACTGATGCTCACAGAATTGGGCCAAACGGGATTGCCTGAAACCCGCGACCAGGCCTTGAATGAACGTGACTACGGCGAACTCACCGGCCTCAACAAGGACGATGCCCGGGCCAAATGGGGCGAGGAGCAAGTGCATATCTGGCGGCGCTCCTACGACGTGCCGCCTCCCGGTGGCGAAAGTCTGAAGGACACACTGGCCCGTTCACTGCCCTACTACATGCATAAAATCCAGCCCCATGTGCTGGAAGGAAAATCCGTGCTGGTGGCCGCCCACGGCAACAGCCTGCGTTCGCTGATCATGGCCATCGAAGGCTTGACGCCGGAGCAAATCCTCAAGCGTGAACTCGATACAGGGGTGCCTGTGTTGTATCGCCTCAATGCCAATTCAACGCCAAAGTCGGTTGAGATTCTAAGCGCGTAGCAGGGATCAGCAATTGCTTTGAGGCAAAGGGACCTCATCCGGCGCATTGCGCCACCTTCTCCATGAAGACATGGAGAAGGGACAGGTGGCGATGTCGTCCCTTCTCCACGCCTTCGTGGAGAAGGTGCCCCAACGGGGCGGATGAGGTCCCTTTGGCGCCAATCTCCAGCCGAACTATCTGAAATATCTCAGCTCTTCGCCTTGGGCGACAGGATCATGATGATCTGGCGGCCTTCAGGTTTTGGTTCAAGTTCAACCTTTGCCACATCTGCAATATCAGCCTTGACGCGGATCAGCAGTTTGTAGCCCAAGTCCTGGTGGTCCATTTCGCGGCCCCTGAAGCGCAACGTGACCTTCACCTTGTCGCCTTCTTCGAAGAACCTGCGGGCCGCCCGCATTTTCACTTCATAATCATGATCATCAATCATCGGGCGCAGTTTGATTTCTTTTATTTCGATGATTTTTTGTTTCTTGCGGGCTTCCGCTGAACGCTTCTGTTCCTGGAAACGAAACTTGCCGTAGTCCAAAATCTTCGCAACAGGCGGCTTGGCATCTGGTGAAATCTCGACCAGGTCAAGGCCCGCTTCATCGGCCATGGCAAGGGCTTGTCTGGTTGGCACCACGCCGATGTTTTCACCTTCGGCATTGATCAGCCGAACTTCACGGCTGTCGATGCGGTGGTTGATCTTGTGTTCGTCTTCGCGCTGCGGAACGGGGGCGTTGCGGTTCGTGGCAGGTTTGCGTGGTGGTATGCTCAAGTAATCGATCTCTCCATTGTGGTACACCTTCGAAGCATCAAGTTGCCAATTGCGAATCCGGTCCTGCTTCGTTAGCAGGGCTTCGATAGCAAGCTTTGAGGTTAAAAAGAAGGGTTTTCGGAAAGGCAATGGTTTTTGAAGCCAACCGCAACGGCACAAGTTTTGAAAAGGGTCCGGGGCAGACCCGTTTGGCCTATCGGCAGGATGGTGCCCGCGACGAACTGGGCCCCTGCGGTTTTTTCTTTTTGGGCGGCTTCATGTCGACGATGACGGGCAGCAAAGCCGAAAGCCTGGCCGAACTGGCCCGCGCCAAACGTCGCAGCTGTCTGCGTTTTGATTACGCGGGCCATGGCGGGTCAGAAGGACATTTAGTTGACGGCACGATCTCCGGTTGGCTGGAACAGGCCACACACATGTTTTTGAAGCATACCCGCAACCAGCGCATTGTTGTGGGCTCATCCATGGGCGGCTGGCTGGCCTTGTTGCTGGCCCGCAGGTTGCAAACCGAAGACCCCCAGGCTTTTCGCCGGATTGCCGGCATGATGTTGATAGCCCCGGCCACCGACATGACCCGTGACCTGATGTGGCACAAATTTTCAGATGCCGTGCGCAATGAACTGCAAGAGAACGGTATTTACCGCGAGTCCTCAAATTATGGCGATCCCTACCCCATCACGTTGAAGCTGCTTGAAGATGGCGAGAAGCATTTGATCTTTCCCGGCGGTATCAGCCTGCCTTTCCCGGTCCGCATCCTGCAAGGCACAGATGATGTTGAAGTGCCACCCGATCACGCCATCAAAACCATGGACGCCATCAATGGCAATGACATCAGCCTCAGCCTGATCAAGGGCGGTGACCATCGCCTGTCCACGCCAACCCAACTCCGGTTGATCCGCGAAACGGCACTCACCCTGGCCGAACGTTCCGATGGCGAAATGGTTTGAAGCAAGTTCCTGCACCCCATCCGCTATAACAACTTCACCACCCGCCCTTGATCGCCGAGAATTGCCGTCGCTTGCTTGTCAAAGGACACAAACGTCTCCCCACCCAGCCAATATCCGTCATGGGCAATGGCGCCATCGGCGAAGTCTCCGCCTGCCAGCAAAACAGCAAGACCTGCATCCACGGCTGGTCGGTTCAAGGTAACGTTGCCAGTGCAAGCCAGTCCACCAACTGCAGCAGCAATGTCAGTCTTTGAAAAACCATAGACCCGGTGCAGCACCCACACCAATTCACAAATCACCACAAGCGGCACGGCAATCTGTTCGGCACTGCGCAGGACACGCGCAGCTATTTTGCCTTGGTTGACGTCATCCTGGACAATGGCACGCACCAGTACATTGGTATCGACCGTGATTTTCACCGACGACCGGCCCAGCCTTCGGCGCTGGCCTCGCTGATTTCTTCCAATGTTGCAACTTTCTTGCTGCGCTTGGCCAAAAGGCCGATCACGTCATCAATCGTACCGGCAGCCGACGCCGCTTTCAGCAAACCTTTGCCATCTGGCAGAAGGTCAAGTTCAAGCTTGTCGCCCGGCTTGAGGCCAAGGTGCTGCAACACTTCTTTTTTGAAGGTGACTTGTCCGCGGCTGGTAATGGTCAATGTGCTCATGTTGCTTGCCATAATAATGCAATTATGCATTACTGTCAAGTTTGGATTCTGAGGTGTCATTGGCAATCAGACTTTGAAGTCCGATTCGATAGTCGGGGTACTTAAAGCGATATCCCAGTTCCACCTTCACACGATCGTTTCGCACCCGTTTTGAATCGGCATAAAAACTCCGGGCCATGGGTGAAAGTTGGGCATCGGCAAAGGCGATGGCGGGTGGAATGGCCATACCCAGTAGTGCCGCCCCATGGGCGATCACATCCTGGGGTGGGGCTGGATTATCATCGGCCACATTGTAAATGCGGCCCGGATTTGGCCTTTCGATGGACGCTTTCAATATGCCTGCAATGTCGTCGACATGGATGCGGCTGAAAATCTGTCCGTCGCGGATGATGCGCTGGGCTTTGCCTGACTTCAAACTTGCCAATGCATTGCGGCCCGGTCCATAAATTCCGGCAAGCCGAAACACCTGCAAAGGCAATCCGGCATCGGCGTGCAATTGCTGCCAGCCCATTTCTGCTGCCACCCGGCGCTGTCCCCTTTCGGTGTTGGGTGTGAGGGGTGTATCTTCATCCACCCAGGCACCACCGTGATCACCGTAGACGCCCGTGGTCGAGAGGTAGCCCACCCATTGAAACTGCCGTGCCCGGGCTGCCAGTTCTTGGCCGAATGTCCTGAGTACCGGATCACCAGCCTCATCGGGCGGCACCGAAGACAGGAGATGCGTCACATCGTCAGGCAGTGTTTCCAGCTTGTCATACCGGATGGCCTGCCAACCCTGCGCGCTGATTTTTTCTACGCCGGCATCACTGCGGCTGGTGCCAGTGATCGTCCACTTCTCGCTATCCAGTCGCGTGGTCAAAGTTGCGGCCGAAAATCCAAACCCCAGACACAGGAGATGGCAATGTTCATTCATGCTTCATGGTTCCATTCCGCCAAAACATCTGCATCCGTCTCAGAGGGTTGGCGTTGTTTTCGGGTGATGGCAAATTCTGCGGTGTCGAGAAGTTGTGCAACTGCCCAGACGGCCATGGCCCGCACCAGCGGTGATGCGTCATCGAGCAATTTTTTCACCATTGGCAGAAGTGAAACTTCACCACTGTTGCCCGCTGCAATCAGGCAATTGCGGATGAAGCGGTCGCGCCCCGTGCGTTTCACCGGGGAGCCAGCAAAAAACTTGCGGAATCCCGCATCATCGAGCTGCAACAAATCATGCAAGGGTGGGGCAATCAGATCAGCCCGCGCCGCCAATTTCATTTCGCTTGATATGGCAGCAAACTTGTTCCACGGACACACTGCAAGACAATCATCGCAGCCATAGATGCGGTTACCCATGGCCTTGCGAAATTCCCGGTCAATGTGCCCCTGATGTTCAATCGTCAGATAGGAAATACAACGCCGCGCATCGAGTTGAAACGGTGCTGGAAAAGCCTTGGTCGGGCAAATGTCGAGACAGGCCCGGCATGATCCGCAATGATCGGTTTCTGCGGCATCAACGGGCAATTCAGCGGTTGTCAAAATGCTGCCGATAAAAAACCACGAGCCCAATTCCTGCGACACCAGGTTGGTGTGTTTGCCCTGCCAACCCAAACCTGCCTGTTGGGCAATCGGCTTTTCCATCAGGGGTGCCGTGTCGACAAAGACTTTGACCTCGGCACCGGATTTGTGGCGCAGCCAACTGGCCAGCCGTTTCAATTTGCCTTTGAACAAAACATGATAGTCCCGGTTCAAGGCATATTGCGCGATCAATCCGGTGTGCGCTGATTCAATGCGGTCAAAATGCTCCAGCCCTTGGCCATAGGGCTGGGCCAGCATAATCGCCGTCAGCACTTCTGGCCACAGATGCCGGGGATTGGCCCGCTCATGTTGTCGATCTTCCAGCCACGCCATGTCGCCATGACGGGAAGCCGCCACAAACTGCTGCAAGCGCTGTCCCGGTTCGGGGGGCAATGCGGCTCGGGTGATTTTCAATCCCGTCAGACCTTCGGCAAGAGCCCGTTTTTGCAGCTTGTCCCGAAGACTTGAGGCAGACTCAGAAATCGAGGTCGGCATAATGGGCAGAGGGGGCAACCCCGGCAATCGTGTCGCCCAGCAAGGCCCTGAAAGCCGGACGCGATTTGATGCGTTGATACCAGGTCTGCGCCACCGGATGATCAGCCCACGGAATATCTCCGAGGTAATCGATGGCTGAAAGATGGGCGGCAGCGGCGAGGTCAGCCAGCGAAAGCTCATCGCCCGCGAGCCAGGTCCTTTGCTCTGAAAGGGCCGAAATATAGTCAAGATGACCGCGCATGTCCTGCAGTCCCTTGCGCACCCTCCCCATGGCAGGCGCACCCGATCCATTGGCAGACGCCACAAAGCGCCGGATGACTTTTTCCGTCAACACGGGCTCCGTCACTTCCGTATAAAATTTCACATCAAACCAGCCGACAAGACGGCGCACTTCGGCCCGTGCCAGGGCTGATCCCGGAATCAATGGTTTGACCGCGCCAACAGTTTCTTCAAGATATTCCGAAATCGCCTCGATGCCCGAAACCGCAATTCCGCTGTCTTCAACATAGACCGGGCTCAAGCCGGCTGGATTGAGCGCTGTCAATTGCGCCGATGGATGCCAGGGCCGCTCATCGGCAAGCCGCACCTCGACACCATATTCGGCAAGGGCAAGACGCAAGCGGCGTCCGTGGGGGTCAAGGGTAAAGTGATGCAGTTTGGGCATGGGTCCAATTCAAATCGTCAAATCGAAGGAAGCAGTGCCGCCATTGCTCCCACAAGTTGACCCATATAAGACAGCGTCGAATCAATTCGCAAGCCGAATCAATTGCTTTTTGACGATTCAAAAGACCGGGGTTCCATGTTTATTGAACAAATCATCGTCCTCGCCCTGATCCAGGGCATTACCGAATTTCTGCCGATATCCTCTTCCGGGCATTTGATTCTGGTACCGGTGCTGACGGGATGGCCCGATCAAGGCATCCTCACCGACATGGTCACCAATGTCGGATCGCTGCTGGCAGTCGTTATCTATTTCTGGCGCGATGTGGTGTCGATGTTTCGCGGTTTGCTTGATGCCGCCCAGCGTCGCACCACCTACAACTCAAACCTGATGATCAATGTGGCCATTGGCACTGTCCCCATTTTGCTTGTGGGGGTTGTCATGAAACTCACCCATTTGGACGACCATATCCGCAGTGCAACACTCGTCGCGGTCAATGCCATTGTTTTTGGAATCGCACTCTATATCGCCGATGCTTTTGGCCTGTTGCGAAACACCGTCCGCGACCTTAACTGGAAATCGGCGCTGATGATTGGCGGCGCCCAGGCTCTTTCGTTGTCACCGGGAACCAGTCGGTCCGGCATAACCATGACAGCCGGTCGGGCTTTGGGCATGGTGCGGCCCGAAGCCGCCCGCTTTTCATTCCTGCTTTCCATCCCCGCCAATGCCGCCGCCTCCATTTTGATCATCGGAGATGCCTTGAAATCAGGGGTAACACTTTCTGGTCCTGTCATCCTCACGGGCGTGCTGACATTCTTTATTGCGCTGGGCACAATATCTTTCCTGATGCAGCTGTTGCGCAGCATGAGCTTTCTGCCCTTCGTGGTCTACCGGGTCATGCTGGGCGGCGCATTGCTGGGGCTGATTTACTCAGGCGTACCGCTGGCAGCGGTGAACTGACCTTCTTTGCGGTAACGATAGAGATAGGTTGGCACAATGCTGCGGAATGATCGCGGCGTGATGCCAAGGCCTGCAAGATCATGCCCGGCCGATTTTGCCGTAAAGCCCACCACATTGTCAGTTTTCAACAATGCCACCTGATTGGCCGTCAGGGGTTTGCCTGGCAAATATTCCATGACCTTGCTCATCAGCGTGGCAACAGGCCAAGGCACGGGCACCAGCAAGCGCTTGCGCCTCGTGGTTTCCAGCACAAACATTGTCAATTCTTCCATCGTGGCAATTTCATCGCCGCCCAGCTCATAGATCTTGCCGGAAGCTTCGCCTCTGTCGACTAACATGGCGACGGCTTCGGCCACGTCGCCCACAAACACCGGCTGGTACCTGGTGCGGCCACCACCGAACAACGGCAAGGCGGGGGCAAAGCGGGCCATGGCGGCGAGCTTGTTGAAGAAACGGTCTTCCGGACCAAAAACAATGGAAGGGCGCACGATGATGGCGCCGGGAAAAGCTTTGGCGGTGGCAGCTTCGCCCTTGGCCTTGAAGCGGGCAGCCTCGCTTTCCGCATTGGCCCCAGCCCCGATGCCGGAAACCATGATGAAAACCCCGGCTTTTGCGGCCCGCGCTGCCTTGGCCACAGCCTCGGCCCCAAAATTCAAAACCGCATCAAAACTTTGTGCACCTGAGGCATTGTCAATGCCCGTGGCATTGATGACGGCATAGGCCCCGTCGCAGGCCGTGGCAATTGACTCAGGATAGCGCAAGTTGGCCTGAACCGGCATGATCTGGCCTGGCGTTCCCAGGGGCTGCACATGGCCCGCCAGATCAGGCCGCCGACACGCCACCCGAATGCGATAGCCGCGCTTTGCCAGGTTGCGCACCACATGACGACCGATAAAGCCCGAACCACCAACCACGGTGATCAATTTATCTGCATTGCCTGTGGTCACGGGGAGTATCCTTCAATCAGCACTTGAGTTGTGGCGCTTTTAGCTACTGATCAGCGGCTTGCAAAGCCTCTTCGCGAGTTGGTTGACAGCAAGCCTTCAGGACGTGTAGGGAGGCCCCGGATTGCCCTGATGGCGGAATTGGTAGACGCACTAGTTTCAGGTACTAGCGAGTAACATCGTGGAGGTTCGAGTCCTCTTCAGGGCACCACGCTTCGCCTCAAAAGGCGACGCGTGGCATGGAAGTCAAGCGGCCTTGCCCAAGCTTTGAAATTGGCATCAAATGACGCTATATCTGTGCTTCAACGTGGAAGCAAGAAAATGCGAACGACCATTGCCCTGGATGATGAACTTGTTGCAATCGCCCAAGAATATACCGGCCTGAAAGAAAAATCGGCATTGGTGCACGAGGCATTGAAAGCTCTGGTGGCACGTGAATCTTCGCGCCGTTTGGCCCTGCTGGGCGGTAGTGATCCAGGCGCAACAGCGGCACCAAGACGAAGGGTTCCACCGGAATGATCCAGAATGATATTAGCTGACTCGTCAGTCTGGATTGATCATCTCAACAAGTCAGACCCGATTTTTTTCCGTCTGTTGCAGGAAGCCCAAGTCTTTGTGCATCCTTTCGTGGTTGGCGAAATTGCACTTGGCAATCTGACGAATCGCTCCATACAATTGTCACATATGAAGTTGTTGCCTTTCGCCGATGCCGCGACAGATGACGAAGTTCTGGCCATGATCGAACGTCACGCCCTGTTTGGCAGTGGCATAGGCTATATCGATGCCCATCTCTTGGCTTCTGCGCGCCTTAGTTCCCTAACACTATGGACACGCGACAAGCGTTTGCGTCAGGTAGAAGCGAGCCTCGGCGTGGCACAGTTCCATTGAATTGCCTGTCTTGGAAGTGTCTGGCTTGAGTAATGCTGTTCGGTCTTGTAAGCCCTGCAAAACACATGATTGAGGCTTGACTGAAAATGACCGTAAAACTCTACCGTGGCGATTTGCCAGCTGATTTCGTGGCGGGCCCTGCCATTGCCATTGATACCGAAACGCTTGGCCTCAATCCGCGCCGCGACCGGCTTTGTGTTGTGCAGATTTCAACGGGTGACGGCAATGCGCATCTGATCCAGATGGATCCGAAATCCCGGGAAGCGCCCAGGCTCAAGGCCCTGCTGGAAGACCCTTCGGTTCTCAAGATTTTCCATTTCGCCCGTTTCGATGTGGCAATGCTGAAACATCATCTGGATGCCGACACGGCACCGCTTTACTGCACCAAGATTGCCTCTAGAGTCGCCCGCACCTACACGGATCGCCATGGCCTCAAAGATTTGCTGCGCGAACTCCTCGGCATTGATGCCAACAAACAGCAGCAAAGCTCGGACTGGGGATCCCATGTACTGTCAGCCGCCCAAAAGGAATATGCCGCACAGGATGTGCTTTATCTGCACGAACTGAAATCCAGACTCGACCAGATGCTGGAGCGTGAGGGCCGCCATCATTTGGCCAAAGCCTGCTTCGAATTTATCCCCGCCCGCACCGCCCTCGATCTGGGTGGATGGGGTGAGGAAGACATATTTGCCCACTGACCAAGCCAGTTTGACAATCGAGCACTTGCCAATTCAGGACAGGGCTGCCGACCGGGCGCGGAAAGCCAATGACCGCGCCCGCTTGCAAAGGTTACTCGGGCTAGGGGCCATTGCCTTGGCGTTGGTATTGGCTGGCGTGTTTGTTGTGCAGACAAGTGTTCTGGCCCCGCCTTCCCCGGAAGAAGTCAAAGCCGATATCAAGATTATCTATCCCGAACAGGTCAGCGGCGTGAATTCCCGCATCAACGGCCTCGACCGAAACCAGCGCCCCTATGAGATACGCGCCAAATCCGGCGTCCAGGACACGACAATCGAAACCCTCGTGCATCTTCAAAATGTCGAGGGAGATTTTGAACGCTCCAACGGCAGCAAGCTGGATGTGGTTGCCGCAGGTGCGCGCTTTGACACCAAGACCCGGGATTTGCTGCTCGAAGGCAACGTGGTTTTCAGCGAGGGACAGCGCTTTGTTGCCAAAATGGCCAAGGCCTCTGTCAACATGGACAACCAGGTGCTGGCCTCCCAAAGCCCGGTGGAAGTCAACCTGCAAGGCGCCATTATCAAGGCCGATAGCTTGCAGGTTCTGGACAATGGGAGCCGCATTCTCTTTCGGGGTAGCGTGAAAGCCCGCTTCGTGACAAAATCCAAATGATGTGCCCAAGGGTCAAAGGGACCTCATCCGCCCCGTTGGGGCACCTTCTCCACGAAGACGTGGAGAAGGGACAATATTTGAGGGACGATATGTAGGGTTTTGTCCCTTCTCCATTGCAAATGGAGAAGGTGGCGCAACGCGCCGGATGAGGTCCCTTTGGCCATATGCGATAGCCCTGCCCACAAGGCGGAAGGAGAAGAAAAAGTTGAATCAAGGAACCGTTGGTATGATATGCCCAATAGCAAATGAAATGAACAGGAGTTGGTGACCTATGACGGTGTTGAGTGATCAGAAAAAACCTCAGGCTAAAAATATCAAAGCAGTGTTGCTTGGCCTGTTGCTCGTCGCGGCCTTGCCAACAGCGGCCCATGCCCAGGAGGCAGGTGCGGTTGATATCGAAGCCAATGAAATGGAAATTCTTGAAACTGACAAGCGCGCCATATTCCGGGGCGATGTCGTGGCCAAACGGCCTTCCGACACCATTCGCTGCGGTGAAATGGTGGTGACCTACATCGACGTGAAAAAAGCCGATGGCACTTCGGGAACCGAGGTCGACCAGCTGGATTGCAAGGGCTCAACCACCATTGTTACAGCTACGCAAACCATCACCGGCGATCTGGCGGTTTTTTATGTCCGGCGTGACCAGCTTGTGGTCACGGGCAACACCAAGGTCGTGCAGGGCAAGACGGTAATCCGTGGTCCCAAGCTGCTTGTGGACCTCAAGACCAAAGTCACAAAAATGACCGGTGGCCGCGTCAAGGGAAAATTTGTGCCAAAATAATACAACCCTGCAAATATCGGCAGCCAACCCTTGCCGCCTTCACTCAAACTTAAGATAAATGGTTCGTAATCAAATGGCGTCAACGCCCCGGAAACCGGCTCATCCGCTTCCCTTGGCCCCGCGCACGCGTCAGCGTGTTCGTGCCATGGCAGCAAAGCCGTCGCAAAACGGACTGCACGCCATGATGCTCGCCAAGAGCTATGGCCGCAGACCCGTGGTGCGCAATGTTTCCGTGAGCGTCGGACGCGGTGAGGCCGTCGGTCTGCTTGGACCCAATGGCGCTGGCAAGACGACGGTGTTCTATATGATCACCGGCCTGATTGCCGCCGACCAGGGAACGATCAGCCTGGATGGTGCAGATATCACCCACCTGCCCATGTATCAGCGGGCACGGCTGGGAATTGGTTATCTGCCCCAGGAAAGCAGTGTTTTCCGGGGCCTTACGGTGGATCAAAACCTGCGTGCCGTCCTCGAGCTCCACGAGCCCGACAAAGCGAAGCGCGAAAGTAAGTTGCGTGAGTTGTATGATGAGTTCCAAATTTCCCATATCCGGCATTCGCCGGCTACTGCACTCTCTGGCGGAGAACGTCGGCGCGTGGAGATTGCCCGAGCCCTTGCCACCAACCCCGAATTCATGCTCCTCGACGAGCCCTTTGCAGGAATTGACCCGATTGCGATCGGTGATATTCGCAAGCTGGTGCGACAGCTCACAGCTCGGGGAATCGGGGTGCTTATTACGGATCACAACGTTCGAGAAACCCTCGGACTCATTGACCGCGCTCTCATCATCCATGAGGGCCACGTCCTGACCGAGGGACGGCCTGAGGATATCGTCAATGACCCCGATGTTCGCCGCTATTATCTCGGCGATTCATTTACCTATTGATTGTAGGAGAGGCTGATGGCGCTCTCCCAAAGACTTGTCATGAAGCAGGGTCAATCCCTGGTCATGACTCCGCAACTGCAACAGGCCATCAAGCTGTTGCAGATGTCGAGCATCGAATTGCAAGCCTTTGTCGAAGCCGAAATCGAGCGCAATCCCCTGTTGGAACGTGAAGAAGCGGGCAGCGTCGAAACCCAGCCCCATAAGGCTGAGGCCAGCGCTGATCCGCTTGACATGACGTTTGCCGGCGGCAGTTCCACGGCCCCCGGCGATGCCGGCAGTGAAACCCAGCCGGAAAGCACGGCACCGCCGGGATCAGCCGATGGCCAATCCATGTTATCGTCTGCCTCCCTTTCTCCAGACTCAGGCTGGTCGTCGCTACGCAGTTCCGGTCATTCGTCGCTGGATGGGGAAGACCAGGACTATGCCGCCAGCCTTTCGCAGGATGAAACACTTGCTGAACATCTGACCCGTCAACTCAATCTCTCGTTCATTGATGCAGCCTCCCTGCTGATCGGCCAGCACCTCATCGGCATGTTGAATGAAGCGGGCTATCTGATGGGCGATGTCATGTCCCTGTCGGAAACCCTTGGCGCCACCCCCGCGCAGATTTCTGCCGTCCTCGATGTTTTGCAGACCTTTGAGCCAGCCGGCGTCTTCGCGGCTGATTTGAAACAATGCCTGCGCCTGCAATTGCTGGACAAGGACAGGCTGGACCCGGCCATGGAAGCCTTGGTCAATAATCTTGAACTGGTGGCCAAGCGGGATTTTCAGGCCCTGCGCCAGCGCTGTGGTGTCAATCAGGAAGACATCCAGGACATGCTGGTGGAACTGCGCCAGCTCAACCCCAAGCCCGGCAACGCCTTTGGCCATGACCCCATATCGCCCGTGGTGCCCGACGTTTATGTAAGGCCTTCGCCTGATGGCACATGGATTGTCGAACTCAACAGCGAAACCTTGCCGCGTGTGTTGCTCAACAACCAATACATGGCACGCGTCGCCAGCAATACCTCGCGCGAAGAAGACAAGTTGTTTCTTGCCGGTTGCCATGCCCAGGCCGCCTGGTTGGTGAAAAGTCTCGACCAACGGGCCAAGACTGTTTTGAAAGTCGCCCGCGAGATCGTCAGCCAGCAGGATGCGTTTCTGATGAAAGGCATCCAGCATCTGAGGCCAATCACCCTTAAAACCGTGGCCGACTCGATTGGCATGCATGAATCAACCGTCAGCCGCGTTACCTCAAACAAATACATGGCCACGCCCCGTGGCACCCATGAGCTAAAGTATTTCTTCACCAATGCCATTGCCTCCTCGGATGGCGGTGGCGATAGCCACTCAGCTGAGTCTGTACGCCACCGCATCCGCGAAATGATCGCGGTGGAAACCGCTGAAAATATCCTGTCTGATGACGATATTGTGACAGCGCTGCGCGGCGACGGCATTGATATTGCCCGGCGTACTGTTGCCAAATACCGGGAATCATTGAATATCCTGTCGTCGGTCCAGCGCCGCCGGGAAGCCCGAATCAAGGCCTCCTGAGACCAGTGGATAGCGAAGGTCAAGAGTTGACTTGGACCGCCCACACTCCTACTCCTCCGCTTGATTTGAAAAACAGCGAGGCAGGCACTTCCGGACCTGCGCGAAATCACGATCAAGCATTCCTCACCCAGCCGCAAAAAGCTGACAACCACATGCAGTTGGGCACAAAGAATGCATGCCAGCATATTGCCATCTTTTCCCGGCAACGGGAGGTGGATTTTGAACGCTCAGATACGGAACCGACCTTTGCCATGACCCTTCAAGAAATCGTTGATGCCCGCGCCATTTTTCCCCATGTCAAAGTGCAAAACAAAAAGCAGCTCTTGCAGGAATTGGCGCAAGGCCTCGCCTCCCTCGTCGCCATCGACTCCCGGGTGATTTTCGATACGTTGATGCAGCGTGAAAAACTGGGGTCTACCGGCCTTGGCCAGGGCATTGCCATTCCCCATGGCCGCCTGCCATCGCTCACCCGCGTCTATGGCGTCTTCGCCAGCCTCAGCCATCCCGTGCCTTTTGACAGCGTCGATGGCGAACCCGTTGATCTCGCCTTTGCCATGATATCGCCCCAGCAATCGGGTGCTGACCATCTGACGGCCCTTGCCAAGGTCTCCCGCCTGTTCCGCGATCCTGCCACAGTCGCCAAACTGCGTGGCACCACATCCCGCGAAGGCCTCTATGCCATTCTCACGGAACCGCCACTCCCCACCGCCAGCGCTGCCTGATTTTCACACTGCCCAGTGCACGGCGTCATCACTGCCACCAATCAGCGCCAGTCCCTTGGCGATGGACACCAGCTGATCGCCGGTTTCAATGCGGTCCTGGCCAAAGCGTTCCACAAACAGCTGGCGCACCGCCCGTACATGGGATGTGCCGCCCGTCAGGAACACCCGGTCGATGGCTTCAAGTGGCATGCCAGATTTCTGCAACACCTCATCCACACAGACACCAATGCGTTTGACATCGCCAGCGATCCAGCTTTCAAGATCACGGCGTGTGATCGTGTGTTCGACATTGACCTTGGAGGCTCGAAATTCAAACGCCACATTATCCTGCACAGAGAGCGCAGCCTTGGCCTTGGCGATGGTTTGATAGAGTTCATAGGTCATGCCGCCTTCAATGAGATCGATGAAGGCCTCCAGCGCTTGCCGCTGCGGGCTGGCATCGGCAAGTTGTTGCAAGGCGTCGATCACCGAGGGGCGGTTCATCAGGCACAATTCATTCCAGCGTGAGAAGCTGGTGAAATAATGCACGGGGATATGCAATTCCTTATCCCAGCTTTTATAGGTCGCATGTTTGCCGAGTTTCGGTGACACCACGGCATCAATGATCCGGTAATCAAAACTGTCACCGGCAATGCCAACACCACCATGGCCGAGGGCTGTGGCTTTTCCACCCGGTTCAAACCGCATGATCGAGAAGTCACTGGTGCCACCACCAAAATCCCCCACCAGTATGGTCGCGGCTTCAGTCAATCGTTGCGCAAAAAAGAAAGCCGCCGCCACGGGTTCCAGCACATAGTGAACCTGTTCAACTCCCAAGGCTTTGAAAGCCGCATCGTAACGCTGGCGTGCAAGAGCATCATTGGGATTGGAACCCGCAAACGTCACCGGCCTGCCGATCACCAATTGCCGGGGCAGGGCCGCAATCCCTGCATGTCCTGCTGCCGTTGCGATGAAACGCTGCAACAGGTCTTCAAACTTGAAGCGCTTGGCAAATATTGCCGTGTCCTGAAACGAAGCCGTCGCCGCAAAGGATTTGAACGATTGCAGAAAACGGGTTTCTTCTGGCGCATCAACAAACCAGTCAATGGCAAAAGGCCCCGCCTCAATTTTTGGCTCATGCAAACCCGAACGCCGAAACCCCAAAGTCGTGCGAAACGCATCGAGCGACTGGTTGTGGTGAAGCACAGGCAAGATACGCGAATCACCATCACTTGCAGGCGTGGCCAAAACCGTATTGGTCGTGCCAAAATCAATGCCGAGGGTTTTCACTTTCGTCAGACGTTTTTGAACTTGCTGTACTTCTCCCTCCCCCTTGTGGGGAGGGTCGGGGTGGGGGTCGCTCCGGCAGATGGGTTCAAGAAAGAATTCCTTCAAATATTAGCGGTCTGAGCGACCCCTACCCTAACCCTCGCCACAAGGGGGAGGGGACTACTGAGCGAGTTATGCTGAATGGAGAGCCTTAACCCTCAATCTTCGAAAAATCCGCCACCTCAGCCACCGCCTCACGAATGCGGTTGAGCAATCTCAATCGGTTCTCGCGGTAGTCGCGGTTCGGATCATTCACCGTCACATTGTCGAGGAAGGCATCGACAGGCCCGCGCAATTTCGCAATCGCCCGCATGGTGGCCTCAAAGTCTTCTTCCGCCAGCGCCTTGTGCGCCAGCGCCGAAGCCGCTTCGATGGCCCGGTGCAAATCCTTTTCCTCGCCTTTGACGAGAATGGACTGGTCAACCTTCCCCGAAATCGCGGATGCCTGTTTTTTCTCTTCCGCCTTCACGATATTCGTGGCGCGTTTCACGCCAGCGAGAAGATTCTTGCCGTCATCAGTTTCCAAGAATTTCGACAAAGCTTCAACACGCCGAACAATCATCAAAAGATCATCCTGCCCACCGAGGGCAAACACAGCGTCGATGAGATCGTGACGGGCACCTTGTTCTTTAAGATAGACTTTCAGGCGGTCGGCGAAGAACGCAAGGAGGTCAGATTTGATTTTGGCTATGACACCCAATTTGTGTGCTTGCAGTTCCAAATGCCCAATATTTGGTGCAACCTCAGTTCCGGTAAAAACCACCAGCTCCTTATCCACAGACAGTTCAACCACTGAATGAGGTTTGTTCAAAAATTGTAGGCTCAAGCTTAGCGTGGCGTACGACTTGTCAGCATGAACATGTGCACCGCGTCCTCCGACCGTAAATGCTTTCTCCAAGTACTCATTAAGCTGCTCACCGAATCTTACCCGATGTTCGCGTTCCAGCAATATTCTCGTGACTCCCAACGCCGCACGCCTCAATGCAAACGGATCCTTCGATCCCGTTGGCCTTTCATCAATCGCCCAGAAACCTACCAGCGTATCAAGCTTCTCTGCCAATGCCACAGCCTGCCCAACCTTCGACACCGGAATGGAATCTGACGGCCCCTTCGGCTTGTAGTGGTCGCGGATGGCATCGGCCATTTCCGCGTCATGGCCCTGGTCCAGCGCATAGTAGCGCCCCATCAGGCCTTCAAGCTCAGGGAACTCCACCACCATGCGGGACACCAGATCGGCCTTGGCCAAACGTGCGGCAAGCTTCGCTTTCTCCACATCAGCACCAATGGTTTTGGCAATCTCACCCGCTAGCGCTTCAATGCGTATGACGCGTTCGCCTTGCGACCCCAGCTTGGCATGGAAGGTAATCGCATCCAGCTTCACCAACTGGTCTTCAAGCTTTACCTTGCGGTCCTGATCCCAGAAGAACGTGGCATCAGAGAGCCGCGCCGCAATCACCTTGTTGTTGCCGCGAATGATTTCAGCTCCGCCATCGCGGGGGATGATATTGGCGACGAGCAGATATTTATTCGCCAACTTGCCATCACTCGTCTTCAAACAAAAACATTTCTGGTTATTCTTGATCGTGGTGATGATGACTTCCGGCGGCACTGAAAGATACGCTTCATCAAACGACCCCATCAGCACCACGGGCCATTCCACCAGGCCCGCCACTTCACGCAGCAGGCCATCATCCTCGATCATCTCCAAGCCTTGCGCAAAGGCCAACGCCTTCGCATCCGCACGAATATGCTCCATGCGGGCCGAAGCATCGACAATCACCTTTGCCTTGTTCAGCGCTAAAGAATAATCCTCAAACCGCGACGCCCTGATCACATCCGGTGCAAGAAACCGATGCCCCTTCGTCACATTCCCCGACACAATCCCATCCACATCAAACGGCACAACCTCACCATCAAAGGTGCAGAGAATACTCTGCAACGGCCGCACCCATTTGAGCGAGCCTGAACCCCAACGCATGGGCTTGCCCCACGGGAATTTGCGGATCACCTCCGGAACAAGTGCGGCAATCACATCAACCGCCGCGCGGCCTTCGCGTCTGATCACAGCAACATAGAACGCACCCTTCTTGTCCTCTTGCTTCGTCAACTGCTCCAGCGACAATCCCGTGGAACGCAAAAAACCATCAATTGCCGCCTGTGGCGCATCCACCTTCGGGCCTTTGCGTTCCTCCCGCGTATCAGCCGCCTTCGCATTCAAGCCCTCAATCGAAAGCACCAAGCGGCGCGGCGTGGCGTGGGCTTGCGCACCTTCATACACCAACCCCGCATCCACCAAACCATTGGTGATCAGAGATTTCAAATCCTCCGCCGCCTTGGTTTGCAAGCGGGCGGGGATTTCTTCGGAAAACAGTTCGAGCAGAAGTTCAGACATCAGAGCGTGCCATGGGTTCCGTCGCAGAAGGGTGCGTTGGCGGTGTGTTTGCAGGCGCAGAAAAAGGTTTTTTCTGTTTCGGTTGCGGTCCACTTTACGGGTGTAAATTCTGTACCCTTGTGGCTGCCATCGCAGAACGGCTGGTTTTTGGAATCGCCACAGGCGCACCAGAAATAATCCTTGCCGGCTTCAACATCGACAGGAATAGGCAGTCTTTTCGCAATGGTTGGGCTCGACATCAGACTCGTCCTCCAGAAGATTTCGACCAGGCTTCACAACACCCCTTCGCGAGGTCGCGGACGCGAAAGATATAATTTTGTCGCTCGGACACGGAGATGACACCGCGCGCATCGAGCAGGTTGAACAGGTGCGAGGCCTTGATGCATTTGTCATAAGCCGGCAGTGCCAGAGTGTACGTGCCATGCAGGCTTTTGTCGACCAAGGCTTTGCACTCGTGTTCCGCGTCATTGAAGTGACGCAACAGCATTTCCGTGTCGGCGTCTTCAAAATTGTAATGTGAAAATTCCTGCTCGGCTTGCAGGAAAACATCACCATAAGAAATCCGGCCTTCGCCCTCGGCGCGGCCATTGAAATTCAGATCATAAACATTATCAACGTTCTGCACATACATGGCCAAACGTTCGAGGCCATAGGTGAGTTCACCAGATACTGGCGAACAGTCGAGACCGCCGACCTGTTGGAAATAGGTGAACTGCGACACTTCCATGCCATCACACCACACCTCCCAGCCCAATCCCCATGCACCTAAAGTTGGGCTTTCCCAATCATCCTCGACAAAGCGAATATCATGCAACGTCGGGTCAAGCCCGATGGCCGCAAGCGAGCCTAAATACAGCTCCTGCAAATCCGGCGGTGATGGTTTGATGATGACTTGATATTGGTAATAATGCTGCAAGCGGTTGGGGTTCTCGCCATAGCGCCCATCCTTGGGCCGTCGCGACGGCTGCACATAAGCCGCAGCCCAGGGCCGCGTGCCAACCGAACGCAACGTCGTGGCCGGGTGGAACGTGCCCGCCCCCACTTCCATGTCATAGGGCTGCAAGATGACACAACCCTTGTCCGCCCAGTAGTTGTGCAAAGTCAGGATCAGGTCTTGGAAAGATGTGGTGGGAGAGAGAGCCATGATGGCGCGGGGTGTAAAGGCGCAAGCGGCATGGGTCAAGGGACCTCATCCGCCCCTTTGGGGCACCTTCTCCACGCGATAGGACGTGGAGAAGCTGTCACGCAGTGACTGATGAGGTCCCTTCCTACGCCACCTTCCGATACACATGCGCCCGGGTCGTTACATGGGACAGGGCGGGTGAATAGGGCATGGGCTGGTAGAGTGGGGTGGTCTCCACCACTTTCAACAAGCCGGCCGACACAAAGCCATCAATTTTAGCCTTGAACCCCATATCCTCCCAAACCAGCACACTGATGGTGAAAATCAACATGCCACCAGGTTCCAGCAGACGCAGCAACTCGTCAAAAGCCGAGGCAGGTGCGTGGCCTTCGGTGAAAGTTCCTGTTGAAATGATGGCGTCAAAACTCTGGTCAACAAAATCAAGTTTTTCGCCAAGCACGGCCTGTTGCAAATCCGCATAGCAGCGGCGCATCGCAGCTTTTGCCAACATACCTTCTGACATGTCGATACCAGTGAGATTGTTGTAGCCCAGAAGATTGAGCAATGAACCCAGCGCTCCGGTGCCAACCCCTGCGTCAAGGATGGTCATGTCCCGGCGCGGCAAGTGGCGGCAGACGAGGCCTGCCAACACGGCATAATGCAGATACCCCGTCAACCGCATGTCAGCGTCATAACTCGCCGCCCAGGAATTATAGGTCGCTTCCAGCGCCGCCCGGTCCTTGGCGCGATAGACGGAATCAATCCAGGCGTCGGTTTGCTGGTGCGAGGTCATCGCTAGTCCTCGGCGTAATAAACGCCAGTGGCAGGATCTTGTTTCAGGCGCTTGAATTCCTTGGGGTCAAGGTTTTCCTCGGCCTTGCTGCGCGCCATTTCAGCGCGGCTTTCCAGCGAACCGATGACTTTTTTCATGGCATAGCCCGCCAGCATGGTAGCCCCCGCCATCATCAAACGTTTGAAAAACACACCCATCTCTCTGCTCCGTGTCTACCGCAACTATAGTCCAAAACGCTGCCACAAGGCACGATTTTCGATTGTCTCCAGCGCCTGTTCTGCAATATCAGACGTGCCAGCCAGCCCAAACCGTCGGCCCCAGCCCTGTGCCGCCTCAATTTTCCTGAATTCAGCTTTCGCGCCGAATTTACGCTTCATTGTGTCCTGCATATGGCCAAGCCCGTCGATCAAGCCGAGTTCCAGGCTTTTCGCACCCGTCCAATAGGCCCCGGAGAACAAGTCCTTTTCATTTCCCTTCAACTTATGGGCCCGACGGCTGCGCACCATCGCCCGGAAACTTTCGTGCATCTGATTCAGAATGTCCTTGAGTTTGGCCACATCCCCTGGTTTTTCCGGCTTGAAGGGATCATTGGTGCTCTTGCTTTCACCCGATGTGTGCACCCGCCGCTCCACGCCCAGTTTTTGCAAAGTCTTGGGAAAACCAAAGCCCATGGATATGACGCCGATGGAACCGACAATGGAATTTTCATCGGCATAAATTTCATCAGCCGCACAAGCCAGCCAATAGCCACCCGAAGCCGCCACATCCTCACAAAACCCATAAACGGGAATCTTGTGTTCCGCTGCAAGTGTCCGGATACGGTTGGCAATCAGCGCCGACTGCACAGGTGAACCGCCAGGCGAATTGATTTCCAGCGCCACGGCAGCAACGCCTTTGCCAAACGCCTTGGCCAGTACAGGTTCGAGCGACAAAAGATTGAGATTGCCCCCACGCAAGGATTTGCCAGCCACCAGCGCACCCTCAAGGCGAACGACATGGATAAGGGCAGGGGATTTGCGAAGCCGAAGCTTGCGGAACAGACGTTTGAACATCGCGGTTATATGGGGGTTTAGGGGCGGGGTTGCAAGCGGGGGGAAATGGATGCAAGGAAAACCAGCGACGAACAGCTGATATCACAGCAACTCATGTCTGCCCTGCCAGCCTAACCAAACCGCTTTGTCTCAATCCCGTGTCGCACTTGGAAATGGCACGCGGTTTTTGCCACATTGAGCGGCTGATGTGCCAAAATACCCTGAAAGCCCGTCCTAGACGGCGCAAGCTGCCTGGATACGGGCCTTTTTGTCCAGGCTCAGGCGACAGCAAACCTGCCCAGATTCATCACCTTGGTCCACGCTGCCACGAAGTCTTTCACGAACATTTCGCTGCCGTCGTTGCAGGCATAAACTTCGGCCAATGCCCGCAATTGCGAGTTGGAACCAAACACCAGATCAACCCGTGTGCCTGTCCATTTCGGTTTTTGCGTTTCGCGGTCATTGCCGTCGAACAGATCGGCGGCATCAGACCGGGCCTTCCAAGTTGTGGCCATATCGAGCAGGTTGGTGAAATAATCTGTTGAGAGGGTCTCGGGTTTCCTGGTGAAAACGCCATGCTGCGCAGCACCGGCATTGCCGCCCAACACGCGAAGTCCGCCAACCAGCACTGTCATTTCCGGGGCTGTCAAGGTGAGCAATTGCGCCTTGTCGATCAGCAGTTCTTCCGCAGATACAGTGTAGGATGATTTCATGTAATTGCGGAAACCATCGGCGATGGGTTCGAGAACCGCAAAGCTTTCGACATCGGTCTGGGCTTGCGTTGCATCAACGCGGCCTGGGGTGAACGGCACTGTGATTTTGTGTCCGGCCTTTTTCGCCGCAAGTTCCACGGCAGCACAACCGCCAAGCACGATCATATCAGCCAGTGACACTTTCTTGCCGCCGGTTTTGCTGCCATTGAAAGCCTGTTGAATGGCTTCCAGTTTATTCAGCACCACGGCAAGTTGGGCGGGTTGATTGACCTCCCAGTCTTTCTGCGGAGCCAAGGCAATGCGCGCGCCATTGGCGCCGCCGCGTTTGTCCGAGCCCCGAAAGGTTGATGCGGAAGCCCAGGCTGTCGACACCAATTGTGAAATGGAAAGTTTCGATGCCAGTATTTTTGCTTTCAAGTCTGCAATGTCTTTGGCACCAATGACTTTGCCTTTGGCGGCGGGCAAAGGGTCTTGCCACAGCAAAACTTCATTCGGAACAAGTGCGCCGAGATAAAGCTCGCGCGGGCCCATGTCGCGATGCGTGAGTTTGAACCAGGCACGGGCAAAAGCATCTGCGAATTGTTTGGGGTTCTGATGGAAGCGCCGCGAAATCTTTTCGTAGGCCGGATCAAACCGCAGCGCCAAGTCTGAGGTCAACATCGAGGGTGCATGGCGCTTGGCTGCATCATGGGCATCTGGAACTGTGCCAGCCCCTTTGCCATGTTTCGGCGTCCACTGATGCGCACCCGCAGGGCTTTTGGTCAGTTCCCAATCAAAATTGAACAGATGGTCGAAGTAGTCATTGGTCCAGCGCGTAGGTTTGCTGGTCCACGTCACTTCAAGCCCGCTGGTGATGGTATCGCCACCCTTGCCGCTGCCAAAGCTGTTCGTCCAGCCGAGACCCTGCTCCTCGAGGGAAGCACCTTCAGGATCCGGCCCTACGTATTTGTCAGGATCAGCTGCACCATGGGTTTTACCAAATGTATGACCGCCCGCAATCAACGCCACGGTTTCTTCGTCATTCATTGCCATGCGGGCAAAGGTCTCGCGGATGTCGCGGGCCGACGCCACGGGGTCAGGATGCCCGTTCGGGCCTTGCGGGTTCACATAAATCAACCCCATCTGCACGGCAGCCAGGGGTGTTTCCAATTCACGGTCACCTGAATAGCGCTTGTCATCAAGCCACTTGCCTTCGGCGCCCCAATAAATATCCTCGCCGGGTTCCCAGACATCAGCGCGACCGCCACCAAAGCCGAAGGTTTTGAAGCCCATGCTGTCAAGTGCGCAATTGCCTGCAAAAATCAGGAGATCGGCCCAGGAAAGGCTGGCGCCATATTTTTGCTTGACCGGCCACAGCAAACGCCTTGCCTTGTCCAGATGGCAATTGTCAGGCCAGCTGTTCAACGGCGCAAAGCGCTGCGTGCCAAAGCCGGCCCCACCCCGACCATCGGCTGTTCGATAGGTGCCGGCACTATGCCACGCCATGCGAATGAAGAACGGGCCATAGTGACCAAAGTCTGCGGGCCACCACTCCTGCGATTTGGTCATCAAGGCGGTGATGTCTTTTTTCACAGCCTTCAGATCAAGCCCGGCGAAGGCCTTGGCATAGTTGAACGTGCCACCCATCGGGTTTGACAAAGCTGAATGCTGGTGCAGCACCTTGAGATTCAATTGATTGGGCCACCAATCTGCATTGGACTGGGCCGTCGACGTCATGTGTTTGGCAGCGCCGTGCATAACCGGGCATTTGCCGCCGGTTAGTATGGTGGTATTCATGTTTAACTCCGAAAGTGAATGTGTGGAATTGACGGCCTGTCAAATCCCTTGATTGTCGCTCATGCCGCAGCTTTTTGGCGCATGCCCTGATACACGGCTGTTTCAAATTCCATGTATCCGACAAATGAAGCCGCATCGGCAAAAGGTAAAATCTGTGTCGCCCAAAAGCCGCCAATGCCATTCTGGCGATCAATCCAATAGAAAAGATTGGCAAGGCCGGCCCATCCAATGGCACCTGCGGGTCGGCCAGTGGGTGCTTCCTCATCATTGACCATGAATGTGTAGGACCAGGACTTCTTGAGGCCGGGGAAGAATTCGGCATCATTCGAAAGTGATGGAATAACGCCGGGCAGCATCACAATTTTTTGGTTGGCTTGCAGACCGTTTTTCACAGCTGCTTCCACGGTTTCCTTTTTAAGCACACGGCCATTTGGTCCGTTGCCGTCATTCAGCCACATGCGGATGAACTTCATGTACTCTCCCACCGTGCCGTAAAGTCCATGGCCGCCCATGTCGATTTCGGGAGGTTGTGGCAATGTGAAATTCATCGGAGTCAGTGAGCCGTCAGCACCACGGGCATGAATGTCGCCTTGCCGTTTTTTCATGTCAGGCGTCATGGTGAAGGCCATGTCTTCGATTTCAAGCTGTTTGAAAATGCGTTCTTTGAACACTTCGCCCAAGCGCTTGCCGCGAATGCCTTCAACCACCTGGCCACACCAGTCAATGTTGGAACCATACTCCCACTTGTCACCGGGATCAAACAGCAGCGGTGTCATGATCGCCGCACGAGAGGCACTCACGACCGATGGCTGACCATGCTTCTGTGCCATTTGATTGTAGTTGGCATTGAAGAAATCATAGCCAAATCCAGCTGTATGCAACATCAACATGCGCGTTGTGATATCGCGCTTTGGTGCCCGCAATCTGGGATTTCCATTGGCATCAAAACCCTCCAGCACCTGCAATTTGCCAATATCGGGCGCATAGTTTTTGGCAGGTGCGTCAAGATCAATCAGGCCCTCTTCAAGGCATTGCATGATGGCAGTGCCAGTGATGGCCTTGGTAGTGGAAAATATCGCGTGCACACTGTCATTGGACATTTTGCTGCCAGACCCCAGCACACGTTCGCCCGCCGCACCTTCATAGGTATTGCCTCTGCGATCAGTGACCATGGCAACGACGCCTGGGACACGGGATTTGATCTCGCCCGAGGTGACATTGGACAAAATCCCGTCAAGAACTGATTTAACATTTGTCATTGAATTCTCCCGTTTTGCACGTTGAGGCTTTTGCCCCTTTAGATGTGCAACACTTTGCATTTTCCTGCCTGCCGCCCATCCGGCTTTAACTTGCAAAGAATGTGCCAAACAATAATGATGAATGCATTGGGGATTTAAGATTGAATTCAGCTTCGTCTGTTGCATCACTGAACAGGTTTCATGCCAGAATGCTCAACGCAAGAGCAGTTTCAGGGCAGCAATTGTCGTGTCAGACTGTCTGCTTTCAACTGAATCGGCCGTGTCGCTGCAAGCCTTCGATCTTGTAACCATCGGGATCAGTCACAAAGAAGATCTTGGCCATCAAGGCACCTTCGCGTTGGAATTCCTAGATGGTTATTTTGCCGCTTTCAGTGTTTCAAAAATCTGGCCATTCAGCAAAAGCGCAACTTCGGAAGCCGGCATTGGTTTTTGGCATTCCGATAAGGGATTGAACCAAAAATTCGACTCGGGCAGCATTTCAAATATTTTGCGTGAAACCGCCCCCAAACATACTTCCTGCTCTTTCACATAGTCGGAAATGCGCTTTTTCGACGTAAATGCAGGATGCCATTTCATGCCCTGGTACTCGACCGTGGCGACATTGATTTTTTCTTCATACTTCATGGAACGGCGCTTGCCTGGCGTCATCGGCGTCTCGGGGGTTATGATATATATTTCTGATTCAAGCAGCGTCTTGTAAAACTCTGGCGCAACGCTGGGATCTTTGACCGCAGCTTGCATCAGGGTTTCAAGTTTGTTGTCAGGCTCAAACACGCGATACTCCTGTTTTAATTCAGTGGTTTTTGTTGATCGCGCAAAGTACGATAGATCGTGTTGCGTGATACGCCCAGCTTGCGGGCCGTCTTGCTGATGTTTTTTCCGGTCTCGGCATAAACGGCCAGAACTTGTGCCAGTTGCACATCATGCAAATTGTCTTTGAGATGATCGCTATAGGCTTTCTCCTGCACATGCTTGTGCAAGTGGTTGCCGACGGCATTGGACTGGCCCAGCATGATATTCACCGCAGCCTCATCAATCAGGCAGTGTTCTTCGTTGAGTGACAATCGCGACATGACGTTGCGCAGTTCACGGATGTTTCCCGGCCAATCCAGTTGCGCAAGTTGATCGATTGCACTTTGGGTGATGCTGCTGCCGGGATCAATTGTTTTCATCAGATGGCGGGCGATATCACCAAAATCGCTGCGGCTGCGCAACGACGGCAAGGTGACTTCGAGTATGTTCAAACGGAAAAGCAGATCCGAACGGAAGCGACCCTTGGCAATGGCTTCATCAAGATTTGAATTGGTCGCTGAAACCAGCAGAACATCAACAACCCGCGCAGCTCCACCCACCGGGCGGATTGTCCAGTCGTCGAGAAAGCGCAACAGCACAGCTTGCAGGGCCACGGGCATGTCGCCGATTTCATCAAGGAACAATGTGCCGCCGTCGGCTTCCCTGAACAGGCCGACCGAACCACCTTTGCGGGCTCCCGTGAAGGATCCCTCGGCGTAACCAAACAATTCAGCTTCAATCAGGCTTTCGGGCAAGGCCGCACAGTTGACGGCCACAAATGCACCTTTGCGACCGCTGGCAACATGGGCATGCCGGGCCAATTGTTCTTTGCCAGTCCCAGTCTCGCCGCGAATCAGGACCGGCATTTTGCGCAGCGCCGCCATCTGCACCTGTCGCACAACTTTCGCGACAGCTGGGTCAGACGACACAAATTGCGTAGTGACGGCAGGTGGCAGGGCGATCCTTGGCTTTGATACGGGCTGCACCATTGGAAATTCGCGGGCGTTTTCGATCGTTGCGACAAATTGGCTGCCGACGTCGTCGTGCAGTTTCTGCCGTTCATGACGGCGCCCCTCATCCACAAACGTGCGGAACCTTGTGCGGAAAATATCCGAAAACTGGCAGCCTGGCCCCGTTGGAATACCGTGCAGCAGAATCCGTGCCGCACGATTTGCTGCCAGAATTCCACCTTCATTATCTACTGCAATCAGTCCTGCGCTGATCGTGTACAGATATTCTCCGCGGTTATGGAAGGCGATCAACATGTTACCACGATTTTTTTCACGAAACAGGCCGTTTTCAATTTGTGTTGCCGCCATGCCGACGAGCGCTTGTGTGTGGGTTTGGCGCGACAGGCAATCCGACGACGCGTCCAAAATTCCCGCCAAAGCGCCGTCCGGCGCAAAAATAGGTGCCGCTGTGCATGTCAGGTTGTTATATCGCGGAAAAAAATGCTCGCCGCCGTGAACAACAATCTGGCGCTTCAAATGTGCCGCCGTACCCAAGCCATTGGTGCCGCAGAATTCTTCTGACCAAACCGAACCAGGGCGAAGTGAAGCCGCGCCGGACGCGTCTTCAAAACTGCGGTCTGAAACAAAGTCGAGAAGAATTCCTTCGGGGTTGGCAAAAGCGATCATGAAGTTTGAACCGGCAATTTGCTGATGCAGGGAATGCATTTCCGCCAATGCCAGACCACGGGTCAATGAACAGCGCTCCTGCTCTTTCCGCAACACCGCCATGCTGACAATTTCCGGCGGTGGCGGGTGCCGTGTATCCAGGCCAAACGAGATGCAGCGCATCCAGCTGTCATAAATATCTGGGGTGAGTACATCAGCAGTCATCGATCCCTGATGACTCGCCAACAGGTTTGTCCGATCCATACTCTTGTTGGCAGATAGCATCTTCCATTTTCCAAGTTTCATGACGAAATCGCGATTCTTTGATCACATTTTTTCGTTCATGGCGGCGTTTGATCCCGGGTCAACAATACACAAATTTGCAGTCGACACAATCAAGTCCTTCTGCAAACCACACGATCACAATATTTTGTTCCGTGACGGAACATGTTTGGTCGCAATGCTGTATCTCTGCGAAGCGGACAATCCGTCTTTTATATGAAAAAACCGAATATAAACAAATGATAAAAAATTGGCATGGACTTTGCTTTACGGTTAACAAGGCCGGGTTCAAACACGGCCGATTTAGAAGGGTGGGGATTGTCACAGTGAGCAAATATTCCATAGAGACAGGTGTGCGCTCGGCTTGATCGTTGTCCCATTGGGAACACTAACAAGGAGGAAAAAATGGATTTAATTACATCGCTCGCTGTGGTCATTGGCATCATGGGCGGAATTGCAACCTGGGCTGCGATAACAATCGGCAGCCCCTATCTGCTGATCTGGACGATCTTTGTCGCATGGGGAAGTTTCTATCATTGTGGTGGCAAAGAAGCCGGACTTAAGAGTTCTGCCGTCGCCAACGTCTGGGGCGTGATCTGTGCCGTTGGCGCGCTCATTGCACTGACCTCTATTGGTGTCACAGCCATCATGGCTGGCATTTGTGTCGGCATCTCGATTGTTGTGCTGATCATGGGTGCCAAGATACCTGCCATCAGTGCAATCCCGTCTGCCGTTTATGGCTATGCGTCCACAGCTGCTTTGTTCTTGCTGGGTGCCGCAACCTATGGCGCAGGCCCCGGCGGCATTGTGAAAGTTGGTGTGGCAATTGCCATCTCCCTGATCGCCGGCAACATTCTCGGATATGTTTCTGAAAAGATTGTTGGTGCAGTTGTCAAGGCTTAGGCTCTGAAACAACACAACAATCAAAGTGTTTCAAGCAGGAGTTTAATATGAAAATAGCATACACAGCCCATGCCACCGCCACTGGTGGAGGTCGCGAAGGATTGAGCAAAACGGACGATGGTCGTGTCACCGTCACGCTTGCGACACCAACCGAGATGGGTGGTTCTGGCAAAGGCACCAACCCTGAGCAACTGTTTGCAACGGGTTATGCAGGTTGTTACCTGGGTGCCATGCGCTACGCAGCGGGTCAGGCAAAGATTGACATGCCGGCTGGTGCAACAGTTTCGTCAAGTGTGAGTATTGGTCCAAGGGATGACGGAACAGGCTTCGGCCTGGAAGTCACCTTGGATGTAAACTTGCCGGGCATGACCATGCCCGCAGCCGAAGACTTGGCCAAACGTGGACATGTGGTATGCCCCTACTCACACTCCATTCTGAAAACCGTTGCTGTAAAAACCAACGTTTCGGTTTGAAGGCAACGGTCCAAATTGGCTAAATCCCCGCAATCGCTTGCGGGGATTTTTTTGACTCGTGGTGGCTTTGGGCTTGCTCGCCGTCAAGTGGGGCAGGGTTCATTTCAAGCCCCGGCACCAGCGGAACCCCCTTGGTCGAAGCCCGACATTTAAACTGTTCCGTCACGGATCACTCAGACGGAAAAAACTGCTCCCCAGCGGAACGTCAGCAATACGCAATTTTCAGATAAAATCCATATATATCAATGAATTAAAAACTGGCATGATACTTGCTAACTTATACATAAGGCCAGCATCAGATATGGCCAAGAAAAACCACGTCCCTTGGGAGGAACTATGAAAGCTGCAGTACTTCATGCCTATGACGAAAAACTCACAGCCAAGGAATTTGTGAAGTACGAAGATGTGGCTGATCCAAAAATCACCCGACCGACTGATGTCATTGTACGCATTGGCGGTGCTGGCGTGTGCCGCACGGATCTGCATGTCGTAGAGGGCATTTGGCGCAGCAAAGTCGATATCAAGCTGCCCTACATCATGGGTCATGAAAATGCCGGCTGGGTTGAAGCCGTGGGCCCCGGTGTTGAAGGCGTGAAGGTTGGTGACAGCGTGATCTGTCATCCGCTTGTGACCAGCGGCCATTGTCTGGCTTGTCGCCGTGGTGATGACATGCACGCCGCCGAGAGTTCATTTCCGGGTATCAATGCGAATGGCGGTTATGCGGAATATCTGCTCACTGGCCAACGCTCTTTGATCAAGCTGCCAAAAACCCTGTCGCCGAAAGACGTGGCACCTTACACTGATGCAGGCCTCACCGCCTATCGCGCTGCCAAAAAAGCCTCTCGCCATTTGTTGCCGGGTGAATATGCCGTTGTGATTGGCGCTGGTGGTCTGGGCCATATCGGCATTCAAGTTCTGGCAGCGCTGTGCGCCGCTGAAATCATCGTGGTGGATCGTTCCGACAAATCGTTGGAACTCGCCAAAACCTGCGGTGCCCATCATCTCGTGAAAGCTGATGGCAATGAAGTTGAGGCCGTGCTGGCGCTCACGGGCGGGCGCGGCGCAGAAGCCGTGATTGACTTTGTCGGTGAAGGCGAAGCGATTGCCAAAGGTTTGGCCATGACGTCGAACGGTGGCTATTATTATATCGTCGGCTACGGCGGCAAAATCGAAATCCCGACATTGGACATGATTACGTCTGAAAAAACCATCGTCGGTAACTTGGTTGGCACCTACGCTGAATTGGTAGAACTGATGGCCTTGGCCGATCGCGGCCTCGTCAATCTCCACACCAAGGAATACAAGCTCGCCCACGCCAATGATGCTTTGCATGATCTTCATCATGGAAAAATCCATGGCCGTGCAGTTTTAATCCCATGATTGGTTCAATAGGCGAGGTGAAGCAGATGAATGCCAGCAGCCGTGGACCCCAGATAACGGAAGAAGAAGCCAAGGCGCTGGAGCTGGCGCGGCAACACATGCTGGATCGGCACAAGTTGATCATGGGCATGATTCAAAACAACGAACAGCAACTGAAAAACGAGAGTGCCCGCGGCGGTGCGGAGATTGAACGTGAAGTCGCCATGCGAAACATCAATACTTCCGGTGCAAGCGCAGAAGCACAGGAAGAACTCAAAACCGTGACGGCACGGCTGCACAAGCTGGAAGAAGAACACCGTCGTCTTGTGGTGGAACGTGAGTGGCTCAACACGTCTTTGCTTGAATTTGAAACCGGGCCTTCATCCAATGAACATCAACGCGCAGGACATTCATGATGCAAAAGTTTGAACTCAAGTCCACCACCGCCAGTGAAGTCAATCGCTTTGGCCCGCCACCGTCACTTGAAACCACAGGGATGAGCAAGGAAGACAAGTCAAAAGATGTATTTTTCGTGCAACTCGCGCGCCTGACCGAAGCCATGATTGCCGCCCACGGCAAAGATTTTGCCATGGGCACACTCATTTTGTCAGCCCGTTTCATTGCCGAAGACAAGCCGCTTATCAAACGCGGTGATGATGCCAAACCTGGCATCAAGCCAAGCCACATCCACAGTGCCAACTGTGGTTGTTCATAAGTCCTGGACTTGTGAAACCTAAGCCGAAAAACCACCCACTACCAACATTCCCGCATCGACAAGCCATGGGAATGAATACGCCTAAATCTAAATCGTATTATCGAAGAGGAGAAGGAAATGTCAGCCAGTCTAACACTTAATAAAATTACAGCACAGAAAGGTATCACGATTGCTGAAGCAGCAAGCCGTGTGGCCGATCTGGGCTGGACACCAAGCTACGTTCAGGAAGCGATGACCTTCCCGACCGACTACAAGATCACCAAGACACCGCGCGACCCCATGAAACAGGTTTTGCGGTCATACTTCCCGATGCAGGAAGAAAAAGACAACCGCGTTTACGGCGCCTTGGATGCCGCACTGCGTGGCGACATGTTCCGCAATGTTGAACCCCGCTGGGTTGAATGGATGAAGCTGTTTTTGGCCATCATTCCGTTTCCAGAAATTTCAGCAGCACGCTCCATGGCCATGGTTGCCCGTCTTGCACCAGGCGAAGAACTCCGCACCGGCATGACCATGCAGATGGTTGATGAATTCCGTCACTCCACCATTCAGATGAACCTGAAGAAGTGGTATATGGAAAACTACATCGATCCAGC
>JANOXA010000084.1:0-29359 GCA_031418195.1 Hyphomicrobiales bacterium | reverse complement strand
AATCTTGTCGAGCGCTTCTTCTGTACAATCAAACACTTCCGGGGCATCGCAACGCGCTACGAGAAAACCGCAAGAAACTTTCTTGCAGGTGTTCATCTCGCTTGCGCATGGGTCTGGCTTAAATGAGGACAGGCCCTAGTTGCTCAGCGTTATTCGAGTCTGGCGCGGGCCATATTTTTGCACGAGCGAAAACAGGGCAGCTGCATTGGAGGGGTGCAACCGCACGCAGCCATGGGAAGCGGGACGCCCGAGGTTTCGCAAGTGACCAGTGCCATGAATGGCATAGCCGCCATGGAAAAACACCGAATTGGGCATGGGCGAATTGTCGTATTTGCGCGAGTAGTAGACCTTCGCCATTCGCTGCACGCCAAAACTGCCCCGAGGAGTGTAATAGCCTTCACGAGCTGTTGAAACTTTCCAGTAGCCATAGGGCCACCCGTTTACATTTACACTCATCGACTGCGAAGAAATATCGATGTGCACACGAACGACGGGTGGCGCGGCAGGGGCACGCTTTTTCTTGTCACGCCGCGCAGCTTCCGCAGCAGGCATGAACATCAGCAAAGCGAGTAACACGGTCAACAGAGGCGTCAAAAGTTTTTTCATGATCCACCAGTTTCCAAAGTTCAAAGCCCCGCCTTGTATTCGATACATCAAGTCCGGCATTTTGAAAACCATGTAGCACCGCAACAATTACAACATGCATAAAATTAATGGTGAATCAGATCATGGTATGTCGAACAGAAATTCCCGTCCCACTTTCACCCGTTGCTTTCCGCCATAAGAAATGATGTCCGCCGTGGCATATGTCTCGGTCAGGGTTGCGGGCAGGAATGAACCCGTTCCCACCATGTCAAGCGGGGCTTTTGCTGCTCCCATGATCTGGCACTTCTGCGGATCAAATCCTGAGGAACCCACAATCATCGCATCCTTGTAGCCAGCTTCATCCAGGGCGCGGCGCACATGAATGGCAGCCGCCGTTGAAACACCTTTGCCAAACAGGATGCGGCGCACCTTGTCGACCAGGATATTGCCGGGATCGAGTTGGAAGGCCCTGCCCCCCAACACCGTTTCCACAATGTTGTATTCGCCCGACGTTTCAAGCCATTGCCCCACGGCATCGACGGATTTTTCATAATCCAGTCCTTGGGCAAATCGTCCACCATGGGTATCGAGCCGGATGCCGAAACTCTTGCCTTTTTCATGCAACCGGGCTTCTTCATAAAACCATTGGGCACAGCGCAAACTATCGGTGATTTCTTCGCCGGTATAATCCACCAGGGCAACCAACGAAGTGGCTTCCGGAATTGACGTTTCAAACAGCTTCAGGGCCGCCAAGACATCACCGTCAGCATAGCCCACCAGCGCATGCGGCATGGTGCCCATGCCACCCTTTGCCCCAAAAAACGGTGCCGTCAAATCCTGGGAAGACCCGACGAAACCTTTGACGCCCCGGTTTTTATGCCGTGCCGCACGACTGCCCACCATGGCCCCATAGGCCGCCAGGATGTTCATCTCCGCACCAGAGCCATGCCGCGCATGCATGTCCATGAACGACGACAAGGGCATGGCCAGACACATTTCATAGGCGTTATTGGCGCACACACATGGAAACCCGACTTTTTGCAACAGCAGGGTTTCAACTTCCGACAGGGCTTTCATGGAACCGGTGATTTCCATCAGCTTGCGCTCCGAAGGCACCACTTCGCCCTCTTCCACCAACCGCTTGATCTTGACACCTGGCACCAATGCCTTCGCCAAGCGAATGGCAGGCTCCAGGGCTGCCACCACGCGCCTGCGCATGAACACCGCAAACGTCACCTCCGTATCGCCGGCTGCCGCAACGATCCGCGACGTGTTGGTGAAATACTTGTCGGTTTGGGCAGCCAATGGTCCAGCTGCGTGAACCAGGTCCAGCAACTTGTCGAGGATGGCCTCATGGGTTGGCAACAGATGCGAAACTGATTTGTCCATGCCGACGTTTCAGCCGAATTTGCGCTAGGCGTCAATTGGAATGGCACCCCTGCCACTGGGATTCCTTTTGTGCTACAATCACTCCATGTTGCGCATGATCGCCTTGATCTCTGCATTTCTTCTGGCCATTGTGCTCGCCAGCCCAATGACCTTTGCTCAAACCGCTTCAAATCCCGAATCGGCCGACGAGTTGGACATCCTGTTTGCCAAACTGCGCGATCCTGCCACGGGATCAGAAGTTTTGCGCATTGAACCAAAAATCTGGTCTTTGTGGATGACCCAAGGCAGTGCCGCCGAAAACCAGCAGCTCGCGGAAGCCACCGACGCCATGGGCATTCTCGCCTACGGCAAAAGCCTCGAAAAACTAAACGCCTTGATCGCCGCCACCCCAAATTTTTCCGAAGCCTACAACAAGCGCGCCACGTTATACTATTTGATGGGCCGCTATGACGAAAGCCTCGGCGATATCGACAAAACCCTCGACCTCGAACCCCGCCATTTCGGCGCCCTTTCAGGTCGCGGCATGGTGCTGTTAAAGCAGGGCAAAAATGCCGAAGCTCTCAGAGCCTTCAAAGAAGCCCTCGCCGTCAACCCGAATATGACGGGGGCAAAAATATCAGTACAGCAGCTGGAAAAGTTGTTGCCGGAACTTTGAGGAAGCAAGCCAGCCCTTGAATTTTTGACACTTGCAAGACTAATGTGTGCCGAGAACGAGGCGACAATGCCAAACTCCCAACAAGAAACCGGCAGACCATGGCTGGACCGCATGCTGGGTCCATTGATGTCGGCGGCCATTGCGCTTGGCGTGCTGGGTCTGCCCGTTGTCACCTGGCTTGATTTGCGCGCCCTCTCTGAAAAAACCCTGCGCGAACGGGCAAGTGAAACCGGCCGTATCGTCGACATCATGCGCAGTTTCTACAGCAGCGATGTGGTGGGGCGCATCCAGCATGCCGAAGGAAAGGTGACCACCAACAGCAATTACAAAAACATCAACGGTGCCGTGCCAATCCCCGCAACCCTGTCGATCGAACTTGGCAACCGTATCAGCGAGGGCGATGGCGCAATCAAATATCGCTTCGTATCAGACCTGCCGTTCAAGGACCGCGAAACCCATGTGCTGGATGGCTTCGAAAAAGACGCCATTCAGCAGCTGCGGACCGATCCCAAAGCCAGTGTATCAGAAATCAGCGGCTCATTTTTCAACCGTCAACTGCGTGTGGCTTCACCTGTTGTCATGGGGCAAGCTTGCGTCGATTGCCACAACTCCCATCCCGGCAGCCCCAAAAAAGATTGGAAGTTGGGCGATGTGCGCGGCATCCAGGAAATCACCGTTCTGCAAGCCATCGATGCCAATGTGTTTTCCTTTAAATACCTGTTGTCCTACATCGCCTTGGCGGCACTGGCAGGAACTGGATTGTTATGGCTGCAAAACCGCCAGTCAAAACTGATCTCCTCCATCAACACCGACCTTTCGGAAGCCAATAATTTCCTCGCCTCGGTTTCGATCAAGATCGCCAAATATATTTCGCCGCAAATCTATAAAAGCATCTTCAGCGGCCAGCGCGATGTGACCATAGCCACCGAACGCAAGAAGCTCACCATATTCTTCTCCGACATCAAGGATTTCACCGCCACCGCCGAGCGGTTACAGCCGGAAGAGTTGACAGCACTCCTCAATGAATATCTCACCAACATGGCAGAGATTGCCCTTGAATATGGCGGCACCGTGGACAAGTTCATCGGCGATGCCATTCTGGTTTTCTTTGGCGACCCGGAAAGCAAGGGCGTCGAGGAAGACGCCAAAGCCTGCCTGCGCATGGCCCTTGCCATGAAAGACCGCCTCGAACATCTGAACCGCATCTGGCGTCGCCGCGGCATCGAGCACCCCTTCAAGACACGCATGGGCCTCAACACCGGTTATTGTAACGTCGGCAATTTCGGCAGCGAAGACCGCATGGACTACACCATCATCGGGGCCGAAGCGAATTTTGCCGCAAGGCTGCAATCCATCGCCCAGCCCGGAGAAATCGTGATGAGTTACGAAACCTATGAACTGACGCGCAGCCTGGTTAACGCCCGCTCCATGCCGCCGATTTCGATGAAAGGCATCAGCCGCAAAGTCGTGCCCTATGTCGTCGAAGGCGTGGTCGGCCAAACCACCAAGCGCAAGGAAGTCGTCAGCGGCAACGTCAACGGACTGGACCTGTTCTTGGACGTGGCCGCTTTGGATGACCAAAGTGCGAAGGATGCAAGGCAAAGGTTGAAAGCAGCCCTGGCAGCACTGGACAGGCGAGGGAAGTAAGGCGGTTCGCAAGTTGAGGCCCGCTGTATTTTCCAGTCCTGTTGCAAAGTCGCACAGTCCTTCAGGCATTGTCTTTGTAATCCAGCCGTCAACCCAAAATCTGTGTGGCATTGGGCTTGCTTTTGATATGATGAAACTCACAACTCCCGCATGGACCAGACCAAAATGAAACACTTTTTGCCCCAAAATTGGAATGTGCAATCTTTGGCCAAGCGGCCAGCAGCGCAAATTGCAATTCAATCCTGGTGGTTTCACCCAAAAACCTGGCGCGATCTGGTATCGAACTTGCGAACCTTGCGCTGGCTGGCCCTCAGCGTGATTCTGATTTTCCTCCTCGCGGTGGCTGCTGAAGCTGTTGCAGGACTCCTGGAACTGCGCGAAACCATCAGCCCAGAGACTGCGGCATGGTTTCGCGTATCAAAGGATTGGTCGCTCTTCGAAATGATCGGATATGGCGAATTGCTGGCTGCGGCCGTTTTCCTGTTTCTGACGGCGCAAGTCCTGCAGTCCAAACTCCACTATTACTTGAGTGCGCTCACGACGTTTCTCGCCCTTGATGACGCATTGCAGCTGCATGAGCGCGCCGGGGAAAAAATTGGCAACCAATTTTTTCAAGCCACTGCAGCTTTGCGGGCCCAGGATTTGGGCGAACTATCCTATTTTGCCGTTGTCATTCTACTTGCCTTGGTTTTGTTGGTGTGGAGCATCAGTGTCTCCACCAACCACCAGCGTGCACAGTGCTTCTTTTTGCTTTTGCCATTGGCTTTCATTGCAGTGAGTTCAACAGGACTGGATTTGCTGCACGCCTTGGTGCCAAAAGACAATCGCCTGCTGGGAGGTGCCGTGGCCATCGTGGAAGATGGCAGCGAACTTCTCGGATTCGGCATTTTACTGCTCGTTGCAGTGGCCCAATGGAAGTCTACCCGCCGAACGGCGAAGTAACGGCCTGTCCTCCGCTTTTTGGAATTATGGTATAATCCCGATTGATCGTGGCAAGTCCGTTCACCCCCAACCCGCCTGCGGAGAGAGGCCGGCGTGGGGCTGCTGCCACTGGTCACATATTTAATGCACTGTCACCGTAAACCCTTAATGCACTGTCACCGTAAACTAATGATACGTTGCAACCGAGGCCCTTGACAATGTCAGTGGAGTTCAATTAGCTTCTTAGCTTGGGGGTGAAGTTCATACTCAGCAAATGCTGGGAGAGGAGTTCTCAATGACTCTAACCTACAATTCGACGACCTCTTCATGCGGCGTCTGTTACCCCTCGAAAACCAATGGAAATGGACGAAACAAAAACACGATACGAGAGCACATCATGCAGAAAGCCGCCATCGCTCTTTCATTTGGAATGGGATTGGGTTTGTTGTCCACTTCCGCCTTGGCGGACGATGTCGGTCCCTATGGCGGTGGTGGGGGTGGCGATTTCCGTTCGGAGTGTCGGCCTGGTCACGCGCTCATCGGCATCAACTTGCGCAGTGGAACGGCGCTGGACGCGGTAGTGGCGATCTGCATTCCGCTGAACCAGGAGAAAACAGAGTGGGGCGGAGAGGCATATGAACCGACGCAATATTGGGGCGGTGGAGGTGGTGGCTACCAGAAAGCTGCCTGTAACCCTGGAGATGTAGTGACCAAACTGAGGGTGTTCCGCGGGCCATGGAATGACATAGTGGTGGTGAAGGGATTCACTATCACTTGCAAGGATCTTGGCTCAGATTATTCATATGTGGTCGCGCCGACCTCAGGCGGAACAGTGACAGGTAAAAATACCATGAAATGCAGTGAAATCGCGACGGGCATCCATGGCGGGTCCGGCACGATGGTGGATAGTTTGGGATTAGTGTGCGCCGACTGAGTGGCGTTACCGTCGCAGTTGATATTCTTTATTAGAGTCTGACTCATAATGATTTGGCGTGAATTCAGGCACATGCGATTCTGCGGGTGATCTGCTGGACTGAAGTAGGAATATCGGTGACACTCCTTAAGATTATCCCGTCGCCCCTGCGTGCGGGAAGGGGCTGGGGCGGGGCGGTTGCGACTGGTCATCTATTTAATGCACTGTCACCGTAATCCCCTGTCACCGTAATCCCCCGTAATCCCCCTTTTTCAAGGCGGCGGTCCCCAAACCGCCCCAGCGTAACAATCTCCATCACAATCCCTCCAAATTACTTGTGCCAAATGAACCAGAAATCAGGTCACTGTGCAAATGCGAGATGTGTGCATGCGGTAGCCCACAAGGGGGAGGGGCCGGCGTGGGGCGGCTGCCACTGGTCGTCGATTTAATGGACTGTCACTTTAACCAGGATTTTGGAGGGCTTTCAATGAGTGGCCAGCAATCCGAACAAAATGTGGAAGTAAGTTTTGCACCATTGAGTTTGTTGATGAAGGACATCCCAAACAGCAGCTACAGCTGCTTTGCGCGATATCTGGACAAGGCATGTCAAGGCGCCAAAGTTCCGGTTGCAATTCAAGATTCGGACTCGGCTTTTGCAGTCGGTGGTGCTCCCCTCGGAAGGCCCGAGGCGGCATTTCACTGGATTTACGGCGACAGGAATGTTGCCACATCAACCTTGTTGCGGTTCTTGCGAGATAAAATAAAGTTTCCGCAGATTTACTTCCCCGCCAATATCATGCCTGTGGCCGCGCGGCACTTCCCGGTCGCCGAAATGGGAATTGACTACCTGTTTGTCCATCGGGGCCGCAATGTTGATGAAGTTGGCGAAACTGTTGAAGTGATCCATTTTGCCAGCCATCCGACACAAGTCAAAATCCACAATCAAATCATGGAAAAATTTCCGCCCCCAGAAATATGGGCTCGTTGCAAATTCAAGTATTCAGGTTTGGTGGTTTCAGGCGAAGTCGTGTCAGTCCTGGAACACACCGTCGAAGACGGGTCAAATTGCGCCGTCCAGCAAGTTTTCACACCTGATGAATACCGGGGCAAAGGCTACGCCCGGACCTTGGTCGGAGCGGCAGTAAAAGCGATGACCGATCGCGGCATTTCACCAATATACCTGTGCAACTCCCAAAACCGGAAATCCGTCCACGTTGCAACCCAATGCGGTTTTGAACTTGAATCAGTGCTTGGTGTGGTCGGCGGATAAATAGCTGGGCTGAAAATTTTTCAGCGAAACATGTTTCCTTGCGTTTCTCCGTCGTGCCAAGCGTGGGGGAATACGGCGCAGCACGGAGGGGCTGGGGCAGCTGCCATCCGTTGTGTATTTAATTATTTGATGCACTGTCACCTGTACAACGCTACCCGAAATCGTGGCAGCGGCGTACACCTACCATGACACCAAGGTCCATGGCGGCATAAACGCCCCAAGCCAGCGCTTCGAGTGATGCCCTATGTTGACGGCACGTATTGGTAGGCGCTGTCCTTCTTCTCAGCGTGGCCGATGCCCGGATAGGGCCAATGGAAACCGAGGAGTTTCGTCTTGTCGGTGGCGGCGCGGTCCAGCAACTTCCTGCGATTGGCGATGGCGAGATCGTGGATCGCGTCGAAGGCCAAGTGCCACTCGGGGTGGGGAAAGTAGACGTAGGGCAAGCCGATTGCATCGCCGACAATGATGAGCCCGCCGTCGCCCGCCACTTCGAAAGAAACATGCCCCGGCGTATGCCCCGCTGTGTCGAGTGCGCGGATGCCAGCGACGACGTCGTCTCCCGGCTTCAACATCGTGACGCGATCCTTGGCACCATTGAGATGCTTCTGGGCCCCGAGCACGAAGGGGTGCATCTCTGTGGGCATCTGGGTGAGAATATCCTTGCCCATCCAGAAATCCCATTCGGCAGCGGCGCAATAATACGTGGCGTTGGGGAAATTCAGCGCCCCGCCCGCACCCACGGTGGCCCAGATGTGGTCGGGATGGGCATGGGTAAAGACAACCTTGGTGATCGCAGCCGGATCGATTTCGGCGAGCTTCAGATTTTCAATGAGCTTGCCGGCCGTCGGCTGGAACTCCGTGCCTGAACCGTTATCGAACAGGATCAGGTCGGCACCCGACTTGATGAGGGTTACGTTGGCGGGTGCCTGCACCTCGTTGCCGGTGACACCGGCCGCAGCGAACAGGGCCTTCAGCGCATCCGGCGGTGCATTGGGCGCGAAAACACCGATTGGCAGAACCAGATGACCATCGCTGACCACAGTCACGTCGAAGGTACCCTGCTTGAAACTGTGGGGGCCGACCAGTGCCAAGACGCTTTTCGGCACGAGGCCGACAGCGATGAAGCCAGCAGCGGCAGCCAAGAACTTCCGGCGATCGAAGACGAGAAGCGGATTTGAGCCCAGCATGATCATCCCTCCAATTTTGAATTTCGCCCTATAAATAAGCATTTCGCGCGCGAAGTTTCCAATCACTAATAGTGTCAACTGACCAGACCTGAATTTCCTGAACCACACGTTCAAGAGTTTCAAACTGGAAAAGAGAACGGGTATATCGGGCACTACAATCGGAACGGGTGGATATCGTTGCCACTCCCCAAAACTCTCCCGTCACCTCTGTCGGTTTGCGGGGATGGGCTGGCCAGGGGCGACTGCCACTGGTCGCGTATTTAATGTACTGTCACCGTAACTCATTTAAAAGAAATGCGCTGCGCTTCCCCCACCTCCGCCCTTCGGGCACCTCCTCCCCGCGAAAGGCGCGGGTTGGAGGGCGGTATCAAAGTTCACCCTCCAGCCCGATTCTTCATCGGGGAGGAGGTGCCCGAAGGGCGGAGGTGGGGGATGCAAATCGCCAACCATCCTTGATTAAATGCACTGTCACCGATATCAGTCTAGGAGTGTCGTCACTAACCCCCTCATGCTGAGGTGCTCGCCCTTGCGAGCCTCGAAGCATTCTCACTCGCGGCCACCAACCCTTCGAGGCCCGCGAAGGCGCGGGCACCTCAGGGTGAGGAAGTTAAATGCACTGGCACCGTAACTCTGTCACCGTAACCCGTAACCCCAGCACGAAATTCGGAGTTTTTTTGGAACTTTTTTATCTGGACCAGTAAAATCTGCACCTGCATGGCGAAGAATATGTCTGGTTTTCATTTGCCAAATTGACACAGGGCAGCGATGCTCTTTACCTTCAACACCATACATTGAGTGTACAATTTGATTGTATGCAATCGCATCGAGTGCCCAATAAGTTGGAGGCTCTTCCGCACTCAGTGAAAGCAGTAGCGTGTTCAATCTTGAGCTGTCAATAGTTGTAGGATTTTCCAGCTTCACAATTTCAGCCACAACTTCAAAATAACGACGCTTTAAAAACTCATGATTCCTCGCTTGACCACCTAAGTCAAAAACTAATTGGAGCGAGCCTATGATAGTTGTAGAGATTGCAACACTTACACCAACGGCTTCATTTTGCTGGGATACTTGCCACGCCAATGCAGTGCCCGATATAATAATTAGAAAGCTAAATAGTCGGTTCCATCCATCAAACCAAGCTTGCCTCGACATGTGATAGTGTGCGTTTCTTAGCGCAGCAAAACGAATATTGTGAATATCTATCTGATAGGTCTGACGAGCCATGATAGCTCAAGACTATTTCTTTGGAGGCGGTGGTGGCGGGCGAACACCTACACTCGCCTGTTCTTTCGATGGGGGAGGAGGAGGTGGCTTGCTGCCTAAACTTTTAGAAATCTCATCTTTTGCCATTTTGTCGTCAGCCTTCGCAGTTTGGGTTTTTGAACTGTAAATGCAATTACAACTTGATCTTACCAAGGTCAATTAACCACTACACAAATACCGCTCCGCCCCCATTCGCAGCAAATCCGTATCCGTCGGTCCGGCCAGGAAGGTGAAACCTATTTCCTTGTAGACTTTCACGCCGTCTAGTGTTCCAGCAAAAGCGGCGGGGATTAAGTTGTTTTTTTGGCAGGCGGTTACGACTTTTTTCATGGCGTTCAAGGTTGCTTCGCCCAAGCGGTCGATCTTTGCGCCATTGCTCAAAGCAATCGACAAATCCGATGGCCCGACGAACAGCCCATCCAATCCCGGCACGGCGGCGATGGCTTCGAGGTTGTCGAGGGCTTCCTGGGTTTCGATCATCGCCAGCACCAGCGTTTGCGTATTGGCTTCTTTCAGATATTCACCTGCCGCCACACCGGCTGATTGCAGCATGGTATAACCGCCCCATGAACGTTGCCCCAGTGGCGGATATTTTGCGGATTTCACCAGTGCCTTGACCTGCTCGACCGTATTGGTCATCGGGGCAATCACGCAAGCCGCACCCATATCCAGCGCCGAATTGACGATGCCGGGATCATTCCAGCGCACCCGCATGATGGCGGGAACACCAACGGCATTAATGGCCGCCACCATTTGCGCGGCCTCGCCCATGTCGATAGTGGAGTGTTGAAGGTCCAGCGCCACGGCACCAAAACCCAGTCTGGCGATTTGTCCGGCCAGCTGCGCACCCGGTGTGCCGACCCAGGGGAATACCAAAGCCTCACCTGAAGCCAGCCGCTTGCGAAGGCCGAACGCTGCACCCGACATCTTATTGCGCCTTGATCTGGGCAATGGCCTCAGGCATCAAATCTTCCAGGGTCCGGCGCACTTGATGTTCTGATTGCTCAACTTTCTTGTCAGCAAAATCCTTCATGATTTTCCGCATCACGTCTTCATCGCCCGCCTCTTCAAAATCCGCCGCCACTACTTCCTTGGCATAGGCTGCAGCTGCATCGCCCGAAAGTCCGAGCTTTTCCGCCGCCCAAAGACCAAGCAACTTGTTGCGTCGCGCCGTAGCCTTGAAGATCAGTTCCTCGTCATGGGCGTACTTCTGTTCAAAGCCGTCTTTGCGCTTGTCAAATGTCGTCATGGGAATCTCCGGTTAATCAAGGGGTCAGAAGCAAATCACATAGCCATGCGGCCACTGCAAATCAACCAGTCCGCAAGCTTTGTTTACCATTGTGCATTGCAGCAAAACATCCTATGGGGGAACCCGGTTTTCCCAAGGTTTTGATCCAGCAACCAGAATCTTATAGTTACAAAGCCCTCCCATGCTATTGAGGGCGATAAAGGCGTCCATTGAGGATATTTCAAATGACCAAGCAGCGCACCCGCATTTATGAGGGCAAGGCCAAGATTCTCTATGAGGGTCCGGAGCCCGGCACCGTTGTGGTGCATTTCAAGGACGACGCGACAGCCGGCAATGGCGAGAAGAAAGCCGTCATCGATGGCAAGGGCGTTCTCAACCAGCGCATTTCAGAATATCTTTTCTCGCGCATCAATGACATGGGCCTGCCCACACATTTCCTGCGCTCCCTCAACATGCGTGAACAGTTGTGCCGCGAAGTTGAAATCATTCCGCTGGAAGTCGTGGTGCGCAATGTGGCGGCGGGCTCGCTGGCCAAGCGGCTGGGCCTCGAAGAAGGCACACCCCTGCCCCGCTCCATCATCGAGCTGTTCTACAAGAACGACAAACTCAATGACCCCATGGTGACGGAAGAGCATGTGACGGCCTTTGGCTGGGCCAACCCCCAGGAAATGGACGACATTGTGCACATGTCGATCCGCATCAATGATTTCCTGTCAGGCCTGTTCCTCGGCATCGGGATCAAGCTCGTCGATTTCAAACTGGAGTTTGGTCGCTTCTATGAAAACGACATGATGCGCATTGTGCTCGCCGACGAAATCAGCCCTGACAATTGCAGGCTTTGGGATATCAAAACCAACGACAAGATGGACAAAGACCGCTTCCGCCGCGACATGGGCGGATTGGTCGAAGCCTATCATGAGGTGGCTAAGCGTTTGGGTATCATCCAGGCCAATGAAACACCGGAACGGTCAAAGCCGAAGCTGGTGAAAACGGATTAACGAAGGCCCTCACCTGCCGCTTCGCGGCTGTCCTCTCCCGCAAGCGGGAGAGGTGAAGCGCCTTCACTACTCCCGCTCGCGGGAGAAGGTGGCGAGCGCAGCGAGACGGATGAGGGGCCGAGTGAGGAATTAACATGAAAGCCAAAGTCAAAGTCACCCTGAAAGCCGGCGTGTTGGACCCCCAAGGCAAAGCTATCGAAGGCGCCTTGGGCTCCATGGGTTTTGCTGGGGTAAACGGCGTGCGCCAAGGCAAATACTTCGAAATCGAATTGGCAGAAACCGATCCCGCAAAGGCCGAAGCCTTGGTCAAGGCCATGTGCGAAAAACTCATCGCCAATACGGTGATTGAGAATTACGCGTTTGAGTTCGGCTAACCCCTCATGCTGAGGTGCATCGCCCCATGCGATGCCTCGAAGCATACGGCAACGAAACGCCCTTCGAGGCCGCGAAGGCGCGGCACCTCAGGGTGAGGAAATAAAAATGAAATCCGCCATCATCACCTTCCCCGGCATTAACCGCCAATCCGATATGTCCCTTGCCCTTGAAGCCGCCACGGGCCACAAGCCTATTGATGTTTGGCATACCGATACATCCCTTCCCGACGTCGATCTTGTGGTCGTTCCCGGTGGTTTTTCCTACGGCGATTATTTGCGCTGTGGGGCCATTGCGGCCCGTTCACCCATCATGGCAGATGTGAAGGCAAAGGCTTTGAAAGGACTCAAGGTTCTGGGTGTCTGCAATGGCTTTCAGATCATCACTGAGGCGGGTCTTTTGCCGGGTGCTCTGATGCGCAATTCCCAGCTGCGTTTTGTCTGTAAGGAAGTAAAACTCCGTATCGAAAACACCGCCACCTTCTTCACCAACAAGATGACCAAGGGCGATATCGTCTCCTGCCCCGTGGCCCATGGCGAGGGCAATTATATCTGTGATGACGAAACCTTGAAACGCCTTGAAGGCGAGGCCCGCGTGGTTTTCCGCTATGCCAACAACAGCAATCCGAATGGCGCGATGAATGATATCGCCGGCATTGTGAATGAAGCGGGCAATGTCATCGGCATGATGCCCCACCCGGAAAACATGGTGGAAGCCCTGCACGGCAAGACCGATTGCAAGCCGCTTTTCGAAAGTCTTATGGCCGCCTGAGCCAACCCTTGTAGCTTACCACGGAGCCGACAACTGGAAGCCTGATCTCAACGTTGAAATTGAGGCAATCATTGGCCCCGTGTTCAAAAATCTGACCGCTGGGCAGCAGGAACTTGGGCATGGGCAATCCCAAGAACCGCCAGCTGCGCGGAATCAATTCCAGCCGGCCCCCATTCTCCACCATCGCAAGCCCCACGGACACTGCCCCAAAGCGCTCAACGATCAATCCCGTTTGCCTGCCGTTGCCCAATTCCTGACACGAAGACATGCGCTTGCCGTCAAAGCGCCGATCCCAATGCTCGCCTTTTTCGGTGATGCCGATATTCACTGTGAGAGGGCAATCCTTCCGCGCCTGGGGGAAACCAAATAGCAGCCGGACAAGTTTTGCCAGCGGGCCCTTGCCATTGGAAATATCAGCCTTGCCTGCCTTCGCAAAACTTTCCCGCGCCGCGTGAAAATCCTGCAGTGGCTTTTCCAGTTTTTCATAGGCCTCGCCCAGCACCTGTTGATAAATACTGCCGCCAACATTTTCTTCCCGCCTTCCGGTGGCAATGCCATAACGATCAAACCAGTTTTGGTAGTCTGTCAAATGCAAATCTTCATGGCCAGACCGTGCGCCTGGCGTAGGCACATGTCCTTCAACAAATTTTACAATCAGCGAAGCCGCCGCCATCGAAGGGATCAACGGACCCCCATCACCTTCGGCCAGCAAGTGCCAACTCAAGCGCCTGGGCTTGCCATTTTTCAGACCTGTCATTTCAAACACCAATCCGCCGCGATGCTCGCCCCAGCGCACAGTGTTCACGACAAAATTCATGATCGGCGCAAACGGCAACAACGATTTCAACAACCCGATTTTCACCAAACCTGCCGCAAGCCACAGCAATCGGTGCAGCAGTGCGGGTGTTGGACCTGCCCCCATCCAGATGGTTTTGGCAGAAGGCCAAAGCTTGGCCAAAATTTTCAGGTCAGGTACTTCGGCAAGCGCAAATCGAATGGGCAACAATGGCGTTTTTCCCGGCACGTTGACTTGCATGTGCCGACTGTCAAAAAAGCCCGCCCGCTTCTGTAAGCCGCCATCCACTAAAACATCGATCCCGCGTCCGGCATAACTGGCAATTGCCTTGATCACATTTAATCCAACACCCGCAAATGGCGAAGGTGCAATGCCTGCCTGTATACTGTGCACTTCATCCAGATCCCGTGCCAGTACCCGGCCAATGGCAGCGGTAAGAACCGGAAAACTGCTCATGCCGGAAAGCGCAAACACGCTGGCCTTTTTGGCAGCGCCATCAAAAGCTGAAATGCCCAGCACAAAATCCGCCCCATCAGCCAAATCAACATAGTGGCAACCCTGGGCTATGCAGGCTTTCACAAGTCCAAACGGGTCATCGCCATAAACCTGAAAAGGCCCGGATGCATCAACGACGATTGCTGGCTTGTGCGCTGCCAAAACTGCCGCAGCATCGTCGCGCGCCAGCTTTATCGCCATCAGTTCAGCCTTTGACTGGCTTTCCCGCGCCTTGCAAAAAGCCTTTGCAGCTTCAAGATTTCTGCCCCCGACCATCAACACCAGTTCAGGCTGGTCAAGCAGCAAATCCACGAGGCGTCCGCCAAAAGTGCCATAGCCGCCAACAATCAGGATTTTGAATTTCATTCGCGCAAAACTTTCCGAAAACCGAACGTGTTGGATTAATCGAACATGAACCCTGAACCGCATTAACACTGGATTAACGACAAAAAATGCAGCTTTGTTCAACCACCACTCGAAGCCACGTGCATCATGAAGTGGGCTCGTTGAAACAACCCTTTGGAGTAAGCAATGTTTTCATTTCTGTTTCGCACCACAACCCAAGATCCGGACGACAATTTTGACATGGAAGCGGCCAGCCAAACCTTGCTTGGTCGCATGGACGCCATGTTGGAAAGCGAAACCCGTCGCAAAACCCGTTTTGCCATCATCGAGCATCCGCAACGCTGACAGTTAAAATTTTAAAGGTCCCATTATGAATTTGGCAGGTCTCACATATTTTTAGAAACGGTTCATCTCAATATTTAGGAAAATCGAAAATTCCCGGCCCGATAAACCTGCCAGTTGCAGGAGCAGACCATGACGACCTTTCTGAAAACTTTGTTGGGCAAAAAAGTCAATACAACCCCTGTGGCCGATGCGGCCATTGAGGCGGCAACGATGTTGTTGGAAGCCAGGGTGAACCGCATGCTGGCTCACCATAACCAGAATGAACCGCAAAAAACCATATCTGATGTGCCGCCGATGGCGGGATGAAAACCCGGGCCGCGGCGCAATTAAAGTTTGAGATTTGGGTACGCAGCCCTTAAACGCTGCGCCCATGACCAGCAGCAAAAACACCGAACCTGTCATTACCCCGGAACTCGTCCAACAACACGGGTTGAAGCCCGAAGAATATGAGCGATTTGTCGGCCTGTTGGGCCGCACTCCGACGTTTACAGAACTCGGCATTTGTTCTGCCATGTGGAACGAGCATTGTTCCTACAAGTCTTCAAAAAAATGGTTGAAGCAACTACCCACCAATGGCCCGCGCGTCATTCAGGGGCCTGGCGAAAATGCCGGCGTCATCGACATCGATGATGGTCAGGCCATCATCTTCAAAATGGAATCCCACAATCACCCCTCCTTCATCGAGCCCTATCAAGGCTCGGCAACGGGTGTTGGCGGTATTTTGCGCGACGTCTTCACCATGGGCGCAAGGCCCATTGCCGCCCTCAATGCGTTGCGGTTTGGCGAGCCATCCCATCCCAAAACCCGTCACCTCGTTTCCGGCGTTGTTGCTGGCGTTGGCGGCTATGGCAATTCCTTCGGCGTGCCAACACTGGGCGGCGAAGTGAATTTCCACGCCAGATACAATGGCAACATTCTCGTCAATGCCATGGCCGTCGGCCTCGCCGATGCTGACAAGATTTTTTATTCGAAAGCCAAGGGCGTGGGCCTGCCCGTGGTCTATCTCGGTGCCAAGACGGGACGCGACGGCATCCATGGCGCCACCATGGCGAGCGCCGAGTTTGATGACAAGGCCGACGAAAAACGCCCCACCGTGCAAGTTGGCGATCCTTTTACTGAAAAGTGCCTGCTCGAAGCCTGCCTTGAATTGATGGCCTCAGGAGCCGTCATCGCCATTCAGGATATGGGAGCGGCAGGCCTCACATCTTCCTCGGTTGAAATGGGGGCCAAGGGCGATCTTGGTATCGAACTCGATCTCGACCATGTGCCATGCCGCGAAACCGGCATGACGGCTTACGAGATGATGCTATCGGAATCGCAAGAGCGCATGTTGATGATCCTGCGCCCTGAAATGGAAGTGGCCTCCCACGCCATTTTCAAAAAATGGGGCCTCGACTTCGCCATCATCGGCAAGACCACCGACACCCTGCGCTTTGTCATCAAGCATCAAGGCGAAGTGAAAGCTGATCTCCCGATCAAGAAAATGGGCGATGAGGCCCCGGAGTATGACAGGCCCTGGGTTGAACCCAAAAAACCTGCACCACTGGGCGACGTGACCGCACCCTCCGATATGAAAGCCGCCATCCTGAAAATAACCGGCTCGCCGGATATGTGCTCAAGGCGCTGGGTGTGGGAACAGTATGACACCCTGATTCAATCCAACTCCGCCCAAATTCCCGGCGGTGATGCAGGCGTCATCCGCATCAAAGACAAAAAAGCCATTGCCGTTTCATCAGACGTGACACCCCGTTATGTCGAAGCCGACGCATATGAAGGCGGCAAACAGGCCGTGGCCGAATGCTGGCGCAATCTCACTGCTGTGGGTGCATATCCCATTGCCATCACCGACAATCTCAACTTTGGCAATCCCGAGCGCCCCGAAATCATGGGGCAATTCGTACTGGCCCTGAAGGGTATCGGCGAGGCCTGTACAGCGCTGGATTTCCCCATCGTCTCTGGCAACGTGTCGCTTTACAACGAAACCAACGGCCAAGCGATTTTACCCACGCCCACCATCGGCGGTGTTGGCTTGATGGCCGACTGGACCAAAATGGCCACCGTGAAATTCAAGAACGACGGCGATGTCATTTTGCTCATCGGCGGCCATGGCACTCACCTCGGCCAATCCATCTACCTGCGCGAAGTTCTGGGCCGCGAAGCAGGCCCGCCTCCCACCGTCGATCTGGCACTGGAAAAGCGCAACGGCGACTTCGTGCGACATCTCATCAAGTCAGGCCAAGTCACGGCAGTTCATGACATTTCCGACGGTGGCCTCGCCTCAGCCGTGATTGAAATGGCGCTGGCTGGAAACTTTGGCGCAGAGATCAATGTCGAAGATCACCAACAACTCTTCGGCGAAGACCAAGCCCGTTACGTGGTGACGTGTTCAGCCAGCGAAGCCGCAAACATCATCGCCCAGACCCAGAGCATCGAAATCAGCCAAATCGGCAAAGTCACAGGCAAGAAACTGAAATTTGGCGATACAAAAATCTCCCTGAGAGAACTCCGCCACGCCCACGAAAGCTGGTTTCCAGGTTACATGGCAGGTTAAGAAAGACCCTCATCCGGCGCTTCGCGCCACCTTCTCCCGCAAGCGGGAGAAGTGAAGACTTCTCCTCTCCCGCTTGCGGGAGAGGACGACGCGTAGCGTCAGGTGAGGGCACGAACAAACTTCATGTCGAGCGTATTCACATTCTCCCCGAACTTACCCTCCAAGACCGCCAATATTGTTTCACAAACTTCATTGCGCTGCCGCAAAACTATCCCACTTGGAATCCGCAACACCGCATATCCCTTCCCCGCCATGAACGCGTCCCGCCGTCGATCATATTCACTCTCCACGTGCTGACTGCCATCAATCTCCACTACCAGCCTTTCAGCCCTGCAAACAAAATCCCCATAGTATTGCCCAATTGGCAACTGTCGCACAAACTTGTAGCCACCAAGCTGGCGATTTCTTAACATCAGCCACATCGACGCCTCAGCCGGATTTTCCTGTTGGCGCAAATTACGCGCCCGTTCGGTTTGTCCGGCTTGACGTTGAAACTGCATGGCGGCCTCCTGTTCAACAAGAGACGTCTCGAAGGCAAAATTCCGTCGCAGGCCCTCACCTGACGCTAGGCGTCGTCCTCTCCCGCAAGCGGGAGAGGTGAAGAACCTTCACTTCTCCCGCTTGCGGGAGAAGGTGGATCGAGCGAAGCTCGAGACGGATGAGGGCCTGCCCCCTACAGCATCAACACCCGCGCCCCCACCTGCACATTCGCATAAAGATGAATGATATCGGCATTCAGCATGCCGATGCAGCCCGCCGTGGCTTTCTTGCCGATGTCGGCCACCTTGGCTGAGCCATGAATGCGGTTGATGGTGTCGACGTTGCCCTTGTAGAGATACATGGCCCGGGCTCCCATGGGATTGTCAGGTCCGCCCGGCATGCCGTTTTTCCATTTTGCCAGTTCCGGTTTGATTTCCAGGTGATAGGGTGCAGGAGTCCAGGTGGGCCATTCCACCATTTTCTTGATGATGACTTCGCCTTTCCAGGCCTTGGTGCTTTTGCCTACCGCCACGCCATAACGCGTCGCCATGCCATTGCCATGCACATGGAACAACAGGCGCTTGGTGGCGTCAATGACGATGGTGCCCGCCGGTTCATTGGTTTCATATTCATCGTCGCGGCGCTGATATTTGTATTCAAGCTGTTTGGGTGCCTTCATGTCCACCGGAAATGGTTCATCAGCATAGGCGCGAGGCGCAAAGCCCACGGCCAAAGCAGAGGCAAGTAGTTCGCGGCGAGAGAGACTCATGGCAATATTCCGTCAAGTTGCTGTGATGGCTGTTTATCGCCTCTGGAATTTCATGTCCATAAGGCCTATTTAAGTCTCAAATCAAAGGATCGCCCTCCATGGCCATGGCCGCTCACGAAATCGAACGCTTCATCAAGGACGGCCTGCCCGACGCCACCGTCGAGATCAAAGACTTGGCAGGCGATGGCAATCACTATGCTGCCACAGTCGTATCCGCAGCCTTCAAAGGCAAATCCCGTGTGCAACAACACCAAATGGTCTATGCCGCGCTCAAAGGAAACATGGGCGGCGTGTTGCATGCATTGGCATTGACGACGAGTGTGCCGGATTAACTTTTATCCCTCATCCCCTCCCCCTTGTGGGGAGGGTTAGGGTGGGGGTCGCTCAGAATTTGAAGAATTGATATAAACCCAATTTGAAACACCACCCGACCCCCACCCCCGGCCCTCCCCACAAGGGGGAAGGAGAAAGCAGTAAAATGACCACGACCCACGACCAAATCGACTCCACTGTCAAATCCAACGACATCGTCCTCTTCATGAAGGGCAACACCGACAGCCCCATGTGCGGATTTTCGGGCCGTTCGGTGCAAATTCTTCAGCATCTCGGTGTTGACTTCAAGGACGTAAACGTCCTGACCGATGAAGCGCTGCGCAATGGCATCAAGGAATACACCAACTGGCCGACCATTCCGCAGCTTTACATCAAGGGCGAATTCGTTGGCGGGGCTGATATCATGATGGAAATGTTTCAGTCCGGCGAATTGAAGCAGCTGTTGGCAGATAAGGGCATCGCTTAATGTCTCTCACATTTTTTGGTGCAAAAGGCTCCTGCTCCCTCGCCACTCACATTGCGTTGGAAGAAGCCGGGGCTGACTATGTGTTCAAAAAAATCGACACGGCAGCGGGCGAACAGCGCTCACCGGAGTATTTGAAAATCAACCCCAAGGGCCGCGTTCCCGCCTTGGTCACGCCAGATGGTGTGCTCACTGAAAATGTCGCCTTGCTGCTCTATGTTGCCCAAACCCAGCCGAAAGCCAAGCTTGCACCCGGCGATCCCTTTCAACTGGCCAGGATGAATGCCTTCAACGCCTATTTGTCGTCAACGGTCCATGTGAACCACGCCCACAAGATGCGTGGTTCCCGCTGGTCTGATGATGCTGCGGTCATCGAAAACCTGAAGCTCAAAGTGCCGCAGACCATGACCGGCTGCGCGGCCTTGATCGAAACTGAATATCTCAAGGGCCCCTGGGTGATGGGTGAACAATTCACCGTCGCAGATGGCTATCTGTTGACCATCACCACCTGGTTCGAAGGCGATGGCGTTGATATGTCCAAATTCCCAAAACTCACCGCACATAAGGCTGCCATGCTGGCAAGGCCAGCCGTGCAACGCGTGATGACCGCCCTCACCTGACGCGAGACGGTCGAAGTGCGCCGTAGCCCGCTGGGGCGAAGGGGCATGAGGGGCCTTATTTGTACAGCCCTATGGTCAATCCACGCGCCAGGTGTTTTTGCACCAGCATCACAAAGATAAACGCAGGAACTAATGCTGCCGTTGTCATGGCGGAGATCAAGCCCCACATGTTCATGACCAGAATGCCAGCCTGCACCGGAACCAGCCGCAGGTTTTGCGTGAGAAAAAGCGATAACAGAAATTCGGTCCACGAGAAAATGAAACACAAGATCGCCGTGGCGACAATGCCACCCCGCACCAGCGGCAGAATGACACGGGCGAAACTTTGCAATCGTGAAGCACCGTCCAGCATTGCCGCTTCCGAGACTTCTGTTGGAACATCGTCGAAAAAGGATTTCAGCAATAACACGGCGAAAGGCATGTTGAGAGCGGCATGGGCCAATGCAACACCAAAACGCGAGTCCAGCAAGCCGATGTTGTGGTAAAACACGACCAACGGAAAAACGATGGCGATGGGGGGCAAAAAGCGCTGCAACAGGATGGCATAAAGCCAACTGGACTTGTGCCGCAATGGAAATGCTGACAGGGCATAGGCCATGGGCAAGGCGGCAAACAGAACAATTGTCACGGACAAAAGGGCCACGACGACGGAATCAATCAAGGTTTGGCGCGAGTCCAAAATCGAGCCCGCAGCACCAAACAGCGTCACGGCAAAATTGTCCAATGTGGGTTGGTAGTCAAAAGTCAACATGCGGCGAACATCAAGCAAGGCATCGGCTGGCGTGAAGGCAGAAACTCCCCACCAGACAATTGGCAACAGATTGACGGTGACCACTGCCATCGCCAAACAGTCACGTAGAATTTGGTTCCGCTGGCTCGCCATGACAGTGCTTTAACGACTGCGGAAACTGCTGCAAAGTGCGCATTTTGGGGGTTTGACATACGGTAGTTGTTCGACTAGATGATCGCCAACGCGGAGCCCGAAAGGCTCCGTGTTTGCTTGCCTGTGGTGGCTTTGGGGCCATCTGTCGATCGGGAGACCGATGTCGAGGAAGGTGGGCTCCAATGCAATTGGCATCAAGGAGAGCCGTAAATGACGAAACGCGCAACCGCGAAGTATAAAATTGACCGCCGCATGGGCGAGAATATCTGGGGCCGTCCGAAGTCCCCCGTCAACAAGCGTGAATATGGCCCCGGCCAACACGGACAGCGCCGCAAGGGCAAGATGTCCAACTTCGGCACGCAATTGCGCGCCAAGCAAAAGCTGAAGGGTTATTACGGCAACATTTCCGAACGTCAATTCCAGGCGCTTTACAAGGAAGCCGTGCGCTTGACGGGTGACTCGTCGGAAAACCTGATCGGCCTGCTCGAGCGGCGCCTGGCGACGGTGGTGTATCGTTCCAAGTTGGTCAGCACTGTTTTTGCCGCACGCCAGTTTGTCAGCCATGGCCATGTCAAGGTCAACGGCGTGCGCGTGACCATTCCATCCATCCGCCTCAAGGTGGGTGATGTGGTGGAACTCACCGACAAGGCCAAGGAATTGGTAGCGGTTCAGGAAGCCCAGGCTTCAGCCGAACGCGATACGCCAGACTATCTGGAAATCGGTGGCGGCGTGGTCAAGTTCCTCCGCGTGCCTTCACTGGGTGAAGTGCCCTACCCCGTGCAGATGGAACCAAACCTGGTGGTGGAATTCTATTCACGCTAAGCGGTTTGAAATTGAATTTTAAAAAGGCGGGACATGTTCCCGCCTTTTTTATTTGATGCGAAAGCGTTCATCCACATCCAGCTGCATGGCAGTTGCCAAGGCGTTGGTTTGTGATGCCATGGTGATCACCGACATCAATTCACTGTGTTGTGCATCGGTCATGCCCTTGGCGCGCGCTGCGGCTGTGTGGGAGTGAATGCAGTAGCTGCAGTTATTGGCAACTGACACAGCGATGTAAATCAGTTCTTTGACGATGGGATCAAGTGAGCCAGGCCCCATAACCTGTTGCAGCCTGTCCCAAGTGGCCTTCAATTGTTCAGGATTATTCGCCAAGCCGCGCCAGAAATTATTGACATAATCCGTGCCACGTTTTTCTTTTATATCGTTGAAAACGGCAAGCGCCTCAGCACTTGCCGTTTCATCGCCTTGCAGTGGAACAGTTGCCACTAGACTGTGGCCATGACGCGTGCTGGACCGCCTGTTCCACCACGATGTTTCGGTGCTCCAACAAAAATCGTGGCACCTTTGGCTGGAACCAAATCCAGGTTGTTCATGTTTTCGATACCATAACGGCCGCTTGGCAGCCACGAGTAGTGGACCGCAAAATCCTGGGAGTTGCCGGGATCGAGTGAAAGTGTATCAACAGCAATCGATGCCACGCCCATCTCAGCCAGCATTTCGGTGGCTTCCTTGGCAAAGCCGGGGAATGCGAGTTTTCCATCTGGCGTATTGCGGAAGGAAGCATCAGCAATTTTCGCCGCCCAACCCGAGTTCATGGCGACACAGGCACCCTTTGGAATTTCTCCGTTGGCGGAAACCCAAGCTTCAATATCGGCTTTCGTCACCATGGCGTTTGCGTCGTCTTTGGCCTTGTTTTTGATGTCGATGACGCACAGCGGGCAGACGAGATTTTGTGGTTCAAGATCAGCGACAGATGTTCCAGCTTCGGTAAAGTGCAACGGTGCATCAATGTGCGTTCCGGTGTGTTCGAATATTGTCAGCTTGTAGATGTTGTAGCCGTCTTTTTTGAAGTCGACGATCTTTTCGGCGATGATGCCGGGTTTGCCGTCGTAGGTGGGGAATTTGTCATCATAGGTGTGTGTCAGGTCCACCACTTTGCCTGACGATTGGGCCAATGTAACCTTGGCGCTGGCCACGCTGGCGACAAGTGCCGCTGCGCCTGCCGCTGCGGATTTTGCAAAGAATGATCGGCGTGAGTGAACTGTGGCTTTAACATTTTCAATAATACAAGTGTTACACATGGACTTATCTCCTTTGGCTAACTGATGTTGCGAATACTTGCAGACCATAAAAGAGAAAACACTTCTCGCAAGGACTTGTCAAAGACCAAAAGCAGAGGCACGCTTGGTGGTAGAATTCTAATCTCGCAAAGTTTGAGTTACATAGTTTTGAAAAAGGCGAGACAGGTTCCCGCCATTGTTTCTAGCTTTGCGGGTTGAAAACCGACCATTCCATGGCCTTGGCAAGATATTCGAGGGCCCAGGTGCCAAGCAGGGAATTGCCATGGGGCGTCAATCCCGGCGACCAGACAACAATTGAGGCCTTTCCGGGAACTACTGCGAGAATGCCTCCGCCCACGCCGCTTTTTCCGGGAATGCCGACGCGATAGGCAAACTCGCCGGAGCCATCATAGTGGCCACAGGTGAGCATCAACGCATTTATCCGACGGGTTTTTTCGGCTGAAATGACGTCCTGTCCGGTTTGCGGGTGAAGGCCAGAAAGGCAGAGGTAACAACCCGCACTCGCAAGTTGGCGGGCACTCATGGCAATGGCGCATTGATGGAAATACACACTCAAGGTTTCTTCCACCACATGGGTCAGGTTTCCACTGGCTTTCATGTAATTGGCGAGGGCAAAATTCTTGTAGCCAAATTGCGCTTCCGATTTGGCCACTGAATGATCAATCTTGATGGAATCGTCGTCAGCCACATGGCGCATGAATTGCAACACGTCAGCAATCGCATCCTGCGGTTTGCGGTCGGCCAGAATGATGTCGGCTATGGTAATTGCGCCGGCATTGATGAAAGGATTTCGGGGAATGCCGCGCTCGTGTTCCAAGAGTATGATGGAGTTAAAGGCACTGCCGGATGGCTCGCGGCCAACCCTTTTCCAAATGGCATCACCATGAATGCCCAAAGCCATGGTGAGGGTGAAAACCTTGGAAATGCTTTGAATGGAAAAGGCTTGATCACTGTCGCCCGTGGCATGAATTGACCCATTCCTGTCGACGACCACCATGGCAAATTTGTTTGGATCTACCCCCGCGAGTTCGGGGATATAATCAGCCACTTTGCCCCGCTCGGTTGCCAATTTCACCCGGGCAGATATTTCAGCCAGAACTTCAGAGATGTCACGCATGTTCAAATCTCGAATTGCTGAAGGGTATACTCCAATAGAACAAGCGATGGCTCGTGTCGAATTCAAACCGTTGCCGTTGATTTGTGAGGTGCTCTAAAGCCCAAACGCCTGTGCCACTTTTGCATCTGCCACAGCCACGCAACCCGCAATTTCGGGGCTGATGGGGAGATTGCGGTAGGAGCCCAAGGCACCTTCGGCTTTCAACTTCCCCGCATTGCCGTCGACCACCCAGATGAAGCCAAAGGCGGTTTTGCGGATGGGTTTGGCGTTGGCCCTTGCGATGGCAGCGAATGCAATGTCGTCTGCGATGCCGGGTTCAAACACTACCAGCATGATGCCAGCGGCGTCAGCGGGCAAGGCTGCATCGCGCATGATACCGAACATGGCGACCAGCCAAACTGCGATGACGCCAAAGAAAGCTGCGAGAGCAAAACGATGGCCAGGCCAGTGTATCATCTCACGCTACCGCAAAACTTGCCGCGCGGCTCTCGCGAATGGGAAGGTGAATCAGGGCCGCAAACAGTCCGAGGCCTATGCACACCCACCACACCAGTTCGTAGGACCCAAGTTGGTCAAACAACCTGCCACCCAACCAGATGCCGAAGAAGGAACCGATCTGGTGACTGAGGAACACGAAACCATAAAGGGTCGCCATATAGCGGGTGCCGAACATTACAGTGATCAAACCCATGGTCAGCGGCACGGTTGACAGCCACAGTGCACCCATGGTCGCCGTGAATATCAAGGTTGTCACAGGCGTGATGGGCAGCAGAATGAAAGCCGCAATGGCGAGGGAGCGCAGCAAATAGATCAGGCTCAAGGGAATGCGCTTTTCACCCCGGCCTCCGATAACGCCCGAGAGATAGGAGCCTGCGACATTGAACAAGCCGATCAATCCGATGGCAATGGCGGCAAATTCCTTGGAGATGCCGAACTCCGCCAGATAGGGTGGCAGATGCACGGTGATGAACATCAACTGGAAACCGCAGACAAAGAAACCCAGGGTGAGCAGCCAAAATGATTTGTGTTGAAACGCTTTTGCAATTGCAGCGCTCATCGACAATTTGGTTTCATCGGCAGAGGCAAGGCTTGACGCGGTATTCTGCACCAGCAGCGGTGTCGCAAAAATGATGATCAGAAGGCTCAAGGCTGCAAGCACGTAAAGTGTGAATTGCCAATCGTAAGCCGCCAGCAATGCACCCGCCAAAGGTGCAAAGATGAATTGTCCGAGTGAGCCAGAAGCCGTGGCCAGTCCAAAGGCCCAGGAGCGCTTTTCCGGTGGCACGATACGGCCCAAGGCGGCCATGACGATGCTGAAAGAAGAAAGTGCAATGCCGGTGCCAACCAGCACACCGCCACCCAGATGAAACATCAAAGGGCTGGTTGTCAACGCCATGGAAATGATGCCGAGGCAGTAGAGAACAGCACCCGTCATCAACACGCGGGCAGCACCATGTCGATCAGCCAACATGCCGGCAATCGGCGTGGCAATTCCCCACATCAGGTTTTGAACGGCGATGCCAAACGAATAGATTTCGCGGGGCCATTGATGGGCCTCAGAAATGGGCAGCGTGAAAAGACCAAAACTGGCGCGCACCCCGTAGTTGACAATGGCAACAGCGCAGCCTGCCAGGAGCACGATCATCGGGGTAAAATACCAGGGAACGGACTTGGAAGTGATCATGATGTTTTTCGCAATTTATTTGCTTTTGGATTCCACTGGGAGATTCCGACGCCGACTAAAATGATGGTTGCGGCAAAAACAATATTGGTGGTGATTGGTTCATTCAAGATGGCCCAACCCGCGATAACGGCGATTATCGGCAATATGTAAAGGGAAGACCCCAACAATGAAGGACGCAGTTTTCCGGCCGCATAGTTCCACGTTACCACGGAGGCTGTGGCACCAAGTGTCGACAGAAAAACCAGTCCGAAAATGGCGTCGTTGTTCAAATGCATGGTCTTGTTGATCAATGAAGGATTGGCCAGTGGCAACAACGGCAGGGCGATGAAGATATTGGACAAGCCGGTGACCTTCAAAGCGCCGTAGGTTTGGATCAAGGATTTGCTGAACACCACAAAAATCGCCCAGGCAACGCCAGCTATGAAAATCAGACCGCAGCCCAGCGCAATTTCAAACCCCGCCGCCGAGCCATCGCCAAAGCCATTGCCCCAAACCAGCAGAACCGAACCTGCAAATGAAATCAACAGGCCAATGATGGTCTGCAGGAAAAGCCTGTCTGAACCGACGAAACTTGCCAGCATGGCAATCAGCATGGGTTGGGTGGACATGATCAAGGTGCCAATGCCGGCAGGGGCATGGGCAAAACCAAATATGGAAAACACAAAGTAGCCAAACAGGCCGATCAGTGAAATGGCTGCGAGCATCACCGCATCCATGATGGCCATGCGAAAGCCTGTGGTGAGCATCTGCACCACGAAAAATATCAAGGCAGCAAGTATGAGCCGCACCACCAGCGCATCAGACGGGCCAAGTGCCAATGACACACCGCGTACGAATACGCTGGTTACACCCCAGATCAGGATGGTGAAAACAAGTGCCACGAGGGCTGGTGTGTTGGTTTTGGCCATGATGAGTGGTGCCTGTTTTCACCGGGGCTTGTCAATCGCTGGAAGCTTGTCTGCTGTGGCGTGTCTGTCTCGGCTGCCATGCATGCGGGAGAGGACAGGCACGCCGTCGTCACAAGAGGGCCGGAAACTAAACTGGTGTATCCAGCACCAAATGCCGTGGAAATCCCATTGTCCCATAGGCAGCAAGTGTTGCCGATTCACTGCCCCGCGCTGATGTCAATATCACCGTGCCATGTTCCGGTGCACCGTCATCGGCCCCCTGTAGTCGCGTTTCTTCAACCAGATCAGCCGTCCGCCGCGCAATGGCAGGTGCCGGATCAATATACGTCACAGGCCAAGGCGCCACCTTGGCAATGTCATCTGTCAGCAAAGGATAATGGGTGCAGCCCAGCACCACAACATCCGTACGCTTGCCTTCGCGCTTGCGAAACACCGGGGCCACTTCATCACGCAACTCATCAAGATTGACGGGCTGCCCGCGCAATTTCTGTTCGGCAATTTCCGCAAGGCGTGGCGCACCATGCAGAAACACCTTGCAATGAAAGGCGTAGGTATGGATCAACGAATGAGTATATTCGCGGCTCACTGTGCCAGGCGTCGCCAACACGCCAATCACCCCGGTTTTGGTTTGCGCGGCTGCGGGCTTTATCGCTGGCACGGTACCCACGAATGGAACCTTGTAAGCTGCTCTCAATTCGGTGAGGGCAATGGTTGAGGCTGTGTTGCAGGCAATAACCACCACATCCGGCTTCACGGTATCGATCAATCTCCCGATGACCAACACAATGCGGTTGACCAGCGCCTGCTCTTTCCATGCTCCATAAGGAAACGCAGCATTGTCAGCCGCATAAACCAGACGCGCCGATGGCAATTGCAGGGCCACTGCCCGCGCCACGGTGAGTCCGCCCATGCCGGAGTCGAAGAGGAGAATGCGTGGCTGGGTCATGTGTCTCTTGGCGAATAGCGAATAGCGAATAGCGAATAGCGAATAGCGAATTGTCTTTAGGCCCCCTATTCGCTATTCGCTACTCACTATTCGCTTTTTTTCCTCAAATGTTTTCGCACCAAAGACGATACCACACCGCGCAAACTGCGCACTTCCTGTTCCGAAAGGCTGGCCCGGGCAAACAAATTACGCAAATTCCGCATCATGTTGGGTTTTAATTTGTCAGTTTTAAAAAAACCCGCTGCATCAAGTTCCATTTCCAGATGGTCATAAAATCCGTAAAGCTCGTCCTTGGTCGCAGGCCGCGTGTCGGTCATTTGCAATCCAGGGCCGGCAAGGGCTGCAAGTTCCTTGGTCGCCATCCCAAGGCTTGTCGCCTCATGCTTGAACCATTCATAACTCACCAACAAAACCGCCTGGGCAATGTTCAAGCTGGCATAGGCCGGGTTCACGGGCGCTGTGATGATCATGTCAGCCAATGACACTTCATCATTGGTAAGGCCATAGCGCTCGCGCCCAAACAGGATTGCCACTTTCTCGCCGCGACCAATCCGCGCCCGCATATCAAGGCCCGCCTGCTCCGGAGTCATCACGTTCACCGTCATGTCGCGGGGCCGCGCCGTGGTGGCATAAACATAATGTACGTTCCGAAGGCACGCTTGCAAGCTATTGTGAACGCTGGAATTTCTTACAGTCTCAACCGCCCCCGCCGCCGCCGCTTCAGCCCGTTCCCGGTCCCAACCCTCGCGCGGGTCCACCAGCCGCAAATCAAACAAGCCAAAATTAGCCATAGCCCGCGCCGCCATGCCAATGTTTTCACCAAGCTGTGGGTTCACGAGGACAATCCGGGGTGAAGGGCCAAAATCAATTTTGCGAGAAGAGTCAGTGCCAGCCATGGAGGGGGAATAGCTGCTGGAGGCCAACAAGGGAAGACACAGTAGTTGCAAAAAACGCACCGCCTGTCTGATCAGCTACCGTGTTAATGCCTTTTTCCTTACCAGAGGCAAATCGATGATTGATCTAGGCACGTGCAAAAAGACGCTTCATGTGATAAGTGACATCCATGGACCAACCAATGCCAAGTCGCATTACCATGATCCCCGGCCTCTGTGGCGGCCAGCCGACCATTCGTGGCATGCGGATCAGGGTGATCGACGTGCTGGACCTGTTGGCAGCGGGAGCGAGCCGGGAAGAAATTCTGGAGGACTATCCCTATCTGGAAGACCAGGACATTACGGCGGTTTTACACTACCAAGCTGCGAAATAAGTCCTATAATATTACTAATTTTAGCATTTAATTCCTTAAATCGCGCATTTGAC
>JANOXA010000083.1:0-157866 GCA_031418195.1 Hyphomicrobiales bacterium | reverse complement strand
CAATCCCACATCAATGACTGATGACTGATCAAACGTGCGTATGGTTCTCAAGTAAGCCCTGCGTGGTTCAGGACTGCATCCTGTCAGGGCAACTGCCGTTTCAAACGCCGCCGGTCCTGATAACCTGACAACAGCAATACCGGCCCTACCGGACCCGCTGGAAACCGCAAATATGGTGGATTTCAAATTCATTTCGGATTCGAATCGAAACCAAATCCCCCGTGCCGGGATCAGGCATTCATGCTGTCAAAAAAATCACTGTTGGTCTTGGTCTGGCGCAACTTGTCGAGCAGAAACTCAACCGCATCGACTGTCCCCATCGGATTGAGAATTCGCCGGAGCACGTAAGTTTTCTTCAAGGTATCAGCCTTGACGATCAATTCTTCCTTGCGGGTTCCCGATCGCAGGATGTCGATAGCTGGGAACACCCGTTTGTCCGCGACCTTGCGATCCAGAATGATTTCAGAGTTGCCAGTACCCTTGAACTCCTCGAAAATAACTTCGTCCATGCGGCTTCCCGTATCAATCAGGGCTGTTGCAATGATGGTCAGGGATCCGCCGAATTCAATGTTACGCGCAGCGCCGAAGAACCGCTTGGGCCGTTGCAAAGCATTGGCATCCACACCACCTGTCAAAACCTTGCCAGAAGACGGCACAACCGTATTGTAGGCCCGACCCAGACGCGTGATTGAATCCAACAGGATCACCACATCACGACCGTGTTCAACCAGACGCTTGGCCTTCTCGATCACCATCTCGGCAACTTGCACATGGCGTGTCGCCGGTTCATCAAAGGTCGAGCTGATCACCTCACCCTTCACCGAACGCTGCATGTCAGTCACTTCCTCAGGGCGTTCATCAATCAGCAAAACAATCAGGTAACATTCCGGATGGTTCGTCGCGATCGAATGGGCGATATTTTGCAGGATCACGGTTTTGCCGGTCCGCGGCGGTGCCACGATCAGGCCCCGCTGGCCCTTGCCGATGGGTGACACGATATCAATCACCCGCGGCGAAAAATCCTTCCGCGTCGGGTCATTGATTTCCATCTCCAGCCGCTGGTCCGGATAAAGCGGCGTCAGATTGTCAAAATGAACCTTGTGCTTGACCTTCTCAGGATTTTCGAAATTGATGGTGTTGACCTTGACCAAAGCAAAATAACGCTCGCCATCCTTGGGGCTGCGGATCTGGCCTTCAACCGTATCACCCGTCCGCAAGGTGAATTTCCGGATCTGGCTGGGGCTGACGTAGATATCATCAGGCCCCGCCAGATAGTTCGCCTCTGCCGAACGGATAAACCCAAATCCATCCTGCAGAACCTCGACAACACCTTCACCGACAATGTCAACACCGCGTGCCGCCAGGTTTTTCAGGATCGCAAACATCAGCTCCTGCTTTCGCAATGCACTGGCATTTTCAACTTCCAGCTCCTCTGCCAGAATGACCAGATCGGCTGGTGACTTGAGTTTAAGATCGGAGAGCTTGGTCTCCTTGGTGTCGGCAATGGCTGTCATGTCTGTACTTGCTGAAATACCTGACTGTCAAAAAGCGCTGGGCGCAACAGAACAGGCAAAGAGGAGGGGAACGTCCCGAATGGACGAGCACCCCATATCAGACCCCGCCATTCTTGCAAAGAAAAAATCCTGCCGCCAGCAACGAAGCCAAATCAGCCAAACGGCTTCACAATCACGCAAATGACAATCACCACCATCAACAGGGTCGGTACTTCGTTGAAGATGCGAAAATACCGGGCAGAATAATTTCGCTCGGCCCTGGCAAAAGCCACAACATGCCGATGCATGACCCCGTGGCAAACCACCAGGAGCAGCACCCCCACCAACTTCAACGCCAGCCAGATATCTACAACGCTCCAACTGCCCAACCAAATCAGCACCCCACCACTCACCAGGCTCACCAGCATGGCAGGCGTCATGATCCCTTTCAGCAAGCGCCGCTCCATGATCTTGAAGGTTGCATCACTCTCAGACCCAACAGCACATCCGCAATGATAGACCATCAATCGCGGCAGATAGAGCAACCCCGCCATCCACGAAATAACGGCCAGAACATGAAGCACCTTCAACCAGTCGTAACTCACGCCAACGCCTCGTCATGCCGGCGGATAACCGACAGCAAAGCCGTCACCTGATCAGGCTCCACTTGCGGCAAAATTCCATGACCAAGATTGAAAACATGTCGATGCATGGGTACATCCTGAAGCACCTGTAGTGTCAGTCTCTCAAGTTCTGCTGTTGATCCCAACAAGGCATCCGGTGCAAGATTACCCTGCACTGAAACCCCATCCGGCAACTGACCCAGCACGGAACTGAGCGCAACACCTTGCTCGACACCCACACAACTGGCACCCGTGCCAAGCGCAACATCACTATGGGAATCACCCACACCACGGGCAAACACAATCACCGGAAAGTCAGGACAAACGTTCCTCACCCCTTCAACAATCCGCGCCATTGGTCCAATCACAACACGTTGGCGATGCTCCAACGGCACATCCCCTGCCCAGCTGTCAAAAATCTGGATCACTTCCGCCCCAGCCCTGATTTGACCCAACAAATAATACACCGACACCGAAACCAGCCTGTCGATCAATGCGCTGAACCAGGGAGGATTATCCACCGCCACAGCCAAAGCCCGTCGACGATCCGAACTTCCCCCTTCAATCATGTAACTCGCCACCGTCCACGGACCGCCGCTAAACCCGATCAAGGTTTTCGAACGCTCCAATTTTCCAGAGACTGCTGCAACGGTCTCCCAAACCCTTCTAAAATAATCCGGGATGCTACCATCCCCAAGCCTGTCCACCCCGGCCATATCCCGTACCGTCGACAGCTTCGGGCCTTCATTTTCTACGAAACTCAAATCCAGACCCATGGCATGGGGCACCACCAAAATGTCCGAAAATAAAATCGCCGCATCGAGATCAAAACGGCGCAAGGGCTGCAAGGTTACTTCACAGGCCCTTTCGGGATTATAACAGAGATCGAGAAATGATCCGGCCTGTTGTCTCAAAGCCCGATATTCTGGCAAATACCGACCCGCCTGTCGCATTAACCAAACGGGCCTGCGCAAGGGCTGCCGACGACAAACAACATCCAGTAAGGCTTTCACCAAGGCACTTCCTCAAATAAAATAAATTAGATTCTTAATTGATGTTAATGTTGGCCTGTGGGAATCCGGCAAAAGCCCAACAACTCCATAAAAAACATTGACTAACACGTACCCAAGCCAAGCTCAAACCGCAAAAAACTATTGATTCATTAAGGATTTATTAACTTCTCTCAAATCACCACCGACACGACGCGTGCTTGCCCGTAAAACCCCGCCCTGTGGAAAACTTTCCCCGCTATTCACAATTGCCGCTGCTATAATTTCCCCGCCACCAGTTATCCACAATCCCGAACCCCGTCATACACCACAATCCCCATGATCATTCTCGCTTCCGCCAGCCCCGCCCGCCAGAAATTGCTTCGCACCGCTGGCGTTGCCTTCGTCACACAACTATCAAACATCGACGAAATCGCCGCCACCACGAAAGTTCAACATCTGGACGCCAGAAGTCTATGCCTGCACCTCGCACAACTCAAAGCCGAAGCCGTATCAAAGCTGAGACCACAACACCTCATTGTCGGCGCCGATCAAGTTCTTGAACTTGAAGGAAAGGTTTTTGACAAGGCAACCACTCTCAAGGAAGCATTCGAACAACTCACGCAATTGCAAGGCCACATGCACCAACTTCATAGCGCAGCCGTAACCGTTGTCGACGGCAAAACCACATTCAAGACAATTCAGACTGTGGCGCTGCAAATGCGCAAACTAAGCCCTGGCCAAATCTCGTCCTACCTCGACAAAACCGGGCAAGAAGTTCTGGGAGCCGTCGGTTGTTACCAGATCGAAAGTCTGGGCATCCAGCTTTTCGATAAAATTGAAGGTGACTATTTCACAATCCTCGGCTTGCCCTTATTGCCACTGCTGCAACACCTCCGGACAACAGGCCACATTACGCCATGACCAAACAATTCCCGCCAAAAGCCTGTGTCATCGGCAGTCCCATCAAGCATTCCCGCTCACCGCTTATTCATGGCTACTGGCTTAAAAAGCATGACATCGCCGGGAGCTATGAAAAACGCGAGATCGCTACAGAGGGACTAAAGGAATTCATCGAGAGCATCCGGCGGGGAGACTATATCGGCTGCAACATTACAATCCCCCACAAGGAACAGATTTCCCAATATGTCGATGAAGTTGCTGCTTCAGCGCTGAAAGCAGGCTCACTGAACACTGTCTACATGGAAAATGGTCGACTCAAGGCCACCTCGACTGACGGCGATGGATTCCTGCACAATCTCAAGAACTGTCATCCCGACTTCTGCATCAGCGAAAAGCCTATTGTCATTTTTGGGGCTGGCGGTTCGGCCCGGGCAATCGCCAATACACTTGCCCAACACAATGCCGTGGCCATCCTCATAAACAACCGAACCCAGAGTCGTGCCGAAAATGTCGCGGCAAAAATCGGATCACCCGTCAAAGCCATAACCCATGAAGAACTCAAACATGCGCTGCCGAAAGCCGGATTGATCATCAACACCACATCGGCTGGATTGACGGATTCTGAACAGATAAATTTGCCATGGCCGATCCTGCATCCGAAAGCCGTTATTGCCGACATCGTCTATACCCCATTGATTACGCCATTCCTGTTGCAAGCAAAAACCCATGGTCATCCAATTGTTCCAGGACTTGGCATGCTGCTGCATCAGGCCGTGTTCGGTTTTGAAAAATGGTTCGGACTGCGACCAACCGTAACCGACGAACTCTATGATTTGGTCGCCCGTGATATTGATCCCGGTTACACCCGATGCTGATTGTCGGCCTCACAGGCTCAATCGCCATGGGAAAATCCGAAGTGGCCAAAACCATCGCCTTCCTCGGTATTCCGGTTTTTGACGCCGACAAGGAAGTGCACAAATTCTACGACAGTCCAGACGGTTTAAGTCTCTTGCAAGATCATGTCCCCGAAGCCATCGTCGAAAACCGCGTGGACCGCCAAAGACTTTCAGCCGCTGTCATGCAAGATCCCCAGCGTCTTGCCCAGCTCGAAGCCATGGTTCACCCTGAAATTGCAAAACGCCGGGACAAATTTTTGAAAGAAGCAAAACGCGCCAATCACCAGATCGTGGTTCTCGACATTCCCCTGCTCTTTGAAAAAAACCTCGAAGTGAACACTGACGTCACGGTCGTAGTCAGTGCACCAGAAAACCTGCAACACCATCGCGCCCTGGCAAGACCCGGCATGACCAGGCAACGCCTCAATAAAATCCTGGAGCGGCAAATGCCTGACGCAGAAAAGCGCCGACGCGCTGACCATGTCATCGAAAACACTGATTCACTTCTTGATCTCGCATTGAAAACCCGATTGCTGTTTACCCAGCTTGCCAAATTTCAAGGAAAACCTGCCAATGCTTCGTGAAATTGTCCTCGATACAGAAACCACCGGACTTTCACCACGCGATGGCCATCGCATTGTGGAAATTGGTGCCGTCGAGCTGATCAACCACTTGCCCTCCGGCAAGACTTTCCACGCCTACCTCAATCCCGAACGTGACATTCCAAAGGAAGCTGAAGCCGTTCACGGACTTTCGGTGGCCTTTCTCAAGGACAAACCCCGCTTCAGCGATGTCGCGGATCAATTTCTGGACTTCATTTCAGACAGCCTGCTGATCATTCACAATGCCTCATTTGATATCGGCTTCATCAATGCTGAATTGGCCCAAGCCAAAAAACCCGCACTCGACTATGGCCGGGTGCTCGATACGCTGGCCATGGCCAAACAAAAATTTCCCATGGCCTCAAACAGTCTCGATGCCTTGTGCCGTCGTTTTGGTATCGACTTGTCAAAGCGGTCCCGGCATGGGGCGCTGCTCGACTCGGAACTCTTGGCCGAGGTTTATCTGGAACTGATTGGCGGCAAGCAAACGGCCCTGGGCCTTGCCAGTCCCGCCCAACAAAACCGGCGGACACTTCAAAACACAGCTTCCCAGGCCAAGCTGCAGCCCAGGCCCCATGCTTTGCCGGCTCGCCTGACAAATCAGGATTTGAAGTCCCACGCAGAATTTGTCAGAACCCTCGGTGCCAAGGCCCTCTGGCAAAAGTGGCTTGCCACTGAAGCCCCCGGCACCCAATGACCAGAAATCAAGCCGTGGCTTGGGCGGCTTGCATGCGTTTTTGGTACATGGCGGCAAAATCAATGGGATCCAGCATCAGCGGTGGAAAGCCGCCATTGCGCGTCGCATCTGCCATGATCTGGCGGGCAAACGGAAACAGCATCCGCGGACATTCAATCAGCACGGCGGCATGCAAGACGTTCTGCGGAAAGTTTTCCAGCCGGAAAATGCCGGCATAAAGCAGTTCCGAGGCAAAAATCACCTTGCCGCCGGTTGTCGCCTTGGCATCGAGATGCAACTCAACTTCAAAGTCATTGGGGCCGAGATTGCGGGCATTCACGTTGACCGAGATATTTATATCGGGCTGTTCTGCCTGGGGTGTCAGGGATTGTGGGGCATTGGGATTTTCAAAGCTGAAATCCTTGAGATACTGTCCGAGAATTTTCATGGCGGGTTGTTGTCCCGGTGCAGGCGGGGGTGCGCTCAGCATCGGAGCCGCCTCCTGGCCTCCGCCATTGCTCTTGGCCGGCTGAACAGCCACTTTCGCCGCCGGACGCTTGGGAGCAAGTTTTACAGGTTTAACCGATTTAGCCATTTTTGCCTCATTATTTTCAAATAAAGTGTCAAGCAGCGCCGTCGCCTTGATCACCATGTAACAATCAACGCAGCGGGCCTAACATGCCCACTCCTGAACTGCAATTGCCCAGGCGGCGGAAAGCCGCTTTGCATGTCGGGCTGTGCCGCCTATATAAAGCAAAGTCCGATGAATGCTGACGAGAATGGAAACACCTGAACATGAATTCCGCCTTTGATCCCTTGACACTTGTTCTGCTGGCCGCCGCCGCCATCATATTCTGGCGACTGCGTTCAGTGCTTGGCACGCGCACCGGGCTCGAACGTCCACCTGTTGAATTCAAACGGCCACCGGCAAAAACAGAAACTGAAAAACCAGAACCCAATCCCCATACGATTGAAGGTGAGGCAACTGAAATCGTGCCAGAAGTTCCGGTGTGGCAGGGATATGCCGAAAAGGACTCGGCCCTCGCCAATGCGCTGGTTGAACTTTCAACCAAATCGCCCGGTTTTTCGCCCGGTACATTCCTGGCAGGTGCGGGTGCCGCCAGTGAAATGATTCTCGAAGCTTATGCAGCTGGCAATAAAAAGGCGCTTCAGCCCCTGTTGTCGAAAGAAGTTTATGAGGCCTTTGCAAGCGCCATTGATGAACGCCAGCGGCTGGGACAAACCATGACATTCCGTTATGTCGGCATGAAGAACAACCACATTGATGCGGTGAACATGAGCGGTAACCGTGCCAGCATCACCACAGCCTTCACGTGCGAAGCCATAGGTGCAACCACAGATGGATCGGGCGCCGTCATTGACGGCGATGCGAAGGCCATTCGTGATATCAGCAATATCTGGACATTTGAACGGGATGTTACCTCGCGTGATCCCAATTGGAAACTCGTTTCCACGTGAACTGATGACAGATGAGATTTCCATAGTCCCCGGCTCAATTTGTCGGCGCGTCTCCTATGACGGGTTGTCGCGATGGGCGAACGATGATCATGCTGCAGCACTCCAGTCGTTCCGGCAATCGGCTGCGTTGATGTCTGAAAATCCATTGAATTTTGCCAAGTTGCCGACTTTTGCAGGTGCCAGGGAAGATTGGTTGCAGGTTGCCGAAGCCAGTTTCCTTGCCTTTGCCCAGCACAACCCCAAGGGATTTTTTGAAAACCATTTCACGCCCTGTGAAATTTCTGGTCCCCACAAGCCCAGTGGCATGTTTACCGGCTATTTTGAACCTGTCGTTAGAGGCAGCAGGAACTACAGCGCAGAATTTCCTGTCCCCGTTTACCGAAAACCCGCCGACCTCATGGCATTTGATCCCGTTGAAAGCCAGTCTGTTGGTTTTGCATTCGGCAAACACGGCACCAACGGTCCTGTACCTTATGACACCCGTGAGGAAATCGAACGGGGAAGTCTCAAAGGTCAGGGCCTGGAGATCTGCTGGCTCAACGATTGGATCCCAGCCTTTTTCATGCATATCCAGGGCTCGGGCCGTGTGCAGCTGGAAGACGGATCGTCACTGCGTTTGAGCTATGCCGCAAAATCCGGTCATCCCTATGTGGCCATTGGATCGGTTTTGCTTGAACGGGGCCAGCTCACCCGTGAAAACCTTTCGATGCAAAGCCTCGTTGCCTGGATGAAAACCAATCCGGGCGAATCGCGAGCCCTGATGTGGCAAAATCCTTCCTACATTTTTTTTCGAGAAATGCCTTTAACGCCGGAAAACCTTGGTGCCATGGGGGCTGGCAAGGTACACCTCATGCCGCAACGCTCGCTCGCCATTGATGCCAGTCACTATCTCTATGGCACGCCGCTGTGGCTCGAAACCACAACACCACCCGAATCGCCAAACGGAGAAAAAACTTTTGATCGCCTGATGATCGCCCAGGACACAGGCTCAGCCATCCGGGGCCTGTTGCGGGGAGACATCTATTGGGGCTGGGGTTACGAGGCGGCATTGATCGCCGGACATATGAAAAGCCCTGGCCGGATGACTGCCCTGCTGCCCATTGCCGTCGCTAGAAGACTGGGACTGCACAGATGATTCGCAAATTCCCGACTCCTGATGACCATGGCCTGTGGGATGATGTGAAACGCACCATCGCGCCGTTGAAGGCCAAATTCCACAAAGACAAAAGCCGTCCGGAAAAATTTGCAACAGGCAAACTGCTGTCAAGCGCCAGCCATTCCACACCCTCAAACGCCTTGGCAGCTTTCATGCCGAAACCTGTCGCTCATCACCGGGTGCCGCCGCTTGCCAGTTTTGACCGTCGTCTCGCGCAAAAATTGTCGAGGGGACAATTGGAACCCGAAGCACGCCTGGATCTGCATGGCGAAGGCGTGGAAACCGCCCGGATGAAATTGCTGCACTTCCTGTCAAGCCAGCACCAACACGGAACCCGGCTTGTTCTGGTGATCACCGGCAAAGGCGCATCGCCATTTTCTGGTCATACACTGCATGGCATCAAACATTTTCATGCGCCGGAGCGGGAAGGTCGTTTGCGCCGGGAGCTGACCAACTGGCTGCACGAGGAAATCTTCCGCCTGCATGTCATCGGCTATCAACCCTCGCATCCCCGGCACGGTGGCGGCGGGGCATTTTATGTGAGGTTGCGCCGCTCCGCAGGACAGGAAAGTGGGAGAGATTTTTGACTCCCTTTGGCGCCAGGATCAGGGCTCTCCGGCAATCCCGCGGCATTCGCCAATCCGACATGGCAGCAGCCATTGGTGTTTCAAGCGCCTATCTCTCGGCCCTTGAACATGGAAAGCGCGGCCGTCCCTCCTGGCATGTCATCCAACGCGTCATCAGCTATTTCAACATCATCTGGGATGATGCCGAAGAACTGGTAAGGCTTGCCCGCATTTCCCATCCCCGCATCAGCATCGACACGGCAGGGCTTGATCCCACAGCCACAGAACTGGCCAATCGCCTCGCCGATCAGATAGCCAAATTGGATGAAGAAAAAATCCGGCGGCTGTTGGAAATTCTGGATGCTAAACCCCAGCGTTAAGTCAACGTGAGTTGCGCAACATCCTTGAAGCGAACGCCGTAAGCCCTGCCAAATCCGGCAATGATATGGGCATGATCAGCCTCCATGCGCCAAAAACCGAAATCACCAAAACCGACGTAAAGTTCCGCATAGGGATGGCGGTCCAGAAAATATCGCTGGGCTTCGCCCGCATCGATCTTGGCAAAGCGTCCCAACACCGTAACGCGAAAGGTAAGCATCGGGTCGGCTGTCGTCGCAATGGTTTCATGCAGCATCAGGCTGGATCGATTGTCTTGGGCCAGGCACTTGCTGTGATGGGAGAGCGACGAAATCAGCACCAGTGGCCTCAAATCCTCATCAACCGCCACATTCACCAGTGTTGTAAAAGGCCCACCCCCTTCTGCATCCAGCACGGACAAGGCAGCCGTTCCCCCAGCTCTCAACAAAGTCCCGGCCTGCCGCATGGCCTGATGTTTTGGCGTATCCATGAAAGACCCTCGCAATTGCCGTCAGCTTGTCCTATAGCGCTTGCCACAATTTGTTCCAGTTTCATACCTACACGGCACAAAGGACCATACAACAGGAATGAACAAGAAAATGCCAACAATTGCCCTGGTCGATGATGACCGCAATATCCTGACCTCCGTGGGAATGACCATGGAAGCTGAAGGCTATATCGTTCAAAAATACAATGATGGCGCTGCTGCTTTGCAAGGTTTGCAGGACAACCCGCCTGATATGGCAATATTTGACATCAAGATGCCGCGTATGGATGGCATGGAGCTGCTGCGCCGCATCAGGCAAAAAACCGATCTGCCGGTTATTTTCCTGACCTCGAAAGACGATGAGATTGATGAATTGTTCGGCCTCAAGATGGGTGCCGATGATTTCATCAAGAAGCCGTTTTCCCAGCGCCTGCTGGTCGAGCGCGTTAAAGCCGTTTTGCGTCGTGCAGGCGCCAAGGATGGCACGTCAGCGCCGACGGAAGCGGCCAAGGTGATCGAGCGCGGCAAACTTGCCATGGATACGGACCGCCATTCCTGCACCTGGGAAGGCAAGCCCGTTGTGTTGACTGTCACCGAATTTCTCATCCTGCAATCCCTCGCCCAACGTCCTGGCATTGTCAAAAGCCGTGATGCCCTGATGGATGCCGCCTATGATGACCAGGTCTATGTTGACGACCGCACCATTGACAGCCACATCAAGCGCCTGCGCAAGAAGTTCAACCAGGTCGACGAAGCCTTTGACGGAATCGAAACCCTCTATGGCGTCGGCTATCGCTTCAAGGAACAATGAGGCGTTGACGTCTACACCGGAACAGTTGGTGGAGGATAACAAGCCACCTCTCGACTCAAAACCCCCATTCGATAGTGGGGTGACTGACCGAAATGATTCGGAAGACCTCGTTGAGCTTGCCAGTGGTTCTGCTGGCAGTCTTGCCAAACCCCGGGCTGGTTGGCTGGATTGGCTGGCCCCCAGCGGACTGATCACCCGCATCTTCTTGATCAATATCCTGGGACTTGTCATCCTGGCGCTGGGCAGTCTGTATTTCAACCAGTTCAGGCAGAACCTGATTGATGCGCGGGCCCAGTCACTGCGAACCCAGGCCCAGATCATTGCGGCTGCCATTGCAGGTTCAGCCACCGCCGATACAGCCTCGATCGTGATCAACCCCGACTCACTTGAGGAAAGCTCAGAAACCGCCCCCGAAATTTCCCTCGATGGCGAATTGCCGGATGGGCTGGATTTTCCGATCAACCCAGAAACCGCCAGCCCCGTGCTGCGAAGGCTGGTGGCCAACACCGGCAACCGCGCCCAGATCATCGATCCCCAGGGCAATCTGGTTGTCGACAGTCAAAACGTTTTTGGCGGCGATGTGATCGAAACCGTGCCGGAACGTGGTGCCGAAACGTCTGCGAATTTCATTATGCGCGGCTGGAAAAACTTGATGGATCGCTTGTTCTCCCATAATTATCCCACACGGATTGAATATGGCCTGGATGGCAACAAGGATGTGCCTGAAGTGGCAGCAGCCCTGAATGGCGCCAGCGTCAGTCAGGTGCGACTCGATGAAAAACGTGAAATCACAGTGGTGGTGGCAGTGCCGGTGCAAAGATACCGTGCCGTCCTGGGAGCACTTGTGCTTTCAAGCGAAGGCGGTGGCATTGATGAAGTGTTGCGCGGTGAGCGCCGCATTGTGTTGTTGAGTTTCGGTTTTTCAACGCTGGTGTCCCTCCTGCTTTCAGCCCTGCTGGCCGGCACCATTGCCAACCCTATCCGGAAACTCTCTGCGGCGGCCCAAAAAGTCCGGCACGGGATCTCAAAGCGCGTTGAAATACCTGATTTCACCACCCGCCGCGACGAGATCGGCCATCTTTCAGGTTCATTGCGCGACATGACAAGCGCTCTTTACAACCGCATCGATGCCATTGAAGCGTTTGCTGCCGATGTCGCCCATGAATTGAAAAATCCCCTCACCAGCTTGCGCAGCGCCGTTGAAACCCTTGAGTTGGTGAAGAAAGACGAGCAGCGCACGAGGCTTGTCGAAATTGTCAAACAAGACGTCAAACGCATGGACCGCCTGATCACCGATATCTCTGATGCCTCAAGACTCGATGCCGAACTGGCCCGGACCGAAGCCACACCACTCGATCTGGCAAAACTGGCGGGCGCAATTGTTTCAATGTCAAACGAGATTTCGGACAAGTCAAAACCTGAAATTGCCTTGTCGATCCAAGCCTACAAAGCCAATGCTGATCAGACAACGGCCTATGCAATTGTCGGGCAGGAATCCCGGCTTGGCCAGGTCATCAGGAATCTCGTTGACAATGCCCGGTCGTTTACAGCTCCAGGCAGCAAGGTCCACCTCAAGCTCCGACGCAATGCCGAACTTATTGACATCAGGGTTGAAGATCACGGTCCCGGGATTCGCCCGGAGAACCTTGAACGGGTATTTGAACGTTTCTACACGGATCGTCCGGAACAGCATTTTGGCAATAATTCCGGCCTTGGCCTTGCCATCTCGCGCCAAATCATAGAAGCCCACAAGGGCCGCATCTGGGCCGAAAACCGCATGGGCAAGGCGGACAGCGCTGGCCGTTCCAAAATTCTGGGCGCGCGCTTTGTCGTCCAGTTGCCAGTCGTCAAAGACGCATGATCATGGGATTGACCCCGCCCACTGCAACCCAACTGGTGCATGGCACAACCATCGCCTTTGGCAATCGCGCCATATTGCTGCGCGGGGTTCCGGGATCGGGCAAGTCCAGCCTCGCCTTGATGTTGATCGACGCAACAGGCAATGGGCTCGGAAAAACCCCGCTGACCGCCAAGCTTGTGGCTGATGATCAAACTGTCTTGACCGCGCGATCAGGAAAGATATTTGCTGCGCCGCCGCAAAGTCTGCGCGGCCTTCTTGAGGTGCGCGGTGTTGGAATTGTCACAATCGACTATACCCCTGAAGCCGAACTGGCCTTGGTCGCTGATCTTGTCATATCAGCTGAAATCTCCCGGCTCCCGGAACCCGCAGACGCCACCACAGAGCTTTTGGCCTTGACGTTCCCACGTATTTTTCTCGACGCAACGCTACCCCAGGCTGCCGCACGCCTGCGATTGGCATTTCTGCACCATGTCAAACAAAGCTGAAAGGAAGCGGTTGCCCGTCCGCCTGCGGAAGCGTAAACAGCTGCACCGTTTGCCGTCGAAACAGGCATGATCGGTTAACCAGGGGCTGATTGAATGAACAACAAGGCAAGCGCTGCATGATCGGATTGGTGATCGTGACCCACGGCAGACTGGCTGAAGAATTTATCCATGCCGTCGAACACGTGGTGGGTAAACAAAGCCAGATGGAGGCCATTTGCATTGGGCCCGATGACCGCATGGATGTCAGGCGTTCCGACATTGAGGCAGCCGTGGTTCGTGCCAATTCTGGTGAAGGCGTCATCGTGCTCACCGACATGTTTGGCGGCACCCCGTCAAATCTGGCCATATCCCTGCTGGAAGAGGGACGGGTGGAAGTTGTGGCGGGATTGAACTTGCCCATGCTGGTCAAACTGGCCAGGGTCCGTCATGATTGCAACCTGCACAAGGCAGCCGCTGCGGCCCAGGATTCAGGTCGAAAATACATCAATATTGCCAGCCAGGTTTTAGGTGATTGATGAGGCGCTCGATGAGGCAAATCTCATGACAACCCTGCAGCGGGAATTGGACATCACCAACCAGCGTGGACTGCATGCCAGGGCCTCTGCCAAATTTGTGAAATGCGCCGAAGCTTTTGACGCCGCCATCACGGTCAGCCGTGACGGCCAATCAGTTCCCGGAACCTCCATCATGGGCCTGATGATGTTGGCAGCCTCCATGGGAACAAGTATCTCCGTCGAAGCATCAGGTCCCCAGGCCGAAGCCGCCTTGCAGGCCCTGGAAGAACTTGTCACGCGCAAGTTTGATGAAGACTGACAACAGCTGCAAGAGAACTGCGGTCTCGCAACATGTCTGAGCTGACGCCGTCTCCTGACTATGCCCCGCCACTGCCGGACGGTCGGCAATCGGCAACGGCCCTTGCGGTGCGGCGAGGCACAGGACGACTGCTGCAAAATCTGGGCTTTGCTGTTTTGCCTGAGTTTACCTTGGCGACAGGCAGAAGAGCCGATCTCATCGCCCTGAAAACTGATGGCACGATCTGGATCATCGAAATCAAATCATCACTGGAAGATTTGCGGGTTGACCAGAAATGGCCCGAGTATCGCGACTACTGCGACCAATTGTTTTTCGCCATTCCCGTGACCATGGATGAAAAACTGCTGCCCGAAGCCGCAGGCTTGATGGTTGCTGATGCCTATGGGGCAGAAATCTTGCGTGAAACTGAAATCAAATCACTGGCTCCTGCGAGACGCAAAGCCATCACGCTTGCCTTTGCCCGCGTCGCCGCCCACCGCCTGCACAGTCTATGGGATCCCTGAATTACTTTGGTGCCCGCTTGGCAAGAATGCGTTGCAGGGTACGCCTGTGCATGTTGAGACGCCTGGCCGTTTCCGAGACATTGCGGTTGCAAAGCTCAAACACCCGCTGGATATGTTCCCAGCGCACCCGGTCGGCCGACATGGGATTTTCCGGCAGGGCATTGCGGGCCTCGGCCGATTCACTCATCAATGCCCCATAGACGGCATCTGCGTCGGCTGGCTTCGCAAGATAGTCGATGGCACCAAGTTTCACCGCCGTGACAGCCGTTGCAATATTGCCATAACCCGTCAGCACCACAACACGGGCATCGGGTCGGGCAGCATGCAAGGCTTCAATCACATCAAGTCCATTGCCATCGGCCAGCCGCAAGTCAACCACGGCAAAACCCGGTGGCGCTTTGCGCACCTCGGAAATGCCTTCAGCCACGGTATCTGCCAAGCGCACCGAGAACCCCCGGGTTTCCATGGCCCGGCCCAGCCTGGTCAAAAACGGCTTGTCATCGTCAACCAGCAGCAATGTCTTGTCGTGAATGGGGTTGGGGACTTGATTCATGGCACGGTCTCAATTCTTCATTCAATGCGGGGACAATTGATTGGGGTTTTGGCTTGATACGTCAGTTGGCAGAGATTTGGACGTTTGATTGGTCAAAACATCAATGGCACGTTGCGGCCATTGAAGTGTGATATGTGCACCATGTTCGGGCGGCTTGCGATTGGCGAGATTGAAACTGGCACCTGAGCGTTCAAGCAACGTCTTGGCAATAAACAGTCCAAGTCCCATGCCTTCATGGGCATCGGCAGCGACTTCAGCGGGAAGCGATGCATTGGGGTTAAAATCTCGAACATCGTTTTTGGGTTGTTCATAACCAGGTCTTGTTGTCACAAAAGGGTCACCCAGGCGATCAAAAATTGCCTGGTCAAAACCCGGTCCATCATCTTCAACTGCCAGGGCAATTACTTCACCTGTCCATGTCGCCCGGACTTGCACCCGGGTTTCTGCAAAATCAATCGCATTGGCCAGAATGTTGGAGAGGCCATAGGAAATTGCAGGATTGCGCCGCAAGACCGGCTCTGCTGAAGTCCCCACCAGTGCTTCGCATTCGATTGAAATCACCACATCTGAACCCCGCAATGGCGCTACCAGATCTTCAAGCATCGCCGAAATTTTCATTTGGCCAAAAATATTGTCGGCAACCTGCTCGCGGTTTGAGAGCCGCGACAGGATTTCCCGGCAGCGCGCCGCTTGGCTGATCAAAAGATCAATATCCTCCGCATAGGCAGATTTTGCCGGCATGTCGCGTTTCAGTTCCTTCGCCACCAGTGCAATCGTCGCAAGCGGTGTGCCGAGTTCATGGGCTGCCGCTGCTGCCAGTCCATCCAACGCCGAAAGTTGCTGTTCACGCGCCAACACCAGTTCGGTGGCACCCAGAGCCGTTGACATCAAGCGCGCTTCTTCAGAAATGCGTCTGGCATAAACCGCCGAAAATGCCGTGCCACACAACACGGCAATCCATAATCCAGCCACATAGGCCGGGGGCAAGGCGAAGGCTTCACCAGCCCGCCAAGGCAAGGGCAGATGATAAACCGCCAGAAGCGACGCAAACAAAAAGGCCATGGCACCCAGCGCCAAAGTCCAGCGGGCCGTGAGAGAAGTGGCAGAAACCGTCACGGGCACAAGGAAAAGAAAGGCGAAGGGGTTTTCAAGGCCGCCCGTCAAGTAGAGAAGTGCTGCAAGCTGCACCACATCATAGGCCAGCAAGGCCCCGGCGGCTTCAATGCTCAACATCTGGCTTGAGCGCCAGCGCACGGAGATGAAAATATTGACCCAGGCACTCAAGGCAATCACCAACAGGCAAAGTGAAAACGGCAGTTGGTAACCCAACAGAAACCACACGACAATGACAGCCAGGGCCTGTCCGATCACCGCGAGCCAGCGCAACCGCACGAGCGTTCGCAGCCGGATGGGATTGCGATGCAGGACACGTCCAAAATTTTGAACGATGCTGTTGGTTTGAGCCATGAAAGTTTCATAGCATTGACAGGGGATAAAGGGTAATCCCGCTTTTTATCCGCCTGCACTTGCGCAAAGGCCCATGCAAACAAGTTCGCCCCACACCTCACTGAGCCGCATCATCCCCGCCCTTGCCTTGCTGCTTCTGGCCGTGGCCATTGGCTTCTATGCCTTGTCAACTGACGCCGTCCGCCAGATTGGCGCAGGAGAAGCACGGGTTGGTGGTCCATTCAAAATGCTTGATCATCGCAAAGCGGCGGTAACCGAGCAGACATACTTGGGCAAACCCATGTTGCTGGTATTCGGATTTACTTTTTGCCCCGACATCTGCCCCACCGAGTTGCAGGTCACGACCGAAGCCCTGGAATTGCTGGGGCAGAAGGGCGCAGATATCCAGCCGCTTTTCGTGACCGTTGATCCCGAGCGTGACACAGCAGACGTGCTGGCAGACTATGTCACCAATTTCAGTCCCAAACTCGTGGGCCTCACCGGAAGCCCCGATCAGGTCAAAGCCATGGCCGACAGTTACCGGGTGTTTTATGAAAAGCGGCCGAACGAAGAAAATCCCGAAGCCTATGCGATGGATCACACTTCCGTCATTTACCTGATGGATGAGAAAGGCAAATTCCGCAAGCACTTCAGCTACACAACAGATGCCAAAGCTTTGGCTGAAGGCATTGCAGCGGCCCTTAAATTGTAGGCTTTCCTGCCACTGAGGTTAAGGGGTTGTTAATCCCCTCCTGCCAGCCTATCTTGCACTGCAACAAATGGGGCGCGACAATGCTTTACCAGTTCTATGAAATGCAGCACGCCGCCATGGCGCCTTTCCGGCTTGCCGCCAAGGCAGGTGCCGAATTCTGGCTCAATACACCAAACCCGGTGGCCCAGAGAATGGCCGTGTCGCCAATTGGCAAGCAGGCCAGGGCCTCGCTTGACATGTTTGAACGCATGACTCGGCGCTTTGCCAAACCGGGCTTCAATATTGATCACGTAACGATAGATGGCGGCCTCGTTGAGGTCGAAGAAACCGTGGTCTGGAAAGACGCGTTCTGTCAGATGCTGCATTTCCGCAAAGTCGGCAATAACCTTGGCGTCCAGGCACCTCTTCTCATCGTGGCCCCCATGTCAGGCCATCACGCAACCCTCTTGCGCCATACCGTGGAAAGCATGTTGCCAGGACACGACGTCTACATCACCGACTGGATTGATGCCCGTCAGGTGCCCCTGTCATCAGGGAATTTCGATCTTGATGACTATACCGATTATGTGATTGCCATGCTGCATCATCTGGGCAGGCCTGCCCATATCATGGCGGTGTGCCAGCCCTCGGTTCCCGTGCTGGCTGCTGTCTCCCTGATGGCTGAACGGCAAGATGCCCTTGCACCACTCTCGATGGTTTTGATGGGTGGTCCCGTCGATACCCGCCAAAGCCCCACCGGGGTCAACAAGCTGGCGCAGAACAAGGGCGAGAAGTGGTTTCGCCACAATGTCATTCTTGAGGTGCCATGGCCCAATCCGGGTGCCGGACGAAAGGTCTACCCGGGATTTCTGCAGTTGGCCGGATTCCTTTCGATGAATCCCCACCGCCACATCACTGCCCATCACGGCCTCTATTGGCACCTCGTCGATGGCGATGCGATTTCAGCCCGGAAGCAGCAGGATTTTTATGATGAATACATGTCGGTCATGGACCTGACGGCGGAATTTTATCTGCAAACCGTGGACCGCGTATTCCTGCACCAATGCCTGCCCCATGGCACCTATCGCTATCGCGGCACCCTGATCAATCCCGCCAACATCACCAATACCGCATTGTTGACAGTGGAAGGTGAGCGCGACGACATCTCAGGCATCGGCCAGACCAAGGCCGCCCATGTTCTTTGCACCGGATTGCCTGAAGACAAAAAAGCCCACCACCTGCAAATGGGTGTTGGGCACTATGGGGTATTTTCAGGACGCCGATTCCAACAGGAAGTCGTACCGGTTATCAGCGAATTTTTTGCAAGCGCAGAAGTCTAGGAGTGGGCGTCTTGCGCAGTCTGCTGTTGGGCGGACCGCTGGTGGCGTCGCCAAAACCACTGCCTGATATTCTCCATGAACTGGATGGCCTCAGCATTCGCATCAGCCTGAAGCGCCATGCCGCTGCCAAGCGCATGGTCCTGCGTCTGGCTCGAGAGGGTGGAAGTTTCGTGTTGACCCTGCCACCACGCCAAAGCCTCGGCACTGCAAATGCATTTGTCTCGACCTCAGCCAACTGGATGAGAAAGGCGCTGGCCCGCCAACAAGCCCCATTGGAAATTACCGAAGGGGCCGCAATCACCGTGCGTGGCGAAACCCTTGTGATCAGCACATCCGGAAAACTCCGTGGTCTGGTTGTCTGTGATGCCGAAAATAAACAGCTGCACGTTCCCGGCACGGAAGCCCATGTAAAGCGAAGACTGCTCGACTGGATGAAGCAACAAGCGGAAGCCGATTTGCTGGAAGCCTCAACACGCTATGCGCTTGCCATGCAAACACAATTCAAACGCCTGACCATCCGCGACCAGAAAAGCCGCTGGGGCTCCTGTTCCTCAGACAAGTGTTTGTCCTATTCCTGGCGTCTGGTCATGGCACCTCCCATGGTGCTGGATTATGTGGCAGCCCATGAAGTCGCCCATCTCCTCGAAATGAATCATGGCCCCCGGTTTTGGCGGCTTGTGCTCACCCACTGCAAACAGGCAAGGCTTGCCAAAACTTGGCTCAAGGCCCACGGTCAAAGCCTGCATCGGTTTGTTTGAAATCGAAAACCAGTCTCAATAAAGTTCTTCACTCTTCTTCCGGACGTCGCTGTTTCTTTCCAGTCCAAACAGTCGTTCAAAAAATCCAAGCTTTTTGTGGCGCGTTTGCGGCACAATTTTTTCAGTCACATCATCCCGCTGTTCCACCACCGGGTCAGGCTCGACCACTGTATCTGCTTCAGCAATGGCAATTTCCGGTGCCGTGAAATCTTCCGCACCAGGCAATTGCCGCATCGCCAATGTCCTATGCCCAGCTTTCATCACGTCATTCCACACCAGGGCCGGCAACGAACCGCCCGTCACCTTTTTGGTCGGCGTGTTGTCATCATTGCCCAGCCACACGCCGGTGATCAGGTAGGGCGTGTAACCAATGAACCAGGCATCCCGGTAATCCTGCGATGTCCCGGTTTTGCCACCCATGTCCATGCCGTCAAAGCGGGCTTTCTGACCCGTTCCTGAAACCATCACTTGCCGCATCAGGGCATTCATCTGGCCGAGTTCGCCATCACCAATGACCTGACCCAATCCCGACCCCAATCGTTGATACAATACCTGCCCGTCGCGATTGAGAATGCGCTTGACGATAAAGGGTTCAACCGAAGACCCGCCATTGGCAAAGGGCGCAAAGGCGGTTGTCACTTCCAGCAGTGTCACTTCAGAAGTGCCAAGTGCAATTGTCGCGTCATTGCCCAAGGGCGAAACAATGCCCAGGCGCCGCGCCACCTTTGCAACAGCTTTTGGCGTAACGGCTTGGGTCAACTTGGCTGCCACGGTGTTGAGTGAAAGCGCATAGGCCTGGGCCAGCGTGACATTGCCGAGATATTTGCGCTTGTAATTTTCAGGACTCCAATTGCCGATTTTGACAGGTTCATCGACTTCCACCGAATCCGGGCGATAGCCGTTTTCCAGGGCAGCGAGATAGACGAAAGCCTTGAACGCCGAGCCGGGTTGACGTTTGGCGGTTGTTGCCCGGTTGAACTGGCTGCGCTTGTAGGACCGTCCCCCCACCAGCGCCTTGATGGCGCCCGTGCCATCCATGCTGACAAGTGCGCCTTGGGCCACATCCAGCTTCTTGCCATTGTCAGCCAAGCGCTTGCGCAACGAACGTTCGGCATTGGCCTGCAACTTCGGGTCAAGTGTGGTTTCAATGATCAGCGAAGCCTTGTTGTCCTTCACCAACAACGGCAACTGGCCATTTATCCAGTCCACCGCATATTGTGTGGCAGGTGTATAGTCGGAACTCGCCGCCTTGCTGTTGCTTTCAAGCGCCTCGCGTGCATCGTCCTCATCGATGTATCCCTCACGCACCATGCTGTTCAGAACCAGCTTGGCCCGGGCTTTTGAATCTTCAGGATTGCGTGAAGGATTGTAGGTTGTCGGTGCCTTCAAAAGCCCTGCAAGGGTGGCAGCTTCCATCAATGAAAGCTCATAGGCTGACTTGCCGTAGAACGTCCGCGCCGCCTTGTCGATGCCATTGGCACCGCCACCGAAATACACACGGTTGAGATAGAGTTGGAGAATCTCGTCCTTGGAAAACCTGGTCTCCAGCCAGACGGCAAAAACCATTTCCTGAGCCTTGCGGGTGATCGTGCGTTCGGGTGACAAAAACAGGTTCTTTGCCAATTGTTGGGTCAGGGTTGAACCGCCTTCGCGCATGCGGCCCTGCATGACATTGCGCGCCATGGCGCGGGTGAGGCCAATGGGATCAACGCCATAGTGACCATAGAAACGCCGATCCTCAATGGAGATGATGGCTTTTGAAACATAGTCAGGCAATTCAGCCATGTTGACGGCATCGCCAAAGAAAGTGCCTTGCTCGGCAATTTCACTGCCATCACTGGCCAGCAACAAAATGCCAGGTTCCCGTTGAGGAATTTTGAAAAGGCCATTCTGCGAAAGTGTAAACCACACCAGCCCAAAGCCTGCTGCTGCAACAATGCCAGTCCAAAACAGCAGCGCCCAGAACAGCGAAAAAAGCCAGCGAAAAAAGCCACGGCGTTTCGGTTTGGTTTTGCCAGCCTGCCTTGAATTATGCGGGCGGTCATCTTCGAACAGCGCAGGTTCCCGGCGCGAGGCTCCACGCCCCCGGCCCTTGGTCATCTTGCGCCCGCCGAACAATCCCATTCCCAACTCCATTCCAGCAGCCGTTCTAGGGCGCAATCCTTCACCATAGGTTTATGGCTGGATGAACGGCTGAGGGGAGCGCTATCCCATCGCTATGTCACTCTTAAAGATGGTGCAATGATGGCCAGAGGTTTGGTGTCAGGTTGGATCGACGAGGATAACCCTGAAATCATTGACATTGGTCAGCGTCGGGCCGGTGATGAGTTGATCACCCAGTCGCTGGAAAAATCTGTGGGCGTCATTGTTGGCAAGCATGCCAGCCGCATCAAGCCCAAGCGCTCGGGCCCGTTGCAATGTATCGGGGCTTATCATGGCACCGGCCACATCCGCTCCGCCGTCAATGCCATCCGTATCAGCGGCGAGTGCATGAATGCCTGTTGTGCCGGAAAGTTTCCGCGCGAGGGAGAGCAGGAATTCCACATTTCGTCCACCAACACCTTTGCCTTTCACTGTGACGGTGGATTCTCCTCCAGAGATCAGCGCACAAGGGGCAGCAAGGGGTTGGCCGTACCTTTGAACTTGCAGCGCCATGCCCGCCAGCACGATGCCGAGTTCCCGCGCCTCGCCTTCCAGACTGTCACCCAATATCATCGGCGCATATCCATGCAGGCGGGCAATCCCGGCCGCTGCCATTAGCGATGTCTGTGGTGAACCAATCAGATGTGTGGTGGCACGGGCCAAACGTGAATCACCGGGTTTTGGCGTTTCATCAACGGCCGCTTGAATATGCGCCAACACGCGGCTCGGCACCGCAATTTCATAGGTCTTCAAAATTGCCAGCGCATCGGCAAAGCTGGTGGGGTCGGCAACCGTTGGACCAGACGACACAGAAGACAAATCATCTCCAGGCACATCCGAGATCACAAGACTCACCACACGTGCCGGATATGCAACAGCAGCAAGCCGCCCTCCCTTGATCGCAGAGAGATGTTTTCGCACACAGTTCATGTCCTGTATGGCGGCACCCGATGACAGCAGGGCACGATTGACTGCCCGCTTTTCATCAACAGAAATACCGTCGGCAGGTAGGCTGAGCAGCGCAGAACCACCACCGGAAATCAGAGCCACGACGAGATCGTCATGCGTCAATCCCTGCACCATCGACAAAATGTCCCGTGCCGCCTGCAAACCCTTGTCGTCTGGAACCGGATGGGCGGCCTCCACGATGTTGATCCTGTTGCAAGCCACGCCATGGCCGTAGCGCGTGACCACCAGTCCTTCGAGCGGATGAGGCCAATGATCCTCGAAAGTTTTAGCCATGGCAGCCGAGGCCTTGCCCGCACCAATCACAATGGTGCGGCCTTTGGGTGGTGTTGGCAGAAAGCGCGGCACACTCACGGTAGACAACGCTGCCGCCACTGCCGCATCAAACATTGACTTCATGATTTCGGAGTGCTTCATGCCGGTTATCCACCAAACATTTTTTTGCCCGCCACATAGGTCGCCGCAACGGCCCGTTCATCGCCAAGCATCATCAGGGCAAACAACATGTCTTCAAGATTTTCCGACAAGTCATGGCGGGCCGCCAACTCCGGCGTGGCCCGCGGATCAAGCACAATCAAGTCAGCATATTTTCCAGCGTCAAGACTTCCAATCTCATCCTGCATGTGAAGTCGTCTCGCATTGCCCAACGTTGACATGCGGAACAATTCTACAGCACTTGGTTTGTATCCCAACAGCATCTGCACCTTGTAGGCTTCAGCCATTGTACGCAGCATTGAATAGCTTGTGCCACCGCCAATATCAGTGGCGAGACCGAGATTGATTGGTCGGGTGTTCTCACGCAACTTCGCCATCGACATCAGCCCCGAACCCAGAAAAAGATTTGAGGTTGGGCAATGGATAACGGACGAACCAGTTTCGGAAAGTCTTGCGCACTCCCTTTCACTCAGATGAATGCCATGGGCAAACAGACTGCGTGTTCCGAGCAGTCCAGCCTGATCATAGACGTCCGTATAATCCCTGGCTTTCGGGAACAACTTCTTGACCATGGCAATTTCGCCGGGACTCTCTGAAAGATGGGTCTGCATTAAACTTCCCTTCAGTCCTCGCAGAAGTTCTCCCGCCACTTTGAGCTGTGCGTCTGAAGATGTGATGGCAAAGCGCGGCGAAACGGCAAAGCGGAGTCGGGCTTTGCCATTCCATTGATGATAGAGGCTTTCCGACTCCAATGCTGCAGATTCCGGATCATCCTGCACTTCAGGAATGGCATTGCGGTCCATCAATGTCTTGCCTGTGGCCAGCGCCATGTCGCGTTTTTCCGCCGCCGCAAACAGGACATCGGCACATGTTCTGTGTACGGAACAAAATGCCAGCGTTGCCGTTGTGCCGTGGCGCAGCAGACGATCCAGAAAAATCTCTGCTGCCGCTTCAGCATGCCCAGCGTCGCCAAAGCGACTTTCCTCAGGAAAGGTAAATCGCCGGAGCCAATCCAGCAGATCAACGCCGGGAGCCGCCAGCATCCGGTATTGCGGCAAATGAATATGTGGATCGATGAAACCCGGCATAAGAAGCTTTTGACCATGTTCATGGCAGGGCAGCAATTTGTCGGGAGGTGAAAGCTGGCTGGCATCTCCGGCGAATTGAATCTTGCCCGCCGCGTCGATCACCACCGCTCCAGCCTCATGATGGATCACAGTCTCATCAGTGAAACTGACGAGTTGGCCTTTGATCAAGGTCTTGTTCAAGCTGACACCCTGTCTTCCAGCCGAAAGCGGAAAATCTGCGTAACATGCTGTAGGGCCGTTGCGAGTTCCTGCGTGCTGCTGTTGTCAACGCGCAATTCAAAACTTGCGATGATCTGCTTTTTGGTCGCTCCACGCACAGCAAAGACGAAGGGAAAACCAAAACGATTTTTGTAGGCTGTGTTCAACGCTGTGAAGCGTGTGAACTCATCTTGCGTGAGGCGATCCAGACCAGCGCCCGCCTGCTCTTGCTTTGAGTCATCAGTCAATTTGGCTTTGCCTGCAAGATCAGGATGTGCCCGCAACAGGGCGAGTTGCGCATCGGCATCAGCTGACAACATGGCTTGTGCGAAACCACGCACCAACTCTTCACGCGTTGCGAAAGGCCGCAGGGCAGCTGCCTGCTCAGCTACCCACGGCGAGTGTTCTGCCACATCACCAAAGGTGGCCACAAAACCGGCAACATCCATGGCGTTTGCTTCGGCCAGTGTCATCATTGTTTCAGCAACCACGCCCCAAGCTTGGCACGGTCTTCTGCTGTCATGCCGGTCTTGTTGCCCATGGGCATGGCGCGACCGACAATGGCTTGGGTGATAATACGTTGCTTGTGCTGTTTCATGTCATCAAGGTTTTCCAACATCACGTTCTTGGGGGCAGACTTGAATTGGGGATTTGAAGGTTTCAGGGCGTGGCAGGACACACAGTGTTTTTGTGTGATGGCCAACAGATCGGCATCTGTTACCTCGCCCTGATAAACCGGAATGTCACGCGGTGCGGCCATGATCATGGCCACGACAAGTGCACCTGCAATGACTGGCAACAGCCAAGCGAGGTCAGCCTGTTCATCACCGACTTCCGTGCGCAGGAGATAATGTCGAAGTGCAGCACCTGCCAGAATGATTAATCCAATCAGCATCCAGCTCCGGGGATGGCCTGTCAGAAATGCATAGTGGTTGGAGATCATCATCAACAAAACCGGAAGTGAGAGATAGGTATTGTGCAGCGACCGTTGTTTGCCCACCGCACCAAAGCGCGGATCGGGCGTTTCGCCACGCAACAGGGCGGCGACGATTTTGCGCTGGTTTGGAATGATCACCATGAACACATTGGCCGCCATCAGCGTGCCGATGAACACACCGACATGGATGAACGCGCCACGACCTGAAAACACATGGGTGAAGCCAAAGGCTGCCAACATGATCAACAGCAACATCAGCACCATCAGAATGGTTGGGTGTTTGATCGCGAGGCTGCGGCACAACACATCATAGACCAGCCATCCCGCAATGATGGCAGCCAGCGAAATCCCCACCGCTTGCCAAGGGGTCAATACCATGACTGCGGCGTCGATGAGATAACTGTCCGCAGCCAGGTAGTATTGTACAACAAGCAGGCAAAACCCCGTGACCCAGGTGAGATAAGCCTCCCATTTAAACCATGTCAGATGGTCCGGTAGCGAAGGTGGTGCCGAAAGATATTTCTGCACATGATAGAAACCGCCGCCATGCACTTCCCACGCCTCTCCGCGCACCCCCTCAGGCAAGCCATCGCGGCTGCGCAACGAAAAATCCAGGGCCACAAAATAGAATGACGTGCCAATCCAGGCGATGCCCGCAATCATGTGGCCCCAGCGGAACAAAAGGTTCAGCCAGTCAAGGATATAGGGGTCAGGGATAAAGGACTGCAACACATCAATCATTCCAAAAAATGCCGGGTATTGTCATACCCGGCATTCGCTTATGCGCCAGGCCTATTGTGGCAGCGTATCGTCAACGCCCTTCACATACCAGTTCATGCCAAGGATCATGCCAGCATCTACCTTGTCAACAACCGTGCCATCCTGCTTGGTAACCGGACCTTTGAAGGGATCGAGTGTGCCAGCCTTGATGGCAGCGGCAGTGTCAGCAGCCATCTTGGCCACGTCTTCTGGCATGTTGGTAAAGGGTGCCATGGAAACTGTTCCCTCTGCCAAGCCATCCCAGGATTGCTGGGATTTCCAGGTTCCGTTCAACACATCACCAACCCGGCGGATGTAATAGGGTGCCCAATTGTCAACGATGGCTGTCAGTTGTGCCTTGGGGGCAAACTTGATCTGGTCAGAAGCCTGGCCAAAACCAAAGGCGCCGGCAGCTTCTGCGGTTTGCAGGGGAGCGGCGGAATCCGTGTGTTGCACCGTGATGTCGGCACCTTGCGACAGCAGTACCTTGGCAGCATCCGCTTCCTTGGCGGGGTCAAACCAGGTATTGGCCCAGACAATCTTCACCTTGAAGTTCGGATTGACCGACTGCGCGCCGAGCATGAAGGAATTGATGCCAGCCACCACTTCAGGAATTGGAAACGAGACAATGTAGCCCGCCACGCCAGTCTTTGACATCTTGGCGGCGATCTGGCCGATCACATAACGTCCCTCATGGAACTTGGCATTATAGGTCGTCACATTGTCGGCGGTCTTGTAACCCGTGGCATGTTCAAATTTCACATCCGGGAATTTGGCCGCTACTTTGAGTGTAGGTTCCATGTAGCCAAAGGAAGTTGTGAAAATGATCTTGCAGCCCTCACGGGCAAAGCGCTCAATGGTTTTTTCGGAATCGGCTTCCGCTACACTTTCGGCATAGGCAGTTTCAACCTTGTCGCCGAATTCTTTCTTCACCGCTTCGAGGCCTTGGTGGTGCTGATAGGTCCAGCCAAAGTCACCCACCGGTCCCACATAGACCCAGCAGGCCTTGAGGGCATCTGCAGAGGCCGAAGCTGATACGGCCCCCAGCATCATGGCAGTGGCAGCTGCCGTCATTAAAAATTTATTCATGTCACGCTCCCTGTTATGTAACAAATCAATGATCCGGCACGAATGGCTGTCCCAGGGAGGCTGGCGTGTTGCGCCGTGTCAAAGCCTTGTTTCCAGAGATCACCACCAGTGCGAAGATGGTGCCAAGATAGGGCAAACTGGACAGCAATTGCGAGGGTATTCCGAGGCCCATGGCTTGCAAAACAAAAGAAAGTATGGATATCGTTCCAAACAAATAAGCACCTGCCAAAACCCTCAATGGCAACCACGACGCGAAAACCACAAGGGCCAGCGCAATCCAGCCGCGCCCCGCTGTCATGTTTTCCACCCATTGCGGCGTATAGACGAGGGACAGGTATCCACCCGCCAATCCGGCACAGGCACCTCCAAACAAAATGCAGAGATAGCGCACCAGTATTACTGAATAGCCAAGCGCGTGGGCCGAAGCATGGTTGTTGCCCACAGCCCGGACGATCAACCCCGCCTTGGTGCGAAACAACAGCCACGACACAAACCCGGTAAGCAGAAACGAAATTGGAATGAGGGGATCAATGCCAAAGAGCTGCGGCAGCTTGATACCGGGCTGCCCCACCAGACGTTCCCCGATCAGGGCTGACAGGCCAAGCCCAAGTAACGTCAAGGCCAGTCCCGTCGCCACCTGATTGGCCAGCAGCGTCATGGTCAAAAAGGCAAACAACAGTGACATCGACATGCCAGCCAGAATAGCAAAGGGAATGCCAACCCAAGGGTTGCCCGTGAGATAGGCGCCGGCAAAACCGGCAACCGCCCCCATCACCATCATGCCCTCAACCCCAAGGTTCAAGACACCCGACCGTTCCGTGACGGTTTCACCCAATGCCGCCAACAAAAGGGGTGTGGCCGCTGTCATGATGATGGTGAGAAGGGTGAACAGCAATTCCATGGTTTCAGGCCCGCTTCTCGGTGGCTGAAGGTAGACCTGCAATGCGATAGGCAATCAGCGTGTCACAAGCCAATACATAAAACAGCAAAACGCCCTGGATGACCCTGGTGATTTTTTCCGGAACCTGCAAGGCTGTCTGCACCGCCTCGCCACCGATATAGGAAAGGGCCAACAGCAGGCCGGCAAGAATGGCACCCACCGGATTAAGCCTGCCGAGGAAAGCCACGATGATCGCGGCAAAGCCATATCCCGGCGAAATCTGCGGCTGCAATTGTCCGACCACGGAGGAAATTTCGATGGCACCCGCCAGTCCCGCCAGCCCTCCCGAGAGCAGGAAACAGAACATCACGGTTCCCTGTTTGGAAAACCCTGAAAACCGGGCAGCCCTTGGGCTGAGACCCGCGACCGTGATTTCAAAACCCTTGAGTGTTCGGGTCATGACAAAACCCAGCACCAGCGCCATGACAAGCGCGATGATGACGCCCAAGTGAATGCCTGAGGTGATGTAGGGCAGAAGTTGCCAGTCGGTGAAAGTAATTGATTTTGGAAAATTGAATCCCTTGGGATCACGCCATGGCCCGCGCACCAGCCAATCCAGCAGCAACTGCACCACATAGACCAGCATGAGCGACGTCAGGATTTCATTGGCATTGAAGCGGTTTTTGAGAAACGCCGAAATCGATCCCCATAACATGCCGCCAATTGAACCCAACAACAACATCAGGATCAGCGTCAGGGGTGATTGCCAGTTGGGCAACATCACCGGAATCATCCCGGCCATTATCGCACCCGCCGTCAATTGTCCTTCAGCCCCGATATTCCAGACATTCGCCCGGTAGGCCACGGCAAGGCCGGCACCAATCAAAACCAGCGGTGTTGCCTTCACCAGCAATTGCTCCACCGACCACAGGGCTGTCAGCGGCTCGATGAAGTAGACGTAGAGCCCGTTGAGCGGGCTGATGCCGCGCAGGGCGAAGATGATGGCGGCCGTGATCACCGTCAGGCCCAGCGCAATGACAGGCGAAGCCAGCGCCATGGCAGCTGAGCGTTCGGCACGCTTTTCAAGCCGCATGGTTATTCTCCCCGCTTTTCATCTCATGGGAACCTGCCATCAACAGGCCGATTGCTTCACGCGTCAATGTGCCAGCGGGCTGCGCATCTGAAAGCTGGCCTCTGGAAATCACGGCGATGCGATCGGCGATTTCAAATATCTCATCAAGGTCCTGGCTGATGACGAGCACTGCAGAACCTTGCCGGGACAAATCAACCAGCGCCTGCCGGATGGCCGCTGCCGCACCTGCATCCACCCCCCATGTCGGTTGATTGACAATCAGGATGCCGGGATTTCGGTCAAGTTCGCGCCCGATGACAAATTTTTGCAAGTTGCCGCCCGACAACGATCGCGCCTCTGGATCAGCCCGGCCTTTGCGCACATCATGATTTTTGACGATACGTTCCTTGGCGATTTCTGCCTGATCCATATGAATCATAATGCCGTTGGCAATCCCGCGATCAGAAGCGTGTCGTGTCAGCACCATATTGGCCGAGAGGCAAAGCTCTGGCACGGCACCATGTCCCAACCGCTCTTCGGCAACAAAGGCCATGCCCAGCTTGCGTCTGGCATTGATGCCGGATTTGCCGACAGCTTTTCCGTCGACCAACAACAACCGGTCATCTTGCAGAGATCGTTCACCTGACATGGCATCGAACAACTCACCCTGGCCATTGCCGGCAACGCCGGCTATCGCCACGATTTCACCGCCCGCAACGGAAAGTGAAATGTTTTTGAGCGCCACCGCAAATGCCCCATCGGCAGCGAGCGAAAGGTTCTGCAACACCAGCCGCTCTGCACCACGCGTCGCAGGGGCGGTGGATTTCACTTGCGCAACTTCAGCCCCCACCATCATCCGTGCAAGGGAGACAGCCGTCTCCCGGCGTGGATCGAGCCGTGCAACAACCTTGCCATGACGCAGGATGGTTGCGGCGGAACAAAGGGACATCACTTCTTCCAGTCGGTGCGAAATATAAAGTACTGCACACCCCTCGGCAGCCAACCTTCGCAACACGATGAAAAGTTGCTCGGCTTCCTGCGGTGTCAGAACCGACGTCGGTTCATCCATGATCAGCAGCTTGGGATTTTGCAAAAGACAACGGAGAATTTCGATGCGTTGGCGTTCACCCACCGATAGGTCGCCTACCGCAGCATGGGGAACAACGGGCAGTCCGTAATCCTTCGATACAGACGTGATGCGTTTTGACAAGGCGGAGATATCATGGGCCCCAGGCAAGGCCAGTGCGATGTTTTCAGCCGCAGTCAAAGCATCAAACAACGAAAAGTGCTGAAACACCATGCCAATGCCTAGGGCTCGCGCTTCAGCCGGATTCTGGATTTTGACGACCTGACCGTTCCAGCGCATGGTTCCCGATGTTGGCTGCAACGCCCCATAGATCATTTTGACCAGCGTGGATTTCCCCGCACCATTTTCACCCAGAAAAGCATGAATCTCGCCGGGCATGATGGCAAGCGAAACATTGTCATTGGCCTTGAGGGTTCCAAAGACTTTCACAATATCTTGCACTTCCAGCAGGGGTGCGGTCATGAGCTGGTCCGAACTTTCGCCATGGTGGATGATTGCGACAGGCGCAAGGCCTCGTCCAGTGCCAGAAACTGGGCAGCTGTGGATATGGCGATTGAATAGGGATCTTTCGACCTGATGTCGCCAGCCCCGACGGGACAGATTAAATCCGAGATCCGATCGTCTGTTATTCCCGCCTGCCGCAAGCGACTGAGAAAACGTGCCCGCTTGCTGGCACTGCCGATCAGCCCCAGTTTGACGATAGATGATTGACGCAGAGCTTTATCGACAATGGCAAAATCCAGTTCATGGGAATGGCTCATGACAAGGGCCAGGCTTGCGGGGGAAACTGCATCAAGCGCCAACAAGGCATCTTCGCGGTTATCAATAGTGACATTTTCCGGTGATGCCCCCGGAAAGGCCTGTGGCCGGGGATCAATCCATTGAATATCAAACCGGCTTTGGGCGAGAACCAACACCAGCGCACGACCCACATGGCCTGCTCCAAACAACAAAACTTGCCGTCGCTTGTCCGCTGGTTGAAGTGCAGCACAAAAGGCGTCTGTCTGTGACTGCTCAAATCGCTGCAATTCCAGCACAACAGTCCCGCCACAACACTGGCCCAGATCGGGCCCCAGAACAAAATTGCTGCGCCTGAAATTTTCACCTTTTGCCAACATCGCCTGTGCCTGCGCCATGGCCTGCCATTCCAGCGTGCCACCACCGATGGAACCCAGCATACCCTCCGCCGTTACCAACATTTGCGTGCCCGATTCACGTGGCACCGAGCCACGGGTTTCCTTGACCGACACGAGAACGGCCGCACCGGCTTTCAATAGGGCTGCCTTGGCTTTGGCGGGAAAATTCATGATGCCGCCATGCTCTTTACAGCCCGCATTATATTTTCCGGCGTGGCGGGCGCTTGCAGGTCGGGGACTTGTCGCGGCCTCAAACTCGCGATGGCATTCAAAATGGCGGTCCAAACCGCAATGGCCAACATGAGGGGTGGCTCACCCACGGCCTTTGAACGATAGATCGTATCCTCAATGTTGCCGCGTGATTCATAAAGCGCCACGCGGAAATCTTCTGGAACATCCGAGGCGCAGGGAATTTTGTAGGTTGAAGGTGCGTGGGTGCGTAATTTTCCTTCGGCATCGTAAACCAGTTCTTCGGTCGTCAGCCATCCCATGCCCTGCACAAAGGCACCCTCGATCTGGCCCATATCGATCGCCGGGTTCAGGGATTTTCCCACGTCGTGCAACAGGTCGGCGCGCAGCACGCGGGACTCCCCCGTCAATGTGTCGATGACAACTTCGGCACAGGCCGCCCCATAGGCGAAGTAAAAAAATGGCCGACCATGGGCCTTGGCGCGGTCCCAATGCAACTTTGGCGTGGCATAATAGCCTGTAGATGAAAGCGAAATGCGGTTGCCATGGGCCTGCTTGGCCAGTGCTGCAAAAGACATTGATTTCGCGCCGCATCGAATTTCACCGCCCTCAAAACGGATTTTTGCCGGTGCAACGTTCCAGGATTTTGCCAGATGAGCAAGCAGGCGCGACTTGATTTCCATCGCTGCATTCTTGGCGGCCATGCCATTGAGATCAGAGCCGGAAGAAGCAGCCGTCGCTGAAGTATTGGGAACCTTGTCGGTGGTTGTTGCCGTGATCCGCACGCGTTCCAGCGGCAAACCAAATTCCTCCGCCACCACCTGCGCCACCTTGATGTAAAGCCCCTGACCCATTTCGGTGCCACCATGGTTCACCTGCACAGAGCCATCGGTGTAGACATGCACCAGCGCACCAGCCTGGTTCATCTGCGGCACGGTGAAGGAAACGCCAAACTTCACCGGCGTCAGGGACAGACCCTTTTTGAGAAAGCGATTGGCCGTGTTGAACTTGTCAACAGCCCGTCGGCGCTTGCGATAGTCCGAGGTTTTTTCCAGCGTCGAGATCACCTCAAGGGCAATATTGTCCTCAACTTTTTGGCCATAGGGTGTGATGTCCCGACCGCGACCATAGAGATTGCGCTTGCGCACATCCAGCGCATCAAGCCCCAGCCTGATGGCAATCTCTTCCATCATGCGTTCGGCAAACATCATGCCTTGTGGTCCGCCAAAGCCCCGGAACGCCGTGTTGGAAAGCGTATTGGTAAACAACCTGCGCGATGTGATGGAAAGTTCGGGATAGTAATAGGCATTGTCGGCATGAAACATTGTGCGGTCATTCACCCCTTGGCTCAGATCAGCCGAGCAGCCGCAGCGCGAAAGGAACGCGACATCGACGGCAGAAAGTCGCCCTGTCTTGTCAAAGCCATACTCACTTCGCACCCGAAAATCATGGCGCTTGCCGGTCATGATCATGTCATCATCGCGGTCAAGGCGGCACTTGGCGGGCCTGCCTGTCACATGGGTGGCAAGAGCTGCCAGACAAGCCCATTGGGCGGCCTGGCTTTCCTTGCCACCAAATCCACCACCCATGCGCCGACATTCACAGGTCACCAATGCATCAGCAATCCCCAGCATGCGGGCCACACAATGTTGAACTTCCGTGGGATGTTGTGTTGACGAATGCACAAGCAAGCCCCGCTGCTCCGTCGGAATGACCAGTGCAATCTGGCCCTCAAGATAAAAATGTTCCTGACCACCAATCAGCAATTCTGATTTTGCCACGTGCTCAGCTTTTTTCAGCGCCGTTGTCACCTCACCCCGCTTGAAGGCATAGGCTGGGACAACATCTTCAGTCCGCATCTCCACCGCATCATCAACACTGATGGCGGGTGTCGTTGTGGCAATTTCAATCCGCGCCAACCGTGCCGCCCGCCGCGCCGCTTCCCGGCTTGTCGCCACAACCGCAAAAATCACCTGGCCATGAAATTTGATTTCACCATCGGCCAGAATGGGATCACCGCCAATCGAAGCACTGCAATCATTGAGGCCCGGAATATCCCCGGCCGTCAGTACAGCAATCACCCCCGGTGCTTCCCTGACTGATTTCAGATCGAGCAAGGTTATTTTCCCGCAAGCGCCTTTGGCCGCATAACCCGGCACCACATGCAGCGTGCCCTCAGGTTCGCGCAAGTCGTCAATGTAAGGCGCATTCCCCTGCACATGCAGTTCAGCACTGTCATGCGACAGGGGTTTGCCGACGGTTGCGAATTGTACCATTTCAAGCCATCCCGGCATTCAGCACACGTGTTGCATGGTGTCCTTGGTCAGCGATTTCATACAAGGCCTTGCGCAAAAGATTTTCAGCTGTTTCCAAACGATAAGTCGCAGAGGCCCGCATGTCACTCAAGGGCGCGAAATCTTTCTGAAGTGCTGCCACGGCATCTTGCCACGAAGGCTCGTTGGCAATTTCAATACCGACAAGTGCAGCCTCGCATTTCGCCGCGCGCTTAGGTGTTGCAGCCATGCCACCAAAAGCCAACCGCGCCGAACTGATCCTGCCTTTGTCAACCGCAAAGCAGAACGCTGCCATCAAGGCAGAGATGTCCTGGTCAAAGCGTTTGGATATCTTGTAGGCGCGAAAGGCCTGGGTTGACTTGAGTTTCGGAACATTGATTGACCATACCAGTTCACCCGGCCGCCGATCTTGTTTGCCATAGGCTATGAAGTAGTCTTCAAGCGCCATGCGCCTTTCACCGCTGATCGACCGCAACACCAGTTCGGCCCCCAGCGCAATCAACAGGGGCGGCATGTCGCCGATGGGAGAGCCATTGGCAATATTGCCGCCAATCGTCCCTGAATTTCGCACCTGCACCGAACCAATGCGCCGCATGACTTCGCCAATATCGGGGGCCATTTTGGCAAGTGCGGAAAATGCTTCCGCATAGGTTGCAGCCGCGCCAATGCTGAGGTGATCACCCCGATCAACAACCTCGTGCAATTCGCCGACACCGCCTGTCAGGATGATTTTCGGCATGCTTCGCATTTGCTTGGTGATCCACAGACCAACATCCGTGGCACCCCCGACAATCGTTGCATCTGGATGCTGCTGGACCAACGACAAGAGTGAAGCCGCTGATCGTGGCATGGCAACAAAACCATTTTCATCCCCGGCAAAAACATCGGCACCATCGTTCAGGGTTGCAAGTTGCGCAAGCGATTCCGTCTGCTGCTTTGTCCAAGTATCACTGGCCTTGCTGTCACAAGCTTTGAGCGCTGCATCAACGATCGGCCGATAGCCCGTGCAGCGACAGAGATTGCCCGCGATCTGATCAACAACATTTTGCCGCGTCACAACACCTTCCTGATGATAAAGTGCAAACAGCGACATGACAAATCCCGGTGTGCAAAATCCGCATTGTGACGCATGCAGATCAACCATCGCCTGTTGCACCGGATGCAACACGCCATTTGTCGCAAGGTCATCGACCGTCACCAACTCCTTGCCGTGAAGCTGTGCCACTAGCAAAATACAGGCATTGACCGGTGCATAGTAAAGCCTGCCATCCCGCACTTCACCCAGCACCACCGTGCAGGCCCCGCAATCACCTTCGTTGCAGCCTTCTTTGGTGCCCTTGGATTTCTCGTCGAGCCTGAGATAGTCGAGTACAGTCTGCATGGGGTTTGGCAAATTGTGCACGACAATTTTGCCCCGCCTTAAAAAACCAATGTGACCCTGGCTTGTCATGGTCAGCTACCGCGATAGGTTGCATAACCAAACGGCTGCAACAACAACGGCACATGAAAATGCTGGCTGGCATCGGCAATGCCAAAACTGACGGGAATGACATCGAGAAACAAGGGTCCAGTGGAGCCCAACAAAGCGCCATGCTGTTGGCGCAGATAATCGCCCGCCTTGAAACGCAATTCATACTTGCCTCGCATGAAGGCCTCACCCTCCAACAGAGGCTTGTCAGCACGACCATCCAGATTTGTCACGACGGATTTCAAATGTTGTGGCGGTTCTTCCATGCGCCACAATTCGACTGTCAAACCCGCCGCTGGCTTGCCCAAGGCCGTGTCAAGTATATGCGTTGTCAATTTGCCCATGCGCCAAACCTATCACGCAAAAATCCACTTCGCCATGGGGGCAGGTTCGGATCAGGGACTGTGCCAGAGCTGGGGCTTCTGGCCGCGCCGCAAGGTATAGAATACGCCAGCCTTCACTTCCTGCCATTCACCCGCCACACCATCGGGCCACAATACGCGCACTTCAGTTGCTGTTTGTCCACCAAGGCCAAAATGCCACCAGCCCATGCCGCCACTGACATGGCCACCACCTGAGGTGATTTCACGGCGCAATATCTTGTCGCCCCATTTGGTTTCAATCCACGCTCCCAAACCATCGCGATTGACGCCGGCCTGTTGTAATTTCAAACCAATCCAATTGCCAGCAGATGGCGTCTGATTGCGCCAGACTTCGGCGGGACCATTGCGATTGACCACCACCAGATCAACCAGACCGTCCATGTTGAAATCCGTGACCGCAGCCCCGCGGGACTGCAATACACTGGCCACCCCAGCCTTGTCAGCCATTTCCGTAAACTTGCCGTCTGCACCCTGAACCAACAGGTTGTTGGGATCCCGCATGGCAAAATCCGGCATCTCCCAGACATTGCCCTTGGCAATGAACAGATCAACCCTGCCGTCATTGTTGACGTCTTCAAACTGCGTATGCCATCCGGTGGAAGGCTTGAGATCATCACCTATAAATGGTCGATGTGCCGTAACGCCCTTGGCATAGGCCACATCCTTGTAAGTCGGTTGCAACTTGGCCCCATCTGCGGGGGCAGCCAGGGTTTGCAGTTTCTGGTCCGCCATGCTGGTCAGGAAATAATCGGGAAAACCATCGAGATCCACATCATGTCCGGCAATGCCCATGCCCCAGATGCGCAGGAATTTCCATCCCTCCTTCTCGGTGTAAAGTTCCGGCGTCTGGCCTGGTGGAATTTTCCACAGCTGCTCCTGTCCGCCCTCATAATATTCCCGGTCATTGGAAACCCGAAGCGATGGCGTGCCGGAACGGTTCCAATCCGTAAACAACATCGAGAGCGGACAGAAACTTGGCTTCAGCGCCTGAGGTTCGGCAAAACCCCCACCCCCGACACGGGGTCGGTGCAGCCAGTTATCGGTGCACGAACCCCAAGGCGAGATTTCTTCAGTGCGATTGATATAGTTGCCAACCGCAAGACTGGGCCACGCGGCATTCTTTTCAAAGGTCGCTGCAAAAGCCGTGGTCCAGCCATCGCCGCCGGAAAAATTCCAGGCTTCGTTGGCCCGTTCAAATTGGCAATTGCCCTTGCCGCGCATCACAATGTTTTCACCCACCCGCAGCAGAACGACATCGGCGATGCCATCACTGTCGATGTCAAGCCCATAGGCTCCCGTTACGTCCTCAAACTCAAGCCCGGATTTCTCGGCCATGAAGCTGAGACTGCCACCTTGCCTGCTGGTGTTGCGATAAAATGTCGAGGCGTTTTCGCCACCTGCCAGAAGCATGTCGGTGAAACCGTCTGAATTGCAGTCGAATGTGGCAACGCCTCCTCCCACCATGAACTCCCACGCACCTGCATAGACACTGGTCACACCAGATGATTTTGTTTCATCAACAAAGCGCGGCACAATCACAGCACTGTCTGCAAGGCTCTGTGAAACCAGCATGCCGATGGCCAGAACTGAAAATACAATACGCATGACTATCTCCGGGTCTTCAGTTTGGCTGTGAATGATCCAATGCAGCGACCTTGCTCCAGGCCACGCACGATCGCATCGCGAAAGTGTATGCCGCCATAGAGCCGTGACATCCCGGCCTCCTCGGCAGCAGCCCAGAAATTGCTGAATTTGCGCGGCGGCAATCCGTCCTTCTTGTGGGTGGCATCCTCAAAAGCAAAATTCTCGCCGAACATTTCAGTAAGCACCACAGCCGCAGCCCCGGACTGGGTACTGTGACCCGACGGAAATTCCGGAAATGGCGGCGTGATCAAAACTGATTCCCATTTTGGGTCGATGAACTTTTTGATATAAGTGACAGGCCGCAAAAGATTATGGCTGAATTTGCTCTGCCAGCAACCGATGAAGGCATCAGCTTCGGCAATGCCGAGTCTGGCCAGAACATCCACCTGTTTTTCGATATCCAGCTTGTCGCGTTTGAAAATTTGCAAGGCAATGGAAATCCAGTGACCGGGTGGCGTGGGCGACAACATCGGATCATCCGACCAGAACCGTGCGATCGCCCGTTGTTCAGGGGTAAGGTTTTTCTTGACGGTCACAACTTCGACGGCCTGCTGATGAAATGCCGACGCGGGATCATCACTGTAAGCAATTGCCGGTGCTATCGCGCAGTCCGTTCCCCGCGGCATGGCGAAGGGCCGGTTCTTGCCCCAATCCGGCAACAGCGGCGCTTGCTGCTGGCTGATCAGGCTGGTGGGCCGCCAATCGCCAGTTCCCTTCTTTATCTCGAAGGTCATGGGAAACCCCATGTTGCCAATCACAGCACCACCATCACTCTGGGACCACAGCAACACCTGCTCCGCCACGAGCTTTCCATGGGCTTCACTGCGCTCGATAACATCAGCTGCGACACCACCATATGTTGCATCGCGCAATTTGACAGCCACCGCCGCCATGGCCCGCTGGCCCGTCGGGCCTGTATTGTTGAAATGGGCTTGCACCGCAAATTCCAGGGCGCTGTGCAGTACGATGGCATCGTCGTAGGCCAGCCCGTCGGTTCGGCGCGGCAAGGCTTCAAGTCCGTTGAGTTGGCCAGCAAGGCTGTTCATGCCGCCGGACCCACTGGCCAATGCCTCAAAACTTGTCACCCCCAGATAAGCGAAAGAACGACTGGCAACGGGAGGAGAATAAGTGGGCGTATGCCGAACCAGTTCCAGCACAAGTCCATACCAGCCCGCCAGAACGGCGTCGCTGCGAATGTCGGCCCGCCCGGGTCCGCCGGTCAACAGCAACACGAAGCATGCCACAACCAGATATTTTGCCAGACGAACAACCATCATATCGAAACTCCCGCTGAAGCATAAACCGTGAATTCGCCATCAACTTCCCTGAGCAGGGCATCGATGGTGCCGCTTACTATCATATCCATCTCAAACGGCACAAACTCGATTGAAACATTTCGGCTGAGTTCTTCGATCACACCATCCCGAATGCCATCCAACAAGGCAGGCTTGATGATGTTGGAGGCAGATAGACCCGGACCCGCGATGACAATACGATGGGGATTGAGGATGGCGATCAATCTTGCGATGCCAAAGCCCAGGGCTTCACCCGCCGCCTTGAAGGCGGCAATGGCCCGTGGTTCACCCCCATGTGCATCGTTGAGGAGCTCGGCCATCAATGGCATCGCGCGGCGCCGCATCATCAGGCTTCCCCCGTGCATTGCGCCAAATGCCATAGTCAGCCGCGTAGGCCTCAATGTAACCCCGCCTGCCGCATCGACAAGGCGCACCATGGGGGATATGGTTCATGTGACCAAATTCCGAGGCACCCCCCGTCGCACCTTGATAGACTTTGCCATCCAGGATCAGCCCCATGCCCACCCCATAGCCGGTGAAAATCGTGGCAGTGATCCCCAACCGGCTGGCGACTGCCTCATGGCTGCGCCCCGCCATGTCACGCGCCAGAAAACCTTCCGCAATCATGTTCGCATCATTGGCAACCCAGCATGGAACCTTGAGGCGGCTTGTCAGCGGTTCTGCCAGGCGGACGTTGCGCGAGGTAAATGCAGGAGACCAAAGCAGAATGCCCTCATTCATGTCAGCAAGCCCCTGGACAGCAATGCCAATGCGGTTCACGGAAGCCATGTCACGACCAGCAGCTGCCATGAACTCTGCAATTTTGTCAGCGACAATCCCGCCAAATTGGTCGGGTTCGGCACCATAGGTACGAACATGCAAGCTGCTGCGCTCGACAATCAAACCATTGAAATCTGCCAGTGCCAAACCCACCATGTCGATTGAGATGTTGACCGCCAGAACTTGGCCGGTGTTGGCCCTGAAACGCAACCGCGTGATCGGCCTGCCACGCCGTGTTGCAGCAGCATGCGGTGGGGTGTCGGCCACTTCTTCCAATACATTTTCAGTAATGAGTTGCGCCGCAATGGTGGTGATCGAAGCGGGCGAAAGCCCCGTCATTCGGCCCAGTTCCACCCGGGCCAACGGGCCCTTTTCCCGTAAAGCCCGCAATACAATGCGTCGGTTTTGGCAACGCACCAACTCGCTGTCGGCTTTCTCCTGCATGTCCACCCCATTGGGCCGCTTTGCCGCCCCATTTTTGGGAATGACATTGGCGCGGCCGAAGAAAGGTTTCAACGGATAATTTTGAGTTCTGAAATAATAGGGCGTCCAACCTGAAAAATTAGTGAAGTCTTAACCTTAAATGAAAGCCAGATCCAGCGAACGGGCAATTATCCAATCCTGAGGCCATCCTTAACCGCGATTTTACCCACCCTCCCTAACCCTTCCAGCCACTGGAAAATTCAGGCCATGGGGGCCTGACCTTGGGATTGCCATGAGCCTGACCACACTCAATCCGCCGGTAGCATTGGGCTCCGCTGTTTTTGTTTCATACCTGCGAGAAGTGGTTGCCGCCATTGTTGCCGGGTTCCGCACGCACCGCATTTTATATGCGATTGCATTTGCTGCCTATGCGTTGGGTATCTTGGAAAGTCTGAGGTTGGGACTGCCTGTCAACTTCAGTCTCGTCGCCGTTGTCTCTGGCACGACAGGCCTGTTTCTCTCACTGACTATCGCAATCTGGCTGATCTGCCGGTTTATCAGGCTGTGGTGGTCTGGTTACCAGGGCAGCCCGGGCCGCGCACTGGTGCAGACCCTGGCAAACGACATCATGCCTCCGCGCCGCGTCTCCAACACTGTGCATGCCATCCTGGTCAACGGCATTTTCTTTGTCGGCTTCCTTGCCATCAAGAAGGCCATTCCTGCGGTCAATGGCGGCTTTGCCTTTGACCAGACTTTCATGGAAATGGACCGGTTCCTGCATTTCGGCTCTTTGCCCCATGAATGGTTGCAGCCCCTACTGGGCTCACAGCTTGGACTGTTTCTCATCAATGTGATTTATAATCTTTGGTTTGTGGTTTTACTCGGATGTTATTTCTGGTTCGGCTTTTCCAAACAGGACAGTTTCCTCAGGCAGCGCTATCTCACGGCTTATCTCATGGCATGGTTTCTGGGTACCTGTGTTCTGGGTACATTGCTATCATCAGCGGGCCCCTGCTTTTATGGCTTCGTGTCGGAAGGCAGCAATCCCTACGGCGAGTTGATGACAAGTCTTCGCGCCGCCAATGAAGTCTTTCCGATCTGGGCCGTGCCTACCCAGGACACCCTGTGGCAAACCTATTTGGCAGGTCACGGTGATGTTGAAGGCGTGTCGGCCATGCCATCCATGCACGTCGGTTCAAGCGTGTTGTTTGTCTGTCTGGCCTTGGGTTGGGGAAGACGCTGGTTCATCAACTTCACCATCCCATTTGCCCTCGCCATTTTTGCAGGCTCCATCATCCTGGGGTGGCACTATGCTGTGGATGGCTACATGGGCGGGCTGGTGGCCTGGTTCAGCTGGTGGCTTGCAGGCAAATTGCACAAGGGCACGCTCAAAAATCCGGAGCCCGCTTCATGACCGCCACAAGCCTCGAACGCCCAATCTCTGCACCACAAGATTATCTGAAAATCCTGGTGGCGGGCTTTCACCACAATCGCCTGCTTTATGGCTTTGCGTTGATTGTCTGCGCCACCGCAATCATTGAAGCGCTGGTTTTGCAATTGCCCCTCGATTTCGCCATGGTACTGATATTCTCAGGGCCAGTCTTGATTGTTCTTGCGGTGATGATCCTGCTCGGCCTGCTGATGGAAATGCTTCGGCTCGCCAGCGCCAAACACCAAGGCAGCGTTGCTGTGGCGCTCTTCCACAAATTGCGTGACGATTATTTCTCGGCACCCCGCGTCTCCAACGCGCTCCATGCCTTCCTGTTCATGACACTTTATATGGTGGGCTATACTTTCATCAAGAAAGCCATTCCCACCGCCCATCCCTTCGCCTGGGATGCAGCCTTCCTGCAGATGGACCTCGCGTTGCATGGTGGTGTGCACCCCTATCAATGGCTGGCACCCCTGCTCAACAGCCCGTGGATCACTTTTATCCTGAACCTCAACTACAACATCTGGTTCTTCGTGATGTTCATCCTGTGGTTCTGGCAGGGATTTGCCCGCGAGGATCACAAACTCCGCCAGCACTTTCTGCTGGGCTTCACCCTCACCTGGTTCATCGGCACCTGTGGCCTTGGCACGATGTTCTCATCAGTCGGGCCCTGCTTCTACGGCAGGCTATATCCCGGGCAGGATGTCTATGCGCCGCTCATGGCCTGGCTCACCCATGTCAACACACTGCAGCCCATCTGGGCGCTCGATGTGATGGATGAACTCTGGAAAAACTATGAAACCGGAAAGGGCCTGGTGAACGGCATTTCGGCTATGCCGTCAATGCACGTCGGCACATCGATCCTGTTTGCCATTCTGGGATTTGCTTCCGGCAAGCGTTGGCTCGGCTGGCTGCTCACCTTGTTCGCAACGTTGATCATGGTGGGTTCAGTTCACCTCGGCTGGCACTACGCCATTGATGGCTATGTCGGTGCTGGGGTTGCGGTCTTCGGCTGGTGGCTGGCAGGCAAACTGGTGGACTGGGACAGGCGTACACGGGGCGTTGATCCGGTTTGATTTCAGATCAGTTGACATTCTATCGCAGTGAATAACTGGTGCCAAGTTCGAGTTTGAGCCGCAGGCTTAACAGATGTTGCTTTTGTTTTTCGTCATCCACCCCATAGGCATAGGCACCGCTGATCGACCAATCAGACAACAGATGACCGGGATCAGTTTCGGCTTGATAGGCTATCGCAAATTCTGCCAGACGTTCTTTGCTCTTAAGGCCTGCACCTGAATTGAACTGTGTCGAATAGCTAGCAGAATATGTCCAGGCGTCGACGACATAGGCGGCAATACCCGTCAAGATCAGCGCATCGACGGGATTACTCTCAAAGTTTTTGATATAGGCAGCCTCCGTCATCAGGCGCAGCTTGTGCTCGCCCAAACTGAAATTTCCTTGCAGCGCGCCAAGCAAGGCCAGTTCATTGCGCGGGATTATATCTTCATCGGTTTGATCAGCTGTCGGCACACCATGGCGCTGATAGCGGGCACCCAGTCGGTAGCCGAAATCGCCATCCTCATGACACTCGCCAACGTCTGCTCCAAAACACCCGTCAAGCACCAGCGACAGGGAAGAAATTCCCTTGGTGTTTCCCGCCCCGCCGTCTGAAAGTTTCGGGCTCGGGCGCCGATTGAACCAGGACTTGGCCAGGAAACTGCGGTCCATGCTGAAGGCCGTTCCGGTGAGTGAATGGGAATAACCAGCCACATCAAAATCAACAACCGCCGCAGCACCCAGGCTTTCGTCCATGTCCGCATTGCCAGCCAGATCCGAGGCATTGATGCCATCACCAACATCGGCTGCAAGGCTGAACACCGGCGCAATTTTTCCGACCGTCAGCGTTACCGGGTCAAATGAATATTCCGCGTAAAGTTCGGTTTGATAGAGGCCCAGGCCAGAAAAAATCGAGTTGCTGCCCGGGGCAGGATCAATCACCTGTTCAAGCTTGGAGACACTGACAAGCCTGAAATTCTCAATTGGCAACAGATAGGTTTCACTTTCAATTTCGGGGAGTAGAGAGTTGGCTTTGAGTGTGTTCGGCGAAGCAGAAAAAATACTGTCACCATTCAACCCGAGGGTTATTTTGCTGCCAACACAAGGTGCCGTGCAGTCTTCTGCCAAGGCAGGTGTCAAACCGCCGACCAGAAACAAAGTTGCAACTGCAATAAGACGCATGAAAACCTCCCAAACAAGGGTTTATAAACCTGTATCAGACTATACGTGCGCCGCCGCTGTTTTCTTTCAAAAGGCCCGCCGCTGCGGCGGACCTCCTGAAAATCAAGCTTCACTCACTGGCAACCTTGACCAGCTCGATCCGCGTTTTCTTTGTAAGATGCACTGAAAGTACCTGACCGCCAATACCCGGACAATAATATTTGTTTTCCTTGGAAACGGCCTCCAGCGGTGTCCATTCGTAGACCATGACGCAGTCTGTAAAGGTTCCGGCGGCGACCTTGACTGTCAGTCCGGTTTCCTTGACTTCGGCCATGTCTTCCGCTTCGCCTGCGAGATACTCCATGCGGTAGCTGTCGCCGACAACCTGCTTGCCCTTGATCCACACACCCGGAAGCGCACCGTTTTCGCCTGCAATCCAGCCGCCATCGTGACTGAGGAATTTGCCGTCCTTGTAGTTGTCAACAGCTTCGCCGAAGTACCAGACGCTGCCATCCCGGTGTTGCGCCAGGTAGTCGTTGGTTTCCTCCACCAACTTGTCATCCACAAACACCCGGTCATTGTAAATAACTGTGTCAACACCCATGATCTTGCGCGTGTCCTTGCGGATGCGGATTTCCACACGCTCCAGCCCGTCTTCGGTCTTAGCCTCATAGACCATCAGCTTGCCAACCGGCAGGTTGAACAGGGGATTGTTGATGGTGGATGAAAATTCGACTGGGTTGATGGTTGGGCTGTAGTCCGCGGCCAATGCGCTGGTTGCAACAAGTCCACAAGCGATGGCAAGGGCTAGCGATGCGTGTTTCATGATACTCTCCTGTTTTCCACTGCAAAACCCCGGTTGGGGTTTCACAAGACTCTACGAACAGGTGCCCGGTTTTCTTTCACGGCTTCAATCGAATTCGGATATCATCCGTGCACGGAAGGTATCGGGTCCGGTCTGTCCGCCTTCGATGGCGACATCGCCTTCCCTGGCAATCGGACTGTCGAGTCTGATTGTTGCAGCCGAGATGTCAACCAGCCAGGCTTTGTTCTTGAAATCCATCAGCCGGATGAATCCGTTGCCGAAATCTTCAACCACCGTACCGCCCAACTTGCCCTGCTCTGGCCTGCTCCATTCCTCAAAGGGGACATGGGTCGCGGCGCGATAGGTGTCGAAATGGGCCAGAAGGTAATTGTGGACCGAATGCCCCGCAGCACTGGCATGCAACAGCAGTCCCGTCAGCAGGCTTGCACCGATCACAGTTGCGACGAGATGGCTGGTCTTGTAGCGATAGCCGCGCCTGGTGTGGCGCAGGCCAAATATGGCACTGGCCACCAGCAAACCCGCCAGCAATATCAACAGCACCGGCAGCAGCAGCAGGGCTTCATTATAGTGGATATTGTCCAGAATACGCCAGCCAGTGTCGAAGTAGTCCGAGATCACAAACAAAAGTCCTGCAAAGTTCAGTCCACCAAAAACCACTGAAACCAAGGCCAGGGCCCAGAACACCGAACGCCTCGCCAGGAACTGATGGGCTGGTTTGGGCACAAGCCGCTGCGCCTCGATGGTCTTCAGGATTTTCCGTTCGAGATCAGTCATGGGGCACCCCCGGTGGTTTCGAATATGTCGCGCAATCGTGCAAGGCCGCGCTTGAGCAGCGTGGCGACGGTGCCAGACGGCAATCGCAGGATTTCAGATATGTCATCGTAGCTCTGGCCTTCGAGATAGCGCAGCACCAGCACATCACGGTATTTCGCGTCGAGTTTGCCCAAGGACTTTTGCAACTGGTCGTAACTGCGGTTCCGCCAGAACAGGCTGGCAGGGTCCTCGGGATCGGCAAACTGGTCAAGCAACACCTGTGCATCTTCTCCTGTAACCAACTGGATTCCAGCCGAGGACTTGCGCAAGTGGCTGACCGCTTCATTGTGGGCGATGCGATAGAGCCACGGCGAAAAGGCCCGTGACTGGTCAAAGTCGTTGAGGTTGAGATAGGCCTTGATGAACACGTCCTGCAGCACATCATCGGTGGCGGAGGTTTGTCCTGCCAGAATTCGCCTGACATAGCGGCGCAATTTCGCCTCATGACGGCTGATCAATTGGCCATAGGCAGCGGTGTCTGCGAGTGTGGCTCTCACCAGTTCGGCATCGGAGATTTCAACCATTTCGATCATCATACGCGCCCCGGTGGCTTATTCTTTCAATTTTTCCACTCCTCTGAACCGCCAGCAAGAAAATCATCATCGTGCCAAGGTGGGTTCACCACGCAAACATTCATGGTGGGTTTGAAACCCGGTTTTTTCCGGGGCGGTGTGCCTGACTATCCAGTCGTCAGCTCAGCCTTGGCCACCATCGCCAACCAGCCCCGCCGCCGTGATGCCAGCCATGGCAGCGATCTCATCATTGTCTGACGTATCGCCCGAAACCCCGACAGCACCCAGGATTTGGCCGTCCTTGTCCTTGATCAACACCCCACCCGGCACCGGCACGATCCCGGCTGTGATCGCAGAAACTGCGCCCGCAAAAAAATGTGGTCGCTCCTTTGCCAATTTCTCAAGCCCCCGCGTGCCCATGTTGAAAGCCAACGCCCCCAGCGCCTTGGCCTTCGCAATATCAAACCGCGCCAAAGAAGACCCATCCGCAATAGAAGCCGCCTTCACAGTTCCACGCCCGTCGAGCACGACGATGCCAAGCGGTTTGAAGGAGGCGGATGACGCGTGGGCAAGCGCGGCGGCGATGATGGCATTGGCGGCGGAGAGGGAGAGGGGCATGGCTTTCTCTTCTAGGTTTCAGAATGCCAACTCTCGTCGTATTGCGAAGGCAAGGCAAGTAGTGTCCGCCAAAAACCAGGCGAAACGGTTTTTCAGACAGTGCGGACGGAAATTGGAAACTTGGGTGTCAATTAAACTACGGTGCCAAAATCACATGCCAATGCATCCAATTTTGCTGCCTGTGCGTTGCAGCTCACGGATACAGCTTCGCCTTCGTCCACGCGCCTTCCGGCTTTTCCCGCCGGAACACCACGCGGTCGTGCAGGCGGAACGGTCTGTCGTGCCAGAACTCGATTGACAGGGGCTTGATCCGGAAACCCGACCAGTGGGGAGGTCTTGGCACGTCGCCCAGGCCAAACCTTGCGGTTTGCATCGCAACAGCGGTTTCGAGTTCGAGGGGAACTTTCAAGGGGCGGGATTGTTGCGAGGCCCAGGCGCCGATGCGCGAATCCCTTGGTCGGGATTTGAAATAGACGTCGGCCTCGGCTTCGGTTACTTGTTCCACCAGACCCCGCACCCGCACCTGGCGGCGCAGGGATTTCCAGTGGAACACCGAAGCTGCCTTCATTGTGGCCAGGATTTCGTGGCCCTTCTGGCTTTCGAAATTGGTGTAGAACACAAAGCCCCTGACGTCGTAATCTTTCAGCAGGACCATGCGGACATTGGGCAGGCCTTCTTCATCCACCGTTGAAAGCGCCATGGCATCAGGATCATTGGGTTCGGACTTTTTGGCATCCTCAAGCCATTCGCCAAAAAGCTCGAAGGGATCCCCGCGCTCGGTAAATCCCAAGGCAGCGGTCAGGGTGGCCAGACGTTTTAAATCCATTGTCACGATATGTCCCGTTCAGCGCTCAACCACGGACTTGAGGTTGCGCAAACCCTGCTCGAAATCCTTGCCGACCATGGCATCCATGTCCATCATTGAGTGAAAGATACGCATCACAACAGTGCTTGGACCGCGCATTTCCCAATAAACCTCTGAACCAGCCCCACGCGGCTTGATCTTGAACTCCGTCTCGTTGCTGGCCTTGATGGGTTTGAGGAAATTCAGATCAAGCAAGACTGACGAAAAGGCCACGGATTTGGTGATGTGCATATTGCCCTCCCCAACCTTCTTGTTGCCATGCCAGGCATATTTGGCCCCCTTGCCGCTGGCCGCACCCGAAAGGCTGCGCTGCATGGCGGGATCCATTTTCTCCCAGGGTGACCAGGCTTTCCAGTTCCTGAAATCATTGAGCTGGGCGAAGATTTTTTCAGGCGGTGCACGCATGTCGAGGCTGCGGGAGAGAACAAAGACGTTGGGCCTCAGAAATCCTGTCAACCAAATGGCGAATGCCAGAATGGCCAAAAAAACGATGGCGCTTAGCATGGTGTGCTCCCTTCTTCATGTGCGTTGCCGCAATCTAGGCCGATCAAAGGCCGACGTCCAGCAGTGCTCATATTCCCATTCCCTCACCCCTTTGATTTAGGCTGCCAATTGTGGCATTACCCCACGAAAGATCAGGGCAGCCAGTTTTGACTTCTGAAGGATTATAGATATCATGAGTGATAACAAAGGCTTGATGCCAGGTCTTATGCAGGGCAAACGGGGCCTGATCATGGGGGTTGCCAACAACCGGTCAATCGCTTGGGGTATTGCCCAGTCTTGTGCCAACCAGGGTGCAGAGTTGGCTTTCACTTATCAAGGCGATGCCTTGAAGAAGCGGGTCGATCCGCTTGCTGCAAGTGTTGGTTCCACCATGGTGTTGCCTTGCGATGTGACTGACATGGCGTCGATTGACGCAACATTTGCCGAGATTGATAAGCAATGGGGCAAACTGGATTTCATTGTCCACGCCATCGCCTTCTCCGACAAGGATGAATTGCAGGGGCGCTATGTTGATACTTCGGCGGAAAATTTCAACAAGACCATGTTCATCTCCTGCTACAGTTTCACCGCTGTGGCCCAGCGCGCCGAAAAGCTGATGCATGATGGGGGATCGATGCTGACCCTGACCTATTATGGCGCTGAAAAATGGATGCCGCATTACAATGTCATGGGTGTGGCGAAAGCCGCACTTGAATGTTCCGTGCGCTACATGGCGGCTGATCTGGGTGTGAAGAACATCAGGGTGAATGCCATATCCGCAGGACCAATCAAGACGCTGGCTTCCTCAGGCGTGGGTGATTTCCGTTACATCTTGCGCTGGAATGAATATAACTCGCCGCTGCGGCGGGTCGTGACAATTGAAGAAGTCGGCGATGCCGGCATGTATTTCCTGTCGGATCTCTCACGCGGCACCACGGGCGAAATCCACCATGTGGATTCAGGCTATCATGTCGTGGGCATGAAGGTGCCAACCGCACCCGACATGACACTCGCCAAAGATGGCGAATGATTTTCCGATCATCTATGTCCGCCATGGTGAGACCGATTGGAACCGCCAGGGCCTGATCCAGGGTTCTGTCGATACAGAACTGAATGAAACGGGCCATAGCCAAGGAAAGTCGGTCGCCGCCCTGTTGGCACGGCTGGATATTGAATGGTCCGACTATCGCATCGTCGTCAGTCCGCAGCGACGGGCGCGGCAAACCGCTGAATATGTTTTGAATGCATTGGGCCGCGACATGGACAGTGTTGACCCCCGTGTGCGGGAATTGGGTTTCGGCATCTGGGAAGGCAAACCGTTCTGGGAGTTGAAGGCCTCGCCAGTTTATCCGGCAGACCCGGAAGGACGTTTCTATTGGCGGCCTGTTGGTGGTGAAAGCTATGAAGATGGCGTGGCCCGCGTCAGTGCATGGCGGTCTGAACTGACACACCCCACCTTGGTGGTTTCCCATGGAGCCGTGGGCCGCTGCCTGATGGGGAGCACAGCTGGACTGGGGCCACGAGAACTCGTCACGCTGCGCACGCCACAAGGGGCTTTTTGCCGTTTGGAGCAGGGTTGCATCAACTGGTTTGACGGAACCATGGAAACTTCTTAATCAGGCTCCATGTCCCACAACACTTTCGGCCACCTGTTTCGCGTCTCTACCTTTGGTGAAAGCCACGGGGTCGCCATTGGCGCACTGGTGGATGGTTGTCCGCCGGGCTTGAAGATTTCGGCAGGTTTCATTCAGGGGTTTCTGGACAAGCGCAAACCGGGGCAAAACCGCTTCACCACACAACGGCAGGAAGCCGACGAGGTGCGCATTCTCTCCGGCGTGTTTGAAGATGATCGAACAGATGGCCTGGTCACCACGGGTGCGCCTGTTTTGTTGCAGATCGATAACACTGACCAGCGCTCCAAGGACTACACTGATATCCGCGACAAATATCGGCCGGGCCATGCAGACTTTACCTATGATGCGAAATATGGCTTGCGCGACTATCGCGGTGGAGGACGGTCTTCGGCACGGGAAACGGCGTCACGGGTGGCGGCAGGTGCGGTGGCGCGGCTGGTTATCCCGCAGGTGAAAATCCGGGGCTGCATGGTGCAGATGGGACCCCACAAGATTGACCGGCTGAATTGGGATGATGCGGAAATCGACAACAATCCGTTTTTCTGCCCCGATGCAAAAGCTGTCAAAGCCTGGGAAACTTATCTCGATGGCGTGCGGAAATCCGGTTCATCATGCGGTGCGGTGATCGAGGTCACGGCATCGGGTGCGCCAGCAGGCTGGGGGGCACCGCTCTATGCCAAGTTGGATTCGGAACTGGCTTCGGCGATGATGAGCATCAATGCCGTCAAAGGTGTTGAGATTGGCGACGGTTTTGCCGCGGCGGCTTTGTCGGGCGAAGACAATGCCGACCAAATCCGCATGCGCCACGGCAAGCCGGAATTCCAGTCCAACCATGCAGGTGGAATCCTGGGTGGCATTTCGACGGGGCAGGATATTGTGGTACGCTTTGCGGTGAAGCCAACTTCGTCGATATTGGCATCGCGTGAGACGGTGACAAAAAATGGTGAAGACACTGACATCATCACCAAGGGCCGGCATGACCCTTGCGTGGGCATTCGCGCTGTTCCCGTGGGTGAGGCGATGATGGCGATTGTGCTGGCGGACCAGTTTTTGCGGCACCGGGGCCAGGTGGGTTAGAACCGTTCTGGGGCGCATGTTTCGAGGCTCGTGAAGAACTCGCACTTCAGCAAGTGGGTTGTTGGGAAAACCTCACGCAGAGGTGCTCGCGCCTCTGCGGACCTCGAAGGGTGCGACCCAGTAAAAATCTGCAATTGAGCAGCCTGTTACTGCTTTACAGCGTGTACCAAAAACTCACGGTTGCCATCTCCGCCTTCGAGGGGTGAAGGAACTATGCCTGTGACGCTCCAGCCTGCATCTTGCAGGAAGGTCTTGATCTCTTCGCAAATCCGCTGGTGTTGCGCTGCATCTGTCACCAGACCGCCCCTGCCGACATGAGCGCGGCCCACTTCAAACTGGGGCTTGATCAGGGCCAACAGAATTGCTTTGGCGGGCACCAGCGACAAGGCCGGGGGCAGGGCCAGTTTCAAGGAAATAAAACTCACGTCACAAACAATCAGGGACGTGGCTTCCAGCAGGATTTCGCGGGTGAGATCACGGGCATTCAGGCCTTCGTGCAAGGTGATGCGCGTGTCATTCACAAGCGCTGACGCCAATTGTCCATGGCCCACGTCAATCGCGATCACATGTTCAGCGCCGCGTTCCAGCAGCACTTGCGTGAAACCGCCTGTGGATGCGCCGAGATCAAGGCAGTGGCGTCCCTGCACATCGATGCCAAAGTGGTCAAGGCCGTGCAGCAGTTTCAGGGCAGCGCGCGAGACATATCTGGCGCTGTCATCGCGCAATTCAAGTTGATCAGTTTCAAGTGTGGCTTGCGAAGGTTTGCGGGCGGGGCTGCCGTTGACAAACACAATGCCGCGCAAGACAGCATCCCGGCCACGGGAGCGGCTGGGCAGCAAACCCCGCCGCACAAGTTCTTCATCCAGTCGTCTTGAAGTCACTCCACATCCAAGGGCACGGTGCCGACTGGTTTGCCTTGCGGATCAAGCGTGATCTTTTCAATGCGGGCTTCAGCTTCAACCAACTTGGCCTCGCAATGCTTGCGAAGTGCCTCGCCGCGCTCATAGATCTTGATTGACTCCTCAAGATCAACCTTGCCCGCTTCAAGCCGTGCAACAATTTCCTCAAGCATGGCGAGGGCTTTCTCGAACGGGAGATTGGCAATATCATCGGCCATCAATAATTGTCCTCATCGTCTTCATCCACTGGTTCTTCAGTGTCTTCCCGCAAGCCGTCATCGCCATGCATCAGGGCATTGAGATGGACGCCGACTGACCCCGCAAGGGCTTGCAAATCATAGCCGCCTTCCAGCACTGAAACAACGCGGCCCGCACAATATTGATCGGCAATGCCCATGAGTTTCAGGGTGATCCAGGAAAAATCCTCCTCGGTCAATTGGAGGCTGCCAAGCGGATCCCGCGCATGGGCGTCAAAGCCCGCCGATATGATGATAAGATCCGGGCTGAAGGTTTCAAGGGCGGGGAGGATCAGATTGCTCATGGCGCTGCGAAATTCCACGCCACCATCACCGGCTTTCAACGGCGCATTGAAGATATTGCCGACGCCAGTTTCATTGACACCGCCGGACCCGGGATAAAGCGGCATCTGGTGGGTTGAACCATAGAACAAATCAGGCTCGGACCAGAAAATGTCTTGGGTGCCATTGCCGTGGTGAACGTCGAAATCAATCACCGCCACGCGCTCGGCACCATGGCGTTTGCGGGCATGGTGTGCGGCGATGGCGGCCTGGTTGAAAAAACAAAAACCCATGGCCTTGTTCTGTTCGGCATGGTGGCCGGGGGGCCTGGTGGCGCAGAACACATTGTCGGCTTCGGCGCGAAACACGGCGTCCACACCTGCGGTAGCTGCCCCCACGGCCCGAAGAGCGGCTTCCAGGGTATGGGACATCATCACGGTATCGGGATCCAGATACTCATAGCCAGTCTCCGGGCTGATACCGCGCAGACGCCTGAGATGTTCTTCCGTATGAGCCAATAAAATCTGTTCATCACGGCCCAGCGGTGCCTCGCGGTGAATGAATCCTTGCAACTGGGACGAGGCCAGAACCGCGTTGACCGCCTTGATGCGGTCCACCCGTTCGGGATGCCCTTCTGGTGTCTGGTGGGCGAGGGATGCGGCGTGGGTGAAAACCAGGGTGGTCATGCTGTGTTGGAAAGCCTTTGCTGATGCTGCTATAGGGCTGACGTGATGGCCAATTCCAGCGAAATATCAAAAGCCGCAAAGTTCCTGCTTGGGGGTGGCCTGGTGGCCTTCCCGACCGAGACAGTTTATGGCCTTGGCGCTGATGCCAGCAATGATCGGGCAGTGGCACGGATATTTGCGGCAAAGTCACGGCCCCGGTTCAATCCCCTCATCTCCCATGTGGCTGATATCGAGGCGGCCTTGGCCTTGGGCGAGTTTCCGAAAGACGCTGAAATGCTGGCCCGGCAATTATGGCCGGGACCACTGACATTGGTGGTGAAACGCCGCAAGGACTGCCCGGTGTCCCTGCTGGCTTCGTCGGGACTGGAGAGCATTGCGCTTCGTGTGCCGCAGCATGATATGGCCTTGGCGTTGCTGGCTGAGGTGGGAAGACCTGTTGCTGCACCCAGTGCCAACCGTTCAGGCCGCATCAGCCCGACAACGGCTGAACATGTCCGGCAATCCCTGGGTGCTGCCGTTGATATGGTGCTGGATGGCGGGGCCTGTGCGGTGGGGCTTGAATCCACCGTAGTGCAGTTTCTGGATGGGGGGGCCAGACTGTTGCGACCCGGTGGCTTGTCGAGAACAGTGCTTGAGGACGCCATGGGGAAAACCCTTGACGACGTGAAACCGGGCGGTCCTTCGCATGGACCCGGCCAGCTTGAAAGCCACTACGCACCACAGGCAACGCTGCGGTTGAATGCACTGTCACCGTTATTGGGGGAAGTCCATGTGGGGTTTGGCGGGTTTGGTGGCGGCGATTATTCGCTGTCATCTTCTGGTGATTTGCAAGAGGCGGCGGCCAATTTGTTTCGCATCCTGCACGAGGTTGATGCACTTGGCCCGGCGATGATTGCGGTTGCGCCAATTCCTGACACAGGATTGGGTGAAGCCATCAATGACCGTCTCCGCCGTGCCGCCGCTCCGAGGCCGACATGACACAAATCCCGACGGCAAATACCCTTGAACGGCTTGCAGCAGTCGTTGGCGAAAAAGGTATCATTCGCGATGGTGATCGCAAGGCTCCCTATCTGAGAGAATGGCGGGGCCTTTGGCAGGGTGCAACACCCCTCATATTGCGGCCTGCCAGCACCGATGAAGTGTCGCGCCTCATGGTCATCGCCCATGAATCTGCAACGGTGATCGTGCCACAATCTGGCAATACGGGTTTGGTGGGGGGGCAAACGCCGAAAGCCGATGGTTCGGAAGTGTTGCTGTCACTTGACCGGATGACGCGTATCCTTGAAGTGGACGCCAGTGATTACAGCTTGACGGCGGAAGCAGGGGCCACGCTGAAATCCGTTCAGGACGCTGCTTCATCCGTGGACAGACTATTTCCCTTGAGCCTTGCCTCTGAAGGTTCATGTCGTATCGGCGGTAATCTTTCGACCAATGCGGGGGGCGTCAATGTGCTGACCTATGGCAATGCCCGGGATTTGTGCCTTGGTCTTGAAGTGGTGCTGGCCGATGGCCGCATTCTCCATGGCCTGAAAAAACTGCGCAAGAACAATACGGGCTATGATCTGCGCAATATATTCATCGGTGCCGAGGGAACCCTTGGCATCATCACAGCCGCGACATTGAAGCTTTTTCCAAAGCCCAAGCGATACGACACGGCTTTTGTGGCAGTGCCAAACGTGGAAGCTGCCCTTGATCTTCTGACCTTGACAAAGGACTGCGCCGGAAGCCGTGTTGTGGCCTTTGAACTGGTGCCGGAACGGGGTTTGCAATTCACCGAAAAGCACATGAGTGCGCGACGTCCCCTCACCACAGTGTCATCGTGGTATGTGCTGTTTGAACTGGCCGATGCCACGCCTGAACTGGCAGGCGAGATTCTGGAGCAGGCCATGAACTGTGGTTTGGTTTTGGACGGCACACTGGCGCAGACTGAAGCCCAACGCCAGGAACTTTGGCTGATCCGGGAAAAACTCTCGGAGTCGCAAAAATTTGAGGGCGGCTCGATCAAGCATGATGTGTCGGTGCCGGTGTCGAAAGTTCCGCAATTCATCGCCGAAGCCAGCGCCGCCCTGGATGTTTTCATGCCTGACACGCGACTCGTATGTTTTGGCCATTTGGGTGATGGCAACATGCATTTCAACGTCTCACAACCCCCCGGCATGGACAAGCAGGTTTACCTCACCCAATGGAAACCGATGAATGATGTGGTGCATGGGGTGGCTGTGAAGCTGGGCGGTTCCATCAGTGCCGTACATGGCATCGGAGTCTTGAAACGCGAGGACATGCGCTGGTTCAAGTCCGAGGTGGAACTGGATGTAATGCGCGGACTGAAAAAGCTGTTTGATCCCCGGAACATCATGAACCCTGGCAAGGTGGTGCCTTCAAAATAGTTTCATTTGTGGTGGTGCTTCTTGATTTTTTATTTTTTCAGGCGGTGCATTGCGGGCCATCACCGTGGGTTCCATGGTGAACAAATCATCGGCGGCAGGCCTCAGCAAAGGCACGATATCGCGCACATCTTCACTTGAACAGTCCAGCCAAGGTTCAAAATCATCGGGATGAATGATCACAGGACTGCGGGAATGGATGGTAGCCACGAGGGCATTGGCTTCTGTGGTGATGATGGCGGCGGTTTCAAGCTCGGTGCCGTCAGCTCCCATCCAGTGTTCCCAGATGCCGGCAAAGGCCATGAGGGCATGGTCGGGACGGTGGATGAAGTAAGGTTTCTTCTTGCCGGGCACATCACCTTCCCATTCATAAAAACCATCGGCGGGTATGAGGCAACGGCGGCGGCGGATGACATTTTTGAAACTGGGTTTTTCCAGAATGGTTTCGCTGCGCGCATTGATCAGCGGTTTGCCGGGTGCTGGTTCCTTCACCCATGAGGCAATGAAGCCCCAGCGCACCAGGGCAAAATGCGGGATGCCATCATTGCCCTGCCTGACGATGGCCATGGGACTGAGAGGGGTCACATATTGGCGTGGCGGAAAATCCGGCTGTTCAATATAGTTGAACAGGGACCGCGCCTCTTCCGGTGAACGCCTGAAACTGTAGAGACCACACATGCCGCCGAACTTAGACAAGCCACTCAAAATCATCAAGGCGGCATCGGCTTGTGTCTGGCGGGGCGATGATGTGTTGCTGGTGCAACGGCGCAAAGCCTTGGGGCATGGTCGCTGGAGCCTGCCCGGTGGCAAGCTCGAAGGCATCGAAACGGCAGAAGCTGCGGCGGTGCGTGAGCTTTTTGAAGAGACGGGCGTGGTTGCAGATCTCAGATATTTTGTCGGCAGCTTCAATGCCTATGGTGACCAGACGACTTTTTTGATTTCCTGTTTCACTGGCAATTTCCTGCGGGGTGAAGCATGCGCTGCTGATGATGCCATGGCGGTGGTATGGGTTGACTACCGCAAACTTGCCGGTTTGGACCTGGTGCCAAATATTGAAACCGCCGTGCGACTTGCACGGGATTTGACAAGTATTTGAAGTAAATCCTGCTTTTCGCGTTAACCTTAGGTTAAGGTCTCTCTCGCGGTAACGCTTGGCTCTGCTATGTTAACCCTTGTCAACAGAACCCCAAGCGCGGCTCCCGATCACATGCTCAAACATACCCTGAAGCCGTACTCACCGCACCCTGTCCAGGACGAAAAACAAGTCGCCCTGCGCTACATCCTCGAGGCTTGGGAAGAAGCGGTTTATGATGGCATTGATCCCGATTGCATTGCCACGGCAGCAATATTTGCAGCCCTTTCCGACATGATCGCCAGCTATGGCGAAGAGCCCGTTGCCGTGATGTGCGAGCGCTTGCCCGAGCGCATCCGTTCCGGTGAATTCACCGTGATGAAGACAAGGCAGTAGAAATACCAACAGCTGTTTTAACTCCCCAAAACCGTCATTCCAAACGCCCGCCCTATCGCGGGCGATTTGGAAACCAGCTTTGCTGACAACAAGCTCAACTCGTTGAAAGAAAGCGGGGTTCCAGCTCGCGCTCCGCAAGGGCTTCGCTTGGCTGGAATGACGAACGTGGGATTATGTATCCCAATCCATAAGTTTCCCAGGACAGACGTGCTTGTGGGGAGGGGATTATCGAGAAAGTTCGTCGATCAACGTTCTCAAGTCGTCGTTGGTGTCGCTACAATTCCAGCATCATGAATGTCGAATTGGCATCTGGTTTGTAACCGCTGAAGGCTTCGCATTCCCGAAAGCCGTGCTTGCAATAGAGGGCGCGGGCGGGTGCAAAATAGTCAAATGATCCGGTTTCGAGATAGAGGCGCTTAAGTCCGGCGCTGCGGGCTTCAGCGAGAATTTGCTTCAGCAAGGCCGATCCAACACCACGGCGACGTACGCCCTGCAATGTATGCATTGATTTAACTTCGCCGTCGTCCGCATTGATTTGTTTCAAGGCGCCAGTGCCCAGCAATTGTTGATTCTCCCAGACGGACCAGAACCGCACATCAGGCTGCTTCAACCTCAAGATATCGAAAACATGGGCGCTGCCTTTGGGTGTCACGCTGATGTTGGTGTCGAAGTGATGCTTCAAGAGGGCAATCACCTGTGGATTGTCCAAGCCCCCGGCAACAATGTTCAGCACTTCAAACTTTCTGCAAAACGTATTGGTTCACCATGGGCGGTGTCTGCCAGCTCTCCCTGCCACATCACTTTACGCCCCCGGATGATGGTGCCGACGGGCCAGCCCCGCACGTGCACCCCGTCATAGGGCGTCCAGCCACAGCGGCTTTCGATCCACTGATTGGTGATGGTTTCGCTGCGCTTCAAATCGACGATGGTGAAATCCGCATCACAGCCCTCGGCAATCCGGCCCTTGCCCGCGAGGTTGAAAATCCGCTGGGGACCATGGGAGGTGAGATCGACAAAGCGTTGCAAGGAGAGTCGACCCTTGTTCACATGATCCAGCATGATGGGAACCAATGTCTGCACCCCCGTCATGCCTGATGGTGAAGCGGGATAGGATTTGGCTTTTTCTACCAGCGTATGGGGCGCATGATCGGAACCCAAGACATCGACAAGACCCGAGGCGATGGCATGCCACAAGGCATCGCGGTGGCGGGCCTCACGCACTGGCGGGTTCATTTGCAGCCTGGTTCCAAGTCGGGAGTAATCTCCAGCCGACAAGGTGAGGTGATGGGGTGTCAGTTCCACCGTGGCGAAATCACGGTTGGCGGCGAGCAGCGGTAGTTCTTCTGCCGTCGAGATATGCAGGACATGGATGCGCTTGCCGTGGTGTTTGGCGATTTTCAGCAATCTTTCGGTGCAAAGGCGGGCAGCTTCGACGTCGCGCCAGACTGGATGACTGGAAGCATCGCCCGCAACCTGATATCCCAGACGTGCCCGCAAACGCATTTCATCCTCGCTGTGAAACGCGGCGCGGCGGGAAATTTTGCTGATGATGGCATCCAGACCCTTGTCATCTTCCACCAGCAGATCACCCGTTGAAGAGCCAGCGAAGACCTTGATTCCAGCAGAACCCTCGAGCTTTTCCAAGGCTGGAATTTCATTGATGTTGTCGCGCGTGCCGCCGACGTAAAAAGCAAAATCGCAGAACATCCGGTGCCTGGCCCGTGCCACCTTGTCGGCCAGGGCTTCAGGGGTAGTCGTTGTTGGTTTTGTATTGGGCATTTCAAACACACCGACAACGCCCCCCATGACAGCTGCACGGCTCCCTGTTTCAAGGTCTTCCTTGTGTTCCGCACCAGGTTCGCGAAAATGCACCTGACTGTCGATGACGCCTGGCAATATGTGCAAGTGCTGGCAATCCAGCACCTCGCGTGCTGCAATGCCAGAAACATCGCCAACCGCAGCAATACGGCCATTGTTGATGGCAATGTCGCGGGTCTCCACACCATCGTGATTGACGACGGTGGCACCTTTCAGCAACAAATCCACATGCTTGGACATCTCAAGCCCGCCTTCCTTGATCGACGCAACAACACTCCGTAAAGAGGAGTAAAGACAAGTGCAACACAGATGACGATAGCCCCCTTCACCCGCCAATCAAGACCCGACCGCAGCGTGCTGCGATTGGCAGGAGATGGTGTTTTGGCTTTTCTCAACAATTTGTTGACAGCCCAGCTGTTGCAACTGCCCGAAGGCAGATGTGCCTATGGAGCCCTGCTCTCGCCGCAAGGAAAAATCCTGCATGATGTGTTTGTCAGCCACCGGGAAGGTGTGGTGTTCATTGATTGTGCGGCGGTGCAGGCTTCGGACTTGATGCAGAAGCTGATGCTGTATCGCTTGCGGGCCAAGATCGAGATTCAGCAACCTGAGAACTTGGCGGTCGCCGTTTCACCCGCCGCCGATCTTCCGGGCCTGTGCTATGCTGATCCGCGCTTGCCAGAGTTGGGCTATCGTGCAGTGATTGAAAAAACTTCTGTTGGCGAGGGCGAAGGTTATGAATTGCGCTGTTACCGCCATGGCATTGCTGACAGCGTTGCAGATATCGGTTCGGGTGCGCTGTTCTTGCATGAAGCCAATCTCGACCAATTGAACGGGGTGCATTTTGCCAAGGGTTGTTATGTGGGGCAGGAAATTGTTTCGCGCATGCAGCATCGCGGCACGGCGCGAACCCGGATTCTTCCCGTTGCTTTTGATGGAACTGCTATTGCGGGCACCGCTGTAGAATCAGGTGCGACACGCTTGGGCGAGATGTTATCCAGCGATCATGGTCGCGGGCTTGCCCTTTTGCGGCTGGACAAATTGGCAGAGGTAAAAGATCCCGTGATGACAGGCGGGATCAGGTTGCATGTGCAAAAACCCCTGTGGGCGAAGTATGATCTTGAACTGCCGGGAATTGCGCAGTGACTGCTGTGATACACGAAGATGGGACTTGTCGTTGCCAGTGGTGCGGCACTGATCCACTTTATGTGCATTATCACGACACCGATTGGGGCGTGCCGGAGTATGACAGTCGCGCGCTGTTTGAAAAACTTATTCTCGACGGTTTTCAGGCGGGGCTGTCGTGGATTACAATCCTGCGCAAACGGGAAAATTTTCGTGAAGCCTTCGATGGCTTCAAGCCTGAGGTGATGGCCAGCTATGATGCCGCAAAGATTGAAAGCCTGATGCAGGATGCTGGCATTGTGCGCAACCGCCTGAAAATTGTCGGTGCGGTTGAAAGTGCAAAAATCTATCTCGGCATGGCGGATTTTTCGGCCTATCTCTGGGGCTTCATGGATGGCCAGCCCTTGCAGAACCAGATGCTTGGCATGGGCGACGTGCCGACGAAAACCCTGTTGGCCGAGAAAATCTCGAAGGACTTGAAGCAACGCGGCTTCAAATTTGTCGGCCCCACCATTGTCTATGCCTTCATGCAGGCCTGTGGTCTGGTGAACGATCATATGGTGGATTGCCACCGCCATGAGGCCGTCAAAAAACTGGTGCGCGGCAAATGAATGATGTCGCTAATGGCAAGCGGGCGTGGCAACGCATGTTGTCGGGGAGGCGGTTGGACCTGCTTGATCCCTCACCCCTCGATATTGAAATCGAAGACATTGCCCACGGCCTTGCCCGGGTGGCGCGGTGGAATGGCCAGACCCACGGCGATCACGCTTTTTCAGTGGCGCAACACAGCGTGCTGGTTGAACAATTGTTTGGTCACTGGATGCCTAAAGCCAGCAAGCCACAAAGACTGGCGGCCCTGCTCCATGATGCGCCAGAGTATGTTGTGGGCGATATGATTTCGCCTTTCAAGGCGGCGCTGGGTATGGATTACAAAGCCTTCGAAAACCGCTTGCTGGCAGCCATTCACCGACGGTTTGGCTTGCCGGCCTCGCTCGACGCACAGTTGTTGGACCTGATCAAACAGGCCGACAAGACTTCAGCTTATCTTGAAGCCATACAACTTGCCGGATTTTCGGTTGCCGAGGCGCGGAAGTTTTTTGGCATTCCCAAAGCCCTCGATGGCTTTGATTCGGTTTTGACACCTTTGCCGGCCGCAGATTCCAGTGTCCGGTTTTTACAGCGTTTCAATAGCCTGTGGGATATCACATGAAACACGGCACAATCATCGTTTCATCATTGCGTGAGGCAACCTCACTGCTGGCACAGCACAAGGCTGGACATGCCATCGGCATTTTGGGGCCGGATGCCCAGCACCCGGTATTTGGCACGTTGCCCGCAGCCAATCATCTGCGTTTGAGCTTTCACGATGTGGCAGCGGTGACGCCGGGACTGTCGGCTCCCGGTTCAGAAGACATGGCGAAGTTGCTGGCGTTCTTGCGCCAATGGAATGCTGCGTCACCACTGCTCATCCACTGCTGGGCGGGAATCAGCCGCTCCACTGCGGCGGGTTACATTGCCAGCTGCCTGCTGCGCCCTGGCCAAGATGAAATGCTTTTGGCAAATGAATTGCGGACTGCTGCACCATCGGCCACCCCTAATCCATTGCTGGTTGCCTTGGCCGACGAAGCTTTGGGACGGGAAGGTCGCATGACGGCTGCCATCGCGAAGATAGGCAGGGGTGTCGATGCCTTCGAAGGCACGCCATTCAAACTTGCGGTTTGAGTTCAGCCGCCTTGATAAAAAATGTGGCGGCCAATCTTGACGGCGCGGCGCATGGCACGCGACCATTTCGGCTTCACATAGTCAGCATGGTAGTTGACGACATTGGAGTTGAGTTTCTTCATGATGATGCTGTCGCCCGCCAGGGCCTTTTGCGCCACACGCTTGGAATTGACCCATGCGCCGGGCTGTTTCACATCATCAGGCTGGCCATCGCAGGCAAAGGAGAATTGGCAGGAATTGCGGCGGTTTGAACCTTGATAGACCACACCGCAAATGGTTTTGGGATAATTCGGCGATTTCACCCGGTTCAAGATGACCTTGGCCACGGCAAGCTGGCCCATTTCTGATTCGGAACGGGCCTCAAAATAAACCGCACGGGCCAGACAATTTTCCTCGGCCAAACGTACGCGTCGCTGGGCCACGATCTTTTGCTTGTCAGATTTCTTCAATTTGAACGATGCGTCAATATTGGCGGGCTTTGGCGCAATGGCCAAGCGCTTGACCACTGATTTGGGTTCCTGGACGCTTTCATCCTTGAGATTGACGGCCGCGGGTTCAATGCGCAAGCGGCGTTCAACCAAGGCTGCCACTTTCTTCACCGGCTTGAGCACAGGTTTGACATCAATGACATGTGGTGCGGGTTCAGGTGCTTCACCAGGATCCATGACGATCATGTCACCCTTGCCATCCAGTTCAACCGTCTGGCGGCGCAATTGATTGAAATCAACCAGCGCAAAATTATCTTCGGTCAACAGCAGGGAACTTTTTTCAGAAAGCGATGACTTCTGCTCTTCGGCGGGAACCAGAATATCAGGAATTGCTGTATGGGCCGATGCATTGCGTCCGATCTGATGTCCGGCAAAAGCAAAAGCCGCCACCATCATCAGGCCGCCAAACACATAGGGGGAATATTCCTGAAACAGGCCCTTGCGACGCACTGGCTCTGCCATCATTTGATGATCCCATTGGTTTCGGCTACGATACTTCGGTGGCTGCAATGATCTTTTCCCGACTGATGGCCCACACAAAATTACTATTCAGTAACTATAACTCTAGGGCCTTTATCACAGGTTAACCCAATCCGGCAACCCAAAGTCATCACTTTTCTGGCAAAAAATGGTCACTTGGCAAAAAACCTTAATCTATTGTTTTTTATAGGTTTTATTGACGGACCTCAGATTTGCCTGGGCAGCAGCAAGTCGGGCGATGGGAACCCGGTATGGCGAACAAGAGACATAATCCAGTCCGATCGCCTCACAAAAGGCGATGGAAGCAGGGTCGCCGCCATGTTCACCGCAGATGCCCAGCTGGATATCCGGGTGGGTTTGGCGGCCGCGCTGCACCGCCATTTCGATGAGTTCGCCAACCCCTTCAATATCGAGGGTGACGAAGGGATCATGCTTGAGAATACCCATGGTCTGGTATTCGCTGATGAAGCGGGAACTGTCGTCCCGGCTGATGCCAAAGGTTGTCTGGGTCAGGTCGTTGGTGCCGAATGAAAAGAATTCGGCCGACGGAGCAATGTCGGCGGCTTTCAGGGCGGCGCGCGGCAGTTCGATCATGGTTCCCACCAGATAGGTGAAATTCAAACCAGTTTCGGACTGCACGGCTTTGGCCGTGGCATCAATGCGTTGCCGAACCAAATCCAGTTCGGCGCGCGAGACCACGAGGGGAACCATGATTTCAGGAATGGGCGGCGTTCCAGTCATCACCTGGACATTGGCCACTGCTTCAAATATTGCCCGGGCCTGCATTTCAACGATTTCCGGATAGCTCAGCAAAAGCCGCACGCCGCGGTGGCCCAGCATTGGGTTTTGCTCTTTGAGTTCATCTATGCGCTTTTTCAACAGACCCACGTCAGCTCCAAGGGATTTGGCAACAGCTTCGATTTCTGCAACACCTTCGGGCAGGAACTCATGCAAGGGCGGATCGAGCAGGCGGATGGTGACGGGTTTGCCTGCCATGATCTCAAACAAGCCGACAAAATCTCCCCGCAGCATCGGCAAGACTTTGGCCAAGGCGGCGCGGCGGTCGCGTTCCCGATCAGCCAAAATCATTTCACGCATGGCAACCAGCCGGTCACCTTCAAAAAACATGTGTTCGGTGCGACACAGGCCAATGCCATCGGCGCCAAAGTCGCGGGCCATGCGGGCATCCTGGGCGGTTTCCGCATTGGCTCTGACCTTCATGCGGCGATACTCATCAGCCCAGGTCAACAAGGTGGCAAAATCATCGGACAATTCAGGCTTGGCGGTGGCCACTTCACCCCGAAGGATTTGTCCAGTTGAGCCATCAATGGTGATGATGTCAAACTGCCGCAAGACGAGGCCTGGTGCTGTCAGGCTGCCAGCTGCCACATCGATGCGAAGCGATGACGCGCCGGTCACGCAAGGCTTGCCCATGCCTCTGGCAATCACGGCCGCATGGCTGGTCATGCCACCCCTGGTGGTCAGAATGCCTTCTGCCGCATGCAGGCCCTTGATGTCCTCAGGCTGGGTTTCAGGGCGCACCAGTATGACGCTGCGTCCGAGAGCCGCCAAGGCCCGGGCCTCATCGGCATCAAAAATGATCAGGCCGGAGACCGCACCGGGCGACGCCGGAAGCCCCGTGGCAATGACACTGCGCTTGGTTTCAGGATCGATGGTGGAGTGCAGCATTTGGGTGAGCGACAGGGGATCAATGCGCAACAGCACTTCTTCCTTGCTCAGCAATCCGGCCTTCGAAAATTCAATGGCCATGTGCAGGCCTGCAGCGGCCGAGCGCCGGACAGGTTTGGCCGAGAGAAAATGCAAGGCCCCGCTTTGCAAAACAAACTCGGCTTCCAGACCATCCCGCAAATGATTCTCAAGCCGTTGCAGTCCATCTTGAAGCACCGCAAAACTTGCCTCCGGCAAACTTGCCAGGGGTTGCGTTGGTTTCAGGCGGGCGACGAGATCGGGTCCCAAGGCGTGACGCAAGAACTCGCCTGACAATTCGGCATTGCCGGTCTGGCTGTGGCGGGTGGTGACACGGCCGGCACCCGAGGCTTCACCCCAGCCGCCATTCGCCATGACCTGGATGATGATGGCAAGACCTGCGTCTTCGGAAATGCCTTGCAACTTGCGGTGGGTGCGGGCCCTGGGCGCATTCCACGCCCGCAACATGGCGGCAATGGCCGCCATCAATTGGCTATCGGCATCCTGGGGAAAAGCCTCGCCATTGTTGCTTTCAAACTGCGCCTTGAAGCGGTTGGCCAATTCACGGGCGTCCGAGCCCTGCAATTCGGTGTCGGAGACATGGCCCTGTTCCTCCATGTAGAGCGCCAGGACATCTTCAAAAGCGGCGGGATCATCACCCATGACGACTTGCGCATAGTTCTGGATGAAGCGGCGATAGCGCTCAAAGGCAAAGCGGTTCTCGCCCGTCTGTTTGGCCAGGGCCTCTGTTGTAACATCGTTGAGGCCGAGGTTGAGCACTGCCTCTGCCATGCCGGGGCTGGCAATGGTGGCGCTGCAACGCACCGATAAAAGCAGGGGAGACGCAGCCGTTTGGGCAAGATCGCGCAAGGCGGATTTTACCGCCTCTGCAATGGCAGGATTTTTTTCACCAAAGCGGCGACAGGTTTCAACTGTCAAGACGAAGCCTTGGGGCACGGGCAAACCAAGACCAGCCATCGTACCCAACATCGCTGCCTTGGCACCAATCTCCAGAAGGGAAGCCGGTTCGCCAAGAGGAACCGTTATCCGAGGGGTAATTGCATTGTCCATGTTCTATTGCAGTGCAACAAAGACGGTTATGCCGTCAGCGTCAAGTCGCCAGTTGTGCTTGCCTTAATGGCACTGCTTCAAACCGTTACCGGGCGGCCGACAGAAGACCGCCTGCGCAGCATCAACCACGCGGCAATTGCCATGTTGACAAGGTTCCAGCCAATGCCATGCAGAAAGGCCCAAGCGTAGGAGCCTGTAAAGTCATAGATTTCACCCGACAGCCACCCCCCCAGGGCCATACCCAGCACGGTTGCGGTCAATACCAGCGAAATCCGCGTTCCCGCCTGATGAGCGGGAAAGTAATCCCTGACGATCAGCGCATAGCTTGGCACAATGCCGCCTTGCGACAGGCCAAACAAAGCGGAGACCAGATAGAGCGACGTGAGACCATCAAAGGGTATGTAAAGAATCAGTGCGAGGCATTGCAGTACAGAACCAATGATCAAGGTTTTGACGCCACCAATCTTGTCCGCCAACAGGCCCGACAGCAGCCTGCTGAGCACGCCACAGGCGAGCAACAGGGACAACATCTGCGCTCCCGCTGCTGGCCCGTAGCCCAGATCACCACAATAGGCGATCAGGTGCACCTGCGGCATCGACATGGCAACACAGCAGGAAAGACCCGCCAGAACCAGCAAGCCTTGCAGCAGGGGGGTGCCGGTCGTGGGACTGTCATTGGCGGGCAAACTGGCAACTGGCGCTTGCGCCAGCCTTGGCCGCAGGAAAAGCGAAAGGGGCAACATCAGTACCACGCACACCACGCCAATGAAGACGTAGGAGGTGCGCCAGCCATAAATTGTCATGGCATGGGTGAGAATGGGCGGCCAGACAGCGCCAGCCAGATAACCGCCGCTGGCGACAATGGCCACGGCAATGCCGCGATTGCTTTTAAACCATAGTGAAACATCAGCCACCAGGGGGCCAAATGTTGTGGCAACCCCCAGAAAACCAATGATTGCGGCCTGGGCTGCAACAAAAGTCCAATAGCCGGGTGCGGCGGCGGCGGCGACAAAACCCAACCCCAACGCCAGGGTGCTGATGATCATCGGCACCATGATGCCAAAACGGTCAGCGACACGCCCCATCATGACGCCACCCACGGCAAAACCCAACATGGTCATGGTATAGGGAAACGAAGCACCTGCCCGGTCAATGCCAAATTCCTGCTGGATCACCGGCAAGGTGACAATGCCAGCCCACATGCCAATGCCACCAATGGTGGAAAGTGCCAGCGAAATGGCAAGCCTGAACCAGGCATAGGAACTGTCAACAGTGCGGTTGGCAAACATGCCAGTGCTTTAGGGGCGAACGAATGGTTTCAAAAGGTCCAATTATGCCGGACTGCCATGCCATTCGAACTCATGTCTAACGCCCAATGCCGTCATTCCAAACGCCCGCCCTGTCGCGGGCGATTTGGAATGACGGCATTGGTGACAACAAATTCAACCCGTTGAAAGAAAGCGGGGTTCCAGCTCGCGCTCCGCAAGGGCTACGCTTGGCTGGAATGACGACCGCGGGAGTATGTCTCGCAATCCATAGGTTTCTCCGCACAGTCGTGCAGTTTCGGCGGGATGACGAAAACCATGGTGATGCTTCCAGTTAGCCGCACACGAATTCCTAATTCACGCTTGCCGGGGTCAAATCATGTTCAAAGGCCGAACCCAAGGCGGCTTCGCGGGAACCTGAAATCGAAATCGGCGTACCGTCAGCGTTGTAGAGGCAGAACAATCGGGCGGTTCCCGGCACCTTGATATCATTGCCGAGCATGGCTTTGGCATCTTGCGCCGCTATTTCACGCACGTAACCCAGCACGCCGCCGCCAAGACCAGCGAGTTGTTGGGGAGTCAATTGATTGAGAAGATTGTTCACGGGTTCTGCCTCTGCGTTGAAAAACCATTGATGGGGATGATACGTCGCTGGGGCGTTGTGCGGATGATTTTTATGGCAAGCAAGCCATCTCCCAGTCCGGCTGATTGTACTTGCATGCTTTCCGCCAAGACAAATGACCGGGTGAAAGCCCGCCCGGCAATGCCCCGGTGCATGAAGTCGCGTTGCTGGGTTTCTTCAGGCTGGCGACCCCTGATCACCAGTTGGCTTTCTTCAACCGCAATCTCCAGATCAGTTTCGGCAAAACCCGCCACAGCCAAAGTGATGCGCCAAGCCTCCAGCTGGCTTTCGGTAGCTGCAAAGCGCTCGATATTATAGGGTGGATAGCCTTCCGATGGCTTTGCTGTCTGGTCCAAAAGCCGTTCCAGCGGCTCAAATCCCAGAAATAGCGGAGAGGTAAAAACAGAAACCCGAGACATGACGACCCTTTTGCAGCAGCCACCCGACAACGTTCCAAAGACCCGCCATCCGGTGCAAAACCGATATGTGCAGTGCCCGGGTATTCTTCAAGGGGATTCTTCAAGTACGCTTCTATGGCCGCTTGCCAAATGCTTGAAATTGTCGTCTTCTAGGCCCAGGCTTGATCAGCCAGTCAAAATTTTTGTGTCAAGAATCAGGGAGATAAACATGATCAAGAAACTACTCGGCGCTGCTGCACTCACTGCCATGATGGCGGTGTCGGCCTTTGCGGCTGACGACAAACCAGCCATTGTGTTTGATATCGGTGGCAAGTTCGACAAGTCCTTCAACGAATCGATGTTTAACGGTTCGGAAAAGTTCAAGGCCGATACGGGCGTTGCCTATGGCGAATTTGAAATCGCCAACGAAGCCCAGCGCGAACAGGCCATCCGCAATTTTGCCGACCAGGGTTTTTCGCCAATCATCGCAGCGGGCTTTGCCCAAGCTGCGGCTGTTGAAAAAGTGGCGAAGGAATATCCCGAGCTGAAATTTGCCATTGTTGACATGGTTGTTGACCTGCCAAACGTGCAATCCATCGTGTTCAATGAACATGAGGGTTCCTATCTCGTCGGCGTTCTGGCTGCCATGGCCTCGAAGTCCGGCACGGTTTCGTTTGTTGGTGGCATGGATATTCCATTGATCCGAAAATTTGCCTGCGGCTATGCCCAAGGCGTGAAAGCCACGAAAGCCGATGCCAAGGTCATCCAGAACATGACGGGTGACACGGGTGCCGCCTGGAACGATCCCGTCAAGGGTGGTGAAATCACCAAGGGCCAGATGAGCCAGGGTTCGGACGTGGTTTATGCAGCCGCTGGTGCCACAGGTCTCGGTGTGCTGAAGGCCGCTTCTGAAGGTGGTGCGCTTTCGATCGGCGTTGATGCCAACCAGAACTATCTCTATCCCGGCAAAGTCCTGACCTCCATGCTGAAGCGTGTTGATGTTGCGGTTTACAACGTCATGAAATCCGGCAAGGACGGCACCTTCAAGGGTGGCGTTGCCAATCTGCAAGCATTGGGGTTAGCGCAAGATGGCGTGGGCTATGCCATGGATGACAACAACAAGGCGCTGGTTTCGGCCGACATGGCTGCGGCTGTTGAAAAAGCCAGGGCTGGCATCATTGATGGCTCGATCAAGGTGCATGACTACATGTCCGACAACAAGTGCCCGGTTGAGTAACACACTTCACCTCTCCCGCTTGCGGGAGAGGTGGCAGAGCGCAGCGATGCCGGTGAGGGCCTTTTGATATTTGACAGGCCCTCACCTGCCGCTTCGCGGCGTCCTCTCCCGCAAGCGGGAGAGATGAGACGGAAAACGTTGTTGTCACATGACCCCCGCCATTGAACTCATCAACATCGACAAACGCTTTGGGGCGGTTCACGCCAACAAGGATGTGTCGCTGTCGATTGCCCAAGGCTCCATCCATGGCATTGTCGGTGAAAACGGGGCTGGCAAATCCACGTTGATGTCGATCCTGTTTGGCTTTTATGCCGCCGACAAAGGCGAGATCAGGGTCAAGGGAAAACCTGCAAAAATCAAGTCATCAACCGACGCCATCGCCCTTGGCATTGGCATGGTGCACCAGCATTTCATGTTGGTTGAACCTTTTACGGTATTGGAAAATATTGTGCTGGGGGCGGAGGGTGGCGCGTTCATCGGACCGGCCCTTGCCAAGGCCCGCCTCGAACTCAAACGGCTGGCCGATGAATATGAACTGGATGTGGACCCCGATGCTGTGGTGGGTGAACTTCCGGTGGGGTTGCAGCAGCGCGTTGAAATCCTCAAGGCGCTTTACAAAGGCGCAGAAACTCTCATTCTCGATGAGCCCACCGGTGTGCTGACGCCTGATGAAGCCGATCATCTCTTCCGCATTTTGGCAACCCTGCGCGACCAGGGCAAAACCGTTGTCCTGATTACCCATAAATTGCGCGAGATCATGGCAATCACAGATCATGTGGCTGTGATGCGGCGGGGCGAACTTGTTGCCAATCTTGAAACCAAAAACACATCAGTGGAAGAACTGGCCGAAGCCATGGTGGGCCGGCGTGTGTTGTTGCGGGTGGAAAAAGCCAAGGCCAAGCCCGGCGAAATCGTCCTTGACGTGAAACATGTGTCTTGGCGCGACCGCAAAAATATTGCCCGCGTCGATGATGTTTCCTTCACGGTGCGCAAAGGCGAGATCGTCGGCATTGCCGGGGTTTCGGGCAATGGCCAGTCTGAATTGCTGGATTGCATTGCCGGGATTGCAAAGCCCAGTAATGGCGAGATCATCTTCGAGGGCAAAAGCATTGGCAACTTGGGCGATCCTGCCCACGCGCGTGCAGAAGGGTTGGCCCACGTGCCTGAGGATCGCCAGCACCGGGGACTGATCACGGCTTTTGATGCATCAGAATCAGCCATATTGGGTTGGCACCGCGACGAGAAACTGGGTCAGGGGTTTCGGTTGGATCGCCAAGCGGTGATCAAGCGTTCCCAGGCGGAAATGCTGAGCTTCGATGTGCGGCCCAGCAATCCCCTGCTGAAAAGTTCAAAGTTTTCAGGTGGCAACCAGCAGAAGATCATTCTCGCCCGGGAAATCGAACGGGATCCGGATCTCTTGATCGTCGGACAACCAACCCGCGGCGTTGATATCGGTGCGATTGAATTCATTCACAAGCGGCTGATCCAGTTGCGCGACGAGGGCAAAGCCATTTTGCTGGTTTCAGTCGAACTCGATGAAATCCGTTCCCTGTCGGACCGGATCATCGTGATGTTTGCCGGTCGCATCATGGGTGAACGGGCAGGTGAGACGGATGAACGGGAACTCGGCCTCTTGATGGCTGGCGTTCAGAAGGATGCGGCGTGATGGAAAGCATCTCAATCACCGGAGGCTCTTCGAGGCCCGCGAAGGCGCGGGCACCTCAGGGTGAGGATTCCGGTATATCCCTCACCCTGAGGTGCGAGTTCTTGCGAGCCTCGAAGGGCCTGCTGCGGGTGGGAAAGTTATCATGACCGCTCGCGGCGATCTTCCGGTCTGGGTTGATGTTGGATTGATCCCCGTCCTCAATCTGCTTTTGGCGCTTGTTGCCACATCGGCAATCTTTGTGGCGATTGGCGAGAACCCGATTGAATGCCTGGGCATCATGATCAAGGGTGCCGTCGGGTCCCTGAAGGGCTGGAGCTATCTTTTTTATTACGCCACCAATTTCATCTTTACAGGCCTTGCCGTGGCCGTGGCTTTTCATGCCGGCCTGTTCAACATCGGTGGTGAAGGCCAGGCGTATTTTGCAGGTCTTGGTGCGGCCATGGTGGGTCTCGGTCTGGATTTTCTGCCGTGGCCCCTGTTGATTCCCCTGGCCATCATTGCATCGGCATTATTTGGTGCCCTTTGGGGTGTGGTGCCGGGTTATCTGCAAGCCAAGCGCGGCAGCCATATTGTCATCACCACAATCATGTTCAACTTCATCGCCTCCAGCCTGATGGTTTATCTCATCAACTACTGGTTTCGGCCAGTGGGAAAAATGGCGGTGGAAAGCCGTGAACTGACGTCAGCCTACATCCTGAGTTTTCGCGAAATCGCCAAGGCGTTTTTTGACTATCGCCTGCCTGCATCCCCCCTCAATCTTACGGTGTTCCTGGCATTTCTGGTGGCGTGGATCGTCTGGTATTTCCTCTGGCGCAGCAAGCTTGGCTATGAACTTCGCGCTGTTGGACTGAACAGTGATGCCTCGACCTATGCCGGCATCAAGCCGGATCGCATTATCATCATTGCCATGACCATATCAGGCGGGCTGGCGGGCCTGGTGGCGGTCAATGAAGTTCTCGGGGCCCAGCACCGCCTGCTGCTGGAATATGTGCAGGGTGCTGGCTTTGTCGGCATTGCGGTTGCCCTGATGGGCCGCAATCATCCCATCGGCATTGTGCTCGCCGCCATGCTGTTTGGATTGCTTTATCAAGGGGGCACGGAACTGACATTTGCCAAACAACATATCAACCGCGACATGATCGTGGTAGTGCAGGGCCTCATCATCCTGTTCATGGGCGCGTTGGAACAGGCCTTCCGGCCGTGGCTCACGGCGCTGTTTTTCAAGGCGGAGGACTGATGCTGGAAATCTTCCTTGGGGCCGAAACACTTTCGTCGACGGTTCGAATGTCGATACCCCTGATATTCGCTTGTCTTGCAGGCCTGTGGTCGGAGCGCTCCGGCATTGTTGATATCGGCCTTGAGGGCAAGATGCTGATTGCGGCCTTCACCGCAGCTGCTGCGGGGGCGTTTTATGGCTCGCCGTGGCTGGCGCTTCTGCTTGCCATTTTCGTATCAATTGGTTTTTCGCTAATCCATGGCTACGCCTCTATCCACCAGCGCGGCAATCAGGTGGTGTCGGGTGTGGCCATCAACATGCTGGCGGCGGGGCTTGCCGTGGTCATTGGCAATGCCTGGTTCAAGGAAGGCGGGCGCACGCCAGCGCTTTCAGGCGATGCGCTGTTTCCGGTGCTGAATATTCCAATGCTTGATGCGTGGGGCGGCTATTTCAAGATCATCAACGGCCATTCCATCCTGGTCTATCTGGCCTTTATCAGTGTGGCGGTTTCGGCTTGGGCATTGGCCAAGACGCGTTTTGGCCTGCGCCTGCGGGCGGTGGGTGAAAACCCCCATGCGGTTGATACGGCGGGAATCAGTGTGACAAAGCTGCGTTATCAGGCTGTCATTATCGCTGGTGTACTCTGCGGTTTTGCCGGAACCTATCTCTCGGTGGCCTTGCAAGGGTCTTTCGTGCGCGACATGTCGGCGGGCCGTGGCTTCATGGCGTTGGCGGCCCTGATTTTTGCCAATTGGCGGGCCTGGCCTGCCTTGTGGGCCTGCCTGCTGTTTGGCTATCTGCAAGCCGTTGGCATTCGCATGCAAGGCTTCAAACTGGGTTCTGTGGAAATTCCCGTGCAATTCATCAACATGCTGCCTTATGTAATGACAGTTGTGCTGCTCGCCGGATTTATCGGCAAATCAATTCCGCCACGTGCCTCTGGCGTCCCCTATTCCAAGGACAGGTAAGACATGCATGAACTCATCACCGCCGCCAAGGAAGCCCGGGTCAAGTCCCATGCGCCCTATTCCAATTTTTATGTTGGTGCAGCCATGCGCGACGAGAACGGCCGGATACACGCTGGCTGCAACATTGAAAACGCCGCTTACCCGCAGGGCTGGTGTGCTGAAACATCGGCCATCTCGGCGCTGGTCATGGCGGGTGGCCAACGCATTGTGGAAGTTGTTGTTATCGGCAACGGCCATGACCTGTGCACGCCCTGCGGGGGGTGCCGCCAGAAAATCCGGGAGTTTGCCGGGGGGGAAGTAAAGATACATTGCTGCACGGAGGATGGCGAATTGGTTCAGACCTTTACGCTGGATGAATTGCTGCCTGCATCCTTTGGGCCGGAGAATTTGGCATAATACGTAAAACAAGCTATTTGCGTAGAGTACGTTTTTCGGCTATCATTGTGTCATGAATTTTCATGACAACATAGACAAGTCACGCGGTCCATTCACCGCCGCTGAACTCGCCCGCCGGACAGGCGACGTGCTTCATGCGGCAACTCAAGGCCCAGTCGCCATCACCAAGAATGGCAAATCCCGCTTTGTGATCATGTCGAAGGACGCCTTCGACCAGATCAATCCGCAAAAATCCTACTCCGTAGAGAATATGCCGGACGACATCAGGGAAATGCTTATTGAGGGATTGGAGGATTTCCTGAGCGGCAAAACCGGATATGACGATTGACCGCTTCAGGCGGGGTACTGTCATTTCTTATCCCTATCGCTGGCAACACTTGTTGATCGACCACCCCAAAGAACGGCCTGTGTGTGTTGCAATCAACATGCTGGACCGAAATGGGAAAACTGTTTTGGCTCTCGTTGCGATCAGCGATCAAAAAGGCAGTTCTGCAACTGGGTCAATCGAACTAACCCGAGAAGACATGAAAAGTGCTGGTTTGACAAGTGCACGGCGGGCATTTGTGCATTTAGGCGAAGTGAACCTTGACCGCCCTTCAAATTTGTTGAACTTACCTCCAGGAGCGAAGGTGTGGGGCCGACTGACGGAACAGACTCTTCTCCGGGTATCTGCTCAACTCGTCGAAAATCTGAAAGCCAAGAAAATTGTTATAATAAACAGGGGTGGTTAAGATGAATCAACTGAATGCGAAGTTTGGCAGACACGCCCCCAAAACCGCCATCATCCTCGGCTCGGCGCTGGGATCACTGGTGGAGGCGGTAGAGCAGCCGCTGATTATTCCGTATACTGATCTTCCGGGTTTTCCGCTGCCGAAGATTTCCGGCCATGCGGGCAAGCTTTATGTGGGAAAAATCAGCGGACAAGAGGTTGTGGTACTGGCAGGTCGGGCGCACCCTTATGAGTCAGGCAATGCCGGAGTGATGCGACCCGTGCTTGATCAATTGAAGGCCGCAGGCATTGAAACACTCATTCTCACCAATGCGGCGGGATCGCTCAAGGCTTCCATGAAGCCCGGCTCCCTCATGGTCCTGACGGACCATATCAATTGTGCCGGGATGAACCCGCTGATTGGCCAGCATGGCGACGAGAATTTTGTCTCGATGACCAATGCCTATGATGCGGATTTGCGAAAGCATCTGCTGGCGGCGGCGAAGGCCGAAAAAATTCCCCTGAAACAAGGCGTCTATTGCTGGTATTCGGGGCCGAGTTTTGAAACACCTGCCGAAATCCGGATGATGCAGATCATCGGCGGCACGGCGGTTGGCATGTCAACGGCGCCTGAAACCATCATCGCCAGACGGCTGGGCATCAAGGTGCTGGCCATCTCCACCATCACCAATCTGGCGGCGGGCATCAAGGGCGCATCGCCCTCCCATGAGGAAACCAAACGCGAGGGTGGGAAGGCTGCAAGCCAATTGCAACGTTTGCTAACGCGCTATTTCAGGGACATGGCCTGATGCTGCCGCAAGAGGTGATCCGCCGCAAACGGGACGGCGCTGCGCTGTCAACTGATGAAGTGAAAGACTTTATTTCAGGGCTGACTTCGGGTGCCGTTTCAGAAGGCCAGGTTGCGGCCTTTGCCATGGCGGTGTTCTTCAAGGGCATGACACGGGATGAAGCTGTAGGTCTTACATTGGCCATGCGCGATTCCGGCACGGTGCTGCAATGGGAATTACCCGGACCTGTGGTTGACAAGCATTCGTCGGGCGGCATTGGCGATAATATTTCGCTGATGCTCGCCCCCATGCTGGCGGCTTGCGGGATGTTTGTGCCAATGATTTCGGGGCGTGGCCTTGGTCACACCGGCGGAACGCTGGACAAACTCGATGCAATTCCCGGCTACAACACCACGCCCGATATTGCCTTGTTCAAAAAGGTCACCCGTGACGTTGGTTGCGCCATCATCGGCCAGACGGCTGACTTGGCACCTGCCGACAAACGCCTCTATGGCATCCGCGATGTGACGGCGACGGTGGAAAGCGTGCCGCTGATCACCGCCTCCATACTCTCCAAAAAACTCGCTGCAGGCTTGCAGCATCTGGTCATGGATGTGAAGTGTGGTTCTGGGGCGTTTATGACCAACATCGAAGAGGCCCGTGCCCTTGCCACCTCTCTCGTTGCAGTTGCCAATGGGGCTGGCCTGAAGACCACGGCGCTGATCACCGACATGGATGAGCCTTTGGCTTCCTGCGCTGGCAATGCGCTGGAAGTGGCTCATGCGGCAGAATTCCTGTTGGGTAGGCTGAGCAATGCCCGCGTTGCAGACATCAATCTGTCGCTGGGTGTTGAACTGTTGTTGAGTGTGGGACTTGCTGCCACTCCCGTTGAGGCGCGTCAAAAACTGCAAGCCACGCTGACATCGGGCCGGGCAGCCGAACATTTTGACCGGATGACCAGAGCCTTGGGCGGCCCTGCCAATTTTCTAGCCAACCATCAGCAACAACTGAAACGGGCACCCATTGTCAAAGCGGTTTATGCGGATGATGAGGGCATGGTCGCCTCGATCCGTACCCGTGAACTGGGCCTCGCCGTCATTGAACTGGGCGGCGGCAGGCGCGTGTCATCTGACAAGATAAATCACGCGGTTGGTTTGGAAAATCTTTTGGGCAAGGGCTGCCGGTCAGATTTCGAAACGCCGCTTTGCCTGATCCATGCACAGACTGAGGCTGATTTCGAAAAAGCCGCTGCCATCATCAAAGCTGCCTACACGATCGGCGAAAACGGCGCATCTGGTCCCAACATCATCGAGCGGATTGCGCCCTGATGCCCCGCGCCTTCCTCTTCATTCTAGATAGCTTCGGCATCGGCCATGCGCCGGATGCGGCAGCGTTCGGCGATGCGGGGACAAACACCTTCGGACATATCGCGGAAAGCATGAAACTCAATCTGCCACACATGGCTTCGCTGGGGTTGGGTCTAACAGCGCAAGCAGTCGGCGGGTCCAATCCCTTTCCTGATGCAAAAGTCATTGGTCGCTGGGGTCATGCTCAGGAAGTATCAGACGGCAAGGATACGATCACCGGACATTGGGAAATTGCCGGTGTGCCCGTGCCCTTCAAATGGCATTATTACCCCGAAACCATTCCGGCTTTTCCGCAAAGCCTGATTGACGACATCGTCAGGCTGGCAAACATACCGGGCCTGCTGGGCTGCGCCCATGCCTCCGGCATCAAGGTCATTGAGGAGTTTGGCGAAGAGCATCTGCGCAGCGGCAAACCCATCGCCTACACGTCAGCCGACAGCTGCTTTCAGATTGCCGCACACGAAGAAGCGTTTGGCCTCCAACAACTTTATGACCTCTGCCAAGTGGTGCGGGACTTGACCTATGCGAGCAGGCTTGGACGGGTGATTGCCAGGCCGTTCCTCGGCAGCAGCCGGGAGAACTTTGTACGCACGGGCAACCGCAAGGATTATTCCATCAAACCGCCAGCCCCGACTTTGTTGAAGACGGCGACAACAGCAGGACGCCATGTCATCTCCGTTGGCAAGATCGGCGATATCTATGCCCATGACGGCACGGGCGAGGAAGTCAAGGTCTCGGGCAATGCCGCCATGATGGAGAAAGTGATTGCTCTCATGCCGACACTGCAAGAGGGTGGTTTCCTGATGACCAACTTCGTGGATTTCGACACAAATTTTGGCCACCGCCGCGACCCCATCGGCTACGGCAAGCTGCTGGAAGAATTCGACAGGGCATTGCCCCTTGTATTTGCCCAGCTGCAACACGGCGACGTGCTGGTGCTCACCGCCGACCACGGCAATGATCCGACGTGGACGGGCACTGACCATACCCGCGAACAAATTCCTGTTATGGCCTTTGGACCTGACATGCTTCCGGGAAGCATCGGTCACCGCAAAAGCTTCGCCGACATCGGTCAGTCTATCGCATCGCATCTCAATCTGCCAAAGCTTCAGGCAGGCACAGCCTTCAACTTCTGAAAAGGACAGCACTCATGAAGCCAGTCAAATGGGGCATTATCTCCACCGCCAATATCGGCTTGGAAAAAGTCATTCCCGGCATGTTGAAGAGCGCGGAGATCGACGTTGTTGCCATCGCCTCGCGCAAACTGAAAACCGCCCGGGCTGCAGCTGACAAACTCGGCATTCCCAAGGCCTATGGTTCCTATGAAGAGCTGCTGGCCGATCCAGAGATTGAGGCGGTCTATAATCCCCTGCCCAATCACCTGCATGTGCCCCTGACAATCGCTGCCGTCAAAGCTGGCAAGCATGTATTGTGTGAAAAACCCATTGCCATCACGGCGAAAGAAGCCCTGCAACTGCGCAAATTGCCCAAAACCAGATTGGTGGCCGAGGCCTTTATGGTGCGTTATGCCAGCCAGTGGCTGGAGGTACGGGCGCGGGTCAAGAAAGGCGAGATTGGTGAAGTGCGTGCCATCCAGGTGATGTTCAGCTACTTCAACCGCGATCCCAAGAATGTCCGCAACATGGCAGGCATTGGCGGCGGCGGCATGCTGGATATTGGCTGTTATCCCATCACCATCTCGCGCTTCATTTTTGACAGTGATCCCCTGCGGGCGGCGGCAACCATCGAGAATGATCCGAAGTTCGGGGTGGACCGTCTGGCGGGGGGCATTCTGGAATTCAGCAAGGGCCGGCATCTGACTTTCACGGTTTCAACCCAGTTGGCACCCTTCCAGCGCGTACAGATCATGGGCACCAAAGGCCGGATTGAAATCGAAATTCCTTTCAACGCACCGCCCGACAAACCCAACCGTTATTTCGTGCAAGGCATGGCCATGAACGAGGGGGAGTGGGTGTCGCTGCCGATGATTGATCAATATACCCAGGAGGTCGAGGGCTTTGGCAGGGCCATTCGCAAAAAGCAGAAACTGGCCTGGGGCATTGAAGATGCCATCACCAACATGAAAATCATCGATGCGCTGTTCAAGTCGGCCAAGACCGGGCGGTTCGAAAAGATCAATTGATCACCTTCGGTTGTAGATGTCGTCATAGCGGATGATGTCATCCTCACCGAGGTAGTCACCAAACTGCACCTCTATGATGTCGACGATGCCCTCATGCAGGTTTTCCAGCCGGTGTTTTGCGCCCAAGGGAATATCAACTGACTGTCCCCTCGTGAGGGTGAGTATCGTGGCGTCGACGGTGACGGTGGCTGTGCCGTTGACCACGGTCCAGTGTTCCCAGCGGTGCTTGTGGCTTTGCAGGGAAAGTCGTCCGCCCGCTTGCACGGACAAGCGTTTCACTTTGAAGCCCGGCTGTTCATCCAAGACATGAAAGGCCCCCCAGGGCCGGGTTTCGCTGAACATTTTACAACTCCTGTTGGCCCGTCATATGAGGGTGCCTGATCTGAATCAAGAGTGGCTGGCACATGCCTTTCATCGCGCAATTGACGCCAGCCCCCTTTCATGCCAATAAGCCCGCCAACTGCCATGGGCCCTTGGCTTGATGGCACCCGTTTTGTTTTTGAAACGGGAGAGTTTCAACCCCTACAGGATCATTCATGGCCAATACATCATCCGCCAAGAAGGCAACCCGTGTTGCCACACGGCGCGCCACCATCAACAAGAACCGCATCAGCCTGGTGCGCTCCACCGTTCGCAAAGTCGAGGAAGCCATTGCCTCGGGCAAGAAGGCCGACGCTGAAACGGCTTTGAAAGCGGCAACGCCGCAACTTGCCCGTGGTGCGCAAAAAGGTGTCATGCACAAAAACGCGGCCTCGCGCAAAGTATCGCGCCTGACCGCCCGTGTGCGGGCCATGGCCACGTAATCGGATTGGACTGGAAGTTCCGCAAGCGCTTTGAAAGCTTGTGGCTTGCCAAATTTCTCCAAAGCAAACAAACGCCGCTGATTTCAGTCAGCGGCGTCTTTTTTTGTCCGGGTAAAGACCATATTGAATCAAATAATCATTTATTTTCAATTGGTTGGCGAGTGGTACGGGGGTGTTCTCACGCCAGCTGGCCAGGTACTGTTGTCGCGGAAATAAATTTAAAGACACGGAACTTTTAGGCTGCGGCCCAAAGGCGACAGCAAGCATTCGGAATCGCCCGAGAATTTCAGCTACTTATGACAAATTCATGTCGCCTGCAGCAACCACGCTCAAGCAAAGAAGTTGCCTCTGCAGGCGTTTGCAAGCTGACACGTTGGGAAACACCTTGCACCAACCTCTGCCACTTGCTTAGTCTCAACCCAAGTCACCGGGAACCAATTGTCCTTCCAATGGACGGCGGATTGCGAGTGTGACAGGGACGGCGGCTCAGGGGGTGAGGTTAACCCTTTGAACAAGCATTAAATGTGAGTGGGAATGCGTCAAGCGTTGGTTTGGCGTTGCGCGGGGTTGTGTCCATGCTGATGTCTTTGACATCCGGCAGTGATTTTTTTGTGGGCTCCCAGCGGATTTTTCCAGTCACGAACAGAAAAGCGCTTCTGATCAGGGAATGATGATTCCCGGTTGGGAGGAGCATAACAGGGGGCAGGCTTGTTGCAGTTTCGGTCTTGTGACTGGGGATTGTGCGGGTGGCGATAAAATGCACATGACGAAAATACGGTCCACAGAAACAGTGGCGATCCATATAAACACACCAGCGGGGGCCGAAAAGGCCGTTTTGACAGTGGCTGAAATGCGCGGGAAATGGCTGAGAATTCAAACAAGGTTGCGCGCCGAACTGGGTGAGGACCTGTTCAACTCGTGGTTTGCCCGCATGGAAATCGAAGGGCTGTCAGCTGACCAAATCCTGGTTTCGGTGCCGACGCGTTTTCTCAAGAGCTGGATTGAAAACCACTATCTGCAAAAATTGCGGGCCATTGCCGAAGCCGAACTGGCAATGGGTTTAACTCTGGTCATCAAGGTCAGGAACCAGGGCCAGGTTCCGGCCACGTCCAGTGTGGCGAGGCAACTGCCTGCCTTTGTGCGGCTGCAACCAGCCAGCTTGCGTACAGCTGCCAATGGCACAGGCGAAGGGTCAGCCGCCACCGCTCGCCAACTGTCGACATTTGATGCTGAAGTTTCACTGCGAGCCCAAACGGCAGGCGCAACTGAAGCAAGCGGATCCGAGATCGGCCAGACATTCGACACCTTCATGGTTGGCGCTGCCAACCAACTGGCCCACGCAGCGGCCCAGCGGGTGGCCCAGGCGGCTCCCGGAACTGTCCTGAGCTTTAACCCGCTCTACATCCATGCACCGACAGGCCTTGGGAAAAGCCACCTGTTGAATGCCATTGCCCACCAGGTCAAGAAAACCCAGCCCCGCCGCAATGTGCTGATGCTGACGGCTGAACGCTTCATGGTGGGCTTTATCCAGGCGTTGCGCCAGCGCGATACCCTATCGTTCAAGGACCAGTTCCAGAATGTCGATGTGCTGCTGATTGATGACTTCCAGTTTCTGCAAGGCAAATCCATGCAGCAGGAATTCTGCCATGCCTTCAACTCGCTGGTGGATGCAAAACGCCAGGTGGTGATTGCCGCGGATGTGCCGCCAGCCCAGCTGGATGCCATTGACCTCAGGATGCGGTCGCGGATGTTGGGGGGACTGGTGATTGACATCGAGGCTCCAGATGAAGAATTGCGGCGCAAGATTGTCGAGGCCCGCCATGGCCTGATGGTCGCCCGTGATCCCCAGCAGATGATTTCATCAGATGTACTTGATCTGATTGCCCACCGCATTGCAGGCGGCGGGCGCGAACTTGAGGGCGCGCTCAACCGCGTCATTGCCTATCAGCAGTTCAACAACCAGCCAATCACCCTTGATCTCGCAGGCATGGTGTTGCGCGATGCGGCCATGCAGGGCAACCAGGATCCCAGCCGGATCAAGATCGACGACATTCTCAAAGTGGTGGGTCGCCATTACAATGTGGCGAAGGCCGACCTGTTGTCACCCCGCCGCGCCCGCACTGTGGTGGTGCCCCGGCAGATCGGCATGTATCTCGCCAAGAAACTTACCAGCCGTTCGCTGCCGGAAATCGGACGGCGTTTTGGCGGGCGTGACCATTCAACCGTGCTGCATGCGGTTCGCAAGATCGATGAGCAGATCAGGACAGACGAGAACCTGGCGAAGGATGTGGCTTTGCTGATCCGGCTGGTCGAACAACAATAGCTTAAAACAACAGAATCCAGCTTGAAAAATGGGCCGCAAACCGCCAAGGTTCGCGGCCCAAAAGCAATTGTCTCCCTCATTCGGAATATCAGTCAGCCATGCGTGTCACCATCGAGCGATCAGCCTTTCTCAAAGCCTTGAACCATGTTCAAAGTGTTGTGGAGCGGCGCAACACCATTCCCATCCTGTCAAATGTTCTGGTGCAGGCCACATCGGGCATGGTGAAACTGACGGCAACCGATCTGGATATCGAAATTGTTGAATCGGTGGTGGCCGAAACGTCTCGCGAAGGGGCAGCCACTGTGCCCGCCCACATGCTCTATGACATCGTGCGCAAATTGCCTGAAGGTGCCCAGCTGGCGCTGGAACAGGGGCCCGACAGTTCGCGCATCAGCATCACGGCAGGGCGTTCCAAATTTGCCCTGCAAGCCCTGCCTGCCGAAGATTTTCCCGATCTCTCCAGCGGCACATTTGGCAACCAGTTTGAACTTCCTGTATCCTCGCTCAAGTTCCTCATCGAAAAAACCCGCTTTGCCATTTCAACCGAGGAAACCCGCTATTATCTCAACGGGATTTATCTGCACCAGAACGCGCCTTCGGAATCCTTGCGGGCAGTAGCAACCGATGGCCATCGCCTCGCCCAGGCACAAGTGCCACTGCCGCACGGTGCCGATGGCATGCCGGGGGTGATCGTGCCGCGAAAAACCGTGCAGGAAATTGTCAAGCTGCTGGAAGGCAATGTCGGCAATGTCGAAGTGGCGCTGTCATCGTCGAAGATCCGTTTTTCAGCGGATCATCTGGTGCTGACGTCGAAACTGATTGATGGCACATTCCCGGATTATGAGCGGGTGATACCGCGCAACAACGACAAGATCCTGATCGCCGATGCCAAGCCCTTCGCACAAGCAGTGGACCGGGTTTCAACCATCTCGCTGGAAAAGAGCCGCGCGGTGAAACTGTCCCTGCATGACCACAAGCTTTCCCTCGTCGTCAACAATCCTGATTCAGGTTCAGCCGAAGAAGAGCTTGTGGTGGACTATGACAAGGACTTGATCGAGATCGGCTTCAACTCGCGGTATCTGTTGGATGTGGCCAGCCAGATCACTGCCGAGACCATCCGTTTCGAATTCCAGGATTCCGGTTCGCCGACACTGGTCAGGGATCCCGATGATGCAAATTCCCTCTATGTGCTGATGCCGATGCGGGTGTGAGGATTTGAGGCTGTTGATTGTGTTGACGGTGCTTCGAGGCTCGCCAAGATTGAGAGTGAGGCTCTCTCCTCAGCAAGAGGGAATTTAACAACTTAACCTCACCCTGAGGTGCCGCGCCTTCGCGGCCTCGAAGGGCCTTTTGCCGAAAACCCGGTCGCAGGTTGAACTGACAATTGCACCATGACTCAATTCCCTTCTCAACAGGTCAGCCGTTTGACGCTCACCGACTACCGCAACTATGAGCGTATGCGGTTGGAGGCGCCGCCGGGACTGATTGCCGTTGTCGGGGCCAATGGTGTGGGCAAGACCAATCTGCTGGAGGCGATTTCGCTGCTGGCACCGGGGCGCGGTTTGCGGGGTGCAGAGTTTTCCAGTCTGGGTCGTCGGCAGGCAAGCGATGCGGTTGGACAGGCCTGGGCAGTTTCTGCACGAATTGTCGGGCCGTCAGGTGAACGCCAATTGGGTTCGGCCTGGAGTGCGGCAGCAGAGGATGGTGGGCATTCGGGTCGGGCCATTCTGATTGACGGGCACTTGCAGAAGAGCAGCGGCGCACTCGCCAACCTCCTGCGCATTGTCTGGTTGACGCCACAACTCGACCGGTTGTTTTCAGGCCCCACTTCTGAACGCCGCCGCTACCTCGACCGCATGGTGCTGCTGTTTGATGCTGCCCACGGCAGCCGGATCAACGCATTTGAAAAACTCATGCGCGAGCGCAACGCCCTGCTGCAACAGCAGCGCATCGACAATCAATGGGCCACAAGTCTTGAAAAGCAGATGGCCGAATCTGCCATCGCCATATCGGCGGCACGTTTGCAGGCAGTGGCCAATCTGGGACGCTATCTCGACGATGAAAATTTGCCGGGCCCGTTTCCCTGGTCAAGCCTTGCGGTGGCGGGCGATATCGAAACACTGGTCACCACGCTGCCTGCCCTTGCCGCCGAGGACCGCTATCAGACATTATTGCGGGAAGGCCGGGGTGACGACCGGGTAGCGGGCCGTACCTTGTCAGGCCCACACCGCAGCGACTTGAAAGTTCAACATGGGCCAAAGGATATTGCCGCGGCAGATGGCTCGACTGGCGAACAAAAAGCCCTGCTGATTGGCCTCGCGCTCGCCCAGGCGCAAGCCATCCGCAGTGTCACCGGCGCCGCCCCCGTTTTGTTGCTCGACGAGATCGCCGCCCATCTCGACAAGGTGAGGCGCCAAGCGCTGTTTGGCCTGTTGCAAGACCTGGGCGTACAGGTCTGGATGACGGGGACGGAACCTGAAGTTTTCCATGGTGCCCGCCCTTCCGCCATGGTCTATCATGTGGAAAATGGCATGTTGCGCGAATCATGACTGGTGCCAAGCCTCTCGAAAACGGGTGAAATTGAATATGACAAATGATGTGACACCTCCCGAAGAATATGGCGCGGATTCCATTCGCATCCTGAAGGGGCTTGATGCCGTCAGAAAACGGCCGGGCATGTATATTGGTGACACCGATGACGGCTCGGGCCTGCACCACATGGTCTATGAAGTGGTTGACAATGCCATCGACGAAGCCCTGGCCGGCCATGCCACCCTTGTCACCGTCACGCTGAATGCTGAAGGGTCGGTAACTGTCACCGACAATGGCCGCGGCATTCCCACAGGCATCAAGGACGACGATGACAATGACCCGAAGCGCTCGGCGGCAGAAATTGTCATGACCGAACTGCATGCCGGCGGCAAGTTTGACCAGAACTCATACAAGGTCTCCGGCGGTTTGCATGGCGTGGGTGTGTCGGTGGTGAATGCGCTTTCAGTGAAATTGCACCTCACCATTCACCGCGAAAACAAATCCCATTACATGAGCTTCACCCACGGTGTGCCGGATGCGCCTTTGCAAGTGACGGGGTCATCGGACGGCAAGCGTGGCACGGAAGTGACTTTCCTTCCCTCCACTGACACCTTCACCAAAACCGACTTTGATTTCGCCACACTTGAGCATCGCCTGCGCGAACTGGCATTCCTGAATTCCGGTGTGCGCGTGACCCTGACCGACAGGCGCGGCGTTGAGCCCCATGTGGTTGAACTCTACTACGAAGGCGGCATTGCAGCTTTCGTGCATTATCTCGACCGCTCAAAAATACCCCTGCTGAAAGAACCCATTCTCATCAAGGGTGAGCGAGATGGCATTACGGTGGAATGCGCATTGTGGTGGAACGATTCTTACAATGAAAGCGTGTTCTGCTTCACCAACAACATTCCCCAGCGCGATGGCGGCACCCATCTCGCGGGCTTCCGGGGTGCGCTGACCCGCGTCATCAATAATTACTCTGCCAGTTCCAACAAGAAAGACAAGATCGCCGTCACAGGGGATGATGCCCGTGAAGGCCTGACATGCGTGTTGTCAGTCAAGGTGCCTGATCCAAAGTTTTCATCGCAGACCAAGGACAAGCTGGTGTCGTCGGAAGTGCGTCCGGTGGTTGAAAGTTATGTCAGTGATGCGTTGGGAGCTTGGTTCGAGGAACATCCTTCCGATGCCAAGCTGATCGTCAACAAGATCTTCGAAGCCGCAGCGGCGCGGGAAGCCGCCCGGAAAGCCCGTGAGCTGACGCGGCGCAAAGGCGCGCTGGATATCTCGTCCCTGCCCGGCAAGCTGGCGGATTGCCAGGAACGGGATGCAGCTTTGTGCGAACTCTATATCGTTGAGGGTGACTCAGCTGGTGGTTCAGCCAAGCAGGCGCGCAACCGTGACAATCAGGCAGTGCTGCCGCTCAAGGGCAAGATCCTCAATGTCGAGCGGGCGCGCTTTGACAAGATGCTGTCGTCAACTGAAATCGGCACGTTGATCACGGCTTTGGGAACAGGCATTGGCCGCGAAGAATTCAACATTGAAAAACTGCGCTATCATAAAATCATCCTGATGACCGACGCCGACGTCGATGGGGCCCATATCCGCACCTTGCTCCTGACGTTTTTCTATCGCCAGATGCCAACCATCATTGAACGGGGCCATCTCTATATTGCCCAGCCACCGCTTTACAAGATCAAGCGCGGCAGTTCCGAACAATATTTGAAAGACAACAAGGCGCTGGAAGAAAACCTCATCGGCTCCGGACTTGACGGGGTCAAGCTGGTGCTGGCTGACGGTTCGGAACGGGCGGGTGTTGACTTGAAGTCAATCGTCGATGATGCACTTGCCATCCGTGCCATCATTGAAAGCCTTCATTCACGCTATCCCACCATGGTGATTGAACAGGCGGCCATTGCGGGAGCCCTCAATCCAGAAATTGTCTCCAATGCAGAAAATTCACAAGCGGCAGCCGACTATGTGGCAAGGCGACTTGATGTGCTTTCAGATGAAACCGATCGCGGCTGGAAGGGTGAAGCCACGGCAGATGGTGGTTTGGTATTTGGCCGTGAACAGCGCGGCGTCAAGGAAAGCTGGCTGATAGACTCCAAACTCATTGGCTCTTCCGATGCATTGCGGCTTGATCGCAAGGCCACACACTTGCAGGAAATCTATGCAAGGCCTGCCAAGCTCCGGCGACGGGATGGGGATACGCCGATCAATGGTCCGCTGGGCTTGCTGGAAGCGGTGTTTGCCTCTGGGCGCAAAGGGGTTACACTCCAACGCTACAAGGGCCTGGGCGAAATGAACCCCGACCAACTCTGGGAAACCACGCTTGATCCCAATGTACGAACCCTGTTGCGGGTGAAAGTGGCAGAGATGGACCAGGCCGACGACATTTTCACCAAGCTGATGGGCGATGTGGTGGAACCCCGCCGCGACTTCATCCGCGACAATGCCCTGAACGTGGCGAACCTCGACGTTTAGGTGTCCCAGACGGGACACCAGGCTCCATTGACCAGTCGGCGGCCCTCATCCAGCTTTCGAATGGTTGCAACCTCATCGGCTGACAACGCCACATCCTTGGCTTTGAAATTGAGGGCAATGCGTTCGCGGTTGCTGGACGACGGTATGACGACATGGCCCTCGGCCATCAGGAAGGCGAGTGCGACTTGTTCAACCGTTGCGTCATGTCCTTTTGCAATCGTTGTCAGCGTCGGGTTCCCGGCCAATGCACCACGGGCGAGGGGGCAGTAGGCGGTTGTGGAAATGCCATGGGAGCGGGTGTAATCCACGGCAAGACGGTTTTGCATCAGCACGTGGATTTCAATCTGGTTTGTGATGATCGGTCGTTTGCCCAGAATACGCAGCGCCGTGTCAAGATATTTTTTGGTGAAGTTTGACACGCCGATATGGCTTGCCAACTCTGCGTCATAGACCTCGGCAAACTGCTGGACATAGTCGTTGACGTCATACTGGTCCTTGATCGAGGGCCAATGCAGCAGCAACAAATCGACCTTGTCGACGCGCAGCTTCTCAAGCGACGCCTTGGCATGGGGCATGACCTGGCCGGGACCAAAATTCTCTGGTGCAACTTTTGTGGTGATGAAGATTTCCGATCTGGCAATGCCGCTGTCGGCAATGGCCTTGCCGACAAATTCTTCGTTGTTGTAACCCTCCGCCCCATCGATATGGCGATAGCCCACATCGAGTGCGGCACGCACACCATTATAGGCAGCATCCCCCATGTGGTTCCACGTGCCGTAGCCAAGTTGCGGGATGGGGCCGATCAATTTCATGGTGGGGTTGCTCCTGTGTGAAGTAACTATACAGTTATTAAACCATCTACGGCAATGCTAATATGTTTGGCCTTGACGAGGTAATTATAGTCCTCTGCCGAAACGGCCAGTATCGGACACTGTTTATCATAGAGCTTCGCCGCAACAGCTGCCCCGACCGCGAGATTGATGTCAGGTGTGATGAGTATGATGCCAAGTGGAGCCGTGCCCCGGCGGATGGCTTCGGCAATGCCACCTGGAGTGCCGCCAGAGCCGCGGGTTTCGGGCAGCAGAAGAATGTGGCCACCCAGATAAGCGCCGGATTGCGGGTGGTGGGTGTCAACAATTTTGCCAGTTCGCGCATCATAGGCACCCCAGAAGCTGACAGGTTCGGTGAGTACGAGTACCGGGCCACTTGTTATACCGGCGTTCAGAATTGTTCCCCTGATCATGTTGAGGTCCATAAAGTGGGGTCGCGCCATACTTCACCGCATACCGCGCTTTCAACACATTCCCTCAGGGAACCAAAGCACACTTCAACGGGCAGCATGCCCGGCGCGTAATAGGCCCACTTGGCTGAATTTGTCATGACCCGGCCCTTCATGCCGTTGATGCCGGGGGCATAGTAGCTGCAGATGTCGCCGATGATGCTGATGCCAGCCCGTTGCAGAATATCATCCCAGCCGTTCGATATGACGTAATCCCAGACGAAACGTGAGGTAGTGATGGTGAAGGGAATTTTGGCTTTCCGCCCCTCAAGGGCTTCGACGACGGCGCGAAATTCTGTGGCGGAGAAATGCGGTGTGCCAAGCGCCACCATATCAAGCGGGCCGTCACGTCCGGTTGAGAGCTGGGTCTGGGCCATGATGAAATCTTCACGGCAAACGATGTGGGTTTCGCCTGCTGTGAACACATCATCGAGCGAAGGGGCTTCCGGAGTCACGTCTACACCATGCCAGAGTTCGACACCGCCCGATGAGGCAACTGCTGTGCTGATGGCTTTCAAATCATCGGTGGTGGTGGATTGCAATAGTCCGGTCACAACAGGCACACGCCGTCCTGCGATGCGTCCGATGTGATGGCCGAGGAGATGATGAAAGATGTTTTCTCGTCGCCAGCTCTCCGGCAGGTGCGACACATCAAAACCCAATTCAGCTTTGCGGCCTTCATCCGTATGTAACCCAGCAAACGGAGCCTTGCCAATCAGGGCACAGGCCACATCGAGATAGTCACCGTATTTGTTGGTGCGCGCACCCACGGCGGAGTTGTAATAGGTCACAGCATTGGATTCACCGACAACGATGTGTTCACCAAACTTCGGTCCGCCGGGAATTTGATAGGGCGCACAGGTCCATGTGGGTTTGCAGCCAAGTGCTGCATAAATCTGCATGAGTTTACGAGCACCCTCAACCATCTCCGTATCAGGGTTGCCATCGTAGAGTTCGGGATGGGTGGCCGAGACCAAACCATTGTTTGTCCAAGTGGGGATGGGGAATTTGGCCCCTCGGTCCAACATATATTGGGCAAAATCAATATGAGCCTGACCATTGTAAAAACAGGCATCGATATGGGCATAAGTGACGGGGATGAGTTGGGTCGCCTTGAGGATGCAGGCGGCCTGCAACACGAGCTCCATGGCAAATTGCATGGCCGGGCCTTGGTGGCCGGAGAGGATGTCTTTATCTGCTGTGGAGAGGTCCATGATGGCGATCATACTGCGACCCTTCCATTGAAATCCAGACCAATAACTGTTATTGATCTCCAAAAAGGAGACCTACCATGGCCATCAGTGCTGATCTTGGACAAACCCTCGAAACCTATGTCGAAGCCCTCGTTGCAAAGGGGCGTTATGGATCAAAAAGCGAAGTCATCCGCGAGGGTATCAGGCTGGTGCAGGAGCGCGAGGCACGTTTGGCAGCGTTGCATGCTGAAATTGAAATTGGCTTGGCAGATATTCGAGCTGGGCGTGTGCATGCCGCTGAAGATGTCTATGCAGAGCTTCGCTCTTTGATTGACGCAAAAGCCAAGGCGCGGGCATGAAAATTATCTTTTCAACTGCAGCGCAGGTTGACCTGAAATCAATCAGCAATTGGATTGCTGAGGAAAATCCAGCTCGAGCTCACGGTTTTGTCGATGAATTGGCAGCCAGTTGCGAGGTTCTGCCGCACTTTCCTCAATCAAGCCCGGTCGTGGGATTGTTTGAGGGTGATGAGGTGAGGCGAAAAATTCATGGCAACTATTTGATTTTCTATAGCATTCGTCACCATCAAATCGAAATTGTCCGGGTCCTCCATGGCGCACAAGACTATTCCGATCTCTTCTAACCCCCAAAGCCATCCCAAAACGCCTTCGCCTTGGAAAAGAACCCCTCCGACTCCGGCGAGTTGTTGCGGGATTCTTTTTCGAATTCGCGCAGGAGATCGCGCTGGCGGCGGGTGAGATTAACCGGTGTTTCAGCGGAGACCTGGATATACATGTCGCCGAACTGGGGTGAGCGCAGCACCGGCATGCCCTTGCTTTTTAGGCGGAACTGCTTGCCCGATTGGGTACCTTCGGGAATGCTGACCCGGGCCTTTTTGCCATCAATGGTGGGAACTTCAATATCGCCGCCCAAGGCTGCCACCGACATGGAAATCGGAACTTTACAGAAAAGATCAGCCCCCTCGCGCTGGAAAAATTCATGGGCGCGCAGGCTGAGAAAAATATAGAGATCGCCAGAAGGTCCACCACGCATCCCGGCCTCGCCCTCATTGCCGAGGCGAATGCGGGTGCCATCTTCAACACCTGCCGGAATATTGACGGAAAGGGTGCGTTCCTTGGTGACACGGCCCTGGCCCCCACAGGCAATGCAAGGGTCGGCTATCACCTGGCCCCGGCCGGCACAAGTGGGACAGGCCCGTTCAACCGTGAAGAAGCCGGATTGGGAGCGCACCAGACCTGCCCCATGGCAGGTGCCACATGGCTTGGGCTGGGTGCCGGGCTTGGCCCCTGTGGCTTTGCACATCTCACAGGAAACTGGTGAAGGAACGCGCACCTGGGCGGTTTTGCCGGAGAAGGCTTCGGTCAGGCTGACTTCGAGATTGTAGCGCAGATCTGAGCCGCGCTGGGCGCCATTGCCACCCCTGCCTTTTTGGCGTGACCCACGCTGGCCGGCTTGTCCACCCTGGCCCCCCATGAAATCACCAAACAGGTCTTCAAAGATGTCCGACATGGAATTGCCGAAGTCAGGTCCGAAGCCCGCGCCACCTGGCCTTCCCGCCGCACCACCTTCGAAGGCCTGATGACCAAAGCGGTCATAGGCAGCTTTTTTCTGCGGGTCTTTCAAAATGTCATAGGCCTCGTTCAATTCCTTGAACTTGGCTTCCATGGTCTTGTCGCCGGGATTGGCATCGGGGTGCAGTTTCTTGGCCTGACTGCGATAGGCAGTTTTCAGCGCCTTTTCATCGGCACCTTTTTGAACACCCAGAATGTCATAGAAATCACGTTTGGCCATCGGGAAGAAGTCTTGTTCCATTTTCCTTCCCCCTTGTGGGGAGGGCTGGGGTGAGGGTCGCTCCGACCCATAATGTGTTTTGCACTACGCCACCAGCCCCAGACCCCCACCCCTGCCTTCCCCACAAGGGGGAGGGCGAAAGCAGCCGGCCGAGACTGTTTATGGCTTATGACTTCTTGTCGTCGTCCTTCACTTCTTCGAAGTCGGCGTCGAGGATGTCGTCGTCGTGTTCCGCACCGGGATTGTCCGAAGTGTCGGGGCCGGCACCATCATTGGCTCCTCCGCCCGACTGCTTGTACAAGGCCTCGCCAATCTTCATGGCAGCTTGTGCGAGGGCGTTGGTCTTTTCCTTGATCTGGTCAACATCACCAGCGGCAATGGCTTCCTTGACGGCGGCAATGGCATCTTCAGCGCCCTGCTTGTCGGCGGGGGCAATCTTCTCGCCCAGATCCAGAATGGATTTCTGGGTGGAGTGGACAAGACCTTCGGCCTGGTTTCGGGCTTCCACCAATGCCACCTTCTTCTTGTCGTCTGCAGCGTTGGCTTCAGCGTCCTTGACCATCTTTTCGACTTCAGCATCCGACAGACCGCCTGAGGCCTGAATGCGGATCTGCTGTTCCTTGTTGGTGGCCTTGTCCTTTGCCGACACATTGACAATGCCGTTGGCGTCGATGTCGAAGGTGACTTCAACCTGCGGCATGCCGCGCGGTGCTGGTGGCAGGCCCATCAAATCGAATTGGCCGAGCATCTTGTTGTCAGCCGCCATTTCACGCTCACCTTGGAAGACGCGGATGGTCACCGCCGTCTGGTTGTCATCAGCGGTGGAGAATACCTGGCTCTTCTTCGTCGGGATCGTGGTGTTGCGGTCGATCAAACGGGTGAACACGCCGCCAAGCGTTTCAATGCCAAGTGACAATGGTGTGACGTCAAGCAACAGCACGTCCTTGACTTCGCCCTTCAACACGCCGCCCTGAATGGCCGCACCGATGGCCACCACTTCGTCGGGGTTCACGCCCTTGTGGGGCTCCTTGCCAAAGAACTGTTTTACGACTTCTATGACTTTCGGCATGCGGGTCATGCCGCCAACCAAAACAACCTCATCAATCTGGCCGGCAGTGACGCCAGCATCCTTGAGTGCTTGACGGCAAGGCTCGACTGTCTTTTGAATGAGATCATCAACCAACGCTTCAAGTTTGGCGCGCGTGAGCTTCAAGGCCAAATGCTTGGGGCCGGAGGCATCCGCTGTAATGAAGGGCAAATTGATTTCAGTCTGCATCGACGACGACAACTCAACCTTGGCTTTTTCCGCCGCTTCACGCAGACGCTGCAAAGCCAGCTTGTCTTTGCGAAGATCAATGGCCTGTTCTTTCTTGAATTCGTCGGCAAGATAGTCAACGATACGCATGTCGAAGTCTTCACCGCCAAGGAAGGTGTCACCGTTGGTCGATTTGACTTCAAACACGCCATCACCGATTTCTAGCACGGACACGTCAAAGGTGCCGCCGCCCAAGTCGTAAACAGCAATCGTGCCGGCTTCGCGCTTGTCCAAGCCATAGGCGAGGGCCGCAGCGGTGGGTTCGTTAATGATGCGCAAGACTTCCAGGCCAGCAATGCGACCTGCATCCTTGGTAGCCTGACGTTGACTGTCATTGAAATAGGCAGGAACAGTGATGACGGCTTGCGTCACGGGTTCGCCGAGATAACGCTCAGCGGTTTCCTTCATTTTGGTGAGGGTGAAAGCCGAGATCTGTGAGGGCGCATATTTGGTGCCACGTGAACTGACCCAGGCATCGCCATTGTCGGCTTTGACAATGTCGTAAGGCACCAGTTTCTTGTCCTTGGCAACCATCGGGTCTTCCATGCGGCGACCGATCAGGCGCTTGATAGCAAAGAAAGTGTTTTCAGGATTGGTCACACCCTGGCGCTTGGCGGGCTGTCCGACCAGCGTTTCGCCATCAGCGGTGAAGGCCACGATGGAGGGTGTGGTGCGGGCCCCTTCGGCATTTTCAATCACCTTGGGGGTCTTGCCTTCCATGACGGCGACGCAAGAGTTTGTCGTGCCAAGATCAATTCCAATTACTTTAGCCATGTCTTACCTCCAGTGGCAGGCAGCGTTACTCGACCCCTTGAGGCGTCGAACAGGCCCCCAAATGGGGATGCTGCCTCCGATTTCAATCCTCCCGAAACCTATCAGGTCATCCCTGGGTCTCGGCGTTCTGGCGCTATATAGGGGGGAGGCTGGACGCTATCAAGGATTTGTCGCGAGATTCCTTCAGCTTCCCTCCTCAAAATTGAAGCATCACCTCGGCGATTCGACTTGAAAGTCCTGGTGGAATTCAAACTACATGAGAAAATGCGGCAATCCAAATGCAACCACTTCAACTTTTCCCGAACAGCCATTCGCCTGTTGGAGAAAGACATTTCGGGCCGAATCCGGTATTGCCCCGGCACAGGCGAATGCTGGCCTCTCAAGTTTCAAGCGCCTGGATTTGATTGCGCAGGACCGGTTTGTTCCACGGTGAAACCAGCGCAACGCAATCGGGCGGGGCACGTCGCCCGCCTGAAGATCAGGCACGATCACAGCAAACCTGTCATCGTGCGGCGGATCGGGTTTCCCCTGACTGCAACACTTCACGCACTGCATGAGGCCATGCAGGCTGTGACGCAGTTCGAGGGATCCATTGACTTCTGCAACTTTTTGGACAGATTGGGAGAATTGCAAGACACACAAGCAGGAAGGTGATCAAGATGCTGATTGGAAGAGCCGGTATTCTTATTGCTGCCGCTTGTATATGGCCACTTGCAGGGTGGGCGCAGAGCGAGTTGCCCCGCTGTGACAAATTTGATGGCAACACACCCAGTTTTGCTTGCCGCTGTTTGCCTGACAGCCCGCAAGGTGAAGTTTTTGGCACAACCATGTACGCACCCTCCACTTCCCTGTGCGCGGGTGCGCGTCATGCTGGCACAATCCGTGCTGAGGGTGGAATCGTGCAAATCATTCGCGGTGTTGCGCAGGAAAGATTTACGGGCAGCGAACGCAATGGAATTGCCAGTCTTGATTCAGGTGCCGCAGCCTATTCCATTTTTTTCATGGGTAACTGAGTCAGCTCAGCCGCGTACCTGAAAAACGATGAACGACCATCGAGACGATGATCACGATGCCGAAGATGAATTCGGTCCAGTAGCCGGCAAAACCAGCGCCAACCGCGCCAGACGGGATCATGCCGATGGTCAGCGCCCCAAACACAGCACCTATGATGGTGCCCACCCCACCCCAGACCGGTGTACCACCGACAAACAGCGCCGCAAGCACTGGCAACAAATAGGCTTTGCCTGAAAGCGGGAACCAAACCATGTTTGCCGTTTGCACCAGTATAATGCCTGCCAGCGAAGCCGAAACTGCCGACAACACGAACACACCAACCCGAATGCGTTCGACGTTGATGCCCATCTGGCGGGCAGAATTGGGATTGTCGCCCACCATCTGCACCCGCACACCAAAGCGGTGATAGCGGAACAGGACATACATCAGCGCCACCCACACCAGTGAGATAAAAAAATGATTGGGCACTTGCAGTCCGCCGATCAACCACTTGCCGACAAAGAATTCGTTTCCCCAGGTGCCAACCGCACTGCGCAGTTCCAGATTCTTGCCTTGCGCCAGAAAGTTCACGATGCCGACGATGAAGAAAGACAATCCAAGTGTGGCCACCAACGAAGATATCTTGCCGTAAACCACAATTGCCCCGATGACGACACCCACCAGCGCGCCGATCACCAGCGTTAGCAGTGCTGCCGGAATGACCGGCAGACCCCAGATCATCAGTGTCATGAATACGCCACCGCCAGCCCCGATTACAGCCGGAAATGCGAGATCAATTTCCCCCGCCGTCACCACAAATACCATTGCGGTGACGATGATGATGCTGGGCGGAATCGAAAACAGATAGGCACCGTAAAAGCCGGGGTTCAGAAACAACCCCCAGTTTTGCGAGGCGAAGAACAACCAGACAGCGAGGAAAGCCAAAAGTGAATTCACGGCTCGTCCGTTGACGCCATAGAACCTGCGAAAGCGGCTTTGTTCGCGGCGATTGTCGATGATGGCTGGATTGCGGGCGATGTCGGTCATGGCGATTTCCTCATGCGGTCGCTCGCAGGCTGTTCACATCGGCGCGGCCCGTTTCGGCGAGTTGATGCATCATTTGAATCAGATGGTCGGCACCGGTGAACGCAGCCTTTTTGCCCTCGAATGCTTCGCGCCCACGGTCGATCACAAAGAAACGATCGGCAATATCGTAGACATGATAGATGTTGTGGCCAATGAAGATCACGGTTCGTCCGGAGTTCTTGACGGCCTCGACAAAGCGGAACACTTTTTGAGTTTCAGTCAACGATAGAGCGGTGGTCGGTTCATCCAGCACAATCACGTCGGCTTTATTGTACAATGCGCGGGCGATGGCAACACCCTGGCGTTCGCCGCCGGACAAGTTGCCCACCACCGAATCCGGGCTGAACACTTTGGAGGTAAAGCCAATCTCACGCATCAGGCGGTTGGCTTCTTCGACCTGTCGTTTGGTGTCGATCAAACCAAGCGAGTTGGTAATCTCGCGGCCCATGAAGATGTTGGTCACAATAGAATGCTGCGGGGCCAAAGCCCGGTCCTGAAACACTGTTTCGATCCCGGCAGACCGGGCGGCCAGCGGGTTCCACGGATTGCACAGTTTACCCTTGACCCAGACCTCGCCTGACGTCGGTGAGTGTACACCAGCCAGCGTCTTGACGAGGGTTGATTTCCCCGCACCATTGTCACCCAGCAAACCCAGCACTTCGCCTTTACCCACAGTTAAAGAAACGCCAGTCAGCGCCTCGACACTGCCGAAGCGCTTGACGATATTCTTCAACTCGATCATCGGCGCCTCCATGTTGCCCCTCCATGGTGCGAAACTTGATTGCCGGGCCCGGTTCCCCGGGCCCGGATTTGGTCGCCTCAGCGGAAGCCTGCGTTGGCCAATTCAGACACATTCGCCACATTCGCTGCCGTAACGAAGCCTGACCCGGTGTCGACGTTCAACGGTCCGAGCTTGTAAATCAGTTGCTGGCACAGTGACACAACCGGCAGGTATCCCTGTTGGTAGGGCTGCTGGTCAGCCGTCACCAGCAAATAGCCGCTGTCGATGGCTTCTTTGACGCCTTGGCCGATGTCAAAACCGACACCAATGATGTCCGTAGGTTTCTTGCCCATGGATTGCATGAACACAGGCGCTGCCGAAATCCACGGCCCACCTGGATAGCCGATCAGCTTGACCGCTGGATCAGACAGTACGGCTGAAGTCAGAATCGGCAATTGCAACATCTGGTCCGCCGATGCGCCATCAGCTTCTTGCAGCTTTGTAACCACAAGCCCAGCTGCTTCCAGACCTTCCACCAGACCCAACTCGCGCTTGGCCCGGGCTTCAGCTTCCCAACGCGACAGGACAATTGCGTGGTCGCCTGACTTCAGTTTGTCGCCAGCGAGGCGCAGCGTTTCAGCAGCCAGCGCACGACCCTGCGAGTACAGCGATGCCCCAATGAAACCTGAACCATATTTGGCGCGGACTTCTGGCGCATCGACGTTCATGTACATGACCTTGATGCCTGCGGCATCTGCCTCACCTGCAATCGGCAGCAGTGCTGCATCGCCGGGATGACCCATCATGGCAATACCATCCGGCTTTTGCCCGATCATGTCACGGAACTGCGTGACCATCAGTTCAAAATTCCACTCGGAATAGATAAGTTGCACGTCGGCACCGGTATCTGCGGCCGCTTGTAATGCGCCCTTGTCGATGATCGAATTGAACGTGCCGCCGGCAGGACCGCCTGAGAATACGACAATTTTTTTGCCCGCACACCATTTCCCGCCTTCGGCTGCAGCAGCAGGGCTGGCCAGCATTGCGACCAAACACGTAGCCCCCAGAAGGGACTTCATCAGTTCTTTCATTTTTTCCTCCCTGTGCGCTGCGCCGTGGCCTGCGTAGCACATTGTTTTTGTCAAAATCGTTTCCGGCCACACTAACCAGCTAAAGTGAAACCCATGGGTGCTGTCAAGGCACAAATTGCGATATCGATGCCAAACACCAGTTAAAATTTAACTTGGGCGTGAGGTGTTGACTTGTCGATCAAAATCGTTTTTTGTGGCGTGTTTATGGAATTTTTGGGGAAGACCTGTGAAAGGTTTTGACAACACTCTACAGACTGTCCGACCGGATATCCGCGCCGTGGCAATTGCCGCAGGCGTATCGGTGTCAACGGTCAGCCGTGCACTGAACGGCTACGTCGATGTGAACGCAGAAACCCGCAAACGTGTCGAGCGAGCTGCCGAAACTCTTGGCTACAAGCCTAGTCATACTGCATCGACGCTGCGCCGCAACAAGACCAGCACTGTCACTTTCATGGTCTCCAAGCCATGGACCAAATATGTTGATCCCTACTTTCTCGGACTGCTTGACGGGCTTGAATTGATGCTAACCGCCGCTGGCCTTGACCTGCAAGTCGTCATGGCCCGCGACTTTGACTGCGAAATCGACGTTATCCGCAACGCGGTGGAACGCAATCGCTGCGATGCGCTGGTGTTTGCGCGAACGCGACCTGAAGATGAACGCATTGACTGGTTGGAGAAACGCGGATTTCCCTTTGTCACAGTGGGTCGCAACAACCGCAACACACACAGTTTTGTAGACCGGGACCAGGTTAAGGTCGGTCGCAACGCGGTGCGCCGACTGGTGGCGCTTGGCCACCAGCGCATCGGCCAACTGACAACGCCACTGCGTTATACCTATACCCATCTCACGATGCAGGGCGTGCGCGAAGGGTTGGAGGAAGCCGGGTTGTTGCATGATCCGTCATTGGATGTGGAATGCCCCCTATCGCAAAAGACCGGAGAAGAAGCGGTGACGGAGTTGTTTTTGCGCGGTGCCCGCCCGACCGCTTTGGTGTGCGGCAATGACCTGATCGCGATTTCAGCCATGGATGGGTTGCGGCGGCTTGGCCTTGTCCCCGGCGAGGACGTGGCGCTGATTGGCTGCGATGACATCCCGATCGCAGCCCATGTTCGTCCCACCCTGACCACCTTCACCATTGACCTTGCCGCATTTGGCATTCGCATAGGCCGCATGGTGCAGGCGCGGCTGCAAGGCCACACCACCCCGCAGCAAGAAGTGGTTGAAGCCCCGATAGTGCTGCGGCAAAGCGATTGCCCAAGCGGACAAACAAAAGTGAGAACCCCATGAAACTTGAAGTGCACAATATCCGCGCCCTGAAAGGCCAGCGGCAGTTGACGGAACTGAACGTTCAATCAGTTGAACAGGCGGCGGCCGCAGAGGCAGCGGGGATCGACATCATTGTGTCCGGCTATCGTGCCGAATTTCCGGCCCGCCGCGCCGCCGCACCTGCAACACATTTCTGTTTTGGTTTGATCTATGGCCACCCGGTCAATGCGGATGAAGCGAAACGTGCCGCTTTTGACGCGCTGGAGGCGGGGGCTGACTCAATCTACTGCGCCATGCATTTCGGTGTTGTCGAAGCTATGGCGAAAGAAGGCATTCCGGTTGTTGGCCATGCTGGACTGGTGCCGCAAAAACATCGCCTGACCGGCATGCGCGCCTTTGGCCGTACGGCGTCCGAAGCGCACACCTTGATTCAGACCATCCGCAACTACGAGTCCGCCGGCGCTTTTGCAGTGGAACTGGAAGTGGTCGCAGAGCCCGTTGCTACGGCACTTTCAAAAGCCACCCCTTTGACAATCATCTCAATGGGATCGGGCCCGGGCTGCGATGCACAATACCTCTTTGCAACCGATGTTCTCGGAGAGACCAAAGGTCACATTCCAAAACATGCCCGCGTCTATGATGATCTGAATTCTGAATACGCCCGCTTGCAAGAGCGCCGCGTGAAAGCGTTTGCGGCCTTTCGTGCTGACGTCGCTGGTGGCCAATTTCCTGGCCCTTCGGAACTCGTGAACCTCAAGTCGGCAGAAGCAGATGCATTGTCTGCATTTTTGGCCGACCCACGCCAATAGGATTTTGCCATGCTGGATTTGCTTGCGCCGTTTCGTGTTAAACCTTACCGCGACTACGCGCTCGATGGCCCCGCCAATGACCGTGCTGTTGCTGCTGGTCTGGCCAACGCCGACTGGTATCAAACGCCGGTTGATCGTAAACTTCTAAAGGAACTGATGAAGCGGTCTGATGGTCCGGCGCTGCGCGATACTGCAATCTGGGTGGGGCTTTTGCTTTTGACGGGTGGCCTTGGGGTTGCCTTGTGGGGCAGTTGGTGGGCGCTGCCGGTTTTTGCGATCTACGGCGTGCTCTATGCATCAGCTGCTGACAGCCGCTGGCACGAAATGGGCCACGGCACACCATTCAAGACGCAATGGATGAACAACGCAGTCTACGAATTCGCCTCATTTCTGACAATGCGCAATTCGGTTGTCGCCCGCTGGAGCCACTCCCGCCACCACACCGACACCATCATCCTTGGACGCGACCCGGAGATTTCATCGATGCGTCCCGTGCAGTTGGCGCTGCTGGCCATGGGCATGACCGGCATTACCGGTCTGCCCCAGCTCTTTGGCAATCTGGTCAAGCAATCCATGGGCAAGCTGACGGCCGCCGAAATGAACTATGTGCCCGAAAATGAACGCCCCAAGGCCTACCGTATGGCACGTATCCAAGTGGCAATCTATGCAGCGGTTCTGCTGACCTGCATTGCAACCTGGTCGATTTTGCCCGCCGTGCTGATCGGCCTGCCGCGGGCCTATGGCATCTGGTTTCTGATCGTTGTCGGTCTGCCACAACATGCAGGCTTGCAAGAAGACGTGTTGGACCACCGCCTCAACTCCCGCACCGTATTGATGAGCCTGCCGATGCGGTTTCTCTATTCCAACATGAATTTTCATGTCGAACACCACATGTATCCCATGGTGCCCTACCATGCCCTGCCGCGGCTGCATGAAGCCGTGAAGCATGATTGCCCGGCCCCTTGCCCCTCACTTCTGGCCGCCTGGCGCGAAATTCTGCCGACTTATCTGCGTCAGCGCAGAGATCCCAACTATTTCCTGACCAAGATCTTGCCAGCTGGTGCGGGTCGCGCGCTGAACCACACTCAAGCGGCACAATAGGCATGCCTTGGGTCAGCTCATACATTTGGCAAACCAAATGGTTTGACCATTTGCAAAAATGTGCTTAGCTTCTAGGGTTGGCTGTTTGGGGATGACACGGCGGTGACTAACCTTGATCCACAAGAATTGCGCGTCCTGCAAGACAAGGCCTTGTGGCTTTCGGCTTGGATGATTCATAACGCCAATCACTTGCGACCCAAGACCGACACAATGAAAATTGGCGGACATCAGGCTAGTTGCGCCTCGATGGCGACGTTGATGACAGCCCTTTATGGCCGCGCCTTGCGCCCACAAGACCGGGTGGCGGTCAAGCCCCATGCGGGGCCGGTGTTTCATGCGTTGCAATACTTGGCGGGTAAACAAAGCCTTGGGAAAATGCAGAACTTTCGGGGACTTGGTGGCGTTCAATCCTACCCCTCACGCACTAAGGACAGTGCAGACGTGGATTTCTCGACCGGCTCTGTGGGGCTTGGCGTGGCGATTACGGCTTTTGCCAGCCTGATACAGGACTATGTCAAGGCGCGTGATTGGGGCACGCTACCCATGGGCCGCATGATTGCGCTGGTCGGCGACGCCGAGTTGGACGAGGGCAACATCTATGAGTGCCTGCAGGAAGGCTGGAAACACGATCTGCGCAATTGCTGGTGGATCATCGACTATAACCGCCAAAGCCTCGATGGTGTGGTGCGTGAGGGATTGTCAGAACGCATCGGCGGAATATTCGCGACCTTTGGCTGGGATGTGGTCACACTGAAACACGGCGCTTTGCAACGCGCGGCTTTCGCCGAGCCGGGTGGCGAAGCTTTGCGCGATTGGATCGACGCCTGTCCGAACCAGCTTTATTCAGCACTGACATTTCAGGGCGGTGCAGCATGGCGCAAACGTTTGATGGACGAGATCGGCGATCAGGGGGCGATTAAGGCCTTGTTGAACCGCCGCACTGACACGGAACTGGCCCAGGTCATGGAAAATCTGGGCGGCCATTGCCTGGAAACGGTCAGCGATGCCTTCGATCAGGCTGCCAGCCATGAGCGACCTGTCGTTTTCATCGCTTATACGATCAAGGGCTGGGGCACACCTTTGGCGGGGCACAAGGACAACCACGCCGGGTTGATGACACTGGCGCAAATGGAGCAGTTCCGCGCAGGCATGAACGTTCGTGCAGGCCACGAATGGGACCGGGCCGAAGGGTTGGGAATTTCCGAAGCGGAGCTGGACGGATTGTTGGCGCGTAGCCCATTCCTGTCAGCGGGCCCGCGCCAGATGTCAGCGCCGCAAGTCGCCGTGCCGCAGATCGAGGCTCCTGATGATGCAGAGATTTCCACCCAGATGGCTTTTGGCAAGATCCTGGATGCAATCGCCAAATCCGATCACCCCCTGGCTTCGCGCATCATCACCACGTCGCCTGATGTAACGGTGTCGACCAATCTGGGACCGTGGGTCAATCGGCGTGGCCTGTTTGCCCGCACCGGGCGGGCTGACACTTTCCGCGACGAAAAAGTTGTTTCGGCGCAGAAATGGTTGTTCTCGCCTGAGGGGCAACACATCGAACTTGGCATCGCCGAGATGAACCTGATGCTGCTGCTGGGGGCGGCCGGCCTTTCCCATTCCCTGTTCGGCGAGCGGCTTTTACCGATTGGCACGCTTTATGATCCCTTCATCTCACGCGGGCTCGATGCGCTGAACTATGCCTGCTATCAAGAAGCGCGGTTCCTGTTGGTGGCCACACCATCGGGAGTTTCACTCGCACCCGAAGGCGGGGCGCATCAATCCATCGGCACACCGTTGATTGGGATGTCGCAAGACGGCCTTGCGAGTTTCGAGCCTGCCTTTGCCGATGAGTTGGCCTGCATCATGGAATGGGCATTCGCTTACATGCAACGCGATGCGGCCAAGGCCGATACCGCCGATTGGCAACGCGAGGCAGGCGGTGGGTCGGTCTATCTGCGTCTGTCAACGCGCACTCTGGAACAGCCGCGCCGAAAGCTGGACAGCATCAGGCAGGGCGTTATCGACGGGGCCTATTGGCTGCGTCAACCGGGACCGAATTGCGAAGTGGTGATCGCTTATCAAGGCACGGTTGCCACGGAAGCCATTGCAGCTGCGGGATCATTGGCTGAAGGGCGGCGCGACATTGGCATTCTGGCAGTCACCTCGGCTGACCGGTTGAACGCCGGTTGGCAGGCGGCGCAAACCGCGCGCATCAATGGTCGTCAAACTGTAAGCCACATTGAGCAGTTGTTGGCACCGATCTCTCGGGATTGCCTGCTGATCACAGTGATTGACGGCCATCCGGCAACTCTCTCATGGCTTGGCTCGGTGCATGGGCACCGTGTGGCGGGATTGGGCGTTGAGCATTTCGGCCAGACTGGCACTGTTTCCGATCTTTACCAGCACTTCGGCATTGACCGGAATTCCATTTTGCGGGTCATCGCCGGACTTGCCCCGGGTCGGCCTTTACGCGCGGTGGGAAGGCTTTGACATGCAGCATCGCTTCTGGTCGCGTTACACCGCCCGCGAATTCGCCGCCCTTGATCGCAGTAATCTGATTGCAGTTCTGCCGGTGGGTGCCATTGAACAGCACGGACCACATCTGCCGTTGTCGGCGGATCAAGCAATTTTGGATGGCATTATCGCGGTAACCGCACCGCTAATTCCTGATGATTGTCCAGCACTGTTTCTGCCGACGTTACCAGTCGGCAAATCCAACGAACATTCCGCATGGCCCGGCACATTGACCTTTTCGGCGCAAACGCTGATAGCGATGTGGATGGAAATTGGCGACTGCGTGGCTGCCGCCGGGGTGCGCAAGCTGGTCTTGTTGAACTCGCACGGCGGGCAGATTGCGCCCCTGGACATTGTGGCGCGCGATTTGCGGGTCAAGCACAAGATGCTCACGGTTGCTGCAAGCTGGTTTGCGATGGGCACGCCTTCGGGACTGTTGACGCAAGAAGAAGAGCGCTTTGGCATACATGCGGGCGACATGGAAACCTCGGTGATGTTGGCGCTGCATCCTGACCAAGTGCAGATGAAACACGCCCGCAACTTCCACCCTGCGATTGTTGATATTGCCCGTGACAACCGCCACCTTGGTTTGTCAAACGCTGGCAAGTTGGGCTGGCAGGCGCAGGACATGAACCCCGCAGGTGCGTGTGGTGATGCGACCCGCGCCACCGCCATCAAGGGCCGTGCTTTCATTGAACATGCGGCAAGCCAAATTGTGACCCTGTTGCAAGAAGTGCACAACATGCCGCTGGCGTTCTTGGGCAATAAAGCCAATCCGGACGCCTGCGCATGAACCCTGCCATCATCCAGATGGACCGTGTCTCACGCCGCTTTGGCAAAATGGTTCTGGCGGTTGACAAAATGACGCTGTCGATCAATGCGGGTGAATTCGTGAGTTTTCTCGGACCCTCCGGCTGCGGAAAATCGACGGCTTTGAAGATGATCGCAGGGCTTTTGCCAGTCACCGCCGGAACCATTACCATCACCCCGTCCAAAGAAAAATCCGAACAGGATCTGGCATTCGTATTTCAGGAGCCGACCCTGATGCCTTGGGCCACCGTGTTCAATAACGTTTATCTGCCATTGCGACTGGCGGGCGTCAGCCGAAGTGAAGCTATGCCGCGCGTCAAGGCCGCCATTGCCGAAGTTGGCCTGTCGCGGTTTGCCACCTCTTACCCACGCGAGCTTTCGGGCGGCATGAAGATGCGGGTGTCGATTGCCCGCGCCCTGGTGACGCGCCCCCGCATTCTGTTGATGGACGAGCCGTTTGCTGCACTCGACGAGATGACGCGCAGCAAACTGAACAATGATGTGGTGCGGCTGGCCAAAGACTATGGCCTGACCGTGATCTTCGTCACCCATTCGGTGTTCGAGGCAGTTTATCTGTCAACCCGCGTCATCGTCATGGCAGCACGCCCCGGCCGCGTTGCCGCCGATCTGGCGCTGGAAACAGCATGGCCGCGCAACGAGGATTGGCGTGTCAGCCCGGCTTTTTCCATCGAAGCGCGACGGGTGTCGGCCACTTTGAAAGGGACGCTGCATGTCGACGACATTGATCACTGAAGACCACGCAGCCCCTGTGAACACCGAACAGCTGGCGCGAGAGAAACGCGAGAAGCTGCTCTCATGGCTGATGCCGGTGGTCACGCTCAGTACTGCCGTCGCGCTTTGGGAATGGGTAGTCTGGTATTATGCAATCCCGAAATACCTCATTCCGGCCCCCAGCCTGATCGCCCAGACCCTGATCAAAGACGGCCCGTCGCTGATGGTGTCGGCATGGTTCACGGTCAAGCTCACATTCTTCTCTTTGTCTCTGGCGATCATTGGCGGTGTGCTTTTGGGGGCCTTGTTCGCATTGTCGCGCCCGATCGAGATGAGCCTGTTTCCCTTCGCCGTCATTTTGCAAGTGACACCCGTGGTAGCCATTGCGCCGTTGATCCTGATCTATGTTGACAGTACTTTTGCAGCCTTGCTGATCTGCGCGTGGATCGTGGCGTTTTTTCCAATATTGTCGGGCACGGTCATTGGGCTGCGCTCGGCCGATCATAACTTGCGGGATTTGTTCACGCTCTACCGTGCAACGCCGTGGCAGCGCCTGCGCTATTTGCTGGCACCGTCGGCTTTGCCGCAGTTCATGTCGGCGTTGAAAGTGGCTGGTGGCCTGTCTTTGATCGGGGCTGTGGTTGCTGAATTTGTGGCGGGTGCTGCGGGGCAGAACACCGGGCTGGCCAGCCGGATCATCGAGTCTTCGTTTCGCAGTGAAATTCCCCGGATGTTTGCCGCATTGGTGCTGGTCTCCATGCTGGGGATAGCGATCTTCGCATTGACCACATGGGCCTCACGCCGGGTGTTGGGGCATTGGCATGAAAGCGAGATTCGCCGTGAACACTGAGTACTCCGCCCTGCACCTGAACGGCGATACCGTAAGCGTCTCGGTGCGTGACGGGCGCATTGCTGCCATCACGCCGATGGCTGTTCCTGCACAGGCGGTGATCTTGCCGCTGCCGGTTGACCCCCATGTGCACCTCGACAAGACTTTTACCATTCAGCGGTGCCGCGCTGAAAAGCCCGGTCTTTTCGGTGCCATTGAAGCGATGGCCCGTGATGTTCCAGATTGGACTGCAAGGGATATCGCCACCCGCGCTGGCCATGCTTTGGCAGAAGCCCACGGCAACGGTATCCGGGCCTTGCGCTCCCATGTCGATTGGGTGCAACCCGCGATGCCACTGGCCTGGTCCGTGTTGGGCGAATTGGCGCAGGATTGGCACAGCCGATTGTATTTGCAACGGGCAGCGCTGGTGCCACTCGATTTGCTCGGTGATGCTGGCATTGGCCCCGGCATCGCCGCACAGGTTGCCCGCGACGCTGAAGTTCTCGGCTGCTTTGTTTACGGCAATGCCGATCCAGACGCGAAATTGGCAAGGGTCTTTGCGTTGGCCGAACGGCATGGGTTACAACTTGATTTTCACGTCGATGAGGGGCTTGACCCCGAAATCAAAGGTTTTGACAGCATTGTTGCGCTGAGCGCACAATATGGGATGGCGGGAAGGGTGTTGTGCGGCCATGCCTGTTCGCTGGCCATCCGCCCCGCAGCCGACGTGGCCCGTGTCATCGAAAAGGCAGCGGCAGCGGGCGTGGCACTCACTGTCCTGCCCTCGACAAACTTGCACCTGCAAGACATGCAACCTGGCCGTAGTCCAAGGCAGCGTGGGCTTGCCCCCATGCAGGAATTGCGCGCCGCCGGGGTTGCGGTGCTTTTGGGGGCTGACAATGTCGCTGATCCGTTTTATCCGCACGGCAGTTATGACCAGATTGAAGTGCTGCGGCTGGCCTGCCTTGCAGCACAATTAAACCCTGCCGATTGGGTTGATGCCATTACCACAGCCCCCGCCATGGCCATGGGGCTGCCTTTCCCAAGCCTGGCCATCGGAGAACCCGCAGATTTCATCCTGATTGAAGGAGCCAATTGGGATGCAGCATTGCGTTCGGCGCGCGCCCCCCGCCAGACCATCCTGTCTGGTCTTCATCATCGCCTTGGAAAGGTTGCCGCATGACTGTCTCGGTCGAAAAACTTGCCGCGTTCAGGGCCGCGATCGGGGATATTCCCTGTCATGATGATGCCAAAATGCTGGATGCGAAATCCAAGGATTATTACTGGTACTCGCCCATTCTCAAGGCCCAGCTTGATGGCCGGGCTGGCCAGTTGATTGTGGTGCCGCGAACCGAGGCCGAAGTGATCACCGTGGCTGCTGCCGTGGCGAAACTGCGGATCCCACTGACGCTGCGTGGTGGCGGCACTGGAAACTACGGCCAATGTGTTCCGATGGAAGGCGGGGTCATCCTGGAGACCACCAAGCTGGATCGCATTATGGAAATCACTGAAGGTCGCGTCGTGTGTGAAGCCGGCGCTCGCTTGGAAAGAGTGGAAAAGGCCGTCGCAATGTCAGGACAGATGTTGTCGATGTTCCCCTCGACAAAACGCTTGGCCACCATGGCAGGCTTTGTTGCAGGAGGTTCTGGTGGCATTGGCAGTCTGCGCAACGGCATGCTGCGCGATGGTGACAACATTACCTACATTCGCATCGTCACCGTTGAAGCGGTGCCAAGGATTATTGAACTGCGCGGGCGCGACATTTTGAAAGTGCAACACGCCTACGGCACCAATGGCATTATCACAGCGATGGATTACGCGCTGACACCCACCACGGACTGGCTGCACACCATTGCCCTTTTCGATGGCTATGACCGCGCACTCGCGTTTGCCGTTGAGGCACAGGAAGCGGGCGTTGACGCCTTTTTGATGACGGTTGTCGAGCGCCGCTTTATGCGGTTCTACAAGCGCCTCGCTGAATACTTTCCGCAAGATCGTGATGCCGTGTTTTCCATGGTTGCTCCCGGTGAGGCAGCAGCCTTTGCCGCACGGGTTGCTGATCATGGTGGCCGCATCAGCCTGTCAAAATCACTGCATGACATGGAAACCGCCAATTTGCCTCCCGCCTGGGAATGCGGCTGGAACCACACGACGTTGCAGGCCTTGAAACACGAGCCCGGCGCGTGGACCTATCTGCAAGTTGCCTACCCACGTCCGTTTGACCCTGCATTGGCATTGCGCCAACAGCAACGCTACGGGGAAGAATTGTATTTTCACCATGAAATGGCACGGATGGATGGTGCGGTGCAGATTTTTGCCTTGCCGATCCTGCGCTGGGCCAGCCGCGAACGCACCTACGAAATCATCCACGAAATGGAACAGCTTGACGGCTGCACAATCTTTGACCCGCACGTAATCACCATCGAAGACGGCGGCATGAAGGAAATCGACAGCTCACAAATCGATTTCAAGAAACAGGCCGATCCTTACGGCTTGATGAACCCCGGGAAGACCCGGGGCTGGACGCCAGAGATGGCCATAAAATGAAAAAACCAAGGAGGAAGATGATGAAGAAAATACTGATTGCCGTCATGGCCGCATTTGCCATGGCGACGAACGCCATGGCGGCGGACAAGGTGGTGTTTGGCACCAACTGGCTGGCCCAAGGCGGCCATGGTGGTTTTTACCAGGCGCTGGCCGATGGCACCTATGCCAAATACGGGTTGGAAGTTGAAATCCAGCAAGGCGGTCCGCAGGTCAACAACCGACCCATGCTGGCGGCAGGCAAAGTGGATTTCCTGATGGCGGGCAATCTGCTGCTGTCCTTTGACAACGTGCGCAACGGCATCCCGACAGTGGTTGTTGCTTCGTACTTTGAAAAAGACCCGCAGGTGCTGATTGCCCACAAGGGCGCTTACAAGGATTGGGCTGCTCTGGCCAGTGCGCCGCAAATCCTGATTTCCAAGGACGGACAGTTCAGCTTTTGGCAATGGATGACGGCAACGCAAGGCTTCAAGGACGAGCAACTGCGCCCCTACGGTTACAATCTGGCCGAATTCCTGAACGACAAGACGATGGTGCAGCAAGGCTATGCCACCTCAGAACCCATGTCGGCGGTGGCTGCTGGCTCGCCAGTGGATACCTACATCTTGGCAGACTACGGTTGGAACACCTATTCCACCACCGTTGAAGCCCGCACCGAAATGGTCGAGAAAAATCCCGACCTCGTTCAACGCTTCGTCGACGCCACGACCATCGGCTGGTACAACTATCTTTACAATGATCCAAGCCTTGGCAACGCTGCCATCATGGCCGCCAACCCTGAGCTGACTGTGGCAAGCCTCAAGGCAGAAGTAGAACAGCTCAAGTCATTGGGCATCATCGGTTCTGGTTTCCAAAAGGAAATGGGAATCGGCGCAATCGATCTGAAGCGCGTGCAGGCTTTCTATGATGCGGCAGTTGCAGCCAAAATCATCGAGGCGGGCTCAGTCGATGTTTCGAAAGTGGCGACTGACAAGTTCGTCAACAAAAAAGTCGGCATGGATCTCGTAAAGTAATGGATCTTGTGAAGTAAAGGAACAGGGCCATGCGTCTTTTGGTAATTTTCTGCCATCCGAGTTTGGAAAGTTATGGCGCGGCCCTCAACGATTTGGCCTGCCGCACCTTGCGTGCGTCAGGCCACGAATTGCGCTGCCGGGATCTTTACCGAGAAGGTTTCAACCCGGTTCTTTCGACCGAGGAGTGGGGTAACTACCTCAGTCATACCGACACGATCATTGCCAAACATCCCGATCATGTCACCGATCTGCAATGGGCTGAGGGTTTGGTGGTGATTTATCCCACCTGGTATTACGGCCCTCCCGCCATGTTGAAGGGCTGGCTGGAGCGGGTCTGGCTGCCTGGCATCACCTTTGAAATTCCCACCAGCAAGGGGCACAGGCCCAAGCCCAAACTCTCAAACATTCGTCTCTTTGTCGGCATCACGACTTCCGGCAGTCCCTGGTGGTGGATCAGGCTGATCCGCGATCCGGGACGAAGCCTTTGGACCCGTGGTTTGCGTGTGCTGTTTGATCGCCGCTGCAAGGTGGTGTGGCAACAACTTTACAACATGAACAATACAACTCCGGCTGACAGGACAAATTTTTTGACGCAGGTGGAACGCCGCCTGAAATCGCTTTAGGAAAACCCATGTCAGATATTGCCAAACCACTTGCACGCTATTCGGCCTGGGCCCGGCGCGGGGATTTCATCTTCCTCTCGGGTGTGATTGCCGTCGATCCTGTTGCGGGCCGCATCATCCGGGGCTTTGCCGATCTTCCAGCCGGCATTGGCCCCACGATTGGCCAGACTGGCGAGTTTTCAGTTGACGCCAAGGACGGCCCAATCCTGGCGCAAAGCTGGTACGTGTTCAACCGTATCCGCGCCACGATCGAAGACGCAGGTGGTTCGATGGCCGATGTCTTCAAACTGGTGCAGTACTTCCGCAACCTGAATGATTTTCCGCGCTACAACATCGTGCGGCGGATGTTCTTTCCCGGCACGCCTCCGGTGTCGACAGTCGTGGAAGTCTCCGGGATGATGCCGTCAAGCGAGATCCTGATCGAAGTTGAAGCCACTGCCCATCTGCCGGTTCCGCGGTGAAGCGCCTTGATCTCGCCCAGAAACGGGGTGAGTTGCGCGAGGTGATCCGCGATGCGGCGATTGCCGAATTCGCCGAGCTTGGCCTTCGAGGTGCCTCGACCCAAGGGATTGCCGATCGGGCAGCCATTTCCAAAAACAAACTGCACTACTACATCGACAGCAAGGAAGAGCTTTACCAAGAGGCACTCGACCATATCATCAGCATCTGGGCCGACTTGTTTGACGGCATCTCGCTGGAAAAGGGTCCCAACGCTTTTTTGTCCGATTACATCGCCCGCAAGGTCGATTTTTCGCTCGACCACCCCGCCGAAGTCAAGATGTTCACCGGCGAGGTGATGCGTGGTGCGCCGATGCTGCGCGACCATTGGGCTGGATCTCGCGAGGTGACACGACGCGCTGCCAGCCGCATCGAAGACTGGGTAGCCGAAGGCTTGATCCGCCCCGTCAATCCAATGATGTTGCAGTTTCACATCTGGGCCATGACCGAGGCCTATGCGGTGTTGGGAACCGAAGTGCGTTACATGTTGGAAATGGATGGTGACTCACTGCTCGACCGCAACACCATTGCTGCCGAGATCACCGCACTGGTGCTGAACAGCCTTCGGCCTTGAACTCCGGCAGCATGGATTGGTGACCTGACTTTTGTGTGGGAGCGGGGCGTAAGCCAGCTGGCCCCTTCGATCAGCACCAGTGATCACAAGGAGAAAACCACATGGCGATCAAGGAAAGAACCATTGGAGCGGACTTTGGCTGGCCGCGATCCGAAGGAGCGGCTTGTTCTCCCGAGCTACACCACGACTGGGGACATGACCATCCATCGGAACCCGGCAGAACAGAATCGGCTAAGGTTTGGTTGACACCGGGGCTGTTTCCATTGGCATTTGTGGTGCCTTGAAGGAGTTTCCATTTTGAATGCTCATCCGGACACACCGGCTATCAGCGCATGGCGTTCCATCAATTCAGTCCTTTCATGGAAAGTGTCACTCTGATGCACGCCTGTGCATCCTTGCCGAGTTCAAAAGCTTCTGCCGCGTCGTTGAGGCCGAAGTGATGGGTTTGGATGGGAGAGAGATCGATGCCCGTGCGCTCCAAAAACCTGATTGCCGCTGGCCAAACACCTGGCGAACCGATGCAGCCGCGCACGGTGAGATTCTTGAGTTGCAGCAGGCCGAGTTTCGAAGTGATATCGCGACCAATGTTGAGGCCGACCATCGAGACGCGGCCATTCTCCTGGGCATACTCAAACACATTGGCCACTGATGCGTCATGGCCAGATGCTTCGATGACGAGTTCCGCGCTCGATGGGGTTGTCGTTGGCGTCAACAACTTCGCCAACCTGGCGGAGATGTAGGCCGATCCACCATTCGTGAAGCGGATATGGGCACTCATGGTGTCGCCTTGCGGGATGTTTGACGCAAGTTGCTCGCACGCCACGCGCACGTCCCGTGCTGGTCCAAACAGCAATGTGGACATGTCTGTAAGGTGAATGCCCGTTGCCGTCATGCCACCGACAGGCGCTTCAGCAGGGTTGAGCCGCCAGTTACCAGCAGCAAGGGTGACGAACTTGTCGTGGCTGAAATTGGCTTCAACTTGCAGCAACCGGCCGAGTGCGCCACTTTGGGCTTTTGTAATCATGTCAACAACAGGTGGTGCCCAGCGCCGCTCATGGCTCATGCCAAGAACGAGATTTTTGGCAGCACATGCATTGACAGCTTGTTCAGCCCCCACTCTTGTCAGGGCCATAGGCTTTTCGCAGAAAATATGCTTGCCCGCTGCAACCGAATCTTTGATTTGTTGGACATGTAGCGAATTTGGATTACCGCCTCCACGCCGGGGTGGGCGAGTGCACCTTTGTGATCAACATAAATCTTGAAGCCATGGTCGTTGGCGAAGTCAGCACCAGAAGCGTGGGGCTCTGCTGCGCAGACGATTTCAATATCCTGTTTTGCATTTTGCAGAACAGCCTTCATCTTCCTGCCCCACCAGCCGAGGCCAATCATTGCGAATTTGACTGGACCATGTGCCACTATACGGTCACCAAAATCTTCATGTGATTGACGGACTTGTCGAGCAACGCATCAAAACCCTGCTTCACCACTTTGCCTTGGTTGCGCACAGCGTTCACACAGGTGTTCAAACTCGCTTCAAGCCCCACGCATTCCATGGCCACATCAACGCCAACAGCTTCTTCGGTCATGTCTTTGATCGTCTGCACGCCACCGCGATCAGCAGCATAAACGGCAACGGCGGCAGGTTCGATCATCACGGCTTGAATATCAGAAACGCCGTTTGGAACCACGGCCAAATTGTAGTCATTCACCACTGCCAATTCACCCATGCCGCCCCAGGCCCACGAGAGGCCGTCGCAACCCATTCTTGGGCTGAGATGGTAAAGCCCGCGACGGCCATAGTAATCATCACGCGGCAAAATCAGTGGCTGGATGGAGACGCGGTCTCCGACTTTCACATTTGCAACAGCAGAGCCTGTGTCGGCAACAATGGCACTGAACTCATGTCCCAGAAGTTGTCAATTAGTGACGCCTGTATAAACATGCGGTGTCACAGGGGTGACAATCGGGCCAGCGATATATTCATGCAAGTCGGTGCCGCAAATGCCTGTGACCAATGGCTTGATCAGCACATCATTGGAGGCAAGCTTCTTGCTGGGCGCTGGCACATCCTCAACGCGAATATCTTTTGCCGCGTGAAACCGCACTGCCTTCATGATCTCATTTCCTATTTCACAGGAGCACCATGCCGCCGTCAATCATGACGGTTTGACCCGTCATGTAGTCAGACGCAGTTGATTCCAAGAATGTCGTCACGCCTGTAATGTCCTCGGGCTTGGAAAAGCGGCCCAAGAGAATGGAATGGCTGAATTCATTGATGGCCTGATCCGGCTTCTGGGTCAGGCCCAAATCCATGAATTCACGGTCAAGCGGCTCCCACAATTCCGTGCGCACCACGACGGGAGCAAAAGGCATTCACTGTAATCTTGTCGGCGGCCAGGGCACGGGCAGCGGCCTGTGTGAGGGCCGCAACTGCAAACTTGGAAGCACAATAATGCGCAAACAGGGGATAGCCTTGTTTGGCTGCAATGGAGGCGGTGTTGATGATCTTGCCACCTGTGACTTGCGCCTTCATCTGGCCTGCGGCTTCCTGGGTGCCGATGAGCACACCGAGAGCGTTCACATCCATGATGCGGTGCCAATCTGCTTCCGTCACATCCATGAAGTTGCAAGTCTGGCTGATTCCGGCGTTGTTGAACATCACATCCAGCTTGCCGAAAGCTGTGTCGGCGGCGGCAATCGCGGCCTTGATACTGTCGCGGTTGGCCACATCCACCGTTACTGCAATCGCAGCACCGCCGATGGATCGTGCTACGGATTGGGCGGACTCTCCGTTCAAGTCTGCGTGATACGCCGATTTCCGAACAAGCCATATTGGGGGCAGCGATGGGTCATGCCACAGTTGGGCGAGACGGTTGCCGAGGTTAAAATCCTCACATGGTTCAAGACCGTGAGCGACGAGATCAAGAATGCTGATCGGCTTTTCGAAGTTGAAACCGACAAGGTCACCATCGAAGTCGGGGCTGTGGTCGCCGGCAAACTGACTGAAATCAGAACTGGCAATGGTATGGTGGCCAAAGCCGGGGCTGTGGTTGCAATTGTTGGGGGGCGAGGCAGTTGCAGCCGTTTTGGCAACCAATCCAAAGCCCCAACCAGTCGATGCTTTCGAAGAGGTAAAAACGCCACTCGCAAATCATGGAAAAGCCAAAACGCCTGAAGGCCTGCGCATCACGCCACTGGCGAGGCGACGTCTGTCAGAGGGCCGCGCCGATATGGCTGCGTTGGCGCAATTTGCGGCAGCAAAGGCTTTGCTCAAGATTGAAGAGAAAGGTATAACGGCATTCTTATCTTCAGCGCCGATCACAAAGCCACCAATACCGTTACCAAGTGTGAGCACAGGAAATGTCATCACGCTCAACACCATCCGTTCAAAAACCGCTGGGCGTCTGACGGAGAATTGGCGTACCATTCCGCACGTCTTTCAAGCCATCGAAGTGGATTTTACTGAAATTGAACTGGTGCGGGTCCGTCACAAGCAAGGCTTCAAAGTCGAAACCGGAAGTTCCCTCACCTATCTCCCTTTCATTGCCCGTGCCGTTTGCATCGCGTTGCAGGCCTTTCGGCTGATCAACGCCCGTTTTGAAAACAATGCCCTCACATTGCTGAAAGACATCAACCTTGGAATTGCGGTTGCCCTCAACCACAACGGCCTTGTGGTTCCGGTGGTATTGCGCGCACCTGAATTGCAAAACACCGTGGTGATCGTCAATGAATTTGGTGAAGTCGGCCTGGATCACCAACTCTATGCCAACAGCAATGATGCCGTGATCGTTCTGAAAAATGGCTGCCTGTGCTGCACGATACAAAGTGATCTCGTCAGTACACTGAATAGTCTGTATCATGATCGTCAGGCCGGTCGCATTCCAAAATTCAACAATGTTGTGATTGAGGCGTCCGGTCTTTCGGAGCCTGGTCCCATACTCCAGGCGTTTCTATCAGAGCCTACATTGGACGGCTTGTATCGTGCCGGTCGGATTCTGACTTTGGTGGATGCTGTCAACTGGGAAGACACCACAACCCGGCATGACGACGCGGTGCGACAGGTGGCCTTGGCGGAGGCGTTCCATGGCCTTTGTCCTTGCTCAGGTTGATGGCCTCCGGCAAATCCGGTGCGGTTCACCAGCGCTAGCGACACACGAACGTCAGTTTCGTCCGGAAGCAATGTCCGCACCGTCGCGCAGTGTCCTGAGTTTTGCGTAGCATATCTCGGGATCAACGGCGCCGAAGCCTGCGAATGTGCCGAAGCCGCAATCAGAGCCAGCCAGAACGCGATCCTTGCCAAATGCCGATGTGAAGCGTTCGAGCCTTTGCGCCACCAACTCCGGATGTTCGACAAAATTGGTGGTCGTATCGACAACGCCTGGCACAAGAATGCGGTCATCAGGCACATCGTGCTTGCGATCCCGGAATGTTGTCCACTCATGGCCGTGGCGCGGGTTTGAGGTTTCAAACAACATGTAGCGGGCCTTCACCTTCATGAAGGTGTTCAGCACCTTGCTCATGTCAATATCGCAGACATGCGGGCCTTCATAATTGCCCCAGCAAATATGTACCCGCGTCTTGTGCTGTGGCACGCCCGACAGCGCGTGGTTCAAGGCTTCAACATGCATGTCGGCAATTTTTACAAATTCGTCATCAGACAGATCGGTGAACAACATGTGACGCGACAACGCCAAGTCGGGGCAGTCAACTTGCAAATCGAGGCCCGCATCTGTGATGGTTTTATATTCATCACGCATGGCATCAGCGAGGGCAGCGAGATATTTTTCCCGTGTGGCGTAATGCGCGTTTTGCAGGAACAGCGAAATGACTCCTGGCGATGCCGCGTTCATGAAGCCGCGCTCAGCGCCGTGCTTTTTCATGGCCGCCTTGAGGTTGGCGATGTCCTTGTGCAACTCGCCCTGGCCTTTGGATTTGACTTCACTGGTACACATCGGCCGCGCGTAGGTTGGCGTGCCGCCAGCATTGGACAGCCGTTGCAGGAATGAGGGAAACAGCTTGAGATCGGCAGGCGCATTGCGCGGAGAGTCGCCTGAAAAGCCTGTGTAACGGTCCTTGACGTAAGTGGCGTAAGAGATTTTTGAGGTCTCACCGTCCGAAACGATGTTGACGCCGGCAACGACTTGCTTGCGCACGGTGTCGTCCACAGCTTCTGCCATGGCTGCATCGAATTCAGCCTGATCAAAAGTTTCATTCTTCTCACGCGCGAAAATGAAATCGACCACCTTTTGTGTGCGCGGCAGCGATCCAACATGGGTGACGGCGATCTTTGTCATGGCGTGTTCCTCAATGTGGTTTCCAGGTAGGGCCAGCTGGATCATCGGTGTTGCGCACGCGGAACAACGCGGCTTCGCCGGTCATGCTCGGGATCAGTGTATGCGAAAGGTTGGGTGGAACCGCGCAGGTGTCACCGGGTGCCAGCACTTTTTCATGGCCATCCCATGTGAGCTTCCAATGCCCCCGCATGACCATGAGAATTTCATGGCGCGGTGTGGCATGAGGTGTTTCGGCGATCGATCCGCGTGTGACGAAGTCAACCTCAAACCCCGGCTTGTCACGCAGCATGGCATCAGGCCCGATAACCTTGGCAGGCTGTCTGTCGGCCAGCGCCATCATGTCCCAGTAGCGGGCAACATGATTGGGGACAACATCATGTGTTGTCGGTTCTGGAAAAGCCGTCAGTTCCTCATTTGTCAACAGCGGCATGGGTGGCACGCCATCGGGAAGTTTCTGGCCCTTATTGGAGTCATAGATTTTTCCGTTCTTGCCCAGTACAAGGCCGAAGTCTTTCGCATCCGTTATAACTTGTGGTGCCCAGATCACACCGCCGCCCGCGTCATTGCCGCCAAGAATGGCCATGGCCATGCCATAATCTGTGCCCACATTTTCAAAGGCACGAAAAATGCCGGTGGGTATATTGATGATGTCGCCTTCCTCAAGAATGACTTCGCCCGCCTTGCCCCAGCGTCCCCAGAAAAACCGCCAACGTCCCTTGAGTGCGAAGAACACTTCTGCCGTGCGGTGCGAATGCAGGGAGTTCTTGCACTTCGGCGGTTGGCCAGCGGCACCAATGTTAAACCCGGGTTGATCCAAAATATGCACGTGTTGTTCTGGGTTCTCGGACACGCCCGCACCGATGATGGTGAAGTTTTCCTTCTGGTTCGAACCCGGCGTATGCGCGTCGATAAATGCCGTGCGGCAGGGCCGGAGGTCGCCGTAGCGGACGATGCGCTTTTCCATCTCTTCAGGTGTCATGACCGTGTCTCCATTCAGTCGGCGGTCCAGCCGCCATCAACAATTAAGTGTGTTCCTGTGACCAGCGAGGACGCATCGGACGCCAGAAAGACCACGGCCCCCATGATGTCCTCAACTTCACCCACGCGCCCCAGTTTGATTTTTGATGTGATCCACGCCACACGTTCAGGATTGGCAAAGGTCTGTTCAGTAAGCGGTGTGCGGATGAAGGTGGGGCAGATGGTGTTGACGCGAATGCGGTGCGGGGCCCATTCAATCGCCATGGCCTTGGTCATGCCTTCAACCGCATGTTTGGACGCCGCATAGACAGTCCGGTCAATGCCACCGACATGGCCCATCTGGGAGGAGATGGTGATGATGGATCCGCTGTGGTTGTTGGCGATCATCAGACGCGCTGCTTCACAGGCTGAAAAATGCGCGGCCTTCCAGTTGATCGCTGCAACAGAATCAAAATCCTCTTCGCGGGTTTCCAATGCCGGTGCATGACGTGCAAGGCCCGTGGAGTTTACGTAGACATCAAGATCACCCAGTCCCGCAAAAGCCATGGCGGTCGCCGTGGTGTTCGCAATGTCAAGGACCAGGGATTCAGCTTGCCAGCCTTGCGCCGTGATAGCGTCAACAGCGGCTTTCAACCTTTCCGGAGTGCGTGCGGCGCAAACCACATGTGCGCCTGCTTCCGCCAGCGCCACCGCAGCACCAAGCCCGATGCCGGAAGAGGCCCCGGCCACCAGGGCGCGCCGACCATGCAGCCTGAACGATGGCATGATTGGCAGTTTCATTCAGCCGCCTCACCATAGGGAACGTTTCGTCCACCATAGCGCCGCACCCGCACATTCGCCTGCTCGGCATGACCGACAAATCCCTCAAGCATGCAAAGCCTGGAACAATAGGCACCAATTTCTGCTGCTGCTTCGTCTGTTGTAATGCGCTGATAGGAATGGGTTTTGAGGAATTTTCCTACCCACAGCCCACCCGTATAGCGCCCTGCCTTTTTGGTTGGCAGGGTGTGGTTGGTGCCAATCACCTTGTCGCCATTGGCCACATTGGTGCGTGGACCAAGAAACAGGGCACCGTAGGACTGCATGTGTTCGAGAAACCAATCGTCACGATTGGTCATGACCTGCACATGTTCGCAGGCAATGTCGTTCGCAGCATCAAGCATCTCATCATAAGAGTCACAGAGAATGACTTCGCCATAGTCCCGCCACGAAACCGATGCGGTATCGCGCGTGGGCAGGATTTCGAGGAGACGTGCAATTTCGGAAATTGTTGCTTCAGCAAGTTTGCGTGAATTGGTGATCAGAAAAGCCGGTGAATTGTAACCGTGTTCAGCCTGCCCCAGAAGATCAGTGGCGCAAAGTTCCGCGTCAACAGTATCATCAGCGATCACCATGGTCTCTGTAGGGCCAGCCAGTAAATCAATGCCGATGCGGCCAAACAACTGGCGCTTGGCTTCCGCCACAAAGGCATTGCCAGGTCCGACGATCATGTGCACAGGCTGGATGGTCTCCGTGCCCAGTGCCATGGCTGCCACTGCTTGAATGCCGCCAAGACAATAGATTTCATGGGCTCCGGCCAAATGCATGGCCGCAATGACGGCCGGGTTGGGTGCGCCCTTGAACGGCGGCGTTGCAGCAATGATGCGGGGTACACCCGCAACGCTGGCTGTCAGCACCGACATGTGCGCGGACGCCACCATGGGGAATTTTCCGCCAGGCACATAACAGCCAACCGATTGCACGGGTAAATTTTTGTGGCCCAATATGACACCGGGCATTGTCTCGATTTCAATGTCGGAGATGGAAGCCCGTTGGGCCTTGGCAAAGCGGCGCACCTGCGTCTGTGCAAACTTGATGTCTTCCATGTCACGCCGCGACACGCGGTTGGCGAGCGCTTCAATCTCGGAGGCGCTGAGGCGAAAGGCGTGCGGCGTATATTTGTCGAAACGTTCAGAAAGTGCGAACACCGCTGCATCACCCCTGATTTCCACATCTTTCAATATGGCTTCAACTTGCGCTTTTACCTGCACATCATCAGCGTTTTTTTCTGTCGTCGGTTTGCTGCGCTTGAGCCAGGTGATGGTCATGTCGGCCCGCTCGCTATCCGCCGCCCCGTTTCAGCATTGAACAGGTGGCACAGGGCAGGGGGAACATGCACTGTCACAGTGCGGCCAATAGTGGCGCGGTAATCCTTTGCCGCCTTGATGGCGACAAGTGCATCGCCCGCCTGCACAGTCACCTGCGAAGCCTCGCCCAGAAGCTCCATGCTGTAAACTGGCGCTGTAAGGTTCATGTCTTTCCCTGTGATTTTCGCGTCCTCGGCGCGAAAGCCCAGAGTGACGGAGCCCTCGAGATTTTTGGAAAACCCGGACACCGCAATATTCTTCCCGGTGAACATGCCGTCCCGCATTTCGCCTTTCAGCAAATTCATCGCAGGCGATCCGATGAAGCCCGCAACGAATGTATTGGCCGGGGTGTCGTAAATCTCGGCAGGTGGTCCTACCTGTTGCACTTCACCCTTGTTCATCACCACCACGCGATCAGCCAGCGACATGGCCTCAATCTGGTCGTGCGTCACGTAGATCGTTGTGGTTTTCAATTCATGATGCAGGTTCTTGATCTGCGCGCGCGTTGATACCCGCAGTTTTGCATCCAGGTTTGACAAGGGTTCATCCATCAGGAAAACCGTCGGTTGTCTGACAATGGCACGCGCCAGCGCTACGCGTTGCCGCTGCCCGCCAGAAAGTTCGGAAGGTCGCCTTCCCAGAAAGTCATCAAGCTCGACCATGTTGGCGGCTTTGCGCACACGGGCATCATGCTCAGCCTGCGGCACACGCCTGACTTTCAGGGGAAAGCGGATGTTTTCGTAGACTGTCATGGTTGGGTACAGGCCATAGCTTTGGAACACCATGGCAATATCCCGGTCTTTCGGTTCAAGGCCATTGACCTTGCGTCCACCAATCCAGATTTCTCCGGCACTCACATCTTCAAGTCCTGCAATCATGCGCATCGTCGTGGTTTTGCCGCAACCGGAAGGGCCAAGAAGTACAAGAAATTCGCCATCGCTGACGTCCAGTGACACGTCTTTCACCGCGACAAAACTGCCCCAGTGACGCGAAAGGTTCTTGATCTTGATATCCGCCATTTGGGTTTCCCGTTTGTGGAACACATTGTCAAATATTGACTACGTATGCAAGCTCAACTGCTCAACCTGCAAGAATGAGATCTGATGCTTTCTCGCCGATCATGATAATCGGCGCATTGGTGTTTCCCGACACAAGTCTTGGCATGATTGAGCCGTCGGCAACGCGCAGTCCCGTCACCCCTTTTACTTTAAGGTCAGGTCCGACAACAGCACTTGCGTCAATGCCCATGCGGCAGGTGCCAGAGGGATGGTAGATGCTGTTGCCCCGCGCTCTTGCATAAGCCAGAAGTTCGCTGTCGCTGGCAATTGCCAGGCCCGGCTCAAGTTCCGTCTCCATAAAGGGTTGCATGGCGGGGGCTTGCATGATGGAGCGCAGAAACTTCAGGCCCTCAACATTGGCGCGGCGGTCCTCTGGTTGAGAAAGATAATTGACCCGGATTGCCGGCGCATCTGCCATGTCGGCGGAGCGTGCATGAATGCTGCCCCGGGCTTGTGGCCGGAGGTGGCAGACAGATGCGGTGAAGCCTGAAAACGGATGCAGCCCTGACCCCATCTTGTCGGTCGAGAAAACAATGAAGTGAATTTGAATATCGGGTGTTGCCAGGCGCGGATCAGATTTGAAGAAGGCATTTGCATAACCTGCACTCACCGCCAGCGGTCCCCGCCGCGTCAAGGCGTAGCGAAGCCCGATACCGATGCGGCCAATCAAGTTGTTATAGTCGTCATTCAGCGTGACCGGCTGTTTTGCCTTGAAGACCATGCGCACCTGTAAATGATCCTGCAAGTTTTCGCCCACTTCAGGTGCGTCATGCACGACCGCAACACCAAGATCCTGAAGGCGTTGCGCTTGCCCGATACCTGACACTTCAAGCAGTTGAGGTGTGCCAATGGCACCAGCCGACAGCACGATCTCCGCGCCAACACTTGCCCGCGTGAGCCGTCCCCGACATAGAAACTCCACTGCGACAGCGCGTTTTCCATCAAACACAACGCGTTTGACGTGGGCATGGGTGAGGATTGTGAAATTGCTTCGGCCCATCGCTGGTTTCAGATAACCAGTCGCTGTGCTGCACCGAATACCGTTGCGCGATGTCGTCTGGAAATACCCGGCACCCTCCTGCTCAGCGCCATTGAAGTCCGGATTATACGGCAGCCCGCGTTCTGCGCAGGCCATGATGAATGCGTCACACAGTACATGGTTATCTCTGGGATTTGACACGGACAAGGGCCCGCCGATGCCGTGGTACGCGTCAGCACCATTCTCCTGGTCCTCCGCCCGTTTGAACAGGGGAAGCACATCCTCATAGGACCAGCCGATGTTGCCGAGTTGGGCCCAATGATCATAGTCTTCTTTCTGCCCGCGGATATAGACCAGGCCATTGATGGCACTTGTTCCGCCCAGAACCTTTCCACGTGGCTGATAAACTCTGCGCCCGTTCAGTTCAGGTTCTGGTTCGGTCTCATATTTCCAATTGTAGCGGCTGTTCTGAAACAGCTTGGCATAGCCAATCGGGATGTGGATCCAGGGATTGAGCCCACGTCCTCCGGCTTCCAGCAACAACACCCGGTGACGGCCATTGGCTGACAGGCGATTGGCCAGCACACAACCTGCCGAGCCTGCACCGACGATGATGTAGTCGAACGTTCCGATGTTTTCCGGTGTCATGGATCGGGTTCAGTCCGTGCGACCCATCTGCGCCAGTTTCACCTGCATCAGCAGGGACATCTCGTCAAACAGTGTCCATTCATCGACGATCTTTCCGTTCTTGTAGTGGAAGTGCGACATGCCCATCACTTGCAGTCTTTTGCCAGTTGGAGCGCCGAGACTGCGCAGGATGCCATGGCCGAGGTGATGACCCTCGATCACCCAGCGCAGGGCAATCTTGGTGCCGCCTTCTTCACTGTCCACCGAGCAAATGTGCTGCGGCAGAAAGGCCATGTCTGGAATTGACCCCATCAAGCCCAGATATTGGTGAAGCACACCGGATGCCCCGGTGATTTCGCGCAATTGCGGCCCATGATAAAGCGCAGTCGGCGCATAAACATCTTTCATCGTGCCCAACATGCGTTTGTTGAATACCTCATGCAGCCAGCGGATGGTATGTTGTTCGAGATCGGTCTTGGCGATTGACACATCCGCCTCGGATTCAGGCGGATATTGTCCCAGAAGCCTGCGGTTTTCGCCAATGTCGAGTGCATCCAGCCCCTTTTCATGGCGGGATTTGGCTGCACTTTCCGCGTAAGGGTGTGGGTCAAGTCCCAGTTGCCGGAACAGCGACAACGTGTCGGACACGATCCACTCCCGGTAAATGCGGTTTTTCAAGATCATGCAGTCGGCAAAGGTGCGGGTGACGATGCTGCGTCCCGTAGGGTCTCCATAGAGGCCAGGCTGTGTATGACGCCCAGAACCGGTCACGAGATGGGACGTGTAAAAGCCATCGACATCGTTCCCCGTCCACACCACCTGGGTCGCCATGCCGCGCCGTTCAGGAAATGACACAATGCGCTGGATCGTGTCCAGAACCATGTCTTCGCGGTTGTAAACCGTGCCCATTGTTCCGTACACGGTGCAATTATGGGTGTAGTGCGTGTAAATGAGCCCGATATTGCGCTCGTCCCAGATGCGGTGCGTGCAGCGCACGATGTAGTCCACAATGTCGGTGTAGATGTCTTCGAAGCCATTGAGCGATTGCACACGGGGACGGTCGTTGGGTGCAAGGTCAACATAGTCGCGCCGCTCTACCTGCAGCACGTTTTCCTTGGGCTGGATGCGTGAGATGCGATTCTCGGAAGATTTGTCGGCGGGGTTTTCAGTCATGGCAGCGTCCTTGTTTGGAGAATGTTAGTTCAGGTTTGAGGTGGTTGCATCCGGGATTGGTGAAAAGCGTAAATTCAGGCGGGTTTCGAGGGCATGGCCGATTTGCAGGATCACGGCTTCTCCGCCCATCGGCCCGACCAGTTGCAGCCCCATTGGCAATCCGTCCGGTGCCAGCCCCGTTGGCATGGCAAGTGCCGGGTGGCCCGTCACATTGAAGGGGAAGGTCCGCATCGCCGTCCAGCGTGGACCATTGTCAAAATAGCTGAAGGGCGGTGCCGTTGTCAGTGTGCTGGCACAGACCAGTGCATCGAATGGACCAAATATCAGATTGTTGAAAGTTGCCTTCAGTTCTGCCTGGCGTCGCCGGGCAAGTGCCACATCGTCATCCGTCAGCACAACGCCAGTGACGAGATTCTGAAACGCCAGGCGACCAATCTCGGCGGCGCGGCCACTGGTCAAAAGTGGGGTATACGTCTGGAGCGCCTCATGCTGGATGATGACAGTGCCGCAAGATTCGTAGTCGGCATAGTCTGGGATATCGACCTCCGTCACGTGGGCGCCGAGTTGCCGCAGATGTTGGACGGCTGCATCAAGTGCATTTTGGATTTCAGGTTCCGCCACACCGTCGGACCAGCTGCGTGCATAGGCAATCCGCAAATCCGAAACCCCAGCCTTCAACGTCAAAACTGTGGTTGAGCCTGTCGTCACGTCAAACAGGAGGGCTGCATCCCCAACGGTTGCCGTGAGCAGCCCACCATGGTCAAGCGCAGGGCTGAGAGGCTGAAAGCCTTCAAGTGGCAAGCCACCAAAACCGGGTTTCAACCCGACACATCCACAATAGGCGGCGGGGCTGCGAATGGAACCGCCGCCGTCACTGCCAATGGTGATGCGTGTGAATCCCCCAGCAACAGCAGCGGCACAGCCGGAAGACGAGCCACCTGTGATGTGCGCCGTGTTGTGCGGGTTGCGGGCGGGCGGATGCAACGTGTTGAAATCAGGGCCGACGGTTGAAAACTCATAGGTCGCCAGTTTGCCCAGCAATACAGCCCCGGCGGTTTTGAGGCGCGTTACGATTTCAGCATCGCGGACGGGAACGTTGTTGGCAAAGGCACGGGAACCACAGCTGGTCGCATAACCCGCAATGTCGATGATGTCTTTCAGCGCAATGGGAATGCCATGCAGCGGCCCCCGGTCAATGCCGCCCGCCATCTCTGCATCTGCCGCTTCGGCGTCTGCCATGGCCCGTTCATCAAACACCAGGACAAAGGCATGCAAGCCAGCGTCATGTTCGGCAATTCTCTTCAGCGAATTTTCCGTGAGTTCAACCGAACGCAGCCGACCTTCACGCATCAACCGGCCAGCCTCCATCACGTTGAGGTCGTGCAAAGCGGTCATTTCGCAGGTTGCTTTCGCAAATTGTTTGCAAGACCCTTGAGACCACGGCAGCCATCCCGCACACGCGCCAACAGCTCGACTGGAATCGACAGTCCCTTGTCAGCCAGCAATGTGTCGATCTCCTGATCTGTCAGTGTGTGATGAGTCACATGCTATCCTTTGACCGCACCAGCCGTCAGCCCTTCGACCAACCGCTTCTGGAAAAACATGACAAGCAGAAACAGCGGCACAGTCGTCGATACCACTGCGGCCACCGCATACATCACGTGGCCTTCGGCCTGTATCTTGAACAGGAAACTGGAAAGTTTCGGCACCATGGTCTGGTTTTCTTGCGTCAACAGCATGGAGGTGACGGCAAAATCATTATAGCCCAGCAGGAAGCTGAACAACCCCGTTGTCACAACACCGGGCCACATGACAGGCATCACAACCATGCGAAAGGCCTGGAAGCGCGAACAGCCATCCACCAGCGCACTTTCATCAAGGTCACGCGGAATGTTGATGAAAAACGAGTAGAGCATCCATAATGTGAAAGGCTGGTTCAGCGCCACCAATACGATGATGGCCGTCGGCAGATAGCCCCAGACGTTGAACTGGAAAAACGGCAGGAGGTAGCCGGAGACCAAAGTGATGTCGGGCATCGCACGAAATACCAGAGCCGCAATCAAGATCCAGTATTTGTAGCGATAGGTCGAGCGCGCCAAGGCATAGGCGCCGAGGGTGCCCAAGGTGAGTGAAATCGCCGTCACACACACCGTAACGATTGCCGTGTTGATGACGGCTTTCCAAAACGCGTTTTCAACCCAATTTCCGTAGTATCCTTCGCTTGTGAAGGTAGATCCCGTTTGTTGAAGTGTCTTGAAGCCAAACAAGGCATTTTGCCAGGACTCACGCGAGAAAAAATCCGCCTCCACCTTGAACGAACCCCAAGCCGTCCAGATATAGGGAAACGCCGCAAGAAACAGCCACAGCAGCACAAAGCCCATGGCGACGAGCGACACTGGCCATGGCCGACTGTGAACCCCGGAACTCATCTTGCACCTGCAAACTGCCGCGTCGTTCGCAGCAGCACGGGGGTCAGAAGAATGATGACGCCTAAAATCGTCAGCACCGAACTTGCCGCCGCAGAGGAAAACATCTGGGCGCTCTGGTTGTTGAGCGAGGTGTAGACGAAATAACTCAGCGACGTGGCATTCGCCGCCGCATTGAACCCAAGGATCGGTTCAAAAATCTTGAAATTGTCCATCAACTGCACGAGCAGCACAAAAATGCCGATGGGGGCCAGGGCCGGGATTACCACATAGCGGATGCGTTCAAGCCGGCTTGCACCATCGACCATTGCCGACTCCAGTGTATCGCGGGGCACGGTCTGCAGGCCAGCGTAGAACACAATGAATGAGAAGGGTGCGTTGGTCCAAATGCCATAGCTGATCAGTGTGACCCAGGTCAGTGCCAACGACGATTTCAGGGTCAGGTCGGGATTGCCGAAAACATACTGGATAAATGCACCAAGAATTCCCCTCGCATCAATCATCCAGTAGATCACGAGCGAACCGATCAGGGGCGTGATCACCATGGGCAAAAGTGAAAAGAAAATAACGGGACTTTTGATGAAGCGCGGGACAGTGTTGACAGCCAGTGCCAGCAGAAATCCCACCAACATGGCAAGCGGTGTCACGGTCAACGTGTAGGTGAGCGTGAAGACCAATGCCCTGTAGAACGGCAAATTGTACACTTGCGAGACAACATCACTGAAGCCAGCAGAAGTACGGAAAATCTTTGCAACTTCGGCAAACGCAAGGTGATTGCGGTCACCATAGACTTGCAGCCCGACAAATTTGCCCAGCGGCTTCTCTTGCTTGAGCTTTGCGCCTGCCACAGCATCAACCACCGTCTCGGTGGTGCATCCGCCCGAAGGCTGGCAGGTTTCGGACGTGACCAAGACGCGGGGATGTTCCACGTAAAGTGATTGAACGGTGAACGAGACAATTGGCGTGGCGATGAACAGCAGCATCGCCAGAAGCGACGGCAACATAAAGGCGATGAAGAACCGGTGCGGCACGGGTAGTCCTCGCCGCAATGCCTGTTATGAGGCACTGCGGCGTTGCTGGAGTTATTGCAGGAAGCCTGCTTCTTTTGCAGCCGCATTGTAGGCGGCTTCGACATCGGCCATGGCCTTGTCGGCAGGTTCGGCGCCCTTGATGAAGTCTGCGAGTTCAACACTCAGGGCCGTGTGGAGCAAGCCCATATAAGGCACCATCGGGTAAGGCCGTGCGCCATTGTTGGCATTGCCGATGACACCGACGGCTGCGGCACCAGGGCTGTAACCCTTGATCAGCCATGTCGCGGCATTGGGGTTCTTGGCCGCAATCTCAGGGCGGATGCCATTGACCATGGCGCGGAAAGAGGCTTCGGCATCTTCATCGCTGATGTTCTTGGCGATGGCAAAACCATCCCACCACAAGGCCGCAGCGGGAATTGTGCCACCCCCAACCGTAGGCGCCATGGTGAAGACGGTGTTTTCAACCACTTCCTTGTTCGATACTTTTGGATCAAGGGCAGCGCCGGCGATGGAACCCCATTGGTTGATCACGGCCATCTTGCCCGCCTGGTATTCCTTGCTCAAGACATCGGAATCATAGGTCAGATAATCCGGCCCCATGAAACCTGTCAGGTCTTTCATCATTTTGAGCGTGGCCATGCCCTTGTCATTGTTGATGGCCAGCTTGGCGGAACCTGCATCAAAAAACTCGGCACCGTAACCCAGATACAGGTTGACAAATTCTGCCGCAAGATCCCAGCCTGCCTTGTCGGACGCACCCAGCGGGTTCTCCAGGATTTTCTTGTCTCTCAACATCTGTGCCACGGCCAGCACATCTTCATAGGACTTCGGCATTTGTGCCCCGGCCTTTTCGATCAAATCCTTGCGCATGAACAGATGCTGGCCATTGGCCATGAAGGCAATTGCCATCACCTTGCCATTGATCTTGATCAGCTGGTTGGCCTGCAAATCCTGGCCATATTTCGCCACATAATCATCAAGCGGCCGGATCAAGCCATCATTGAGCAGGGGCACAATCGAATTGTTGGCAACCACAGCCACTGTGTATTCAGCCGGGTTTGCCGTCAGGGCCGGGACTTGCAAGTTCTTGTGCTCGGTCGTCTGGTTCTTGCTGACTTTCACCGTATCACTGGCGCATTCTTCAGCGCCGGCAGCAACCACATGAAGCGCTGCGAAGTCATTGGAAAGAATGCGAACTGAGCCTTTGTCAATTCCACATGCCGCCATCGCGGCAGTGGAAACAAAGCTGATTGCACCAATCAACAGAAGTGATTTAAAAACGGATTTCATCGCGGTCCTCCCAGGGTTTTGTGATGCGTTAAAGAAAAATCCAGCTACAACGTTGCCGCATCTTGCATACGTAGTCAAGGCGTGGAATGCTAAATTCAAACAGGAGGCTTGAATGAATGGCTTTGATCCGCGCTGGAAAGATTTTCCAGATTATATCTTGGGCATCACCAAGGAGATATGGGAGGACCGGGGTGTCCACACCTTGCACAAATACTACGGAAAAAACATGGTCAAACGGTCCGCCGATGGCATTGTGGTTGGCGCAGAGAAGGTCATAGCCGAAAGCATTGGTGCCATGGCCTGGGCTCCCGGCATTGAGATTCTGGGTGAAGACGTGATGTGGTCTGGCGATGACGTTGATGGTCTTTTGTCATCCCACCGTTCGATGATCATTTGCCCCCATGTGAATGACGGACTTTTGGGACCCCCGACGGGAAAGCGTCTCTGGCAATATTGCATCGCTGACTGTGCGGCAAAGAACAACGAAATCTATGACGAATGGCTGGTGCATGATTCAGGGGCCTATATCCGACAAGTTGGATTGGAGCCCAAAGCCTATGCTGCGGCCCTCATTCAAAGCCAGGGCGGGCCAGAGACATGTGACAAGCCTTTCACACCTGCAACAGATGTCAAAGCCGTCTACAAGGGCAGAGGCAATGACCACCCCTTGGGCCAGCGTTACGGTGATATTCTCACCCGTATCATGTCCGGAAATTTCGCGGCCATTCAAACTGAATATGACCGTGCCTGCCACCTGCAACTGCCGGGTGGCGTGACGGCCCATGGCTGGTCCGCCGCTGACCAGTTCTGGCTCAACCTTCGCGCTGCCTTTCCATCAGCCAAACTGGAAATCCATCATGTCATTGGCCGTGAGGACAAGGACATGCCGCCGCGTGCTGCACTTCGCTGGTCACTGGATGGCACCCATGACGGCTGGGGCGCGTTTGGACCTCCCACAGGCGCAAAAGTCCACATCATGGGAATAAGCCATGCCGAGTTTGGCCTCTGGGGTTTGCGCCGCGAGTTTGTCCTGTTAGATGAGGCTGCGATCTGGAAGCAGATATTGCTCAAGACAGGATGATCCATGCCGAAAGGCAAAGTCACATCGGGAGACGTGGCAAAGCTTGCCCGTGTCTCCCAATCCGCCGTCAGCCGTGCCTTCAATGAAGGGGCGAGCGTGTCCGACGACATGCGGGCACGGGTGCAGAAAGCCGCGCGTAAACTTGGCTATCGCCCCAACGCCATCGCCCGCGCCATGATCAGTGGCCAATCCCGCCTCATCGCGGTTTTGGTGGCCTATCTCGACAACCAGTTTTACCCGATCGTTTTGGAGCAACTGTCCCGAGCCCTGCAAGACAAGGGCTTCCACGTTTTGCTGTTCATGACTGATCCTGGGCGCCAAGACAAAGTGGTGCAGCAGATGATGGAGTACCAGGTCGAGGGAATTGTCATGGCCTCCGCCACCTTGTCGTCAACGCTGGCACGCGAATGCGCCCAGACCGGAATTCCTGTCGTTCTGCTGAACCGATATGTTCCATCTTCGCCTGCCAGCAGCGTGACATCAGACAATGCGGCAGGCGGCAGGCTGGTGGCAAAATTGTTCACCGACAATGACCACAAGCGCATCGCCTTCATAGCGGGCCACGAAGATTCCTCCACCAATACCGACCGCGAGTCAGGTTTTCATGCGGGTCTGGAGCAAGCCGGACAAAAACTGTGGTCGCGCGCCGTTGGCAATTACACGTTTGAAGGGGCGGCCGAGGCCGCTCGTCTTCTCCTTTCCAAAGTCGAAAAGCCCGACGCCATCTTTGTTGCCAATGATCACATGGCCTTTGCTGTCATGGATGTGATCCGCAATGAATTGCATTTGCGCATACCTGAGGATGTTTCAATTGTCGGCTTCGATAACGTGCCGGAATCCGGTTGGGGTGCCTATCAATTGACAACAGTTGAGCAACCCTATGCTCCCATGGTCGAAGCCACCACAAAAATCCTCGTGGATCAGATCGAGGAGAAAACCGTGATCCGCCGCAGCATCGTGCTGCCGACCAGTCTTGTCATTCGAAACTCGGTCAAGCTTCGCCTTGAGAGCCGATGACTCTGCCTGTCCGGTTTCAAACTCAATCTGTTTCCTGACGGCGGTTTCATCAAGAACCACATAATCGCGCCGCACACACCCTCCGCTCACTCTCCCGGCTTTCGGAGGGATGACGCGGCGGGGACATGAATGCGATTCCAGGAAAACTGGATCTGCCTGAATGGGAAAACATCCCAGTGCATGCAACAAATGGCGTAATTGCCATTGGTTGCTATTCAACTTCTTGATGCAGCAATCAACCAGTTCCAGGACTCTGTTGTTGTTGGATTGGACAGTTCCCTCGTTGTTGGTGCCGACATCACCGACTTCCATATTGATGCGTTGGCCCGCTATGTGAAACCAGGCCAGGTGGTGATCCAATTGCCAAAGAAGGTGATCGCCGGAGACCCTTGGTCGGCCTCCGCATTTGAAACCTATGAGATATTCGATAAAGCAACTGATGCTGACGGCCGCGAACTGGAGATCGTGGTGGTTCCTGAGCCCATCCTCATCCGATCTCGCGCAGCAGACGTCGACAATAGCCATGCAAATTGCTACGTCTGCAATGGCGCCGTGATTTGCGTTGAATTTGGTGATGACAAAGCGGATGAAGTGGCCAACCGCATTTTGGGGGAACTCTATCCGGGCAGGGAGATTGTCAGCCTCAACACAGATGCCATCAGCCAAACGGGTGGTGGCATCCACCGTCCGACCCAGCAACAACCCCGCGCGAAAGGCCAGTAACGATCATGAGCCAGTTGATTGTCGGCGCTGTGCAGATTGCCTGCAGCGATGATGCGAAATCAAACCTCGACAAGTTGGAATTGCACGTGCGCGAAGCAGCGCGGCGCGGCGCAAAACTCATCGTGTTGCAAGAATTGTTTGAAGGACCGTATTTCTGTGTCGACATTGACGCGGCCCACAACTGCCGCGCCAAACCCTTCAAGGGCAACTCAACAGTTGAGCGCTTCTCTGGTTTGGCAAAGGAATTGGGCGTGGTGTTGCCAGTGTCGTTCTTCGAGGAAGATGGCAGCCGCCGATTCAACTCACTTGCGATGATTGATGCTGATGGCAAGGTTTTGGGACTCTATCGCAAAAGCCACATTCCTGATTCTCCGGGGTATAGTGAAAAATTCTACTTTGCCAACGGTGACACTGGTTTTATGGTGCACGATACCGCTGTGGGCAAAGTCGGTGCAGGCGTCTGCTGGGACCAGTGGTTTCCCGAAGCTGCCCGATGCATGGTGCTGAAGGGGGCGGAAATCCTGATCTATCCCACGGCCATCGGTTCAGAGCCATCCTACCCCGCCTGGGATTCGCGGGATCATTGGCAACGCGTCATGCAAGGACATGCCGGTGCAAACTTGACACCACTTATTGCCTCCAACCGGGTGGGCATCGAAACGGGCAAGAGTGGTTCGATAGTGTTCTATGGATCGTCTTTCATCACTGATCATACAGGCGCTAAACTGGCAGAGGCAGACCGCGTGACTGAGTGTGTCATCACGGCCAGCCTCGACATGGCAGAAATTGCCCACCAGAGACAGGCTTGGGGTGTGTTCCGCGACCGTCGCACTGATCTCTATGGTGAAATTGCCAAGCCCTCACCACAACGACTTTTGCCAACCCCATAAGAAACCACACGGCGACGCAGCATGATGGCACGGCATGCTTTTCCAGAACACGCAACTTCGGCAAAGTGCCTTCCGCCTCTTGTTTTTGGCAATTGCATGGTTCAGGTATTCTCGAATGACTTGCGCAGGCGCATTGTGAAGGCTGTTGAAAGCGGGCTTTCACGCAACAAGGCATCGAAGTGTTTTGAACTTGTCGCGTTTACAAGCAAGTTCACGAGACGTCACGCAATGGAATCGCCATAGGTCGACCTGTCGATGAAGTGTTCAGGCTGATGCAGTTGGCGAAACACCACGGGGAGAAGTTCCACCCAGACTTGCCACAGTGACCGATAAGGTGGCGGGCAATCGTGTTTGATCACGTCGTGCAGCGCTGGAAGGCGGTGGTAGGGAACCATGGGAAACATATGGTGTTCGATATGATAATTCATGTTGGAATAGAAAAACCGCAGCGTTGGTCCCATCATGATGGTGCGGGAATTCAGGCGGTGGTCGAGCACATCTTCCGCCAGGCCCAAATGCTGCGGCAGGCCCATAACGAAAGTCAACCAGATGCCATAAAAGCGAGGCAGACCGATCAACAGCAGTGGCAACAAGGAATCGATCCACAATGCGGCGCCCCATGACGCGACGTGGATTGCAAGATGGATGCGCGCAACCAAGAAGGCACTCCTGCGTGCGGTGTCTGGCACATAGGTCGTTTCTTGTTGTGTCAGCTTGCCACATGCAAGACGTATCATTGTGGCGTAGTTGCGCGTTGCCGCGACAAGGCCAAACACATTGGCAAAAATCAGCAAAAGCTCCGGTGGGCGCATGGCCGGTATCTCAGGGTCATGGCCGACGATGATTGAATCAGTGTGGTGGCGCATATGGCTCCACCAGCTCACCACGGGATTGGACAGCAAAAAGAAATTGGCAATCTGGAACACGGCAACATTCATCCATGACGTCTTGAATGCTGTGCCGTGACCGCATTCGTGCCAGCGCGAATCCGCAGCCGTCGCATAAAGCAATCCATAGATGATAAACACGGGTACGGCCCACCAACTGCCCCAGGTCATGACCCCTAGGGCACCAAATCCGGCGAGCAGACCCAGCCACAGTGCAGTATCGCGCAAGGCCTGAGCGTCGGTGCGCTTGGTCAGTTCCTTCATCACCTTGCGATCCACCGGAGTTTGATACCACTGCGCATTGACCAACCCCCGCGCCATCGCGCGGGCGGCCTCGGGGCCACCCAACGTGTAGTCGCGCGTGCCCTGTGGCAAATCAAGCTGCCGCGACATCGTTTGGCCGCAACTGCGTAAAAGAGGCCCAGACTTCAGGCGCTGTTGCACCTTCGCTGCCAATGCACAGGACGCGCGACTGTGCTGTCAACCCCAAAGCCGAGCGCAAGATTTCCTGGTCTGTCAATGCGAGAACCGCTGCCACTGCGGCACAGCCCGATTCACCTGACACCATTGGCGCGTCACCCCAGCGCCCCCGTGCCAAGCCAACCATTGTGTCGATGGCAGACGTGTCGGCAATGGCAACCGCGTCGTCAGCTACAGAACGGAGGATCGGCCATGCAGCAGGCGATACTTCCCCCGCAGACAGGCACGCCATAAAGCTGTTGACGTCGCCATCGAGTGGCTTCGGCACCCCGTCGCGCAGCGCGCGAAAGACGCAGTCCGCCACTTGCGGTTCAACCACGACCATGCGCGGGCGCGCAGACGAGGCAACAACAGCCCATCTCCCGGCAATGGCCGCTGCCAAACCGCCGACACCTGCAGGGATGAAGACATGGGTGGGTGCTTGTGCCAACTGGCCGATCACTTCATCGACGATCAGGGTATAGCCTTGCATGACCAGCCGAGGCACCTTGTCCGATCCGCCGCCCGCGTTGGTATCAGCCACCAGATGCCAGCCATTGGCTTCTGCGTCATGAGCAACCTTCCGGACGGATGCATCATAATCGCCATCGAGCCGCACCATGACCGCGCCAAATCTGGCGATCGCCGCCTCACGGTCGGCGGAGACATTGGCATGGATGTAGACGCGACACGCACAGCCGAACATCTGCGCACCCCAGGCGACGGAGCGTCCGTGATTGCCGTCAGTAGCACAGCAGACAGTCACGCTTGCCACCTTGTCGCGATGCTGTCCGGCGATCAGTGCTGCTGCATCGGTGGTGATGCCGTATTTGGCCAACTCGTCTTGCAAGATGCGCAAAACGGCATAGGCCCCACCCAGTGCCTTGAAACTGCCAAGCCCAAAGCGGTGGGCCTCATCCTTGTAGTCGAGCTGTGCTACCCCGGCGGCATGCGCTACACCCTGCAACGCAACGACCGGGGTTGGCGCATATCCCGGCCATGAGGTGATTTCGCGCTTGGCAGCCTGATGTTCCGCTTCAGTCAACATGGCGGCGGCCTCACCTGTAAGCGTCGGCGTCGCGGCCGCGTTGTGGGCGATGCGTGGCGCAAGCTGTGCAGTCATGTCGTCCTCATTGATCTGGAAACCCGGGATGCCACAGCAAAACTTGTGCACCGGCCTGGTAGGCCTTGCCGTTTGGATAGCTTACCAGTTCCATCTGAAGGCCCCATGGGGTCTTGAAATACACCCAGTGTGATCCGGCTGCAGGACCAGTTGTGATGAATTGGGGGTCTCCCACCTCGACACCATGGGCCCGCAGGTGGGCAACGGCGGCTTCGATCTCGTCAACGTAAAGCGCAATATGGTGGCCGCCAGCCTGATGATTGCCTGGATGCCTGCCCCGATCATGGGTCTGGTATTCAAACACCTCAAGGTTCAGACCTTGACCCAAACGAAAGAACGCATAGACGACCTTATCACCAGGGTGCGCTCCCAGAACACCGACGATGGTTTCGGTATCAGTGATGGCACCGCCATCGAACACGCGCTTTGCGCCAAGCACGTCAACCAGAAATTTTCCTGCGGCCTCAAGGTTCGGAACAGTCAAGCCGACATGTTCAACCCCGCGCAGTCCCGGCAACCCCGTCAAGATACGGCCTCGATGTGGCGGGTCAGCAACTGTATCACGGTTGCCGCCGCCTCCATTTGCGGAATATGGCCGACATCCGCAATCATCGTGGGCCCTGCATCAGGCGGCGGGATGACCTGATCTCGTGCACCCCAGAGCGTCAGGACAGGTGCGCTTGTGGCCGCGAGGTCGGCTGTAGCATCGCTTGTCATGGACGCGCCAAGACACGCCGCCGCGATTGCTGCCAAAGCTTCCGATGCGCCGTCCATGCGTTTGGTCGCAAGCGCGCGCTCCACCATATCTGATGTTACTGAACTCGGGTCGGCGACGAGCATCTGCAGGGCCTCTTTCATCGGGCGGCGGCTGTTGGCAGCTAAAAAAGTCTTCACGAATTCCGGGTTCACAGCACGGCCTAATCCGGCTGGAGCAACAAGCGTGAGGCTGCGAACGCGTGGCCCGAGTCGCGAAGCGATCCGAAGTGCCAGACGCCCACCGAGCGAATGTCCAGCAAGATGGAACGCGTCTGGTGCCACAACTTCAATTGCCGCAAGCACAAGGTCGGCAAGTGCATCCGGAGTTGCCACCTTCGCATCCACATCCGATGCGCCATGTGATGGCAGATCGATGGCATGGACCTTGCGTTTTTCTGCCAGCGGTTCCTGCACAAACATCCAACTGGAGGCATCCGAGGCAAAGCCGTGGAGCAGGATCAGGGGCGTGGCATCACCAGTGCCGGCGCTGATGACGTTCAAGCCAAAGCCATCGGTTTCGATCCGGGTTGTCGTCAACCCAACTACTTCTGCCGCATGCACCGGGGCAGTGGCGGCGATTGCGTCAAGGGCGGACTCCGGCACGTCGGCTTCTGCCAAGAGGGCAATCACCGCGCCGCATGCAGCACTCTGGCCGGGCTGAACCAGCACTCGGCGCAACAGGCCAGACACCTGTGCCTCCACCACGTTGGCGATCTTGTCGGTTTCAATCTCGACAAATTCCTCACCCATTTCGATGCGTTGACCTGGTGCCTTCAGCCAGCCTGTTACCTTGCCCTCGGTCATTGTCATGCCCCACTTGGGCATGGTGATCGTCTGAATGCGCTCCGTCATGCGTAGGCCACCACGCGGCGGACGGCGGCGGCGATTCGCTCGGCATTTGGCAGGTATGCATCCTCCAGCGCCGGGGCATAGGGCACAGGTGTATGGGGCGGTGTCACCTTGAGGATTGGTGCTTTCAAGGCCCCGAAGGCCTCTTCGACGATCAATGCCGCAATGTCGGCGGCCATGCCGCAGCGTGGGCTGGCCTCATCGACCACCACCACGCGACCGGTTGCTTCGGCAAATTCCAGAATGCTGTCGACGTCCAAAGGAGATGTCGTGCGCGGGTCGATGATTGTAACTTGGATGCCTTCGGCAGCCAGTAACTTTGCTGCCTGTTCGGCACGTCCCACCATGCGGCCAAGCGCTACAATGGTTGCATGTTTTCCCTCGCGCACAACACGCGCCTGGCCAAAGGGCGTGGCATAGGGCCGATCAGGAACTTCACCTGTTTCGTCATAGAGCATCTTGTGCTCAAGAAAGATCACCGGGTCATCGTCACGTATCGCCTGGATCAGCAGACCCTTGGCATCGGCGGGGTTGGACGGAATGACAACCTTGAGTCCGGGAATATGGGTAAAGACGGGATAGAGCGCCTGGCTGTGCTGCGATGCTGAACGGGCACCCGCACCGAAAGTCGCACGCAGCACCATTGGCGTTTTCGCCTTGCCGCCGAACATGTAGCGGAATTTGGCCGCCTGGTTCATCACCTGATCCAGACAGACCCCGATGAAGTCCACAAACATGATCTCAACCACCGGGCGCAAGCCTGTCAGCGCCGCACCCGCAGCTGCACCAACAAAAGCACTTTCGGTTATTGGTGTGTCGAGTACGCGATTGGGGCCGAAGGCATGCAGTAGTCCCTTCGACACACCGAAGGCACCGCCCCATGCGTCGACTTCGCCATCACCACCTTTGCCACCGGTGATGTCCTCGCCGAAGATCATCACGCGTGGATCAGCCGCCATCTCCTGATGCAAAGCCTCATTCAGTGCGGCGCGAAAAGTCTTCTGCGGCATCAGATGCGCCCTTCGTAGGTGACGTAAACATCGGTTGTCAGAGTTGACACATCGGGCTCGGCAGCGGCCCTCGCGTCCCGCACGACGTCTGCGATCAGCGCATCCACCTCGGTGTCTATCGCCGCGAGCTCATCCGACTCCGCCAGCCCGCCTTCTGACATCAGGCGGCGCAGGCGTGTGAGGCAATCTCGGTTGGCCCGCTGATCGGCCTTCAGCGCATCCGAACGGTAGCTGTCACTATCGCCATTGAAATGGCCGTAGAACCGTTCGGTGGTGATATGTAGCAACACAGGGCCGAGACCGGCACGGGCGTGATCGGCCGCACTGCGCATCGCCTCGTACACATCTGACAATGACAGCCCGTCGACCTTTTCAGCCCGCATGCCATAGCCCTGGGCCCGCTTCACAATGTCGCCTGCAGTTGCAAAGGCGGAAGACGTTGCCTCGCCCCAACCGTTGTCCTCGACGACGAACACCACTGGCAGCTGCCAGACCATGGCCAGATTGAACGACTCCGCCGTTGTCCCCTGGTTGACCGCGCCATCGCCTGAAAAACAGACTGCGATAGCGCCAGTGCCAAGTGTCTTTGCCGACAGTGCCGCACCACACACAAGCGGCGGACCGCCCCCAACAATGCCATTGGCACCGAGCATGCCCTTTTCCAGATCGGCAATGTGCATGGAGCCACCCTTGCCCTTGCAGGTTCCCGTTACCTTTCCCATGATTTCGGCCATCATGGGGCCGATCTCGCAGCCCTTGGCAATCGAATGGCCATGACCCCGATGCGTCGAGGCAATGCTGTCGCCGTCTTTCAGTGCCATGCAGACGCCGACCGCAACCGCCTCCTGCCCCGCATAGAGATGAGTCGATCCCGGCACCCGTCCGGCTTGCGCCTCGGCAAAAACACTGGTTTCAAAGACCCGGATGGTGCGCATCTGCCGATAGGCGCGCAAAAGATCGCTACGAGTTAGCTGCATCGGCGGTGTCTCCATTGCTTTGGGCGCATTATTCCGCCTCATGCTGTTGCGTTCTCGCGAAACTGCTCCCAATGTAGAAGGATCGTGTGCATTTTACTTTGAACCATGGAAATTTTCCCGCATGGACCTCGACAACTTTGACCGCAGTATCCTGACGCTCATCCAGCGTAATACCCGCCTCACCGCCAGCGAACTGTCGGAAGCCGTGGGGCTTTCACCATCAGCCTGTCATCGGCGCCTGTCAGCTTTGCGCGAGTCTGGCGTTATTCAGGCCGAAATCGCGGTGATCAATCCCAAAGCCGTTGGACGGCGGATTACCATGATTGTGATGGTGACGCTGGAACGCGAACATTCCGACGTGATCACCGAATTCAAACGTGCCTGCCGCGAGAACATCGAAGTCATGCAGTGTTATTACGTTACCGGGCAAAGCGACTTCGTCATGGTGCTGACATCACAATCAATGGAGGCCTATGACGCTTTTGTCGAACGCTTCCTGTTTTCAAACCGCAACGTGCGGCGCTTCGAGACGATGGTCGTCATGGATCGGGTCAAAGTCGGCTTTGATCTGCCAATCGACTGAATTCCAGAAAGTCGCATTTTTGCGCGAAATTGATGTGAAAAATCTGTTAATTATGCGATTTTTTCCCGCAATGTCGGCAGTCTACTTTTTGGAATATAATGTCTTGGGCCGGTACACCGGCAGGGGAGTTGCAAGATGATTTCACGCCGTGCGCTGATGTTTTCACTGGCCTTACCGATGTTTTATGCGCCGGGTTCGCTGGCCCAGGAACCAGATGTGCTGCGGGTACCCTATGTGGCCGACATCGGTTCTTTCGACCCCGACAATGCCTTTGAGGTCGGTGGACTAAGCGCCATCAACAATGTCTATGAAGGTCTGGTGGAATATGTTCCCGGCGGCACCGAACTGACCGGGCTGCTTGCGGCGTCTTGGAAAATATCAGACAGCGGAAGTGTTTACACCTTTCAGATCAAGCCAGGTGTTGTGTTTCACGACAGCACGCCAGCCGATGCAGCAGCAATTAAGTCATCGTTCGAACGGCGCACCAAGACTGATGTGATACTGGGCTACTTCCTCGGCAACGTCGCCAGCATGGACGCAACCGATGCCACGACCCTGGTCATCACCCTGAAGCAGCCGCAACCCTCATTTCTGGATGCGCTGGCAAGCCCTTGGGGACCCAAAGCCATCAGCCCAACTGCCATGGCCGCAAACGCAGGGTCTGACAACGGCAAGACATGGTTCATCGATCACGCCGTGGGAACCGGGCCGTTCCGGTTGACGGAATTCAAGCGCGGGCAAGAAATTGTGCTGGAACGCTTCGACAATTATCACGGCAAGAAACCCTTCTTTGCCCGCATCGAATTGCCCATCGTGCCGGATGTCGGCCAGCAGATCCTGCAGCTGCGGGCCCAGAAAATTGACGCCGTGCCAGCGAACTATCCATGGGAACAGCTCTCGGCCCTTCCTGCTGGCGTGCAGTTGACCGCATCACCGTCGATGTCGTTGTTGACCGGGTTTGTCAATCCGACGGGACCCTTGGCTGATGCCAAAATCCGCAATGCGGTTTTGACTGCCATTAATCCGGATAATTGGGTGAAGGATGCGTTCAACGGCTACGCCACGTCGGCCACCTCGCTGTTTCCAGCGAGCATGTTGACCGCCACTGCTCCATTTGCTTTTCCCAAGGATGTTGAAGCTGCCCGTGCTGCCATCAAGGCAGCTGGTCCGGTTGAAATGACCATTGGCTATTCGAGCGAAGAGACAGCCAATGTTGAACGCGCCGCCGACCTGATGGTGGCCGAACTTGCCGAAATCGGCGTCAAAGCGACCGTCACCGTCATGCCCGTCGGGGCCATCTACTCCATGTCTACGGACCCGAAAGCTGCACCCAGCTTGGTGCTCGCCCGCCAGTCACCTGATGCCGCCCACCCGGAAAACCAGGCGGGGGTGTTCTACATGACGGGCGCACCGATCAACCTGTTCAAGTTGTCCCTGCCTGATGCTGATGCCATTGCAACAGACGCGGGAAAAATGACTGAAAAGGCAGCGCGGGATGCGGCCTATGAAAAGGCATCTCACCTCTGGTTTGAAGCAGGCCAGTTCATCCCCTTTGCCGACATTCAGGACGTTATCGTGCATGCAGACGGATTGGTTGATTTGGGACAGCGCGCGCCCTGGCCGATGGGCAACATCGACTTTGGTACCGTGCGCTGGAAATGAGCGGCACTTCGGCGCGCCCGTCACGTGAGACGGACGCGCGGGTCTAGCCCTGCTTGAGCGAGATCGATGAGAATGTTCACAAAGATATAGAACGCGCCAAAGACCAGCGACACCCCAAGCACTGCTGGCAAGTCTGATGATGCAAAGGCCTGCACTGTATAAAGCCCAAGCCCCGGCCAGGCGAATACGCGTTCGACTATCAAAAGATTGGCAAACAGCAGGCCAACCTGAAGTCCGATCATTGCCAAGGGTGCTGCGGCTGACGCGCGTGCCGCATGCCGCCACAGGATCCGCCCCTCAGTCAGCCCCTTGCCCCGCGCCATGCGGATGAAGGGTTGTTGCATTGTGGTTTCCAGTGCGGAGGTGATGCTGCGAGCGATTGAGACCGCAATGGGGATTGCAAGTGTCAGCGCCGGAAGGGCCATGTGGTGCAGCGCACTCAGGATGACGTCACCACGGCCCAACAAAATGCCGTCGAGCAGCATGAACGATGTCGGGCCGGCAAACCTGCGAATTCCAATGCGCCCGCCGCCTGGAAACCAGTCGAGTTGGAACCAGAACAGCCAGATCAGCAACAAGGCCGCCAGAAAAATTGGCACGGACCCCAATCCGAGCAGAAGAACGCGCGCAAACGCCGCCCGTCGAAACAGGTGCTGAAAGGCGGCTACACCCGCCCCCATACCCACACCGACAAACAATGCCGCCAGCATCAGTTCGAGCGACGCTGGTGCAGACTCAACGATATCCGTGGCAACCGGCTGGCGGGTGCGAACCGAAGTTCCCAGATCACCATGCAGAAGGCGCCAGACATAATCGCCATATTGGACGAGGACCGGTTTGTTCAAACCCAATTGATCGCGAATCCTTTCCACCACTTCCGCTGGCGCATTCGGACCCGCAACAGAGCGGGCAGGGTCGGCGGGGATGATGCTTTGCAGCACAAAGACGATCAGGCTCATGACCACCAGCACCCCGATCAACCCGGTCAATCGCCGGATGAGAAACCGGACAACCATCACACACCCCTCATGACAGAGCGCAAACCATCACCCGCCAAATTGGCGGCAAGACAGAGAACGAAAATCACCGCTGCTGGCATGATCGGCAGCCACCACTGCACTGTCAGATTGTCCAGTGTCCGCGCCGTCATCGCACCAAGCTCCGGTGCAGGTGCTGGCAAGCCGAGACCAAGGAATGAAAACAGTGACAGGATGAGCACGACGTTGGCCACATCCAGTGTTGCAGTGACGAGAAGCGTCGGTGTTGCACCCGGCAACAGGTAGCGCCACAGCAACCGCGCACCACTGACGCCTGACAGTCGCGCTGCCTCAACATGCGGACGTGCGGCCTGGGCCATGATTTCGGCCCGGGTGATGCGGGCGTACCAAGGCCACCAGAAAATCACGATGGCGATCAGTGTGTTCAACAATCCAGGGCCCAATGCTGCCACAACAGCAAGGGCGATCAGGGTTGACGGCAACACGAGGAAAAGATCAGTCAGGCGGCTGAGCGCCATGTCGACCCAGCCGCCCATGGCTCCGGCAAGCAGACCCACCAGCGCGCCGATTGCGAGGCTGATCAGGATGATTGCCAGACCCGGCAACCAGGTCAGACGCACCCCAAGGATCACCCGCGACAAGAGGTCCCTGCCGATCTCGTCCGATCCAAAGGGGTGCGCCAGAGACGGTGGCAGGAAGGGTGCCGCGACGCGAAGGTAGGGATCATAGGGTGCGAGCCATGGTGCCAGCACGGCCACCAATGTGATTGCAGCCAACATGATGAAAGCGATGCGTTCAGGCAGACCCATGCGGTGAAAGGCAGTCATCAAGTGGACACCGCTTCCCGCAAGCGCGGCGTTGCGGCGATCATGTCGCGTGCCTGTGCCGATGCTGGTTGGGCCACGACATCCTCGGCTGCACCATCCTCGACAATGCGTCCACCCTCCAGCACGATGATCCGGTCTGCGATGATCCGTGCGGCGGCAAGATCGTGCGTGACAAACACCATGGCCATTCCCAACCGTCGGCGAACATCGCCCAACAGGTTAAGCGTCTGTGCCGCCAGTGAAACATCCATGGCGCTGATCGGTTCGTCACACAACAGCACATCAGGCGGGACCACGATGGCCCGTGCCACTGCGACGCGCTGGGCCTGCCCGCCGGAGAGTTCCCGCGGCAGTGCCTTAATCGTGACAAAAGGCAAGCCAACCTCAGCCAGCGCCTGTTCCACGCGCTGCTGCACCTTGTTGCGCGGCAGGTGCAGCGGCCGCAACCGTTCCGCCAGTTGCTCGCCCACTGTCAGCCACGGCGTCAGCGACGACATTGCATCCTGAAACACCATCTGCGGCTGCCCCACCACGTGGATATCACCCTCGTCAGGACGGAGAAGGCCCGACGCGAGCCGCAACACCGTGGATTTGCCGGATCCACTCAGCCCCACCAGCGCCACGGTCTCACCTTTGCGAACCGAGAAGTTGATGTCGCGAAGAACTTTCAGCTTGCCGAAGGAAAGCGAGATATTTGTCAGGCGCAGTACGACTTCACTTTGCACCGGCAGCACTGGCCAATTCGGCTGGCTCACAGTTGATGCGGTGCGAACCTCTTCAGCCCGGTGGCAGGCGACTTGGGTTCCCGCAGCATCGGACTGAGCGAGAGTCGGGGTTACATCTTGACACAAGGCAATCGACCAGGTGCAGCGCGGCGCAAAGGCGCAACCCGTGCGCTCTGCGGCGGGACCGGGTGGATCGCCAGCGGTCATAGGCAAGGGACGCGCCCTGTTGGCAGCAAAATCAAACCGGGCCGCCAGAAGCGCCCGCGAATAGGGGTGACGTGGCGACGTCAATACGGCACGCGCCGCACCCCGTTCTGCCACGCGCCCGCCGTAAAGCACAACGATCTGATCGGCGAGTGCCGATGCAACACCCAGATCGTGGGTAACGAACAGGACTGCCGTTCCTTGGTCCGTTGCCAATTGCCGCAGGAGCCGCAAGATTTGTGCCTGTACCGTCACGTCCAGCGCCGTGGTTGGCTCATCCGCGACAATCAGCGGCGCACCTGACATCATCGCCATGGCAATCAGCACGCGTTGTCGCTGCCCGCCAGAGAGATGATGCGGCCAGGCTGGCATGATGCGGGCTACGTCTGGAAGGCCTACCTTTGGAAGCCAGTCCTCCGGTCGCTGACCAAGGGCGGCGCCTTCATGCAACTGGTGGCCCACGCGCATGACGGGGTTGAGGGCGGCCAAGGGGTCTTGCGGCACCATGCGCACAAGGTTGCGCCGGATATGGCGCAGCATGGGTGCCGATGCCCCGACGACCTCGATGCCGCCAAGCTGGATCGATCCCGTAACACGCGGGTCAGCGTCTCCAGCCAGCAGGCCTTGTGCCGCCAGACCAATCGTCGATTTGCCGGACCCGCTTTCGCCGACGAGGGCTGTAATTCCACCCGCCATGACATCAAACGACACGCCATCGAGCACGCGGTTGGCAACGCCATCACGGTGCAGCGTTACGCCGAGGTCGCGCACGGATAGAACGGGATCAGTCATAATAGTCCGGTGACCGTTTCAATTTTAAAAGCAGGTCAGGGTCATGCGTTAAAAACAACTTTGCACCGTCATGGACCAAGGCATTGATCCGGCGGATCGACGACAAAGCTGCCACATCATCGCAGGACTCACCCGGCAGCACCTCATGCCGGAAATTTTCCATCAGGTCGCCGACATCGCCCGCCAAAATGACACGGCCTGTGTTCGGCAGATCGACCAGAAGCGATTGATGCCCTGGCGAATGCCCACGTGTGCTGATCACCCGAAGACCAGGCATGATTTCGAAATCACCTTCGATGATATCCCAATGCAGATCGGGCAAGTCATAGTCAGTGGGAAACCACGAAGCAGGTGCGCGGCCTGAGAAGGCATGGTCATATTCGGCCCGTTGGATGGTCAGGCGGGCCTGTCGCATGCGCTTCAGGTGCCCCGAATGATCAGCATGGAGATGCGACAGGATCACCCGGGAGATATCACCAAACGTCAAACCTAATGCAGCCAGTTGCGCACCCATCTCGTGCATGGGCCAGACCACGGGGGACGGATTCCAACCTTTGGACAGGTAAAGTTGATCAAGCATTGCCGCGTCACGCAGGTTGGCCTCATCCAAGCCTGCGTCAAACAAAACCCAACCCTGCGCCGTATCCAGAAGGTAAGCCGTGATCGGCACTGAAATGACGATATCCGCGTGGCGGTTACGGGTGGAGATGCTTTTGGGAATGATTTCGAAACCGCACAACAAGACAAAAAGGCGGCGCACATCGGTTATTGTTTTCATCGTGTTCATCCGATTTGCCAGCCGCCATCGACGCAGATTGTCTGTCCGGTCACATAACCCGAATGCGCCGAGGCGAGCCAGACATAGGTGCCCGCCAATTCGTCAGTCGTGCCCAAGCGGCCCAACGGAATGCGCGCCCGGATACTTTCGCGTGGGTCCGGCAGACCCATGGCCAGACGGTCCGCTACCAGCTTGTCCATCATCTCGGTGGCGATTTGTCCAGGGGCTACGGCATTGACCAGAATGCCACGGGGTGCCAAGTCTGCGGCCATGGACTGCATCAGTCCGAGCATGCCGAATTTGGAGGCCGAATAGGCCGCATTTGTTGCGCCGCCGCGAATCCCGAATAACGACGAGGTCAGGATGATCCGTCCATCGGCAGCCATGCGGCGCGCTGCTGCACGCGCTGTCAAAAATGCCCCGGTCAGGTTGACCTCCAGCACAGCCCGAAACCGCTCAGCGGGGAGGGTCGTGATCCCTTCAAGGTGCAAGATGCCGGCATTCGGCACCACCACATCAGGTGCCCAGCCATCGGAGGTCAGCTGTTCAAAGACGGCCTCGGTCGCAGCTTCGTCGGTGACATCAAAGGCGAGGGCACGTGCACCGGGGACGCCTTGTGCAGACACTTCGGTGTTGGCTTCATCCATGTCTGCGATGATGACACGCGCACCATGGGCGGCAAATGCCCGTGCCACCGCCAGACCTATGCCACGTGCTGCTCCGGTGATCAGCGCGGTTTTTGCATGCAATAGCTGGTGCTTCATCAATGATTTCCCTTGCCAGTCACTTTACGACCTGTTGCACTATAGTCACTGGAGAAATCTGCACCATGCTTGCCACACCCCCCGACAGAACCGAATCTGACCGCGCTGTGGCGCTGCTGCGGGAACTTGTGCGGGCCGACAGCATCAACCCACCGGGCGACACAACACGAGTTGCGGCGGTTGCACTTTCTGCCTTGGATGGCATGAACGCAGAAGTCATTGCCGCTGATCCCGCCAAGCCCAACATTGTGGTGCGGCTGGACAATGGGCTGGGTCCGATCGTGCATTTGAACGCCCATCTCGACACCGTGCCACCTGGCGATCCCAGCGCCTGGTCGATTCCTGTTCATGATCTGACAGAAAACCATCAGCACCTTTCCGGGCTTGGCATCGGCAATATGAAGGGCGCGGCCGCGGCGATGATCATGGCCCTGCGTCGGTTGGATGTGGCACGCGACCAGTGGCGAGGCTCTGTGATTTTGAGCCTGGTGGCGGATGAGTGCGTGTTTGGACCGGAAGGTGCCGCGCATCTGTTGGCCACCCGTCCTGACCTTCGCGGCGATCACCTGATCTGCGGCGAAGGGCCGGGCGGCATGAACCTTGCCGTGGCGGAAAAAGGACTGATGTGGGTGCGGCTCACCGCCAATGGCCGCGTTGGCCAAGGCATGCTGACCACGAGAGGCAGTGCTGCCACGGCACGGCTTGCCGTTGCCTTGTCGGTGATTGACAGTTGGAACGATTTGCGGTGCGCCCCGCCCTTGCCGGGTCTGGACCATGCCGCCAATGCCGAGGGTATGCGGCTTTCCGTGAATATCGGCCGGATTGCAGGCGGCAATGGTTTCAGCCCTGCTGTATCGCAGGCAGAAGCCGATATCGACCTCAGGCTGCCGCCCGGCCTGACCCATGCCGAGGTGGCTGCACGACTGGACACCGTTTGCGAGGGCGGCAATTTGTCTTGGCAGCTTGTCAAGGGCTGGGAGGCGAACTGGTCCGATCCCGCCTGTGATGTGGCGCGGGCGCTGCGCCATAAGGCCAAAAGTGTGCGTGGCTCCGTGCCACGCGACGTCACCCGCCTTCCCGCCTCCGATGCCGCCCGTTGGCGTGCGCTTGGTATGCCGGCGGTTTGCTACGGCCCTCAGCCCGAGCTTGCCTCTGGTGTCGATGACTATGTCTTGCGACAAGATTTTCTTGATTGCATCGCAATTTACGCAGGTGCTGTTGCGCAACTCAGTCATGAGATTAAATAGCCTCCGCCATCACGCCACCCCGGCCCAGGTCATGCGCCGCCAATCGGCCAGTGCAAAGGGTTGTCCGTCCCAGATGCCTGCCATGGTGATTGCGCCAAATCGCATGTCACCTGCTGCAACATCCACCACATCATGGCCGCGTTTGATCAAATCGTCACGCTGCGGGTGGCCCGCCTCGACGAGAAGGCGGTTGTTTTCGCTGCGCCAACGCGGTGCAGCCACGGCCTCTGGCAAAGACCTTCCGCCCACCAGCCAGTCGAGCAGGATTTGCAGCAACGTCTGCACCTGTCCATCTGCGCCCGGTGTCGACAGCGCCACCACGTTGCCCGCCATCTCAACGATGGTCGGCGCCAGTGTGTGAATGGGGCGCTTGCCCGGCGCAAAGGCATTGCCGCCAGCCGTAAAACCACCGGCCCGGTTGTTCAAACAAAACCCGCCCTCGGGCACGAAGACGGCGGAACCGAAATCATCAAAGACGCTGACGAGTGAAGCCGCGACCAGGCCTGTCGCGTCGGATGCTGCGACACCTGCGGTGTGAAGATAGGCGCGAGGGCCACCACGGCCCGCTGCCCGATCCGGGTCAATCTCCGGAAGTTGCTCCAATAGCGCAGAACCTTGCGCCACCTCATTGCGCAAGGTGAATGCGGCTTGTGTCAACTCGACACCCAGATGGGCTCGCGGCGAATCAGTGCCGTAGCCGCCGCGTAGCCAACCGTGCAGCGCCATGGCGAGCAACACGCCTTGGGACGCAGGGGGCTGGACATGAACAACAGCGGCGCCGAATTGCAAAGATATTGGGGCCGCCACGATGGCCGCAGATCTGGCCAAGTCCGCCTCCGAGAGTGCGCCACCTGATCGCTGCACTGCCCGGGCAATGCTATTCGCCAAAGTTCCAGCATAAAAAGCGGCAGAGCCTTTTTTCGCAATGTGCCGCAGCGTTTGTGCAAGGGCGGGCTGTTGAAAGTTTGCGCCCGCCTCCAGCTGCATCAACTCCCAACCTCCGGCACCACCTGCCAATAATCGCGTGACATGCTCGCGCCGCGCGGTGGCAAGGGTCTGGCTGACAGCCACCCCAGATTTGGCAGCTTCGATGGCAGGTGCCAATGTTGCACTCCAGTCAAAACGCCCCCAGTGGGCATGCATCTCTGACCAACAGGCGACCAGACCGGGCACCGCCACGCTGTTGCCGCCGGTCGTTGAAAATGTTGCAGCCAACTCAGCAGATGCACCGGCACCATTGATAGCAACCGGCGCCTGACCTGGTGCATGCACCAATACCAGACCATCGCCACCCAGTCCGCAGGCATCGGGGGAAACCACGGCCAGCATGGCTTGCGCGGCAATGACCGCATCGACAGCGGACCCGCCACTGGCCAGCACCTGTTGCCCAGCCGCCGTCGCCAACGGATGTGCCGAAGCGATGGCCCCTTTGCGACCACCAATCGCTGGTCGTAGAGACGATGAGAACGGATTTATTTGCACGGTGCCAAGCCTTGCTGTTGGATCGCTACACCATCAACTGTGCGTCCACGTTTGTTCTTTCGCAAAGACGCATGATAGCGGGAAATTTGTGCGAATATTCAAGGTAGCGCGCACAAATGTAGTGGCCGACTTCTGACCGACGAAAACCTAGAATGTTGCAAGCACACCACCGTCTACGGCAAGGACTTGGCCAGTGACATATTTGGCGTCATCTGATGCGAAGAAATACGCTGCACCTGCAACGTCTTCAGGGGTACCATAGCGGCCGAGCATGAGCCTTCCGTGCTTCATGTAGATTTCCTGGAACCAGTCGGTTTCGCTTTCGTGGGTTGTTGTGCCGGGGATTGTGGCCATGCGTGTGTCGATGAAACCTGGCGCGATGGTATTCACGGTGATCCCGTCGCGTCCCAGTTCGGCGGCAAGGGCGCGGCCAAAATTGATGATGCCACCTTTGGCGATGGAATAGGGAATGTGGCCGGGTTGCCCGCGCAGCCCCATGATGGAAGAGATGAAAATAACCCGCCCACCGCGCCCGCCTTTTTTGACCAGTGGCACGCCGGCCCTGCACACTTCAACGGCACCCGTCATGTTGATTTCTATCACCTTGCGGTAATTGTCCATGTCAAGATCGTTCCAGGGCGAACAATCGAGGATCGAGGCATTGTTGACGATGATGTCGAGGCGGCCATGGCGCGCTTCAACGGCACGGGTCATTGCCTCCACTTCTTTTGCGTTGGAGATATCGCATCGCACAGCCATTGCATCTTCGAGGCTGCCTGCAACAGCTTGCGCTTCGGGCATATCAATATCGGCAATCACGCAAGCACAGCCATCTGCCGCAAGCCGTCTGGCAATGCCTTCGCCAATGCCGCGCGCACCTCCGGTAATGACAGCAACTTTTCCCTTCAGGCGTTGATCCATGTTCATGTCCTCATGCAACCGTGTATTTCTTTACCACGTCCCAATCGATCTCGACGCCAAGTCCGGGTTTCGTCGGCAATGGGATTGTTCCTTCTTTCCGCAAGACCAGCTCTTCATGGGCAAGCTCACGACGCAGTCTTTCATGACATAGCTGCGGCGGCAAATACTCAATATGGGAACAGTGGTTGGTGACGAACGCAAGATGGGCGGTGGCCGAAATCGAAATGCCGGTTTTCCAGCAATGGGGAACAATGCTGCGACCCCGCGCCTTCGCCATGTCACAAACGATCTTCGCTTCACCAATGCCGCCCACGCGCCCGACATCGGGCTGGGCCACCTGCACCTTGCCAATATCAAGCAGTTCCTCGAATTCAAAACGTGTCGCCAACCATTCACCACAGGCAATCGGCATGGGGGCTGCATCAACAAGTTTGCCCATTTCCCGCACATTGTCGGACCAGATTGGTGTTTCGAGGAAAAAACAATTGAATTCTTTCCAATCCTTCACCACTGAAAGACATGTTGCTGCATCAGGCCACAAATATTGGACATCAACCATCAGGGTGATGTCTGGCCCCACTGACTTTCGAATGGCGGCAACGACATCCGTGTGGCGGTCATAATTCTCATGCATGCCATTGTGTGCATAGGGGCCTGCCATGGTGACTTCAGTTTTCATGGCACGAAAACCAAGGGCCTTGGCTTTTTCGGCTGACGCACAAAGTGCGTCGCGGTATTCGCCGAAAGATTTTCCGCCGGGCTGCAGTGAGGCATACGGCACAATGTGGTCCCGCGTGGCACCGCCCAGCAAGGCGTGAACCGGCAGACCGGTGGCTTTGCCGCAGAGATCCCACAACGCCATTTCAATGGCACTCAAGGCATGAACCACGACACCGCGTCTGCCATTCATTGCCGTACCAAGATAGATTTTGGACCACAGGCGTCCGATGTCGAACGGGTCTTCGCCCAGCAACAGGTCTTTCATCGAAAGACCCATGGTGTGGGTGCCCGGAGCCTCGATGCAGGCCTTGGCCATCCAGGGGTTTACATCGCATTCGCCATAGCCTTCGACGCCACCATCCGTGCGGATAATGACGACGAGCGAGTCTTGCGCCGATGAAGTAAAACTCGGATCGAAGTCCGGTGCCAGCAAGACATGGCAGACGATCTCGGTGATTCGTAATTTTGGCCGTGCCCCCGCCAGAACCGGAGAGATTGAATGCATTGTTGTGTGGGGATTGACTGTCGTCGTTGGCATTGGTTTTCCTTTTCGTCAATCGTTGGAATTTTCGGCGGCGCGTTCCATTTGCCGCGTTGCGAAGAACACAAGGACCAGCGACACCACGAGCACCACGGCTGCAATCGCATTGACTTCGGGAGAAATGCCAAGCCGCATCATGGCCCAGAGACGGATTGGCAAGGTGTTCTGGTCACCGACAAGGAAGAGACTGATCAACGTTTCATCGAAGGAAAGCGCGAATGCGAGAACAGCACCAATCATGACGGCGCTGCGAATCTGCGGCCATATCACCCGCACGAACGTCTGCATCGGCGTCGCCCCAAGATCAAACGAAGCTTCGATCATGCTATGGCCCATTTGGGTGAGGCGATTGAGAATGGTGCGATAAACGAGGGCCAAAACAAAAAGTGCATGGCCGATGATGACAAGATGAAGCCCCGTTGGCACACCAATCTCCCGGAAGAAAATCAACAACGATAGACCAACAATCAGCGGCGGCAACAGGAACGGCAGGAACACGAGAAACTGCAACAGCCCATTGCTGCGCCGGGGTCTGGCGTGAATGTACAACGCAATCACAAGTGCCAAGATGACTGACACAATCACGGCACCAATGCCGACGAGGGCAGTGTTCCAAAGTGCGTCCATGATTTGCACATTGGCGGCGAGCGACCCGAAGTAGCCGAGTGTGGGGGTGGAAAAATTGAAGTTGCCATGGCCATCAAGGTAAAATGCACCCAACACCACGATTGCAATGGGAGCATAGAGCGCAATGAGGACAAGGACCAACAGCAGTTTGACCAACATGCCGACTGTGCGCTCACCGATGGTTTTCACAGCGACACGGCTCCCTTGCGGCCAATGATGATTGCCGCAGCTATTGCGGCGAGTGAGACGATGAACAACATCATTGCCATGGCCGCACCAAAGGGCCATTCAAATGCCAAGCCGAATTGCGTCCAGACAAGTTTGCCATAAGTGAACCCACGCGTGCCGCCCATCATCTGGGGCGTTACAAAATCACCTAACGCCAGAATGAATACAAAGATCGCACCGACAATGGTGCCGGGCAGACTGAGTGGCAAGGTGATCCGCCAGAAGGTCTGGCCCGGCCTTGCACCAAGATCAGCCGAGGCTGCCGCCAGGTTTTCTGGAAGCCGTGACAGCACGGTGTAAACAGGCAAAACGATGAAAGGAAGATAGACCAACACCATGGTGATGAAGATGGATTTCTGGTTGAATAGAAGTGCTGTCAATGGAATGTCAAATCCAAGTACGTCGAAGGCCTGCGCCATGTATCCATTTGATCCCATCAGGCTGCGCAAGGCATAAAGTTTGACGATGAAACTGATGAACAATGGGGCAGCGATCAGCGCCAACAGGGTGCTGCGCCTGTTGCCGCTCTGTTGGGCAATCAACCAGGCAATCGGATAGCCGACCAAGAGATCGAGTATGGTAACCCCAAAGGCGAGCCACAGGGTGGCGATGAAGACCTGTGCATAAATAGGATCGGCGAACCAACGCTCATAATTGATCAAGCTCAGGGCAGGACGGAAAATCATGTCTTCCTTGATCCAGAAGCTGAAGGCAACAAAACCAGCCATGGGCAGGAGCACGAGCAGCAGTGGAATTGACCAGGCAGTAAGGGCAAAGAAAGTGCGTCCCTGCCCCATTGCCATGCTGACTCAAGCCACGGTGAAGCGCCGCAGCGCATCAAAATCGACTTCAACACCCAGACCTGGCCTTGTGGGCAAAGGCAGAGCCCCGTCTTTCATTGACAGCTCTTCGTGCGCCAAATGTTTGCGCAAGGTTTCAAAGCAGAGTTCCTGCGGAAGATATTCGATGAAGGCACAATGCGGCGTGTTGAACGCCAGATGGGCCGTTGCCGAAATCGAGATGGCAGTTTTCCAGCAATGCGGCACGATTGTCACGCCGCGTTCCTTCGCCATGTCGCAAACAATTTTCGCTTCAGACAGACCACCGACGCGCCCGACATCCGGTTGCGCCACTTGCACTTTACCGAGGTCCATCAGTTCCTTGAACTCCCAGCGTGTTGCCAGCCATTCACCAACCGCGATTTGCATCGGGGCTTCCTCACACACTTTCCGCAATTCCTCCGTGTCATCTGACCAGACCGGGGTTTCCACAAAAAACAAATTGAACTCTTTCCAGTCCTTGATGACTTCAAGACAAGTCTTGGCATCGGGCCAGAGATAACCAACATCAACCATCAATGTCGGTTCCGGTCCCAGTGCCTTGCGCACGCGGGCCACAAGTTCCGTATGGCGGTCATAGCTTTCGCGCATGCCGCCGTGGGCATAGGGACCATTCATCAGGATTTCCGCCTTCATGGCCCGAAAGCCCAAGGCCTTGGCTTTCTCTGCGCTGCTGACCAGCGCGTCACCATAGGCTTCGTAGCTTTTGGCGTCATCGGGAAGCAACGAAGCGTAGGGATAAACTTCCTTGCGATGGGCACCACCAAGCAATTCCCAAACCGGCTTGCCCAGCGCTTTGCCCTTCAAGTCCCAGAGCGCCATGTCAACAGCACCCATGGCGTGAACGACCACACCGCGGCGGCCGTTCATGGCGGTTCCCTTGTACATGCGATCCCACAGGCCGGCGATATCCATGGGGTCAGCACCGATGAGAAGATCCTTGATGCACAGGCCCATGGTGTGGGTGCCGGGCGCAGTCAGCGCGGCCTTGGCCATCCACGGGTTGACGTCGGATTCGCCTATGCCTGAAATACCCTCGTCGGTATGGATGATGACGACAAGATCATCTTGCGCGGATGAGGTTTTGCCTTCGTCCATGTCTGGAGCGAGCAGGACATGCACTTCGACATCGGTGATTTTCACGGTTCAGATTTTCCTGGCTTTATGGCGATCAAAAAAAGTTTCACCACTGGCCTGCACAATTTTTTGCGCAAGCCAGTGGCAATCAGGCCGTTTTAGATTGAAGCCTTGACTTCATTCCACAGATTGACGCGTTTGTTGAAATCTTCCGGCGGCTGCAGCCAAGAAAGCGTGCTGGCATAGTCCATGCCCTTCACTTCACTCGTGGTGTTGCCATAGAGGAACTTCGCCGACATATCCATGCCGATGCGCTTGTCCATGACAAAGTTGATCCATTCATGGGCGAGATCAACATCCTTCGCACCGGCCGAGAGCAGCAGGCAATCCAGCCAACCCACGCCACCTTCCTTCGGAATGATGTATTTCACCGGCAGGTTCTGGTCGACCATCTTCTTGAACTGAATTTCGCCCATGGCAAACATGGCGACGATCTTGTTCTTCTTCCAGATTTCAACACCTTCGTCGAAACCTGCGTAGTATGACAACAACAGTTTTTTCTGCTCGATCAGCTTCGCCTTCACTGTGGCGAATTGTTCCTCAGTGAGATTGTAGGGATCCTTGTAGCCAAGATACAACGCTGCCGTGACCACATGGTTGTTGGCATCATCAAGCGCCAGAAGCCTGCCCTCGTATTGCGGATCCCACAGCACGCTCCAGCTATCCGGCTCCTTGCCCTTGAAGAATTCAGTATCATAGATCAGGCCAAGCGAGCCCCAGGCAAACGGCACACCATAGGCTTTGCCGTCGACTTGCAGCACCGGCACATTCTGGAACGACGGCATGATACCTGCCGCATTTGCAATCTTGCCCATGTCAACAGGCTGCAAGAGATTGCTTTTTATGTAGCGTGGCACAGAACTCGTATCGACGGCCACGATGTCAAAATCCGCGCCATTCGACGCTGACATTTTTGCAAACATCTCGTCCACGGAGCCGGCATAAGCGGCATTGACCTTGGCGTTGAATTTTTCTTCAAATTCCTTCACCCAGGCGGTATCGGCATAACCTTCCCATGTAAACATGCGAAGTTCCCGCGTGGCGCTGCGGGCCGACGACGCAAGTGCAGCGGTCGCAGCAAAAGCGGTTGCCCCTGCGAGGGCTTGACGTCTTGTAAGTAGAGGCATTCCTGTCACTCCTTGTTTTTGGCCTTTGAGGCCTGGTCCGTCATTGAGTTTGGCCTTGGCGGAGTGTGCGTTGCGAGCTCCGGGAAGCCTTTACCGTAGCTCATGATATGAGCCGCGATTTCCTTGTCGAGATCCTCCGCGCTGCCATAGAGCAGAATATCCCGAAGATGCTGGTGTTGAATGAAGTTGTCGGCGGGCGAAAGCCGATGAAAAATCTGGTCCACTGCGAAGGCAATCATCACGTGTTTGGCAATCGCGATCCAAATCATCTGCAGAAACTGGTTGCCGGAAATGTTGTAGATCTCCGAATGAAAGTCGATATCGCACTGATTGATGAAGGCTGCATTCACCGGCGCAAGCGCCGATTTTTCCATCCGCCCCAAGCATTCATCCAGTCCTGCAATTTTCTGCGGGTCATTGCGCAAGGCCAGGCGCGCCTGTTGCACGGCGACTTTTTCCAGGGCAAGTCGCGCTTCGCAAATCTCTCTGACCTGCGCACTGTCAAAACTGGCGACCCTGCGGCCACGGCGCGGTTCGGAAATCAATACACCTTGTGACTCGAGCATGCTCATGGCTTCTCGCAACGGAATGCGGCTGATGCCAAAATCATCGGCCAGATCAGATTCAATAATCCTCTCACCGCGCGGAATGCGGCCCGCTGCAATTCCCAATACCAGCTTGTCAGCAATCTGCTCGACCAGGGATGTTGATCGGATTGTTTCCACTTGCCTGAGCCTGGCTATCACCTGCTGCATGTTTTTCCGTTTCATCAACCGCAAAGAAAGCTGCACAATACAGGTTGAAGCATGTACCAGTGTATTGTATACGGTATACAGATGCAAGTGCTGAGTTGCTTTTCAGCAGTGCCACAATGGAGGATGTGTGAAAGCAACAAGGCAAATTCCAGCGGCACGGGTTTTTTATGACGGGCTTATGGCGTCACCAAAACGCTTGGCTCATCCCGAAGGCGTGGCTGTTGCTGCCGACGGCGCCATTTGGTGTGGAACCGAGAATGGCGAGATCATGCGCATCGCGCCGGATGGATTGGGCATGACTTGCATGGGAGAAACCGGTGGCTTCATCCTGGGTCTCGCATTCGACGTTGATGGCAACCTCTATGCGTGCGACTTTGTGAAAGCATGCATTTGGCGGCGTGACGCAAAAACGGGCGCTGTCACCGCTTTCGCCCGCGGCCCCCGCATTCCGAATTTTCCGGTTGTCGATGTACGGCGGCATTGTCTTTATGTTTCTGACTCTGGTGCTTTTGGAGAAATCGGGCCGGGCATCTGGCGCTTTGATCTTGCAACGGGTGCCGGACATTTGTGGTGCGATCACGCTTTCAATTTTGCCAATGGCATGGCGCTTCACCCCGATGGTCAACACCTGATGGTGGTTGAAACCTTTGGCGGCAGCGTTGCTGGGATTGGCATCAATGCTGATGGCAGCGCCGGAAAAGTAAACCGACTTGTTTCTGGCATTGAGCGGCTGCCCGATGGCCTCGCTTATGATGCTACATGCAATCTCTTTATCAGCTGTTATGAACCATCGCGCATCTACCGCTTCGACACGAAAGGCAACCTCGAAGTCTACCTCGATGATCCTTTGGCACATTTGATGTGTCACCCCACAAACATCGCGTTTCGGGGTTCCACACTTTTTACGTCCAATCTCGGTCGCTGGCACATCACAGCAATCGAAACCGATACTTGCGGACTGCCGCTGCCGGTGATGGCATGAGCGTGACGCCGACACTTGCGGCGCGAGCGGCGGATCTGTCGTTGCAACACCTCGAAAAGCGCTATGGCAGCATCATCGCGTTGAAGCCCCTGTCGATTGACATTCCAGCGGGAACCTTTTTAACGGTTTTGGGTCCGTCCGGTTCAGGAAAAACCACGGTGCTGCGGCTCATCGGTGGCTTTTCCGAACCAACTGCCGGCCGGATTGTTCTGGGCGGCGAGGACATCACCGAACTTCCGATCTTTCAACGTCCCTGCAATACGGTTTTTCAGGACTATGCACTTTTCCCGCATCTGAATGTTTCAGAGAATGTGGGCTACGGTCTCAGCGTGCGTGGCCGTCCGAAATCAGAAATCAACACCCGGGTTGAAGAGATATTGACCGTCGTCGGACTACAGAAAATGGCTGGCCGTGCGCCATCGCAACTCTCAGGCGGTCAACGGCAAAGGGTAGCACTCGCCAGGGCCTTGATTTGCGATCCAAGGATCATGCTCCTCGACGAGCCCTTGGCGGCTCTGGACGCCGAGTTGCGCCACCAGATGCAAGAGTTCCTGAAAGCCCAACAACGCCGCAGCGGCATTACGTTCCTGTTTGTCACCCACGACCAGCAGGAAGCGATTGGCATTTCCGATCTCATCCTCGTCATGCGTGGGGGTGTCGTTGAACAGGTGGCGTCTCCGCGTGATCTTTACTACCGCCCCCAAACACACTTTGTTGCAAGCTTCTTTGGCGAGAATAACTTGATCGAGGGCACTATCGCCTCGCGCCAAGGCGATGAGGTTTGCATCGACACCAAATTGGGCAGCTTTGTAGCCGCAAACCCCAACGGATGCACTGTTGGCCAAAGGGCCAGCATGGCGGTGCGACCGGAGTCTTTCACAGTGCAACCAGACGCCGGAAAGCCACCCAACTCCAAGACCGCCATCAATGGCGTGATCCACGACACGAGTTTCAGTGGCTCGGCCACACGCGTCACAGTGCGTGTCGCAAGTGGACTTCTGACGACAACCGTAGCCAGCGACCGCAACAAGGGCGCACTGCACACAGGAGACAAAGTAATCCTGCAGTGGTCACCGGGAGATGCAATTGTTGTTGCGGCTGATGATACAATTGCAGGAGAACTGAAATGAAGCGATCACTGCCACCACGTGTGCTGATCTTTTCTGATGAGCCGGAACACTATGTGCCAACACTGAAACGCCGCTTTCCAAATGTGCCTGTCGCCTCGTGCATTCGCTATGCAGACTTGCAGGGGGCACTTTCCGAATTCCAACCAACAGTGGCTCTCGGTTGCAAATTTGAGAAACTGCCCTGGCCCCGCGAGGCGTTTTTCGAAAGTCCGTCGCTGGAATGGCTCAGCGTGACGGCTGCAGGCATTGAGCATGTCACGCCTTGGAACGAGGAACGTATTGCAGTCACGAATTTCTCAGGCATTGCCGCTGTAGACATGGCCAATTACGTGCTGGCAGCAATCTTTGGCTTGCATCAGGGGTTTGCACATTTTTTTGCCCAGCAGTCACGGAAGATGTGGGACTACCAGCTTGTTCGGCAAGCCCGCGGAATCACAGTCGGTCTGGTTGGGCTTGGCCATACGGGAGAGGAAGTGGCACGGCATTGCCGTGCAGTCGGCCTCAAGGTTGTTGCCTATCGATCATCAGCCATTGCAAGCGACCTCGTTGATCGCGTCTACTCCGGTGATGAGTTTCACAAAATGCTGGGTGAGGTTGATGTGACAGTGGCTTGTGCCGCATTGACCCCCCAAACCATGGACATGTTCAACGCCGCCGCATTTGCAGCCATGAAACCTGGCAGCTACTTCATCAATGTCGGCCGCGGCAAACTGGTGGTCGAAGCCGACCTGATTGCAGCATTGCAGAGTGGACATCTTGCGGGCGCACAGATTGATGTTGCGCGCAAAGAACCCTTGCCACCTGACGACCCACTTTGGGATGCACCCAATATTCTGATCACGCCCCATGCCTGCAGTGATTTCATCGGCTGGGAAGCTGTTGCGGCAGACCTCTTTGCAGACAATGTGCAGCGCTGGATCAACGGGGAACCTCTACACAACCAAGTCTACTCTTCACGCGGATATTGAAAATTGGAGCCATCATGAAAATCAAAACCATCCGGTCAGCGGCCCTTGTTGGCGAAACGCCAAAAGGTGGCTGGACCAATGAATTGAAGCCAAACGATGCCATCCACTCATTGGTGGCCGTTCACACTGAAGAAGGCATTATCGGCTACGGCAGTGTCTTCACTGATGCCAATCTGGTGGAGAATGCCATTGACTTTCTGGAACCCTTGTGGCGGGGCGAAGAGGCCTTGGAGCCGGAGCGCGTCTCTGAAAAACTGCATCAGAACACATTCTGGACGGGGCGTGGCGGCACCATCACCAATACGATATCGGGGATCGACATTGCACTCTGGGACATCCTTGGAAAAGTGACAGGGCAATCGGTTGGCCGCCTGCTTGGCGGGAGATTCCGCGAGCGCGTGCAGCCCTATGCGTCGATCCTGATGGAAATGCCAGACCACATGAAAGAGCGTTGCGCCCTCTATCGCGAACAAGGCTACAAGGCCGTCAAAATTGGCTGGGGACCGTTTGGCAGGCGCGACAGTTTCAAGCTCGACGAAGCCATTATCAAGGCGGCCCGCGCCGGATGTGGTGATGGAGTGAAGCTCTGCGTTGATGCAGGTGGATCAGATGCCCATTGGCCGAATGGCTTGAAGTGGGCCATCCGCACCTCGCAAATGCTGCGTGATTACGATGTCCACTGGTTCGAGGAGGCCCTGAAGCCTGATGCCCTTGAAGATCATGTGGCATTGCGCAAGCACAGCCCTGTGCCATTGGCGGGGGGCGAATGCCTGACGCGAAGGCAGGTTTTCCAGCCTTGGTTTGTACAGGGCGCACTCGACATCGTGCAACCTGATGTCACCAAGGTCGGCGGCATTTCCGAACAACGCAAGATTGCCTGGATGGCCAATGAATTTGGCGTGCAATACATTGGCCATGGCTGGAACACGGCGCTGGGAGTTGCGGCCGATCTTCAACTTGCCACAGTGTTTCCGACCTGTGATCTGGTCGAATACATCGGTGGGTCACCCTATGTCGATCACATCACAGAAGGTGGCTTCAAATTGGACGACGAGGGCTATCTCGAAATCCCCAACACACCCGGCCTTGGCATCAACTTGAATCGCGACGCTTTGAAACACTATTCGCCCCATAGCGACCGCATGTTTGATCCCTCCGCAAAATAAAATTCAAAACCTCGAAAGAAAGCAGAATCATGAGCATCACAAGAATCAATCCCGGCGCACGCTATTCGTCAGTGGTTGTCCACAATGGCACTGCCTATCTCGCTGGCCAGGTTGCCAAGGCAACAGCTGGAAAAACTGTCGCCGAACAAACCACAGAAGTTCTCGGTTTGATTGATGCTGCATTGGCAAGTGCGGGAACCAACAAATCCAAATTGCTGCTGGTCAACATCTATCTCAGTGATATCTCGACTTTCGCCGAGATGAACAAGGCCTATGACACTTGGGTTGACAAGAAGAACATGGCCGCCCGCGTGACAGTTGAAGCCAAGATCGCCAATCCGCTCGAAAACATCGAGGTTTCGGCGATAGCGGCAGTTGATTGAATCTGGAAGCGCGGATGCCATCAACTGAGCAACACACTTTCCAGTCAGACACCTAAGGTGGTAATTTTGTGAATCGCACGCGGCTGGTGCTGGAGTTGGTTGCTGCGGAGCGTGAAGTTTGGCATTGAAGCAAGCCACTGTTGTTTCGAATCTGCGTCGGCGATTTCGAAGAAGGCGGAGTTTCCCGGGAAAAAAGTGACAGCATGGTCAATCAATTGGGATTGTTGATACGGATGGCCTTGCCAATCGCCGTTATCTGTTCGTGCCTTCGCTCACTGCAGTGGTGGGCAATTGATCCGCGCCACCTGTTAGAGCGTTTTCCGAACTGTCTGAATCGAGAGGGATTCCCAAATCAGTTTTAAAGTGATTCAAGCTGTCTGCCGGGCTTGGAGGCGGCAGTTATGGCTAGAGCTTACTCAATTGATCTTCGGACACGTGTTGTTGGGG
>JANOXA010000082.1:0-62685 GCA_031418195.1 Hyphomicrobiales bacterium | reverse complement strand
CAACGTCGTCAAACTTCACTGCCCTCCAACCCGCGCCTTTCGCGGGGAGGCGGTGCCCGAAGGGCGGAGGTGGGGGACATTCGAGAAATTTTCCACTATACCAAAGGAGATTGCTCGCGGGTCGAACCGATGAGCCTCAAGACCCTGCAAAGGGCAAGCCCCACCAAGGACCATAACAAGTCCCGGCGGGGTTTCTTTTTTGATCCTCACCCCAACCCGCCACTTCGGCGGGGAGGGGCAGGGGTGGGGCTGCGGCGGGAGGTCTTTCTAAATGAAACCTGACCGATCCGCAAAACCTCGCCAACAATCGAAGTGTTTAGTCACGTGTCTGCGCAATCTTGATCTATGGTCCACCAAAAGCAAATTCAGAGCAGTCTTGCCATGGCAATTATAGTTCCCATAACCATTTCACAAATGGAACGGGGGTGCTCGTTCGCCGCTGGGCTTCGGTTTTACCGTGGCCCTTCTTGCTTTTTAGCGAAAGATATTGTGGCCACGGTTTCAATTCTTGACGTTGATGCAATAATAAAGTGCAACGTATGGCGGCAAGGTGTTGTGTGCTTGGCCTTGTCCTTCTGCAGTTATGCCATGCGTGTGATCCTTTTTGATATGATTTGCAAAATCACCTGGTCCACGCACTGCAAACGCACCTGTCTCATCCGCCCAAAATAGATGGTCTGAGCCCAAGGTTCTCCCTCCGTGATCGTGACTTGGCATTTCCTCTTTGGTCAACAGGTGCTTTTCCTCTCCACCCACAGCCTCAGTCGGCTTGTCTTTAAATGCCGGATAGTTGGTAAGATCGTTGCCACCCATGTCTTTGTTATCATGTGTCCCGGCACCAACAATAAACCGTCCACCGGCAGGTTTGAACAATTTCCAGCCAGCAGGGCAGGTTCCTTCAGTCTGGGAGCGGTCGAATGCCACAACGGCACCTTGCAGAAGCGCTCGCAGGGGGTTGATCTCGGCCTTAAGGGCGTCCAATTCCTCGACCAACTTCAGGACCAAGGCATTGGTGTCTTGTGCCAAAACTGGACCGCTAAAAGTCAATCCCGCCACTATGGCCGGGACGACGAACATCCGCGTGTGCATAAGCTTGTCTCCTTGTAACGTTGCTTCAGGATCGAGCAGACTTCCGGCGACAGGTCTGTGCACATCGGGAACTGTCAATGCAGTCGAGAACCGCATCCACAGGCGTCTTGCACAAAATTCCTGTACTTTTAAATGCGTTGGAAAACTGGCCCAAGAACACAAAGCCACTGACAATTGCAGCGGCCAAAACAACTACGCGATGGGACTTCAACTTCTCGAACACCGTCACTTCCTCGTCCTCCGGGACCGTCTGACGTTGCAACTCTAACATGCGGGGGGGGGGGGGGCAAGTTCAAAACGACTGTCAGCGGAGTGCGTTGAAGCACCCCACCCCCGGCCCCTCCCCACTGCGTGGGTTGGGGTGAAAAATCTCACCCCAACCCGCCACTTCGCGGGGAGGAGCAGGGGTGGGGAGGCCCTCGGCGGATTACTATCGAGCAATTTCAGACTTTAAAAAGACTGTTGGCATCTGCCTTGGCCTCGGCTATTCAGCGGCCTCGACCAGCGGTTTGACCCGTTTCTGCGGAGAGGTGGCAGAGTGGTCGATCGCACCGCACTCGAAATGCGGCATACGTGCAAGCGTATCGGGGGTTCGAATCCCCCCCTCTCCGCCATTTTCCATTTTGCAGAAATGCAATGCTGGGTTAGCCTCCCGCCAACTGGGGCAATCATAGGAAGAAGACGTCATGACGTCTCTCATCATACCGATGATTTTGAGTGGGGGCTCAGGCAGAAGGCTGTGGCCCCTGTCGACGCCGGAAAAACCCAAACCCTATTTGAAATTTGGTGCCGATCAGTCGCTGTTTCAGCAAACCGTCCAGCGCTGTTTGCAAGCGGGTTTTGATCGCCGGCCCATCGTCGTAGCGTCAATCAGCCATCGACCGCACTTGACCGACGATTTGGCAAACTGTGGCGTTTCAGCCGACATTATTTTGGAACCCGAGGGGCGCGACAGCTGTGCTGCAGCGCTGGCCGGAGCGATGCTCGCCTTGCAACGTGATCCGGACGCCCTGTTGCTGATGCTGGCTGCTGATCATCATATCCCTGATGCCAAAGCCTTTGCCAAAGCCGTTGAAACCGCAAGGCCCCAAGCCGAAGCTGGCCACCTTGTTTCCTTCGGCATCCAGCCGAAAATGCCAGCCACAGGCTACGGCTACATTCTGCCTGACCATCCGATAGCCGCGGGAGAACTTGCCCCCGTCCAGCGCTTTGCAGAAAAGCCGGATGCCGCCACAGCACTGGACTACATGAAAGCTGGCTATCTCTGGAACAGCGGCAATCTCCTGTTCAAGGCAGCGACTTTTGTCGTTGAGGTTGAGCACCATGCGCCTGAGCTTTTCGCGGCAGTTGCGATTGCGCTGTGGAATTCCCGGCGCGACCAACATGATTGGCACCTCGACAGTCAGGCCTATGCTGCAGTTCCCAAAATATCAGTCGACTACGCCATCCTCGAAAAAACCCGCAAAGCCTGGGTCATGGCCGTGGACCATGATTGGAGCGACATCGGCACCTGGGATGCCGTTGCCGATCTTCAGCCGATTGACAGCAATGGCAACGCCTGCAAAGCATTTGTCGCGGCGGGCCGCAACAATTTCGTCCACGCAGAAAACCAACTCACCATCCTCTCGAAAGTCGACGATCTGCTGGTCATTACGACGCCAAGCGCAATTTTGATAACCCGCAAAGGTCAAGGGCAGTCTGTCAGAGAACTGGCCGCGAAATTTTCCGATAACGTCAAACCGCAGGAAATCAGATAACGTTCACACCCATTCGCCCCGGCGCATCAGCGCTTCCCGGCTGCCATCCTTGTTGATGCCGTCGACATCAAGTTCCGCCGAACCAATCATCCAGTCCACATGCACCAGCGATGTATTCATGCCAGCCGCAAGCTTGGCTTCCGCAGACATGTCAGAAGTGCCCGCCATGTTTTGTGAGTAGGCTTGGCCAACGGCGATGTGGCTTGCAGCATTTTCATCATAGAGCGTCTCGTTGAAAATAATCCCCGATGCTGAAATCGGCGAGGAATGCGGAACCAGTGCCACTTCGCCCAAGCGTGCCGCACCATCATCGGTCTGAATCATTTTCTGGAAAATGCTCTCGCCCTTTGTGGCATGTCCCTCAACGATGCGGCCCTTTTCAAAGCGCACGCTGATCCCGTCGATCAAAGTGCCTTGGTAGGATAGCGGCTTGGTGGCCCGCACAATGCCATCCACCCGTTCCCGGTGCGGCATGGTGAAAACTTCTTCCGAAGGAATATTGGGATTGCAGATGATGCCATTCTTGGCCATCGAAGCGCCGCCCGACCAGACGTGATTGTCCACAAGACCCAATGTAAAGTCCGTACCCGGACCAATATAGGCCAAGGCGGAAAAGCGCTTTTTGTTCAACATCTCTACGCGTGCATGCAACGTCGCGTTATGGTCGGCCCACGCCGCCACGGGATCAAGTTGATCGGCCCGCGTACATTTGAAAATCGCCGCCCACAACGCTGCCATGGCATCGGTTTCTGACAAGCCCGGAAACACATTGCGGGCATGCGAAGGCGTGGCCGCTGAGATGATGCACCAGTTGGTGGCAAAGCTGGTGATCTGCTCGATGACAGGCTTATAGGCCTTGGATCGCGCCCGGTTGGCCCGCGACAGCTTTTCAGGATCTTGCGCTGAAAGCAGGGCAGGGTCTTCACCGATGATGGCAAGCCGCGCACAATTGCCGTCTTTGAACGCCTCCGCCATGCCATTGAAAAGCCAATCCGGAGCCGCGTCAAAAATCGCGGCATGCCCCGCTTCAAAGCGCATCAGCGCCGTCTGTTCGTCGGAATACAAAGTCGTGACGAGTGAAGCTCCGGCTTGATAGGCATGAAAAGTGATCCGGCGCACCAGGTCAATCGCCTCTAGTGGTGCTGTCATCAAAAGCTGCTGACCGGCCCGTAAACCCAAACCGGATTTGACAGTCAATTCAGCATATTTGTTGAGCAAATTATCGTGGGGAGTCATGACTTCACCAAATCCTCAGGTCGTGGCATCGAGATGATGTTGTAGCCGCTGTCAACATAGTGGATTTCGCCCGTCACACCGCTCGATAGCGGCGAGAGCAGATATAATCCGGCCCCACCCACTTCTTCCGTGGTGATCGTCCGGCGCAACGGCGCATGGGCCTGCTGGAAATTGTACATGGCCCGCGCATCACCAATGCCTGCACCCGCAAGTGTCCGCATCGGGCCAGCCGAAATAGCGTTGACCCTGATGCCCTGCGGGCCAAAATCTCCGGCAAGATAGCGCACCGACGATTCAAGCGCCGCCTTGGCCACACCCATGACATTGTAATTCGGCATGACCCGGGTGGAACCACCGTAGGTGAGTGTCACGAATGCGCCACCATCAGGCATGATCGCAGCAGCGCGTTTGGCAATCTCGGTGAAGGAGAAGCATGAAATGATCATGGTACGGACGAAATTGTGCCGCGATGTATCGGCGTATTTGCCCTTCAGTTCATTCTTGTCGGAAAAGGCAATGGCATGGACGAGGAAATCGATCTTGCCCCATTTTTCTTTCAACACGGCAAACACATTGTCCACCGTTGCAATGTCTTCGACATCACAGGGGATCATGATGTTGGAACCAACCGATGCCGCAAGGGGCTCCAGCCGTTTGCCGAACGCATCACCTTGATAGGTGAAAGCCAATTCCGCCTCTTGGGCATGCAATGACTTGGCAATCGACCATGCAATTGAATGGTCATTCGCCACACCCATGACAAGTCCGCGCTTGCCCTTCATCAAACCCTCAACCATTGTACCTCTGCATCACCAGCGTGGCATTGGTGCCACCAAAGCCAAATGAATTCGACATCACCGTATCCACCTTCGCGTTGTCCACGCGCTTCCGCAGGATAGGAACATCCGCAAATGCTGGATCAATTTCCTCGATATGGGCGCTTTCACACAGGAAGCCGTTCTGCATCATGAGCATGCAGTAGATTGCTTCCTGCACCCCGGTTGCTCCCAGCGAATGGCCGGTCAGAGATTTGGTGGAAGAGATGGGCGGAATTTTGGAGCCAAAGACTTCGCGCACCGCCTCGATTTCCTTGGCATCACCAACCGGTGTCGATGTGCCATGGGGATTGATGTAGTCGATCTGGCCCTTCACCGTGGCAAGCGCCTGCCGCATGCAGCGCACCGCACCTTCGCCTGAGGGAGCGACCATGTCATAGCCATCCGACGTGGCACCATAGCCAACGAGTTCTGCATAAATCTTCGCACCGCGTGCCTTGGCATGTTCAAGTTCTTCCAGCACCACGGTGCCTGCACCACCCGCGATCACAAAGCCATCGCGGTTTTTGTCATAGGCCCGCGATGCTGTGGCATTGTTGTACTTCGAAGACATCGCCCCCATGGCATCAAACAACACGGAAAGTGTCCAATCCAGTTCTTCGCCGCCGCCGGCAAACATCACATCCTGCTTGCCCCATTGAATGAGTTCTGCCGCATTGCCGATGCAATGGGCTGATGTGGCACAGGCCGATGAGATGGAATAATTCACACCCCGAATGCCAAACGGCGTGGCCAAGGTTGCCGAGTTGGTGGAGGACATGCTGGCTGGAACAGCAAACGGGCCAACCCGTTTTGGTCCCTTTTCGCGTGTGGTGTCTGCCGCTTGCACCAGGGTTCGTGTGGATGGCCCTCCCGATCCCATGACGATCCCCGTGCGGTCATTCTTCTGGTCTTTTTCTTCCAAACCAGAATCGGCAATGGCCTGCTGCATGGCCACATAGTTCCACGCCGCACCATCACCCATGAAGCGGCGCACCCGGCGATCCACCGTATCAAGATCATAATTGGGCTGGCCATGGACCTGACAGCGGAATCCGAGTTCCTTGTATTTTTCAGCTGGCACAATGCCGGATTTGGCTTCCAGCAAGGATGCTGTGACTTCCTGAACATTGTTGCCAATGGAGGAGACGATGCCCATCCCGGTGATGACGACGCGACGCATGTTAAACTCCCTGTTGGTTATGCTGTTGGTGCAAACAGACCGACCTTCATATCGGTCACTTGATACACCACTTCGCCATCGGCCTTCATGATGCCATTGGCCACGGCAAGCCTCAACCTGCGTAATATAAGACGGGTGACTTCAACTTCGTAAGTTACTGTCTTGATCTTCGGCGTTACCATGCCTGTGAATTTCACTTCGCCAACACCGAGTGCGCGGCCCTTGCCAGGTTCACCCAGCCAACCAAGAAAAAATCCTGTGAGCTGCCACAGCGCATCAAGCCCCAGGCAACCTGGCATCACCGGATCACCCTGGAAGTGGCAGGGAAAAAACCACAGGTCCGGGTTGACATCAAGTTCGGCAACAACACTGCCAAGGCCAGCAGCGCCACCATCTTTCTTGATTTCGGTGATGCGGTCAAACATCAACATCGGCGGCAGCGGCAATTGCGCATTGCCCGGTCCAAAAAGTTCGCCGCGGCCGCAGGATAACAATTCTTCATAGCTGTAGGATGGCTTGCCGATCGTCATGTCTGGAAATGCCCCAATTGGTGATTTCCCCAGCCTTAGCATGCCCGGACTTCGAAAGGCAAAGCCACCTGTGGACGACCCTTGACAGACCCGGGTGTCGCGCCGATTAACAGGGCCAAGCGGGCGTAGTTCAATGGCAGAACGGCAGCTTCCCAAGCTGCATACGAGGGTTCGATTCCCTTCGCCCGCTCCAGGGTTTCAAAATTCTTGTGGTTTGTAGTCGCTGATTTCAGACGGGGCCACGGCTTGCAAGAGTTCAACTGATTTCTGAACGCCTTCTTCGCGCGACAGCATAACATCTTCATGTTCAATTGAAAGCCATCCATCGTAGCCCATCATGCGCAGGCGGTAGCAGAAGTCTTTCCAGAATTGCTGGCCGTTGCCATAACCCAATGTGATGTAGCTCCAGGCCCGGCCCGGAATATCCATCAACGAACCATTTTCAAGTCGGCTGGTCAAGGCGGCAACAGGTTTGTTGATGAAGGTGTCTTTGGCATGGGTGTGCTGAATGGCAGGCCCCAATGCATCAATAGCAGCAAGTGGATCAGCCCCCATCCACATCAGATGCGACGGATCAAGATTTGCCGCAACAATCGGACCGATTTCCTTGCGCAGGCGCAACAGTGTGGGCACGTTGTAGACGAGTTGATTGCCGTGCATTTCCACAGCCAATTTTTTGACGCCATGTTCCTTTGCAAATGCAGCAAGCTTGGCCCAGTAAGGAAGTGCTCGGTCTTCCCATTGATACATCAGCATGGTCTGGGTTTCGGGTGGCCAAGATGAAACGACCCAGTTTGGCATCTTGTCGCCAGCGATACCCTCCGGCAGGCCGGACATGAGCACGATGGTGTCGATACCAAGAGACCCTGCAACGCGAATTGTGTCATGCAGGGCTTTGGATTGCTTATCCCCTTCCATAGGGTGCAGCTGATTGCCGTTTGCATTGAGTGCGATGATATCCAGGCCACGCGACTTCACCGAATTCAAAAAGTCGCGCCGCTCTGCTGGACTGTCGAGCAGTGCTTTCACATTCATGTGCGGTGCCGACGTCCAGTTGGCGGCATTGAATTCGACACCTTTGATGCCCAACCGTGCCGCAGTGTTGAGCATGTCGTCCAACGACAGATGCCCGAGCGAGTCTGTTACCATTCCGATTTTCATTGTCGTCTCATCTATAGAATTTTGGTTGGGTGATCTGCTTGACGCTAATAGTTTTGCCCGTGTGCAGCGCTTCAACCCCAGCTTCAGCCACAGCGGTGGAAGCATAGCCATCCCAAGCGGAGGCACCAAGATTTGGCTTGTCGGTATTGATGGATTTCACCCAGGCGCGGTTTTGCTGGCGGTAGGCATCGACAAAACGCGGGCGCCAATCAGCGGGATAAATGTTGATCTGCTTCAGGTCCAGATTGACGTCGGTGTGAATGGGCGCACGCAGGAATGTCGTACCTTTTTCGCCAACCAATTCGCCACGCACGTCATAGCCATAGGTGGCGCTGATGTTAACTTCGATGTTCACCAAATGGCCAGCAATTGTCTCCAGCACCATGAACACGGGTGCGGTTTCTCCACCGCATGGTGGGCGGAAAACGCTGATGGTTTTGAAATCGGAATCCAGCATCCAGCGCGCCACGTCAAACTCGTGCGGTGCGGAATTGCAGATCGCCATTTCAGGACGAAAATCATAGGCGGGTGCAACGTTGCGATGGAAGCAATGGAACATCAAGGCTTTGCCCAAATCGCCGCGCACCAGCATGGATTTGATTTCGGTATATGAAGGATCGAAGCGTCGCATGAAGCCGATTTGTACCAGACGCGTGCCGCAGTTTTCTTCGGCTTTCAAAACTGCGAGGCATTCATTGGTGTCTTGCGACAACGGCTTTTCACACAAAACCGGCTTGCCAGCGGCAATGCAAGCGAGTGTCAAGGCTGCATGGAACTGGTCAGGGGCCGCAATCACCACAGCTTCAACCGACGCGTCGTTGATCACCGCCAGCGGATTATTGGTGATTGATTTGGCGCCATTGGCATCCGCCGCAGATTTAGCCCTTGCTTGATCAGCGTCGCAGATCACTTGCAAACTTGTGCCGGGAATTTCTTCGGCGAATATCCGGGCGTGGTCCGCCCCCATGATGCCAGCACCGATAATACCAACACGCAGTGTCATGATTTTTCGTTCAGCTTTGAAACTTTTTTTGCATAGCGCGCATCCATCAATTCTTGACCGTCCTTGCTGCCGTCGTGCCAGGTGCCAAACAATTTGTCGATGCCAGTCGCACCATCGGCGTAGTTCACTTCAAAATGCTTGTGGTGCAGGTAGTGGGCAAAGGCGTGGGTATTCACAGCGCATTTTTCACCCACCTCCATTTTATCAAAACCGATGTGGCCGACCACAGCGCCCGTTCCTGTGATCTGCAAATTGTACAAGAACAGCAGGGGATGCGATGGGACAATCAGATGAATGAGTGAGTCAGACCAATACAGCAGATGCTCAACCGGGTGCATGGATAGGCTCGACCACGGGCTGGGGTTGACCGAGTTGTGATGCACCGAGTGAATGTGTCTGTAGAGGATTGGCACATGGATCAAGCGGTGCACGCAGTAGAAATGCAGTTCATGATAAACTGGCATGACGAAGGCAAACACGATGAACCAGATGGGATATTCTGCGAACGTGCCCCACAGGCCATAGCCATTGGCATAACACCAAAGCCCGAAGACTTCATAAGCCGTCCAGATGGGAACGCCCGAAACAAAAGTGCGAATGATGTTGTCGATGTTCTGGCTCTTGAACATGAACACGTCACTGGGCTGCTCGGTGGGCCACTTGGAATTATATTTGAAATGATTGCCTTGCCCGCGCTTGACATAGAGACGCAGTTCCAATGCGCCGTAAATAAGAAGAACCAAAACCGCGTTGCGGGCGAACAGGAAAGCGATCCATCCCGGCGCAAAGGCCTTCATCGTTTCAATGGAAGGGGTGAGATAGAACCACTGGACCACAGCCAATCCCATGAACAACAGATTCCACGGGAACAAATAGCCGATAAACCAATTGACATATTTCATGGGTTCGCGCGGCCATGTGAGATAGGGCGCAAGACCTAGTGGTTCTTTCGGATTCCAGTCGCCACGCTTGTTGCGTGTGCCGAACTGCAGATCATCCATGAACAGCCCCTTCGATCTCGGCTTCGAGGGCTGCCATCGTTTCACCGCCGGCCATAAGGTCGGTGATTTCTTCGCGCGTTTTTTCTCCTTTGCGGAAATCGGCAGCGATGGCCCCACGGATGAGCACTGCAAAATGATCGCCAACCGCCATGGCATGCATGACCTGATGGGTGATGTAGATCACGGCAAGGCCACGCTTCTTGGCTTCGTTCACAATGCGCAAAACGTGGCTTGCTTGCTTCACGCCCAACGCTGCTGTGGGCTCATCAAGTATGAGAACGCGAGCGCCAAAATGCACGGCACGGGCTATGGCGAGAGATTGACGTTCACCACCAGATAGTCCGCCCACCAATCTGTCACCATCTTCAATGCGGGTGATGCCGAAATCGCGCACGGCTTTGACGGCGACTTCGTTGGCTTTCTTTCGATCATAGATTTTGAACGGTCCCCAGCCTTTGGTTGGCTCAACCCCTACAAAGAAACTGCGGCCAATGCTCATCAATGGAAAGGTGCCGCCGAATTGGTGCACGGTTGCTATGCCCATGTCGCTGGCTTGGCGCGGGTTGGTGAAGTTCTGGGGCTTGCCATCCATTTCCAGTTGGCCTGATGTAAGCGTGTAAACCCCTGACAGAATCTTGATCAGCGTGGACTTGCCTGCACCGTTGTCTCCCAAAAGGCACAGCACTTCGCCAGCTTTCACTTGCAGTGAAATATTGTTCAGTAATTCAATCGGGCCAAAGGATTTGTAGATGTTTTTGAGCGCGAGAATGGGAGGTTTCATGGTGTCTCTCATTTCCTTTTCGGCGCGTAAGACAGCGCCATCTTGCGGAAGGTGTTGTTCATCAAGACGGCGGCGAGCAGCAAAAGCCCGATGATGGTGCTGGACCAATTGCGGTCAAAATCAGTGTAGTAAATGCCTTGGGTCACGATCGCGAAGGTGATGGTGCCAAAGAAGATGCCGATCACCGATCCGAAACCGCCTGTCAGCAACACGCCGCCCACAACCACGGCGATGATCGAGTTGAAAATATAGGACTGTCCGCCCGACACCCGCGCCGAGTTGAACAGAATGGCATGACACATGCCGACGAAAGCAGCACTGGTGGCGGAGAGCACAAACAATGTCATCGTCAATTTGCGTGTGGGAATACCAGCATTGCGTGCTGACTCCTTGTCACCGCCCATGGCGAAAATCCAGTTTCCGTATTTGCTGAAATGAACAAAGAACACATTAATCACCACCGCAACCAGCCACCAGGCGATGAGAACCTGGAACTGCTTGCCGAAATACAAGTCCCCAAAAATGGCTTTTGCCATCAGTGGGGCTTTGATGGCCACGCTCGTTGTGCCGGTGAGAATGACTGACATGCCAAGCACCGTGCCCGCGACGACAAACAATGTGCCGAGTGTGACAATGAATGAGGGCACAGCCGTGCGTACAACCAGATAGCCGTTGATCAACCCGATAGCGATTCCAAGTATCAACACCGCAGCCACAGCAAGCCAGATGGGTTGATGAAAATGTCCGGCAATGATGGCCGTCGTCATGGAACCCGCTGGCACCATGGAGCCTACGGAAATATCAAGTTCGCCCGCGATCATGAGAAGGCCGACGGGGATTGCAATAATTCCAAGCCCTGCGGCAATGTTAAGCCACGATGCGAATGCGCCGACCGACAGGAAACTGAGGCCGCCTTGAAATAAGAAAAAGACAAACATCGCGAGAAGCCCGATGAAGGCTCCAGTTTCCGGTCGCCGGAACAAACCGCCCCACGCAATGCTTCCCCGCGCAGATTTACCGAGGGCATGTTCCTGAGATTGGCTGGTCATTTACAATCCTTCTCCCTCCCCCTTGTGGGGAGGGCCGGGGTGGGGGTCTGGTGGTGCAAAAAAGTTGGTTTCAACAAACGGTGAAGTTCGGAGCGACCCGCACCTTAACCCTCCCCACAAGGGCAGGGCTATCGCATATGGCACCGAAGGGACCTCATCCGCCCTTCGGGCACCTTCTCCACGCAAAGGGGCGCGGAGAAGGGACAACTTATGGACCTCCCGAAAAAGCTGAATTTTCAGCAGGATTTCAATTCGGTCCCTTCTCCAGCCCTCTTGCTGGAGAAGGTGGCCGAAGGCCGGATGAGGTCCCTTTGGCGGCCATATACAATAGCCCCGCCCACAAGGAGGGAAAAGAAAGATGACCATCCGACTCAAAAAACAGTTTCGAGTCGGATGGTCGTTTCAATTGCGGATCAGCGTGCGCCGGCCGTGACGCCCTTCAGCGTTGGCTCGATGTTCGACGAGTCGATGATGCCAGGTCCTGTGAGTACAGGATTGGTTGGCAACACATTGCCGAAGTCGATGTAGTTGGCGAGCAGGTTTGTGGCAATGTTGCCCTGCAGGTAAGGCTGTTGATCAATGGCAAAGCCTTGTGTGCCTGCCTTGATGCGATCAAGACCTGACTGGTTTAAGTCGAAGGAGGCGAGCATGGCTTTTCCGGTCTTGCCAGCCTGTTCAACACCCAAGGCCGCGCTGTCTGCGTCGCCAGCGGAAATCGTGATCACGCCGTCAATTGTTTCATCTTTCAGCAGTGTCGCCTTGATGGCTTCAGCAACGGCAGTTGGATCGCCAAAGCTTGAGGCAGGCAAAGGCAACTGGGTTGACTTGGAGCCAGCTTTGGCAGCGCCGTCCATAACGCCACGGCAACGGTCTTCGAGGTTGCCTGCACCTGGTACTGTGTTGACACAGATGATATTCTTCACACCCTTTTTGGCGTAGTATTCACCAGCAGCAAGACCCGCAGGATATTCTTGGTTGCCAACATAGTTCAGAGCGCCGAGCTCCTTGGCTTTGTCGCTGCCACCGGCATTCATGAGAATGATCTTGATGCCCTTTTCCATGGCTTCCTTGATCGCTGGATCTTCAGCGTCTGGAACCCAGTTTGGCACCACGATGCCGTCAACGCCCTGGCTGATGGTGGTGCGCACAAGTTGTGCGGCATCAGCACCAATGTTGTCATAAGTTTGCAGTTGGAGATAGGTGCAAGAACCGCCATTGGCCACAACGGCCAGGCAGGCATCGTCCATGCCCTTCTTGATCTTGTTGAAGAACAAGTCGTCAGATTTCCCGCCAACAACGGCAATTTTAGCAGCCATGACAGTTGGCGCAAACACGGCCAATGCGGTCGTTGCTGCCAATACGGTCAGAAATTTCTTCTTGCTTTTTTCTCCCAATGAGCCGTCGCGCGGCAGTTATTTCTTGTCTCGGAAGACGCAGTGGAATTTCCACCTTGAAATTGAATTCCGCTGGCCGAGGAGATGACCGAGAACCTTATCAATGACCATCCAGATCTTGTCGGCCTGTTCATCGCAAGTGGTGATATCTCAGGTGCCATGAATGCGTTGCGCACCCGAGGCAAATCTGTAAAAAGCGCAACGCGAAAGCGAAATTTGTCAATTGGCTAGGCGGAGTTGGCCACCACACGCAAAGCCGCCTCGTGCACAATGGGCTGCCTGAAATGTTTTGATTTCTGCCACGCCTGCACAGTCTCCAAAGAAAATTTTCCATTCAGGTTGTGGTGCATGTTGTCCAACAATCGTTCAGGAACCGGGCGTCCAAAATAGAACCCTTGCAACTCTTGGCAGCCTGAATCTTTTGCAAACGCCAGTTGCTGCGCGGTCTCGACGCCTTCAGCCAAAACCGGTACACTGAGTGCTGCACCCAATCCCACCACCGCCTTGAAAATTGCATCGGCACGCTCGTTGTTACCTGTCAACTGAATGAAGGAACCATCCACTTTAATGCGGTCGAAAGGGAAAGAACTCAGCAATGACAGGGACGAGTAGCCGGTTCCGAAATCATCCATGGCAACTGAAATTCCCATGGCCTTGATCTGGCGCAGATTATGCAGCGCCCGGTTCAAATCATGAATCAATGCGGTCTCGGTAACTTCCAACTCCAGTCGACTGGCGGCCACGCCAATCTCAAAAAGGGCTGTCCGCACCTGGTTGACAATCAAGGGTTGGCATATGGCCTTGGCTGAAACATTCACCGCCAGACGCGGCAACCACTTGTGGCGCACCAGCAATTTGCAGGCTTTGGTCAACACCCACTTGTCAATTTCAATAATCAGGCCATTTTCCTCTGCGACAGGAATAAATTGTGCAGGCGAAACCAAACCACGCGTAGGACAACGCCAACGCAGCAGCGCCTCGAAACCCACCAACTCACCAGTGCCGGTCAGGAATTGCGGTTGCAGGTCAAGACTAAGCTGTTCATTTTGTATCGCATGTTTCAAATCGTGGGCCAAAGTCCGGCGGTCACGAATAAACTGGTCCATGCCTGCATCAAAAATACAAATCGAGCGGTCAATTTCCGATTTGCCCCGATACATGGCCAAGTCAGCATTGGCCAATAATTCCTGACGGTCTTTTCCATGCGAGGGGTAAAGTGCCACCCCTACGGTGACACTGGCTTCAATGACTTTTTCTTCCCATTTCAGTGAAACTGAAAGGCTGTCGACCAGGCGCTGCGACAGTTCAAGGGCTTTGTGCTCATCGCTTTCGCTTTGAATCAGGACAAATTCATCGCCGCCAAGTCGTGCAAAAAATTCATGACTGGAAAGAGTTGATTGAATGGTTTCCGCAGCATGGCGCAACAGTTGGTCGCCCGCAGCGTGGCCAAACAGATCATTGACTTCCTTGAACCGATTGAAGTCGAACAACAAGACGGCAACCTTGGACCCGTTTTTACGTGCGCTGAGCAGTGCTTCATCCAAAAACTGGTTGAATGCCATGCGGTTGGGCAGTCCTGTCAATCCATCTTGCATGGCAATGGCACGAATACGTTCTTCAGCACGTTCACGTTCGCGCAAGTCGTTCACGCGATCCGTCACATCATGCAATGCGAGAATTGAACCGCCGTCGGGCAGTGGCGTAATATGGGATTCCAATACGATTGGGCCAATCACAATGTCTTTTTGATCGCAAGAATATGCCAGCTTGACGAGTTGTTGCTTCGCGTCGAACACTTCACCAAATGCTTGCCTGGCGAAATTTGTCATCTGGGTATTGCATAACGTTTCCCGCCCCTCTGCATTCATGACCGAGATGCCCGACTTGGTGTTTTTCAGAATGCTCTGCAACAGGCGCTGGCGGTCAGCGTGGGCCAGTGCATAGCGGACCGACCGATCCAGAACGTCGGCGGTGATGGCGGTTTTTGGAATGAAGTCCGACGAACCCGCTTGAAGTGCAGCATTGTCCACAGTCGCATCGGAAATGCCAGTCAACAGGATGATGGGTGTTTCAATGCCAGCGGCGCGGACACTGTTGATAAAGTCAACACCAGTCACCGAGCCAAGGCGATAGTCGCTGAATATGACGTCAAAACTGCCCTTCGAAAGTTCAAGCATGGCCAGAAGTGAAGATGATGCAGTTGTAATCGCGTAGCTTGAACGCGTTACTTCACTCAATGCGTCTTTGATGAGGTACAGGTCGTCCTCATCATCATCGACAATCAGCAATTTTATCGTTGCACCAAGCGTCACTTTTGTTACCGTCAATTTGAGTTTAAGGTCATTTCGGAATCAGGCGAACTTTCGATCTTCCCGTGTTTCATTCAAACGAATATTCTTCGTCTGCAGCAGCTTGCGAATGTCGCCCAATTTGCGCAGCCCCGAAATTTCCGGCATTGTGAAGCGCACGTGAAAGGCATTTTCCATGGCAAACACCACTTCAATATGACGCAGCGAATCCCACTTTGGCGTGTTCTGTGCGTTTGATTCTTCATTCAACTGTGATGGATCAACACCCAACACTTTTCCGATCAGATCATAAAGTTGCATGGTCGCGGTTCCTTGTTTTGAAAGTTGCGTTTATTGTTATGAGAATATTGCGTTGCGAACGGCTTCAGGCCAACGCTGTTCGTCGAAGCCGTGTTGAGTGAAGGCAGCGAGTACCCAGCGTTCAATGCCAAGTCCCACACAACCAGTTTGGGCTGGTTCACCATTTTCACAGGTGAAGCCAAATCGTTTGCCAAAGAAGTTGCCGTGCAGATTGATCGAGCCGCAGGCCAGCATTTTCTGGCTGCCGTCATTGCCAAGCGCTGGAATCTTGATTTCGTTTTTCACTTCCTGCGCGGCCTGCCAGAATTTCTTGGCAGCCGATACGGTGGCAAAGAATGGGTCAGTCGCCGTCTGCACCTGGCAATCAATGTCCATGAACGACGCCAGTTCTTCAACGATCGGCAAGGCCTTGGCACGGCAGCTCCGCACGTAATCCTCATTGCCCACGAACACCAGTTCGCGCACATTGAATTCATAAAGCCGGTCCAGCCCGTTGATATTGCGTGATTCATAGCGGAACACGCGGCCGAGCCAGGAATAGCATTGGCCTTCCGTGAAGTTCTGTCCCGTCAGGGTTGGATAGCACGGAAAGCACGCCGCCGGATTGAGACACATGCCATCGATGTGGATGTGGTCTTGCTGCGGCATCAATGCGCCCTCCGAGCAGGAATTGGCCCGACGGAATTCTTCAATTGCATCAAAGTCTTCAATAACGTTGCCAAGAAAGGTCACGGCGTTGGGATGTGAGTCAAAATAGCCACACTTGTGCAGGGTATCAGCATCAATCATGGCCGGGAAATGCGCTTCCTTGGCGCCAAGAATCGAACTGTAGAGTTCACCAGACTTGTCATTGATCAGACGGGCAAGTTTCAGTACCGGGCCACTGTATGCCACCTGGCCTTTGCCATAGTCATGCATCCAGCCGCGTTTCACCAGTTCATCATTGACACCAACATGGTAGGGGCCGGTGTCCTTGCGTTTGGTGTTGACAAAAACCTTGATTTCAAAGCCCGAGACTTGCTTCACCATGACTTCCAGGAAGCGGCCGGCTTTTTCCCTGGTTTCCACCAGGTCAGCACCCGGACGCGTGACCACACGGGCAGTCAAGCCATTCGGATTGACAAAAATCCGATCAATGAATGGCGACACAAACACCGACTCCTTTTCGATGTCACCGGCGACTTCGTGATCCACTTCGCGCGGCAGATCGAGAATGAATTCGGCAAAGGTGTGGTTGTGCGTATTCATGTGGTTTCTCCCAGGTCAAAATTTGTAGTAGAGGAATCCAGAACTGGATCCGATTGAGGTGATTGCGATGGTAAAGACGCAGGCGCTGACGAATGCGCTGCCGAAAGTGGGTCGCCAAGCAACGAGCCCTGCAGCAACAGCCACCTGTTCCGGTTTGTTATCGATGACTGGCCATTCATGGTGCAGAATTTGCTGGGTATTGGGCAGCAGCAGCGTGATGGCGCCCATGATCACGATCATCGACAAGGCTTGGGCGCTATCGATTGAAACCATTGCGGTTGATGTGGCTTCGCCTGAAATTCCCCACATGTGGGCAAGCATGGCAAGTGCTGTACCGACGTCAGGTGCGCGGAACATGACCAAGCCACACACAACAGTAACCATGGTGATCAGCCAGGCGACGGGTGACGGCAATTTTATGCCAGAGAATTCACGCCATCCAAGGAACGTGGCAATTGCCACACCATGGATCACGCCGTAGATGACAAATGTCCAACCAGAACCATGCCAGACACCCGCAACGAGGAACGTGAAGATGGATGGAAGGGCAGCAACGAGCAGGAACTTGCCCACACGCCCGAAGCCCATGCTGGTGCCTTTGCGCATGCCGGACATGGCAAGGCCCGAATAAACATAAGCCGTAAAGAACCGTGTCATCGTCATATGCCAACGACGCCAGAAATCAGAAATGTTGGTGGATTTGAAAGGTGAGTCGAAATTCAGCGGCAACTTGATGGCGAAGATGGTGGCAATGCCAATGGCCATGTCGGAATAGCCTGAAAAATCGAAATAGAGCTGCAAGGTATAACACAATGCACCAATCCACGCCGTGGCAGCATCGAGTGTCATGCCGTTGAATGCACCACCGAAAACGCTGTCTGCAAAGGGTGCAATGGAATCGGCCAGGACAACTTTCTTGAACAAGCCCATGGCAAACATGGTGATGCCGATGGTAACGCGGCGGACATCAAATGCCGGGTTCCGGGGGTTCGACAACTGTTCCATCATTTCACGTTGCATCACCAACGGGCCAGCGGTGACGCAGGGAAAAAAAGCTGTGAAGACAACGTAACGTGCGAAATCGTGCTTCAGGAGTTGCCCGTTGTAGGCCTCAATGAGAAAGCCGATTTGGACGAATGTGAAGAATGACACGCCGAGCGGAACTGCAATGTCAAAGTGGGAATAGCTCGTACCGATGGCCTGGTTGGCTACATCGATGAAGAAATTTGTGTATTTGAGATAGCCCAGAATGCCAAGATTCACGGACAAGCCACCGAACAACAAATTCTTTGCCACTCTCGGATGATTGCCAAGACATGCGATAATGTTGCCAACCGAGAAATTGAAAATCAACGACACCAGCAGAACCAGCAACAATTGCGTTCCAAACAGAGCGTAGAAAACCAGTGATACCAAAGCCAGCAGGTTGATGGCTTGTTGGGCGCCACCGTATCGGTGTGCCAACACAAAGCCTGCATAGGCCAACGGCAGAAACCCAAAAATGAATTGCAGGGAGGTGAAGGACATCAGATTGCCCCAGCCTTTGCATCAAGAGCAATGTACTGATCAAAAATCTTTTGCAGACATTTGTCGTTTGCGTGTTCTGCATCGATATACATGTCTGAAGTGCAGCCCAGCTCGTGGGGATTGAAGCTGCCAAACAGCGGCAGCTTGTGGTCAGTGGCGATTTTTTGAATCAGTGATTGAATCCGCTTCAGTCCATCGCCATAGGGCGTTCCCTGCAAGCGGTCGTAGTAAGTCGGGTTGAACGGCGGATTGACGAGATAGACACTCACACTCCGTTGCTTCAGGAATTTCAGGAGTGCTTCGAAAGCTTCAACACCTTTGGGATCTACTTTGGGCGGATCATTCTTGCGCTTGTCGGCAAATGTGACTGATTCAGCCGTGGTGCGCTCTGCGGTAAACAAATGCATCTTGTGGTTTGACCAGACAATGGAGCCATCCGGCAGCAATGCATCAAGTGTCTCGAAATGCTTTTCTTCCGTGGCACCTGGGTATTCAGACGCATTGTGCCACCGCGTGAAATTCTCAAACAACATCGGCAATGAAATCAGCGCACGACCGCGATCATAGGGAAGAGTTTTGATGTAGCTTTGGGTTTCGAGGCCAAGGCGCTTCGACATTTCACGGTAAGCCGGGATGCCAGGCTCCCACAAAAAATCCTTGCGGTTTTCAACCGGCGTGAACTGGTTGTCGCGGATGCTGATAATAAGTTTCTTTGGCAACCGATTGTAGCGCAGCAGCAATTCAACCATGCCAAGTGGGTCTTCCCAGTAGTCACGGTGTATATGTGCGTTGAAAAAATCCCTACCCTTGAGCAGATCTTTGTGGGCTTCTTGCCAATGGCTGGCCCCCAACAGAATGACTTCTGGTGTTTTGGTCATCCGCCTGAGTTGCTCTTCACGCAGGGCGCGAATATTCAAATTCAAGTCAAAAACCGCGTAGTTCTGGTTTTTGGCGTGTGCTTCCGCAGCCGGTGCCATGCCGCCTGAGCCATACATTTCGGGTGCATATGACTGGTTCGCGAACCATATCGCGCCAATGCCAACGGCCGTGGCCAGCAAGAAGGCAATCGCGTAGCGAAACGTACTGGATTTCTGTACAGGTACTGCGACACTCTGATGGGCGATTAAATCCGGCACAGCAGGTTTTTGCGAACCCTTTTCAACCGGTTCAACAAGTGGATTGCCCTGAAGAGCTGCGCGCAACGAACGCACAATGTCATCCGTACTTGGATAACTGTTTTCAACACTGGAATTTACGCCGTTCACTAAATTCACGCCCCGAAACGCCCTACACTGGAGTGAATTAACACGACAGCATCTAAGCAATTGTAAATCGGGCCTTTTGCGTCATGCCAAATCAGGGAGTTTCGCAAACGTCACTAATAATTGGTTACTGGACCTTGCAAAAAGCAATGCATAACAAGGTCTCGCCGTTGGGCAACAAGCCCTATTGGCACAATGACTGACTGTGATTTTGCCTACCCGGCAACCTGCATGTGCGCTGTGGAATTTTTGCCACGCACGATCAGGCTCAACACCAAGGGTGCCAGAAAAATCGGAATTTGTGAAACACCCACATATTCTGCCGTGGCTTCACTGGCCATGCCAGAGAGCAACACAAAACCAAGTCCGACATTGCGGAAGCCGCTGACAATGCTGGCGGTCAGGGAGTCAGTGATGCCTTGACGGAACATCACAATGGCGGTGAGATACGCCATTCCTGCACCGAGCAAAGTAACGATCAACAGATAAAGCAGGAACCGGCCAGGGTCGCTCCACAACAAGTCTCGAGCTGGGCCGACAATGCCGATGCCAAATACCATCAGTGCGAAAATTGTGAATCGACGTGAAAAACCTTCAATGGATTCAGTCAACTTTGTCGGCAAGCTGCAGGCAACTCCCATGTAGACGAGAAAAAGTCCAAGCGGCAGCACCAGGAAAATCATGCACCTGTAAACAAAAGCCATGACGTCCAGCTCGATGTTGGAATGCAGAACCACGGTAAAAAAGAAGAAATATGAGAACGGCATGAGGAAGGTCGACAAGATCATGCACTGCAGGGCCTTCTGCTTGTTGACCTGAAGCAACTCGGCGAATGTCGGCGAGGCGAACAGCGAACCCGCCGACGCTGTCGTGACCATCAGCATCGTCAATGCACTGTTAACCCGCGCGAGATGGGCCGCCGCTATGATAATGGCCGGCAACACCAACAACTGCCAAACCACAATCTCCCAGACTTTGGCGTCCAGGCTGAAAACTTCGTCACCTTCCATGCGTCCCATCGGCAGTAGTGACATGATGATCAACAGCAACAGGCTGACAGTGGTGAATGGCGCGAACGCTTCTGACAACCCCGGTACAACGAAACCTGCAAATATTGTGGCAGCCAGCAGCCAACAGGCAATTGTTCTTTCCAAATTTGATAACATACGCAGACTTCCAGTTGGGTGGGTTTTGGCACATGCAAGAGTGCATTGATGTTTTGCACAATGCCGTCTCACTGTCGTTTTCACGGTTATTGCTGAAAATCGTTAAATATGGAGAAACGGCCCCCTTCAAAAATACGGACGAAACTTTCACCGTTCATTCACAGCTTGCGTGTAATTGTTTTCCCAAATTCGGGGAATAATTGTGAAAACTGAGAACCGCGTCACTTCCATTCAGGGAATTCATGAATCTGGTTTGCATCAAGCTTCAATGCAACAGGAAAGAACAGAAATTGCCGATTTGTTTGCCGGTGCCGATGTGGGGCTGGCATTGTTTGATTCGCAACTGAGCCTGTTGGCTTGCAATGATCTCTACAAAACCCTTTGCGGCTATTTGAGTTCAGACATTTCCACGGGTGTCAAACTGCAAAAGCTCATGCAAGTCACATTTCGCCGCCTGAATGTGCCAGCAGACCAAATTGATGAAAGAATTGCAAGAATCATTGAACGGTTGGAACCCGGCACGGCTTACTCATTCCGATATACTGCACCCAGCGGCAGCATGGTGGAAATCAGGCGTCGTCGCCTGCCAAACGGCACTGCTGTGGAAACAGCAAGAGAGATTGATGCACCGGCATCGGATCTTGATCTCAACTCCCAGTATGAGATGATTGCTGAACAGTCCCGCTCACGGCTGATGCATGCCCTGGATGTCATGGCGGATGGTTTCGCGCTCTATGACGCCAATGATCGCATTGTTCTCTACAACCGGAAATATGTTGATTACAGCCCGCTTGCAGCCGATGTCATCATGCCCGGTGTTGCCAAGGAAGAAATTCTTCGCAAGTCCACGTCGCGTGGCGCCTTTGTTATCAACGGCATGTCACACGAAGAATACATCCAGTGGCGTCTCGAAAGACATCGCAATCCCACTGAGCCCGTCGAAGTGCAACTGGCTGATGGCCGATGGTTGTTGATTACAGAAAAGCGTACCAATGACGGTGGTGTGGTCGGTACGCGTTCTGACATCACGGAACTCAAGCTTCGCGAAATAGAAATGCTGCGCATTTCACAACAATTGCATGCGCGCAATCTGCAGTTTGACACGGCATTGACCAACATGGTGCAAGGCCTCTGCATGTTTGACAAAGATCAAAAACTGATTGTTGTGAACAAGCGCTACCTTGATGTCTATGGCTTCTCGGCAGATGTGGTGAAGCCCGGCATTACGCTGCGCGAACTGATGCAATACAGTGTCAGTCTCGGAAACTATACGGCAGAAGAGGCGGAGCGTGCGCTTGCGGAACGCAACGACCCAAGCCAGCTGAGTCGTCGCAGTGTTATCAAACAACGACTGAAAGACGGGCGTGTCATCGCGGTGATGAACGAACCCATGTCGGACGGCGGCACGATTGCCACCTATCAGGATATTACCGAGACGGAAAAAAATGCGGCAATGATGTTGCTGCATACGCAGAAGCTTGAGCATTCCAATCGTGAACTTGCCGACTTTGCCTATGTGGCTTCACATGATTTGCAGGAACCGTTGCGAAAAATCGAAGCGTTCGGCGAGCGGCTGGTGAACAAATATGCCAGTATTCTTCCCGATGACGGCAAGATGTTTGTGGATCGCATGCAGAATGCCGCTGGCCGCATGCGCAAACTGATCAACGATCTCCTGTCCTACTCGCGCGTGACAACAGATGCAAAGGCTTTCCAGAAGGTGTCTTTGACAAAGGTGTTGACGGAAGTGATGTCCGATCTTCAAATCAGGATTGAGGAAACAGAAGCGACCATTGAGCATGGAGAACTTCCGACAATCGAATGTGAAGCGATGCAAATGCGCCAGTTGCTGCAGAACTTGCTGGGCAATGCGTTGAAGTTCAGAAAGTTGGGCGTTCAGCCTGTGATCAATTTCAGTGCGGAAGTCGTTCATACCAATGAGAATGACGCCACGCCGTCTCACGTGGTGTTGAAAATTGCCGACAATGGCATTGGCTTTGACAATCAGTTCAAGGATCAGATCTTCACCATCTTCCAGCGACTGCACAGCCGCAACGAATATGAAGGAACGGGCATTGGCTTGGCCACCGTGCGCAAAATTGTTGAGCGTCATGGCGGTACGATCAATGCGGACGGCCAATTGAACATTGGCGCAACATTTTATGTGACACTTCCACTTAAGCAAGGCAGCAAGGATATAGCAGAATGATACGCAGTAATTTTCCCGTTCGTATTGTTGTCGCCGATGATGATGCAGACGACCGCATGATGATCAAGGATGCCTTCGAAGAGTCAAAGCTCGGCAATCCGATTGACTTCGTTGAGGACGGTGTGCAACTCCTCGAATACTTGCGCCGTGAAGGCGCATATACAAAGTTTGCCAGTCAACCCTATCCCGGCTTCATTTTGCTCGATCTCAACATGCCCCGCAAGGACGGGCGCACTGTCTTGAAGGAAATCAAGAGCGACCCGGTTCTGCATCGTATTCCAGTCATCATTCTCACGACGTCAAAGGCGGAAGAAGACATTATCAAGACCTATAATCTTGGGGTGAATTCATTCATCTGCAAGCCGGTGTCATTCGACAAGTTGGTGGATATTGTGCGAACAGTCGGTCACTACTGGATTGAGATCGTTGCATTGCCGCCGGAATGCCAGCGGCATGCTGCATGAAATTCCATCCTGCGTGATGTGAAAGTTGTCGATCTGTAAATAAGATAAAACCCCGGCGAAAGCCGGGTTTTTTTTGGCCAGGTGGCAGGGCTTCAGAAGAAACCCGATTCGGTCCTGATACCAACGGCGATTTGAATTGACTCTTTCTGATAGATCTATCTTGCTCAGTAGTCCCCTCCCCACAATGGGGAGGGAGAAGAAGGGTCAATTCAAGTTGCGGTCGTAATTATTGAACCATCGTCGGCATCATCAGAGATGGCAGCCATGTCGCCAGGCCTGGCACTTCGATCATTACAAAAACCATGATGAACATGATCATGAACATGGGGAACGACCAGCGGGCGATTTTGAATATGTTGTGCCCCGTCATGGACTGCAGCACAAAGAGATTGAAGCCAACAGGCGGTGTAATTTGCGCCAGCTCGACCACCAGCACAACAAAAATACCAAACCACACCATGTCAATGCCCGCCTGCCGCACCATCGGTTCAACAATGCCAATTGTCAGAACCACACATGAAATGCCATCAAGGAAACACCCGAGGATGAGATAGAGTAACAACAACGCCATCAACAATCCGGTTGCTGACAAATTCAAGGTATTGACCCACTTGGCGAGGTCATTGGGCAAACCGGTATAGCCCATGGCCAAAGACAACGCAGCTGAGCCTGCGAGAATGAATGCGATCATCGCCGAGGTGCGTGTTGCACCCATCAGGCTTTCGACAAAATTTTGCCACGTCAAGGTTTTCTGCCACCACGCCAGTCCCAGTGCGCCCGCAACGCCGATGGCTGCTGATTCAGTGGCTGTGGCAAACCCCGCAAACATCGATCCCAAAACGATGAATAACAGGACGTGTACAGGCACAAGAAGCCAAAGCGCGGCAGCTTTTTCACGCCACGTCGTCTTTGCCTCGACAACCGGATGATAATTTTTGTCCGTCTTGGAAACCAGGATGACATAGCCAGTGAACAGCGCCGCCAAAACAAATCCCGGCAAAATGCCCGCGATGTTGATGGCCGAAATCGATTCGTTCGTCATGACGCCATAGACGATCATGATGATCGACGGGGGAATCATGAGGCCCAGTGTAGCCGGACCAGCCAGGGTTCCAACAATCAGGTGTTCCGGATATCCGCGCTTTTTCAATTCCGGCACCGTCATTTGTGCGACGGTCGTCAGCGTTGCTGCCGATGAGCCTGACACAGAACCGAAGATCGTGCAGCCCATCACATTTGTATGCAGCAATCCGCCTGGCAGTCGCCCCATGAGGGGGGCCAGTCCCCGAAACAAATCTTCCGACAATCTTGTGCGGAAGAGAATGTCACCCATCCAGACAAACATGGGAAGCGATGACAGCATCCATGATGACGAAGAAGACCATATCGTCGTTGCAACAGGCGCACCCGCCGATCGTGATGCAAAAATTTCAATGGCGACCGCAGCAATTGCAATGAGTGTAAATCCAACCCAGGTGCCTGAAGCCATCAACACACACAATATGGCAAGCAGTGTAACGAGCAGTTCGAATTGTTCCATGGCCAGCGCCCTACACTCAAATCACAATGCGTCGGGGGAGGCTGGCAATTGGTGATTGCCCGTCAGCAGCAGGCGCGAACTGTGGTCCATGACGCAGGCAGCCAAGACGGAGAGACCAACGGCCATCGACAATTGCGGAATCCAGATTGGGGTGGCGTCGAGCCCTTGACTGATATCGTTCAAGGCCCATGACCAATAAACCATCGACCATGCGTAATAGGCAAGCCACAGCGAAATGACAGCCGATACCAGGAATGAGAACCACTCCGCAAAAATCCGCCCGCGCCCCATCATCGACATAAACAGTTCGATGCGGATATGTGCACCATTGTTAAAGGTGTGGGCAAATGCCAGAAATGCCGAAGCCGCCATGAAGTATCCGGCATGGTCGGTGAGGCCCCGGATATTAACCCCGGCAAAACGGCCAATCACTTGCAGCATGGTTGTCAAAAATATACAGACGAGAAAGAAGGCGGCCAGGTAACCTGAATAGAGGTAAATCCGGTCAAGTCTGGCCCACACAGCATCAAGGCGATGCGACTTAGGTGTTATTGCACCTGTAAAAGCAGTCATTTCGCCGTTTCCAATTCTGCCAATGCAGGTAGTTTCAACTCACTTCTTGAACTGCGCAAGGATTGTGGCACCTGAATCACCAGCTTTGGCTGCCCAGTCCTTGGCCATTGTCTTGCCAATTTCATTCAGTTCTGCTTCGAATGTTTTCGAAGGTGGCAGCACTTTCATGCCGTTGCCTTTAAGAACAGTTAAAGCTTTTTCATTGGCGAGTTTTGATTTTTCCAGTCCTGCAGATTCTGCAAGAGTGGCGCATTCAGCAACGGTTTTTTGCTTGTCGGCTGAAAGGCTGTCCCAAACGCCCTTGTTGACGATGACAGAGTTGCGGGGCATCCAGGCTTTGACTTCATAGAAGTGGTTGAGCTGTTCCCAAACCTTGCTGTCTTGTCCTGTGACGGCCGACGTGATGAGGGAGGCGATAACGCCAGCCGACATGGCTTGGCTGATTTCTGCGGCTTCAATGGAAATAGGCGCCATGCCCGTCAATTCAGCCAGACGGGCTGTTGCCTTGTTGTAGGAACGAACTTTCACGCCTGCCATGTCGGCAACGGAATTGATGTCTTTATTGAAATAGAGACCCTGTGGAGGCCAGGGAACCGAATACAGCAGCTTGATTCCCTGATCTTCCAGAACCTTGTCAAGTGCGGGCCTGGCCGCAGCATAAAGTTTCACCGAGTCTTCATAGGAAGAAGCGAGGAAAGGAATTGAGTCTGTGCCGAAAATCGGGTTCTCGTTCTCGTGGGACGACAGCAGTCGTTCGCCAATCTGCGTTTGACCTGTCTGCACAGCCCGTTTGATGTCGTTGCCCTTGAACAATGCGCCATTCGGATGGATGACAATATTGATATCACCATTTGTGCCGGTTGCCACACACTTGCTGAATTCCTGGGCGTTCACGGTCTGGAAGTTGAGGGCAGGATAGGCCGTTGGCATGTCCCATGTCTCACCTGCCATTGCAGGAGCGACTGTTGGCAGCAACAAGAAGGCGGCAGGAATAACGGATTTGAAGCGTTTCATGTGTTTTGACCTATCAGTATCAAAATGTTTTGCCTGGTTGTCGGCAGGGGCCGATGACCAAGGCGATTGCTTGAACTAAAAACTGTTTTAGGTACAAACCTGTTAAAATGGTGTTGGCATTGGGTGCGTCGTGCGTCACAATTTATGTCAAATCCGTAGTTTTGAGGCTGTTGGTTAATGAAGCATGGCAGCAATTTATCGACCAACGCGACGCTGGAGGCCATGCATCGTGCGATCATTTGGCCTGTGCCAGCCGACCCTGGAATATCAATTGCCGCTTATACAGATGACAACAGCCTTGATGAACAGCACATGCTGACGGGACTTGCTGATCGTGAAAAAGCGCTTGCCCAAAGCATTGCAGACAGGTTGGAGCGGCGTCACTATATCCTGCGACGATTGTTTCAAAGGCTGTTTGTCAAAAGTGTTCTGGGTTGGCATGGTGCCTTGTGTGATCTTGCAATCGAACATCAGTTGGATACTCAGCCGAAGTGCTTGAACGACCCAAGCCTGCGACTGTCGTTTTCGTCCAGTGGGCCAACTGCGCTGGCTTGCGCCTCAACATTGCATCGCATCGGAATTGATCTCGAAAAGAGCCGTCATGTCGCAAACGTCACGGCGCTGGCGGAACGGTTTTTTACCAGCCAAGAAGCAGCGGCAATCGCTGCATTGCCGCTTGTTGACCAGAATAGAGCCTTCCTCAGGTATTGGACTGCAAAAGAAGCCGGCTTGAAGGCGATCGGCAAGGGCATTGTGTCCGGCCTGAACAGCTTCGTCATCAATATCAGGGAAAAAGATTATCTAATTGAAAACGTTAGTGAAATTAAAAAAAATACAACATGGTCGATGCATTATGGAGACTTTCTGCAGCATCATGTTGTTGCTGTTGTGCACAGTTCGCTAAAATAAACTTACCAAATCTTGTCACGGCACATCCGCTCATTTACCAATTATTAACAGATTGGGTTTTTGTAAATGATTCGCGGTATTGTAGTGTTATTGGCTGTTTGTGGGATGTGTCTCGGCTCTGTCGCCGAGGCTGCTGACGTACCCTCATTGCCGCTAAAACAAGTCAGCAAAGCGCCGAAAAGACCTGCCATCAAAGTGGCGACTAAAACAACCAAAATCCTCATCATTAAATCGGCGAAACCGAAAAATCTTGCCGAAAAAAAGCTTGAGCTCAATGCGGTAGAAGAACCGCAAAGCCGATCAGTCTCCCTAAAACGGCAAACAAACGTCGATACTACCGACAATTCCGTTGACATGAGTTGGGTGCTCAAGCCGCTTGTCGCCACGTCAGACGGACCCAAAAAAGAAGGGTCGGCAAGCCAGGTTGCACATATCGTTGTGACGGAACCGGGATATGTCTCCGAACCTGGCATGACGATTGAACTGAGCGGGCATATCGTCAAAACTGCCGGGACAACAGCTCGCATCGACATTCAGATTGGCAAGATACGTCGCGTGGTTTTGTGGAAGTCTGAAGACGTGCAGGCGGGAAAATTCCAGCTTTCGTTGGATGAAGAAATGCCAACAGGCACGTTGCCACCCTATTTCAAAGCCTCGGCTTTGGTGTTTGTGACCAAGGAGGGCAAAGCAGGGGCTGCGATGGTATCCCTCGAAAAAGTGGTTGTGCGTGTCGGCAAAGTCCGATTGGCCGCGTCACAATAGAAAAACCCGGCAACTGCTGGAGATGCCGGGTCAAAAACTTTATACAATCAAATACCTGCCTCACAAGGGCCTGAACGACTGACGCACCAACAGGCGCCAGCGGCCATCTTCTTTCTTCCATGTCTGAACAATGCTCAACAGGAAGTTTTGGTCTTTGCCTTGGAAAAACACGTCTGCATCAAAGGTGTGACGCGCAATGGCGAGGTCGCCTGAAACACGAATGCTGTGATCGTAAAGCTTGATCTTGTGAAAGACCTCAACTTTGTCGACGACAGTCTTCACAAATTCCACTTTGGTCTGCACCACGCCATTGGCATGGCCAAATGACATGTCGTCGGCCGACATTTCCAGCAAGCGCGCACCGTTGCCGTCAACCATGGCTTTGCGATATTCTTCAATCGCAGAGAGAACATCGCCGGTGCTGTCGGCCAATGCTTCTGTGCTGCTTGCAGCACCCGCAACAACAGCGAGCAACGCCAATGAACCGCCCCAACCCAGATTACGTCTATTCATCGTGTACAGTCCTTCCAACATGATTGACTGAACAAATACAGTCGACCTCTTAAGGTCCGGTAAATCGAATATTGGAAAGCGGGTCAATCTGGATGGTTTTGCCAACTGAAGAAATCCATCAAGCGCCTGTACTATCTTTTTGCCGCTCCTGATATCGACGACATGCTTTTCTGTTCTTCAGCTGCCAAAACATGGCCTGCCAGATAAAGCGAACCGCAAATCAGGATCCGCATGCCGCTGCCTATGGTATTGGCCTTTTTGACAGCGTCCGTCAAACCGATTGCAGTTGACGCCGCAACACCGAGACCGCGCACTGTTTCTGCCAGTGTTTCGGCAGCAATGGCATTGGCTTCACCCGGAATATCTAAAGTCACAACATGCTTGGCAACGGTAGCCAAGGGACGCAAAAAATCCCTGGCATCCTTGGTGTTCAACATGCCCCAGATGATAACCAACGGCTTTGTCGGCATGGCCTCCAAGGCCTTGGCCAAAACCATGCCAGCATCTGCATTGTGCCCGCCATCCAGCCAAAGCTCGCAAGCATCATTCAGCAAACCGGAAAGTCCGCCGTGCTGCAAGCGCTGCAAACGGGCGGGCCACTGCACGGATTTGAGGCCATCGGCAATATGACAATCGTTGATGCGGTTGTCCTTCAAACCACGCAGCACAGCAATGGCATTGCCGGCGTTTTGCAACTGGTGCGGTCCCGGCAAGGCTGGCAGCGGTAGATCGAGGAGTCCATCGCCATCCTGGAATACCATGCGCCCGTGCTGCCCAAAAACATCCCAGTCTTGCCCGGCAATAAAAAGTGGGGCTCGATGCTTTTCAGCGACGGCCTCAATGGCAGAGCGTGCGACTTGCGGCATGAAACCGACTACACAGGGAACAGCTTTTTTGACAATGCCGGCTTTTTCCGTGGCAATCAGCTCCAGTGTTTCACCCAGATACTGTTGATGGTCAAGGCCAATGGAGGTGATGCAGGTGGCGACGGGATTATCAATGACATTCGTGGCGTCGAGCCTGCCACCCAAGCCCACTTCCAGCAACAAATAGTCGGCAGGTGTTCGCGAAAATGCCAAAAATGCTGCGGCCGTGGTGATTTCAAAAAATGTGATGGCGTCGCCCGCATTGGCGACTTCACATTCCTCCAGCAATTCTGAAAGGTCCGTCTCCGAAATCAATGTGCCAGCCACCCGGATACGCTCGTGGAAACGCACGAGATGCGGCGACGTATAGGCGTGCACGCGCAAACCTGCCGCTTCCATCATGGCGCGCAAAAACGCCTGTGTTGAACCTTTGCCATTGGTGCCGCCGATATGAATGATGGGCGGACATTTTTTCTCAGGATGGCCAAGCCTCGCCAAAATCCTGAACATGCGGTCCAGATTGAAATCGATGATCTTGGGATGCAGATCCAGCAGACGCATCAATATGGCATCGCTGACGGCCAAGGCTTAGGCAGGCACCAGGGCCGTAGAGACCGAGGGCAGGGCAGGTGACCTCATCAGAATACGCGCGATGCGACTGACTGTTGATTTCATTTCAAGCCGTGACACCACCATGTCAACCATACCATGGTCTTTCAGGTATTCCGAGCGTTGGAATCCCGGCGGCAATTTTTCACGAATGGTTTGCTCAATTACCCGCTGCCCGGCAAAGCCGATCAGGGCATTGGGTTCAGCGAGGTGAATATCTCCAAGCATGGCATAGGACGCCGTGACACCACCTGTCGTTGGATTAGTCAACACCACGATATAAGGCAGACCCGCTTCCCGCAAATCCTGCACAGCAATCGTCGTGCGCGGCATCTGCATGAGCGAGAGAATGCCTTCCTGCATGCGTGCCCCGCCTGAGGCCACAAAAATCACGCAAGGACATTTGGTTTGCAAGGCTTTGCGCATGGCCGTGATGATGGCTTCGCCTGCTGCCATGCCAAGCGAACCGCCAATAAATGACATGTCCTGCACCATGACAACCATGGGCATGCCCTCAACCTTGCCGTGACCGGCGTGAATGCTGTCATCCACATGGCCACGGGCTTTGGCTTCCTTGAGGCGGTCAGCATATTTCCGCTCATCGCGGAATTTCAGCGGATCTACTGCAACGCCCGGCAAATTGATCTTTTCCCAAACACCATCATCGAACATGGCCTTCATGCGCGCTTCAGCCGGCATGCGGTGGTGGGAGCCGGATGCCGGAAAGACAAATTGGTTGGCTTCCAGGTCGCGGTAGAAAACCATCTCGCCAGACTCTGGATCCTTGATCCACATGTTCTCCGGCGTGTCGCGCTTTTGTCCCAGCAAGGACCGGATTTTCGGGCGAACGTAATTCTTGATCCAATTCATGTTCTAGTTCCTCAAGCCCGCCGCGATTTCAGTGACCAAGGCATGAACAGCCTTGGCCGTCTTGACCGTGGCCTTGCCCTTCTTGTCCAAACTATTCGCCACTGCACTGACCAAAGCCGAACCCACCACTACACCATCGGCGGTTTTCGCAATGGTCCGGGCCTGTTCTGCCGTCTTGACGCCGAAGCCCACGCAAATGGGAAGTGTTGTATGCTTTTTCAATCGTTGTACATTGGTTTTGACACTCCTGAGGTCCGGAGCCTTGGTGCCGGTGATGCCGAGAACGGAGACGTAATAAACAAAGCCGGAAGTATTTTTGAATACGGCGGGCGCACGTTTGTCGTCAGTCGTCGGTGTTGTCAGCCGAATAAAGTTGATACCAGCAGCCATGGCAGGAATGCAGAGTTCATCATCTTCTTCCGGCGGCAGGTCAACAACGATCAAACCATCAACGCCCGCCTTCAGGATATCAACCAGGAACTTGTCGACACCATAAACATAGATCGGGTTGTAATAACCCATCAGAACAATTGGCGTGTCTTGATCACTTTTGCGAAATTCTTTCACCAATTTCAGGGTTTTCTTCATGGTCTGGCCACCAGCCAAGGCGCGGAGCCCACCAGCCTGAATGGCCGGACCATCAGCCATCGGATCAGTGAAGGGCATGCCAAGTTCTATCACATCAGCACCCGCTTTCGGCAGGCCCCGAATGATTTTCAGTGACGTATCGTAGTCAGGATCCCCCGCCGTGATGAAAGTGACGAGGGCGGCACGTTTATGTGCTTTCAATTCGGCGAAACGTTGGTCGATGCGGGTTGTCATAGGTCGAAGAGTTCTTTCAGGTAGGTCTCTTTTCGTTGATCCAGAATGCGCACGACTTCGAGTGCATTCTTACGCTGCTGATACACGATTGTGTAAGGCGTGTCAGGCACGGAGAATCGGCGCCGGGGTGATTTGCCTGCAGTGCGGCCCAAATTGGGATGTTCACACAAAAGCATGAGGCACTTTTCAAACCGGCCATTGGCTTTGGCCATGCCTTCCGGAAAGTGGTCCGTGTAGTAGATCCTGAACCATTGCAGATCCGATCTGGCGCTGCGCAGAACGACAAGTTCCAACGCCATCAGGCCGCTTTCTTCTTGTTCTTGGGCACAGGGAAGATATCGGGCTCTGGCGGTGGAAGCTCGTTCTCGGTTCCCCAAGAATTCATCCAATCAAATATTTTTTCGCCTGAAATAAAGACGCCCTTATCCGCTTCGGCGAAGGCCGCGTCGATTTCCTGTTCGACCAGGTCCAGTTGTTCAAAATACAGTTTGATGGCACGGCTGGCAATGAAAGCTGCTGTGCGGTCGCGGCGCTTGGCTTCTTTTTCAAGACGTGCTTTGAGTTTCGTATCAAGACGAATGGAAAATGGTGTTGTAGCCATGGAAAAATCCTCCGACCTACACTGTAATACACTGTAGGTCAGTCGTCAAAGCTTCACCCCCAGAATATCCGCCACCGTGAAGATATCCTTGTCGCCTCGGCCGCACATATTCATCACCATGAGATGGTCCTTGGGCAACTTGGGTGCAATTTTCGTCACATGGGCAAGCGCATGTGAAGGTTCTAGTGCGGGAATGATGCCCTCGAGTTTGCAGCACAGTTGGAAGGCCGCCAGGGCTTCCTTGTCAGTGGCTGAGACATATTCAACCCGCCCCATGTCATGCAGCCAAGCATGTTCGGGGCCAATGCCGGGATAATCCAGGCCTGCCGAGATCGAATGGCCTTCAGTGATTTGTCCGTCGTCATCCATCAAAAGATAAGTCCGATTGCCATGCAGGATTCCGGGCTTGCCGCCAGTTATCGATGCTGCATGTTTCTTCTTCAAGCCATAGCCTGCCGCTTCAACGCCGATGATCCTGACGTCCCTGTCATCAAGAAACGGATGGAACAGGCCCATGGCATTTGATCCACCGCCGATTGCCGCAATTAACGAGTCTGGCAAACGACCTTCCCGCTTCAACATTTGTTCCCTGGTTTCGCGTCCGATTACCGATTGGAAATCCCGCACCATCTCGGGGTAAGGTGCAGGGCCGGCCACTGTGCCGATACAATAAAAAGTATCTTCGACATTTGCCACCCAGTCGCGCAAGGCTTCGTTGAGGGCATCCTTCAATGTGCGCGAACCAGACTTGGCCGGAACAACTGTAGCGCCCAGCAATTTCATGCGGAATACATTTGGCATCTGCCGCGCGATATCAACCTCACCCATATAGATGATGCATTCGAGGCCAAACCTTGCGCAGGCCGTAGCCGTTGCAACGCCGTGTTGACCAGCGCCTGTTTCCGCAATGATGCGCTTTTTGCCCATGCGACGGGCCAGCAGGATTTGCCCCATGACGTTGTTGATCTTGTGGGCACCTGTGTGATTGAGCTCATCCCGCTTGAGATATATTTTGGCACCCTTCAAGTGTTCGGTCAGGCGCTCAGCGAAATACAGCGGGGAAGGGCGGCCCACGTAGTGTTCCAGAAAGCTGTCAAGTTCAGCTTGAAAGGAGGGATCAGCCTTGGCGTCCTTGTAGGCCTGTTCCAATTGCAGGATCAGGGGCATCAAGGTTTCAGCCACAAAGCGGCCACCATAAATGCCAAACAACCCGCGTTCATCGGGGCCAGAACGAAGAGAGTTGCGAAGGGAATTGGGAAGGGCTGTCATTGCTGTTCTCGCATGAAGTAAATAGTTTAGCGGGCCGCTTTTGCCGCCTCAATGAATTTCGAAATCAGTGTCTTGTTCTTGATGCCGGCCGACGACTCGACGCCAGATGAAACATCAACCCAATCAGCCCCGGTTGCCCTGATTGCCTCGGCAACATTGTCAGGGTCAAGGCCACCCGACAGCATATAGGCACTTTGTCCGGCCAACAGGCTCCAGTCAAATGACAACCCATTGCCACCCGGCAAGGCCCCCTCCAGACTGGCCGGTGCCTTGGCATCAAACAGGATCATGTCTGCCTGATCTGCAAATGATTGCGCGACAGTCACATCAACAGCATCACTGACCTTGATGGCCTTGATCACATCGATGCCTGAAAAAGACTTGATCTCGGCAACACGCTCTGGCGTTTCAGATCCGTGGGCCTGAAAAAAGTCAGGCCGCACCCGCCGCGCAATATCCTTGATCAGCTCATCATCAGCATCAACGACAAGTGCCACAATTTTCACCCGTCCCCGCCCCCCATTGGCCAACATCACGGCTTGTGCCATGGATACGTTGCGCGGCGACCGGGGATAAAATACCAGACCTACCATGTCGGCACCGCACTTGATCGCATGTTCCAGTGTGGCAAGCGTTGACAGACCGCAAATCTTGACCTGGGTCATGGCGTCAAACCTGCCAGAATATCTTGTGCAGCTTTTACAGGATCAGCCGCACCTGTGATGGCACGCCCAATCACCAGAATATCGGCACCTGCGGCGATAGCAGCGGCTGGCGTGGCAATGCGCTTTTGATCCTGTGCGTCTGATCCCTCCAGACGAATACCAGGAACAACCGTCAGAAAATTGCGGGGCAGGTTCTTTCTGATGCGGGGCAAATCAGTTGGCGAACACACCACACCATCGAGACCTGCCTCAAGGGCGAGCCTGGCAAGATTGGTGGCTTGCCGATCAATTGCAACCGCATCAAAACCAATTCGGAAAATATCCTGTTGCGACAAGCTGGTCAAAAATGTCACAGCAAGGAGTTTGGTATTACCATCAACTGAGTCTCGCGCGGCCTTCATCATTTCCACGCCACCAGAAGCGTGGACGTTGATAATAGCCGGTGGCGGTGCCAGTCGCATGAGGGATTTTAACCCTTGCGCCACCGTGTTGGGAATATCGTGGAGTTTGAGATCGAGAAAAATCGGCATCCCCTCGGACGCCACGGCTTCATATCCCGCAATCCCATTGGCATAAAAAAACTCCATACCAATTTTCATGTAGCCGACATGGGCTTTTAGATTTCGTGCCAACTCACGCGCACGGCCAACTTCGGCCGTATCGAGTGCGAGGCAAACGGGATTGCTCTTGATCATGATGCGCTTGTTAGTGGTTCAATTGAACTTGCGCAAATAAACCATGACGGCTGCGGCTAAATCTTCCAGCGCTGTGCCACAGGATTTGAACAGGGTGATTTCCTGGCCATTTTGCCGCCCTCGCACTTTACCTTGGCAAAGTGCTGCCAGATCACCCTTCACTTGGCTGAAATCAAACTTGCCCTCATCGCGGGCCTGCAGCAGGTCACCTGCTTCTGCCAATGCGCCGTCATGGGTATCAACAAACACCGACGACATTTGAACCACATCACCATCAGTCTCCCGCATGGATGGTTTGAAGGCACCAGCCAGATCCACATGGGTTCCGGGTTTCAGCCAATGGCCCAAAACCAGAGGCACTGTGGAAGAGGTGACGCAACTCACGATATCCGATTGCTGCACAGCTGTCTGCAAGTCCATGGCCTCAGCATTCAATCCGTCGTCGCGCAAGCGACTGGCCAGCGCCAAAGCTTTTTGCGGATTATGGTTGCAGATCAGGGTTTTCCCAATGGGCCGCACCGCCATCATGGCGCGGGCAAAATGCGGCGCCAATGCGCCCGCACCGACGATGCAATGCACGTCGGCATCAGGCCGCGCCAGATAATCTGCCGCCAATGCCGAAGCAGCAGCCGTTCGCCGCCTTGTCAATTCGGTGCCATCCAGCAGCGCCACGCAAGCGCCCGTGTTATTGTCGAGGAGCAAATACGAACCTTGCACTGTCGGAAGATTGAGACCCGGATTGTCGGTCTTGACGGTTACGACTTTCAGGCCTGTCCAGCGCGAAGTCCAGGCTGGCATCAACAGCAGCGTCGTGGAGGGCAGGGGATCATGATGGTGGCGCACTGGTGTTGTGACAACGTCACGAAAACCCGCACGCAAGGCTTCTGCCAGCTCTTTATAGGGCGTGGCCCTGGCCACTTCTTGTGCCGAAAATACCTTCATGAAATACCGCCATTGAATGGCACAAGGTCTTGCGAGGCTGCGATTGCCTGTTGGGGTTTCCGCAAATCTGTCAACTCGGCCTGCAGTTTCAGGGCCTCGGCGCGTGCCTCGCGTGCTGCCTTGCGATGCTTGCCTTGCACCCACCAGGAAACAATCCCGCCGACAATCAACCCCACCAAAATTCCGGCAACAAACAACAGCCAAAGCGGCATTGTGAGATAGAGCGTTGGGTTGACTGATCTAAACGGATCAAACGATAACGTTACACTGCCGCGGTTGGCAATGGCAAAACCAATGACCAGAATGACAATGGGCAAACCCACAACCCAGCGAATGATGCGGCGCAAGGTCAGGCCTTCTTGCCCGGGCTGTTGAGTGGGCCATTCAGCCTGGCCCGCAGTTCCTTGCCGGTTTTGAAAAACGGCACGCGCTTTGGCGTTACATCAACACTCTCACCCGTGCGCGGATTGCGCCCCAGACGGCCATCCCGTTCTTTCACCGAAAATGCCCCAAAGCCACGCAGTTCCACCCGCGCACCTTGGCGCATGGCATCAACAATTTCATCCAGCACGCGATTGACGATGCGCTCCACATCCCTGTGATAAAGATGCGTATTCTTGTCGGCAATTTTTTGCACAAGTTCTGATTTGATCATGATGGTTCGCCCGGTTTAGATGGGATTCTTACAGTTGGGGATGCCAAAGCACAAGTAGGCCATTGAGTTGGGCAGATTGGGCTCCCATATCAAGTTGCAACAATCCCAGCAGGCGCAAAACTGTCGATGCTGATGACATGCCGAAGAAAGCTTCGGGCTCAGACCTTGCAGGTTTGCGGTCAAAAATCGGCAAATCAGCTGCAAGCTTTCGTTCGCTTTCAAGCCATTTGACTGCTTCATCTTCGCCACCTAATGCGTCGATCAAACCTTCTTTCAAAGCTTGGCGGCCCGTGTAAACGCGCCCATCCGATAGAATGGCAGTGCGTTCGGCGGTGAGTTTGCGGCGTTCCGCAACCAGTCCCTTGAACCACACGAAACCATCTTCTACCATGGTCATGGAAACTTGTTTGGCTTTGTCTGAAGCCGGACGATAGGGCGAAGGCTCAGCTTTGAGTTCCCCGGATTTCAATTCCTCCATCTTCACGCCAAGCGTTCCGAGCAGTCCGGAGATTTCCGGATAGGTGAAAATCACGCCAATGGATCCGGTGATGCTGTTGCCGCGTGCAATAATATGGTCTGCGGCAATTGCTGTGATGTAACCACCCGATGCCGCAACCGTATCCATCACGGCCACGGTGGGTTTTTCTTTGGCAAAGGCCCGCAGCTCTTCATAAAGCGCTTCTGAACCAGCCGTCGTTCCACCAGGGCTGTTGATGCGAATGATGAGACCCGTCACGTTCGTATCTTTTTTGAGGGCGCGGATCAGATCGAGTTGCTTTTGCTCGCCTGTAATCAAACCATCCACATGAAGCCGTGCAATATGCGGTTCACGCGGCGTCTTGTCGAAATACACAGCAGCAATAACGGCAAGCGCAAGCAGAGCCAATGTGACGATGCCAAAAAGCCGCCAGCGACGCCGACTTTTGTGCAGAACAAGGTGATCGGTAATCTTGTCGAATTCAGAAGCAGTCATGTCAATGGGCCAATCTCTCACAGTAACAAATCAGACTGCAATGTTAAACTGCTTCGCCCCGTTCCGCCAGTCTGGCATTTTCCTTGATTTGCGCGGCCTTGGTTTCTTCGCGGCGCTTCAGGAGTTCGTAAATAATGGCACCCAAAAGCGAGATCGCGATGATGATCACAGCCAAGGCCGAAAGCACTGGCGTCGTACCCTGCCGCACCTCACCTGCCAGAACCGTTACCAAGGTTTTGTCGGCGAGAATGGCAAAAGTTGTGGTGTTATAGTTTTCAAAGGATGACAGAAATCCAATCACCGATGCCGAGAGCAGGGCAGGTTTCAAAAACGGAATCAGGATATGCCAAAACACCTGCGGGTTAGATGCACCCAGATCCAGCGCTGCTTCTTCCTGGGCCCGGTCAAACCGCGTCAATCTTGCCATGATGATGAGCAGGCAATAGGCCGCGACAAAACTTGATTGACCAAGGATCGAAAGCACGATGCCTTTGTAGAACAAAGCCTTGGTCACATCGGTGACACCCATGACATCCTTCCAGAAAATCACCGTGGATATGCCGATAATCACGCCAGGCGTCAGCAGCGGCGACACCGTGACCAGATAAAAAAGTCCCCGCGCCCGGTGGTAAATCTGGTTCATCATGATGGAGGCCGCAAGCCCGACTGGCACCGAAATAGCCACCACGCCAATGCCGATCCAGAATGAATTCTGCAATCCCTCCATCATCGCCCGGTGGTTCCACAGTTTGACGAACCAGTCGAGCGTGAAACTTTCGAAGGGATAGGCCTGCGGATAATTCGGCGTGTTGAATGCGGTCACACCCATGACCAGCAGCGGACCAAACAGATAGAGAAAAAAGATCAGGATATAAAAGGCCAGCATGCCCTTCATGACATGTTTGGAACTCATCGTATGGCCTCGCCAAGTTTCACCTTGAACAAGCGCAACATGCCCAGCACGAAGACCATACAGGCCGCCAGCAGGATAAACGCGTAAGCCGAGCCGCGAGGCCAGTTGAAGGCCTGGAAGAAGAAGTCATAGACAATCGAGGTGAACCACAATGTATTGGGTCCACCGAGGAATTGCGGTGCGGCCAACGAACCCGCCGCCAGCATGAACACCATGGTGCAACCCGATGCTATGCCGGGCTTGGCATAGGGGATCACCACATCCCGGTGGATTTTCCACCACGGTGCACCCAGATCCCGCGCCGCCTCGATCTGGTTTTTGTCCAGACTCTCGATGGCGTTGTAGAGCGGGAACATCATGATCAAAAGATAGCCATAGGACAGGCCAAGATAGAGCCCCGTGTTGTTATAGAGAAAATCGATGGGAGCGTCGGTCAATCCTGTCCACATCAACAATTGGTTGATCAATCCCTTTGACGTCAACAACAGCCGCATCGAAAAGGCTCGAAGAATTTCATTGACCCAATAGGGCACAATCAATCCCAGCATCAGCAAACGTACTTTTTGCACAGAACCCACTTGTGCCATGAAATAGGCAAGCGGGTAGCAGAAGGCCAGGTTGAAAATCGTGACGGCCACTGAAGCAATGAGAGAAAATACAAATGCCCCCATATGGTTGGTGTTCCACTGGTTGTCGGATGGCGACACAAAGAAGGATTTGTATTGCGCGATGGTCAGGTAGTCTTCAGGCCCACCCCGTTTGGGCAAGGGCAAACGCGGATGAAAACTTTCAACCACCATGTAGAGATAAGGCAACACGACCAGAAACAATGTCCAAAGTGCCACAAGAAAAATAAAGATCAGGCCAAGCGTCATGCCGTTGCGTTCAAAATAACCCTTGTGGTTGGGGTCGTGGGCGAGTTTTGACTCATAACGCGCCATCGCCCAGAACAGCGCGATGACCACAAACGGCACAATGAAAACGAAAAGGCGGCTACTCACGGGCCAGCTTCCCTTCTGGCAAAATCAATGCCAAATCAGGATCAAACTGAACGTCGGCCATGCTGCCTTGCGCCGGAATGTCGCCCCCCTGACCACGGCCAATGGTCACCGTGATGTTTTTCTTCGAAGGCCCTTGCAGAAAAACATGCGTGGCATTGCCTTCGAACGCCACATTTTTCACCGCCGCCGTAAAACCCTCCAGCGCTTTGCCCTTGCCCATGCGCAAAGATTCTGGCCTTACAAAAACAATGGCCTTGTCACCGTCTTTCAGCCCCTTGGGGTTGCGTCCACGCAAACTGCCCATGGCAGTTTCGACCACGGCCATCGTTGCATCAGCCTTTGCCACCAAACCTGGGAAGCCGTTATTCTCCCCCACAAAGGACGCGACAAACGACGTCTCAGGCTGATCATAAACCGTCTTGCCATCGGCCACTTGTTCAATCACCCCATCGCTCATCACGGCAATGCGATCAGACATGGTAAGGGCTTCCCCTTGGTCGTGGGTGATGTAGATGAAGGTAATGCCAACCCGCTGCTGGATGGCCCGCAATTCATTGCGCATATGTTGGCGCAACTTCAGGTCCAGCGCCGACAAGGGCTCGTCAAGCAGCAGCACCTTGGGTTCGACGGCAAGTGCCCGGGCAATCGCCACGCGTTGCTTCTGCCCACCGGAAAGTTCACTCACCAATTTGTCGCCTTGGCCGGGTAATGCGATGAGGTCCAGCAATTCGCCAGCTTTTTTGCGTCGGGTTTTCTTGTCAATCCCGCGCACCCGCAAGCCATAGGCGATGTTGTCGGCAACTGTCATCAAGGGAAACAATGCAAGGTTTTGGAATATCAGTGCTGTCGGCCGCTTGTTGGGACCAATGCCCACCATGTCCTGCCCACCAATTTTTACGCGCCCTGCCGAAGGATCAAGAAACCCCGAAACCGTACGCAAAATGGTGGTCTTGCCGCAACCCGAGGGTCCGAGAAAAGAAAAGAACTCGCCGCCCTTGATGGCAAGATTGGCATTGTCCACAGCGGTGAAGTTGCCAAACCTTACGGTGACGCCTTCAAGGTCAACGCCTGCGCTCATCTGATTATTGCCCCACTAATTATTTTTGTTGCCGCCCAAACTGCAATCATACCAACCTTCGTCAATTGTGACCTTCCTTCACCCTCCCCCTTGTGGGGAGGGCCGGGGTGGGGGTCGCTCCGGCGCTTGAGAAAAGGGCAGAACTCTGCGCAATTTCAGCGGTCTGAGCGACCCCCACCCTAACCCTCCCCACAAGGGGGAGGGGACTTCTGAGTGAACATGTTAGTATAAGAAAGTCATTTCATCTGACTGTTGGTATCACATGCGAACATCCACTGATTGGCAGGCAAATTCAAGTAGCCATTGTCCAGTCAAAAAGAAACCAGCCCCGGCGAACCGGAGCTGGCATTCAGTTGCAGTCAAAAGCCTTTAAGCAGCCTTCAACTTGTCGGCATATTGTGTGCGCAGTTCAGCATACCATGAGGGTTCTGGAGGGCGATGCCACAGCTTGTTCAGGGCGTCACCGGGATAGGCTTCAAGGAAGTTCTTCTTGGCCTTTTCCGAGAGCAGGGCATCAGAACCGGTCACAACGGGATTATAGCCCGAACCTTCGGCAACTGCAGCAGATGCAGCAGGTGTTTGCAGATATTCAAGGAAGGCATAAAGCTGGTCAGTGTTCTTGGCAGCCTTGAGCAGCGCCAAGCCGTCAAGCCAGGTGATCGCACCTTCCAATGGTGCCTGATAACTGACGGGTTTGCCATCTTTCTTGAGCGAAAGAACGGGTCCGTCCCATGTTTGGCCAATCCAGCAATCATTTTCAAGAAGACCCGACTTGGTGTTGTCGGCTGAATCCCAGAATTGTTTGATCCAAGGCTTCTTCTCAATGGCAACAGGCAGAAGCTGGTCATATATCTTCTTCATGTCGTCTTCCGACTTGAAAGCGTCCAGCATGCGGTTGCTGGGTAGTTTGCCGTTGCCATCCATCCAAAGACCGATGCCGAGCAGGATTGAATGTGGACGACCGAGCACATGCCCCTTCACGCCTTCGTCCCACAGGGAGCCGAAAGACAATTGGGTGATATCGCCTTTGTAAAGGTCGGTACGCCAGGAAATGGCTTCCGTGCCCCAGCAATGTGGCAGATGATACAGCCCGTCTTCCCATGTCCAGACCGAGCTTGAACCTTCAAGCATTGATGGAATCAGGTTGCCGGAATTTTTCACCTTGTTCATGTCAAACGGTGCCAGAACCGCAAGTTCCTTGAACTGTGGAGCCCGGTCGCGCGTCGGTTGGCAAAGGTCGAAGCCTTCGCCGCCCGTGGCTTGCAGCTTGTTGATCTGTTCTTCGTTCTGCGAAAACGGCGTCTGGTTGACCTTGATGCCAGAGGCTTTTTCGAAATTTGGAATCACGTCGGCCGGAAATTCATCCGACCACATGAGCAAATTCAGTTCGCCTGATGATGACAGGGCATTGCGGGTGACGAGCGGTGCGGCAACACCCACGGCACCGATGGCAACAGCCGACTTCATCAAGCTGCGACGTGTCAGAAGGGCGCGGCGCACCGTTTCCTGAGACGACAGTTGAGATGGCGATTTCTTCATCTATGTCCTCCTTGAGGCAAACGGAATGTCTGCCGACAATAACTCTAAAAAATGTCCGGCAAACCCGGTTTCTTGTTGAGTATGCGGGGAGTATGACTCCTATGTGACAGTTCGGCAATGGCTTTTTGACTGGACCCAAATGTGGAAGCCGGCTGGAGTCAGAACAGGGTTAACCCTTGTTCTTGTAATAAACGTCGAGAAACACCGCCAGCATCAGAACGGCACCTTTGATGACCTGCTGCCAGTCAATGCCGACGCCAAGGATACCCATGCCGTTGTTCATGACACCCATGATAAAGGCCCCGATGACAACACCGGTGATTTTGCCGACACCGCCTGTAACTGCCGCTCCACCGATAAAGCAAGCGGCAATCACGTCCAACTCCAATCCGGCGCCAGCTTTCGGTTGGGCTGAATTCAGCCGCGCCGCGTAAACCAGTCCGGCAAACGCCGCAAGCGCACCCATGATGGCGAAAATGGTAATGGTGACTTTTTCCGTGTTGATTCCCGACAGTTTAGCGGCTTTTTCATTGCCACCCATGGCATAGACCCGTCGGCCGAAGGTGGTGCGCGTTGTGACAAACATGAACAGAGCCACCAAGGCAAACATGGTCACCAGCACGTTGGGCAGCCCCTTGTGGTGGGCCATGATCCAGGCAAAGCCCAGAAACGCCACCGCGATCAAAACATTTCGGCCATAGAACAGTTCCATGGGTTCTTCGGCCATGCCATGGGATTGTTCAAGTTGCCGCGATTTCCAGTTGGACCAGAGAATCATGGTGGTGACCACAGCACCCACCGCAAGCGCAAATAGATTGATTCCCTGGGGAGCCGCAAAGGCCAGCAGATCAGGCACGTAACCATTGGAAAGCGCTTGGAAGGAATCAGGGAACGGTCCGAGATTTCGCCCGCTCAACATGGCGATCATCAGTCCACGGAAGATCAACATGCCAGCCAGCGTGACGATGAATGCCGGGATGCGGAATTTCGCCACAAACCAGCCTTGCAATGCGCCAATGGCCGTTCCAACCAAAAGGCAAATCACCACGGCGGGCACTGTGCCCATTTTCAGGTCAGCTGGCCATAGCGGATTGCTCACCATCATCACGCCAGCAATGGCACCGATGAAGCCCGACAGAAACCCAACCGATAAATCAATGTGGCCAGCCACAATGATCAACAACATGCCAAGCGCCATGATGACGATGTAGCTGTTCTGCAGAATGATGTTTGTCATGTTTAGTGGGGTGAACAGAATGCCGTTGCGAAACACTTCAAGCGGGCTTGTCAAGAACAAGCCGATGGCATCCAGCAAGCTTGATTGCCTGAGAACTGTTGAAGTTGCCGTCTGGAAAAACACCATGATGGCGATCAGTGAAAGCAGCAGGGCATAATCGCGGATGTTGGCCTTGATGAAACCCATGATGGAAGGTGATTGAGCTTTGGCGACAATTTCGGTCATGTCAGTTTTCCCAGGATTTCATGATGGCGCGCATGATCATTTCTTGGCTCGCCTGTTTGGCAGGCATCTCGGCCACGAACCTGCCTTCGTTCATCACATAGATGCGGTCTGAAATGCCAAGCAGCTCCGGCATTTCGGAAGAGATGACAATCACCGCTTTGCCCTCATCGGCAAGCTTGTTGATGATGCCATAGATTTCATATTTTGCTCCCACATCAATGCCGCGTGTGGGTTCATCAAGAATCAAAACCTCAGGCCCTGCAAACAGCCATTTGGACAGCACGACTTTTTGTTGGTTGCCGCCCGAAAGATTGACAGTGGTTTGATAAATGCCGGATGAGCGTATGCCCAAGTCTTTGCGGTATCTTGTGGCAACGCCAATTTCTGTGATGTCATCGATCACGCCGCGCTTTGACACATCCGGCAGGTTTGCCAGGGTCACATTGTGCTTGATGTGGTCAATCAGTACGAGACCATAAGTTTTGCGGTCCTCGGTGACATAGGCCAGTCCTGCCTTGGTGGCCTTTGGAATGGTGGACACATCCACAGGCTTGCCATGCATCAGCACTTCGCCTGTGATGCGCTTGCCAAAGGCCCTGCCAAACAGCGACATGGCAAATTCGGTTCGCCCCGCACCCATCAGGCCCGCAATGCCCACCACTTCGCCTGCCCTAACATGCAAGTTGACGCCCTTGATTACCTGACGATCGGCATGCAGCGGATGATAAACACTCCAGTTTTTCACTTCGAGCAGCGTGTCACCGATTTTAGGCGCGCGCGGCGGATAACGCTCTGACAATTCACGGCCCACCATGGCCTTGATAATGCGGTCTTCATTCACTTCGCCTGTATGCACGTCCATGGTGTCGATGGTCTTGCCATCGCGGATCACCGTAATGCGATCAGCAACCTTCATCACCTCATTTAATTTATGGGTAATGAGGATGGAGGAAATACCTTGCGCCTTGAAGCCCCGCAACAGATCCAGCAGCGCATTTGAATCTTTTTCATTCAAGCTGGAAGTTGGTTCATCCAGGATGAGCAGCTTTACTTTCTTGTTCAGCGCCTTGGCGATTTCAACCAGCTGTTGTTTGCCTGTGCCAATATTGGTGATCAGTGAATTGGGGTGTTCGCTCAGTCCTACCTTTGCCAACAATTCCTTGGTCCGGCGAAAAGCTTCAAACCAGTTGATAACACCGTTCTTCGCGGTCTCATGACCCAGAAAAATATTCTCGGCGATGGAGAGCAGGGGAACCAGCGCCAATTCCTGGTGGATGATGATGATTCCGATGTCTTCGGAATCAGAAATTTTCTTGAAGTGTCGCTCTGCACCTTCGAAATGGATGGAGCCGTCATAGGTTCCCGCTGGATAGACGCCGGACAGCACCTTCATCAGCGTTGATTTGCCCGCCCCGTTTTCTCCCACAACACCATGGATTTCACCAGGCATCACCGAGAGGTGCACATCCGTCAGGGCTTTGACCCCGGGAAATGTCTTGGTGATCCCCCGCATTTCGAGGATGGGCCTGGTTTTATCAAGCATCTGCCGTCCTGCTTGTTGCCTCAATTTGTCAGGCGGTTTACCCGCACTTCGCCTTGATGTTGTCCGAGAAAAACAGGCCCCGCAAGTAGTCTCACGGGGCCTGTTCCGATTTTGAAATTATTTCAGATCTTCAGCCTTGATGTAGCCAGAGCCAACCAGCATTTTTTCGATGTCGCCTGAGCCCACGTCAAAAGGCGTGAGCAGGAAGGATGGAACAATCTTCACACCGTTGTTGTAGGTCTTGGTGTCGTTGATTTCTGGCTCTTTGCCACTCATCACGGCATCAACCATCTTGGCGGTGACCTTGGCCAGTTCGCGCGTGTCCTTGAACACGGTTGAATATTGTTCGCCAGCCATCATGCCCTTGACGGAAGCCACTTCAGCATCCTGTCCGGTTACGATTGGCATTTCTGGACCTGGCACATAACCAACGCCCTTCAGCGAGGAAATGATGCCACGGGAAAGACCATCGTAAGGGGCCAGAACACCGTGCACCTTGGCTGATGTGTAGTTGGCCGACAGCAGGTTATCCATGCGGGCTTGTGCCACCGCACCATCCCAACGCAGCGTCCCAACTGTTTCCATGCCCATCTGGCCTGAAACAATCTTGATGTCGCCAGCATCGATCAAGGGCTTCAGCACTGACATGGCACCATCATAGAAATAGAAAGCATTGGTATCGTCAGGCGATCCGCCGAACAGTTCAACGTTCCAGGGCTTCACCGCGGCAAAGCGTTCCTTCAGGCCCTTGACCAGCGAATTGGCCTGCAATACGCCAACGCCGAAATTGTCGAAGGTGGTGTAATAGTCAACATCACCGGTCTTGCTGATCAGGCGGTCATAGGCAAACACCTTTGCTTCAGCTTCATGGGCTTTCTTCAGGATGTCCGACAGCGTCGTGCCATCAATAGCGGCAATGATCAAAGCCTTGGCACCCTTGGTGACCATGTTTTCGATCTGGGCCAACTGGTTTGGAATATCATCTTCGGCATATTGCAGGTCGGTTTCATAACCCATGGCGGTGAATTCCTTCACCATGGATTCGCCGTCTGAAATCCAGCGGGTCGATGATTTCGTTGGCATGGAAATACCGATCAGGCCCTTGCCTTGGGCCATAGCCAGCCCCGATGTGGCGGCAACAGCGGCGGCAACAGTGGTTGCCAGGAAATGTCTGCGATTGATCACTTATAATCCTCCCTTGTCACGGCAGGCCACTCCACCAACAGGGCGGGGCTTGTGCTGCCGTGGTCGACACTCATAAGGTGTCATTTCGATGGGTTCAAGAGAATTTGTATGATAATTAAATCTGGCATAACACCCGGTTTTGGCAAGTTGCACAGCAAGATTGCCAGAGGCATTGGCGAACGCATTTTGGGTGGTGAATTTGCGCCGGGCGCCTTGCTGCCCAATGAAGCGGAATGGGGAAAAATCTACGGTGCCAGCCGCACCGCTGTACGTGAAGCCATCAAGTCTTTGGCCGCCAAAGGCCTGATTGTCTCGAAGCCAAAGGTGGGACCGAGAGTCGAACCGCGCCTGCGCTGGAACCTCCTGGACCGGGATGTTTTGGCGTGGCATCGCAGTGCCACCGACCGCAAGGCCTTTCTCATTTCCACCCAGGAATTTCGCCGCATCGTCGAACCCGGCATAGCCGAACTTGCGGCACGCAAACGTACAACCAAACAGATTGACCAACTTGTCACAGCCCTCGATGACATGAACCGGGCCAAATCCCTTGCTGAAATGGTCGAGGCTGATGTGTATTTTCATGAAGCCTTGTTGGCCGCGACGAACAATGACCTTCTTGTGCCATTCAACATCTTGATCGATGAAACACTGGCCAATCTTTTTGACTTCACCACACAACGCAACCCGCGTTACCGCCAAGCCATCAAACTCCATGAAGCCATCGCCCGCGCCGTCATTGCAGGTGATCCCGTGGCGGCAAGGAAAGCCATGCTGGTGCTTTTGGATGACACGGATGATGTGGTGGCCATGAACGGCAAAGCCAGCAGCAAGCGAAAATAGAATTACAGTTTCCGCAAAAACACGCTGCGCACCTTGTGGTCGGAACCTTTGCGCAATACCAGGTCAGCCCGTGGCCTTGTTGGCAAAATGTTTTCCCTCAGGTTCACCAGATTGATGCTCTCCCAAATCCGTGTCGCCGTTTCGATTGTTTCGGCGTCAGTCAGTTTTGCGTAACGGTGAAAATAAGATTGTTGATCCTTGAAGGCCCCATTGCGCAAACTGAAAAAGCGTTCGATGTACCAGGCCCGCAGGTCCGGTTCTTCCGCGTCCATGAAAACCGAGAAATCAAAAAAGTCTGAAACATTTGGAATGCCGCGGCCATCGCGTGGCGGTCGTCCGGTTTGCAGCACATTGATACCCTCAACGATCAGGATATCCGGTTGATCAATGACTTGCGTCTTGTCCGTCAGTACATCGTAAGTGAGGTGCGAGTAAAGCGGAACTTCCACGTCCCGTACGCCAGCCTTGATGTCCGACATGAAACGCAAAATGCGGGGAAGGTCATAACTCTCGGGGAATCCTTTCCGCGCCAGCAAGCCCTCGCGGTTGAGTGTTTCATTGGGCAGCAAGAATCCATCTGTCGTAACCAGTGCCACTTTCGGCGTCGTCGGCCAGCGTGAAAGCAAACGGCGCAAAATTCGCGCTGATGTGCTTTTGCCCACAGCCACACTGCCAGCCACCCCAATCACATAGGGCACCTTCAAATCATGCCGATGCAAAAACATGTTGGAGGCATGAAACAAACGCTGTGAAGCCTGCACATAAAGATTGAGCAAGCGCGACAACGGCAGGTAGATGGCCTCAACTTCATTGAGATCAACCCGGTCATTCAGCGAGCGCACTTCCACCAGGTCTGCTTCTGTCAAGGTCATCGGCGTGTCGGCGCGCAATTGCGCCCAGTCATCGCGCGAAAACCGCTGGAACGGCGAAACTTCCCGGGCAAAATCCTCAAGCAAGTCGATCATGATTTTCGGGCGGCCTTTTCAACCAGTCCGCCAACACCGTCGCGCCGTTTCAATTCTTGCATGACGTCTTCAGGTGAAATTCCGGCCGCCTGCAACAGCACGATGAAATGATAGAGCACATCGGCAGCTTCGGACGTTGTCTCGGTCTTGTTGCCACTGACTGACGCGAGGGCCAACTCCACCGCTTCTTCACCAAACTTCTTGGCGCATTTTGCAACGCCTTGGGAAATCAGTTTTGCCGTGTAGGAAATATCGGGCGAGGTTTTGGACTTCGCGGCAATGTCACTTGCAAGTTTTTCGAGCAGGTCAAATTTTCCCATCAACAACCCTTCCATACATGGCGGACATTGGTTTCATCATTGCATCCTCACGGCAATATCTGCATCCGCCATCGCCTGTTTTGCCTCGGCAATCGTGAAAGTGCCAAAATGGAATATCGAAGCCGCCAATACTGCCGTTGCATGGCCTTCTGTGATGCCTTCAACCAGATGCTGCAAAGTTCCAACTCCACCTGAAGCGATAACGGGAATGGTCACAGCATCAGCAATGGCCCGCGTGAGTGCGAGGTTGAATCCTTTTCCCGTCCCATCCCGGTCCATCGAAGTCAGCAGAATTTCACCAGCCCCCAAGGCAGTCACTTCACGCGCAAAAGCAACGGCATCAATGCCCGTCTCCTTGCGGCCTCCATGGGTGAAGATTTCAAACCTGCCAGTTGAAGTTTCTTTGGCATCAATGGCGACCACAATGCACTGACTGCCAAATTTCTCTGCGGCCTTGCGCACAAACTCCCGGTTGGTGACTGCCGCAGAATTGATCGAAACCTTGTCTGCACCTGCCAGAAGCAAGCGTCGTATATCCTCAAGTTCCCGCACACCACCACCAACCGTGAGCGGCATGAAGCAAGCTTCAGCCGTACGCTGTACGGTATTCAACATGGTGCCGCGCCCTTCATGGGTGGCCGTGATATCAAGAAAACAAAGTTCATCTGCCCCCGCCGCATCATAGGCGCGGGCCGCCTCAACTGGATCACCGGCATCGCGCAGGTCAACGAAGTTGACACCCTTGACCACACGACCGTCTTTCACATCGAGACAGGGAATGACCCGGGCTTTCAACATCGATTGGTCTCCGCAATGAGTTTCAACGCCGCTTTGGGATCAAGCCTACCATCATAAAGCGCACGTCCCGTAATGGCGCCTGCAAGCTTGCGCGCATCGGGTTGCATCATGCGTTTGATATCATCCATCGAAGCCAGTCCGCCTGAGGCGATTACGGGTATGGAAACTGCTTCGGCCAGTTCAATTGTCGAAGCCCAATTGATGCCCGTCAGAATTCCATCTCGGTCAATGTCGGTGTAGATGATGGCTGCAACGCCTGCGCCTTCGAATTTTTTTGCCAATTCAATGACACCAAGTGACGAAGCTTCAGCCCAGCCTTCAACCGCAACCTTGCCGCCCTTGGCGTCGATGCCGACGGCAACTTTGCCGGGAAACAGCTTGCACGCCTCAATGATAAGTGCCGGATTGCGCACCGCCACAGTACCCAAAATCACCCGTGTCAGACCCCTGCTGAGCCAGTCTTCGATATGTTGCAATGTGCGAATGCCACCCCCCAATTGCACCGGGTTTTTCGTCGCTTTGAGGATGGCTTCCACCGCCGCGCCATTTACCGATTGGCCTTCAAACGCACCGTTTAGATCGACAACATGCAGCCACTTGAAGCCCTGTTGTTCGAAAGCCAAGGCTTGTGCAGCAGGGCTGTCGTTATAAATCGTCGCCTGCGCCATATCGCCCCGTTTTAAGCGTACGCACTTGCCGTCTTTCAGATCTATTGCAGGAAACAGAATCATTTAGAATACTTAGCGTTGGTCGTTTCGTCGCGAGTTAGAATATTCAGAGTCGCAAGATTTTCATTCTGAATTGCATCTTCACACACACCTATAAAACGATGGCACGCAGCCTCCTCATCTAGTGAGATGTACGGTCCTGATCTGGAATCAAAAAGAATTTTTTCTCTTGTCAGAAATTGTTCCGTCGAACGATAATTCACCCATTGATCCTTATATTTGAGAACATTCTCAAGTGCGAGCATAACCGCGACGAAAGTACCCATAATTGTAACAAGCACATTCGAATAGAGGGTCACATCGCCAAAGAAGGGCACTTGATTTACATTGGCTACAACCGGAACCAAGACTGCAAAAAGCCCAGATGTAATTTTTGTCCTCAAATAATTCGATTTTGCTTTTACAGCCTTATTATCGTACCAGTTTTTATACTGATCAATACGAGGAAAGTAGTTTTCGCGCTCGACCGTTGGCATTTGCGATCTCCTTTCAGGGCTTCCATTTCAAGAAATTAGCAATCAGCGCCAGGCCAAGGGTCTGACTTTTCTCTGGGTGAAACTGCGTTCCCACAATGTTTTCATAGCCCACCATCGCAGTTATCGGTCCGGCATAGTCGGTTGTCGCAATGCAGTCTTCCGGTAGCGCAGTTTCCAAATGATAGGAATGCACAAAATAGGCGTGCAAGCCGGAGGGTCCGGTATCAATATCCCTCAGTAGGGGATGCGAGGAATGCACATCCAGCGTATTCCAGCCCATGTGCGGAATTTTCAAACTTGCATCACCAGGCGCAATCTTCACCACATCACCCGCCAACCAGCCAAGGCCCGGCGTGGTCTCGTGTTCAAGTCCCCGCGTGGCCAATAATTGCATGCCAACACAAATGCCCAAAAATGGAAAACCGCCGACAATGACCCGCTGCTGCAAAGCCTCGCGCAGGCCATCAACGGCCATCAAGCCATTGCGGCAATCCTTGAAAGCACCAACACCCGGCAGCACGATACGATCCGCCGTTGCCACATCTCTGGCACGCGATGATACCATGATGTCGCCCTTGATCTTGTGGTCGGTCGCCGCCCGTTCAAAAGCCTTGTGGGCCGAATGCAAATTGCCTGACCCATAGTCGATGATGACGGTTTTCATCTCAGCCGCTCAACGAGCCTTTTGTCGACGGAATGCGATCCTTCTGCCTGACATCAATTTCAATGGCGTCACGCAGGGCACGGGCCAAGGCCTTGAAACTGGCTTCAGCAATATGGTGGGCGTTTTCGCCATAGGCATTTTCCAGATGCAGCGTGATACCGGTATTCATGGCAAAGGCCTGAAACCATTCGCGCACCAGTTCCACATCAAAGCTGCCAATCTTGTCGCGTGGGAAATCACATTTGAAAATCAGGAACGGCCGCCCCGAAACATCAATGGCGCAACGCGACAATGTTTCATCCATGGGCAGATCACAGGAGCCATGGCGGCGAATGCCTTTGCGGTCACCCAAGGCCTTGGCGATGGCCTGGCCCAGTGCGATGCCGGAGTCTTCAACGGTATGATGATCATCAATATGCAAATCGCCTTCGGACTTCAGTGTGATGTCAATCAGCGAATGACGTGACAATTGTTCCATCATATGATCGAAAAAGCCCACGCCGGTACTTATGTCAAAGCGGCCCTCGCCATCGAGATTAACGGTGCAAACAACTTTGGTTTCCGTGGTTTTGCGCTCAACTGTGGCTTGCCGCATGACTGTTTCCTTTGTTGGAGCAGCGTCGTAGCAGACTTCTTGGGGTAAGACTATATCATATCAGATCAATGCTTTACGCTTTGCACTTTGCAATCCTATGAAGCCACCTTACATATCCATTCAGAAAACTACTGACTGACATCAAGAGGTTAAAGCGATGAGTGAACCCGTCCAATGGCATGGCACAACGATTCTGACTGTGCGCAAGGGCAATGCGGTTGTCATTGCCGGTGACGGCCAGGTGAGTTTGGGACAGACCATTATAAAGGGCAATGCCCGAAAGGTCAGGCCGTTGGGAACTGGAAAAGTCATCGCCGGATTTGCCGGTGCAACGGCCGATGCCATGACCTTGTTTGAAAGGCTTGAAGGCAAGCTTGAGCAATTTCCAAACCAACTCACAAGAGCCGCTGTCGAGATGGCGAAGGATTGGCGCACAGATCGTTATTTGCGCAGACTGGAAGCCATGATGATTGTGGCGGATAAAACCACATCGCTCGTATTGACCGGGACTGGCGATGTGCTTGAACCCGAAAACGGCGTTATCGCCATTGGATCGGGCGGGAACTTTGCCTTGGCTGCCGCAAGGGCCTTGATCGATACCGATATGGATGCCGAAGCCATCTGCCGCAAAGCCATGAAAATCGCCGCTGACATTTGCGTCTATACCAACGGCAATCTGACGGTGGAAAAACTGGACGTAGCTTGACGTGCCCACCGTTCGGTTCATTCCCCTTGAGGAAAGCCATCGCCCACTTTTGTTGACGTGGCTCTCGACGCCCCATGCCCAGGAGTGGTGGGGCAATCCTGAAGAAGAGTTGGCGCTGCTCTTTGACGACAAGGGCGCACATGAACCCTTCATTGCGGAAGTTGCAAGCGAGCCCATCGCGTATATTCAGAGCTGGATGCCGTCGCAGCATCCCGGCTTGCCGTGGCAACATCAGATGACGCCAACAACCCGTGGTATCGACATTACGATTGGCGATGCAAAAAATTTGGGAATAGGTCTGGGCTCACTCATCGTCAAACACTTTGCGGCCAGACTTTTCAGCGAAGGCGCAACCCGGTTGATCATCGATCCGGACATGCGCAATGAACGGGCCGTGAAGTCCTGCATGAAGGTGGGTTTCACGCCCTTTGATACCTATGAATCAGATTTGCTGATGGAACTGTTGCCAGCGGACTTCGACTACGGCAGTGTCGCGACAGAAAGTTGAGAGGATGATATGCCTGAAGTTGACGACACATTGACCATTCGGCGTGCCGATTTGGACTCGGCGATTACGTCCGGGGTGCTGACACCCAAGAACGTCGATGACCTCATAGCCTTCGTGACCCGAGGCGATCAATCCAATGCCGCGCAAAGTGAAGACGAGCAGTTCCGCCTCGTCTCCGGTTTCAGCGATATATTTGTCACCGTGGGCCTCGCCCTGTTTCTCGGAGCGCTGGGTTTTCTTTTGAGTGTTTTTGTCATTCCCGTTGCCGCGTGGTTGCTGGCTGAAGTATTCACCCGCCGAAAACGAATGGCGCTTCCCAGTATCGCTTTGCTTCTCACCTTTTCGCTGTCAGTAAGTTTTATTGCTGCCGCGCTGTTCGCTGACGGTTTCAAGTACCAATCGTCTGCCAACGGAATCTACGGTGGGGATTTGGCTGTCGTCGCCTTGATGACTGGCGTGGCCGTCGGTTTGCACTGGTTGCGATTCCGGGTTCCCATCACGGTGGCAGCGGGTGCCGCAGCTTTGGTTGTATTGGTCTATGGACTTTCCCAGTTGGCTTTTTCATCCATTACTGCACAAAACAATGCCTATATAATCCTGTTGCTTGGACTCGCGGTGTTTGCCGCCGCCATGTTTTTCGACATCCAGGATCGGGCGCGGCGCACCCGCAATACTGACGTGGCGTTCTGGCTGCATTTATTGGCCGCACCTCTGATCGTCCATCCACTCCTGAAAAGTTTTGCCTCGCTGGATGCAATGACTGCAGGACAGGCCGTCGCCATTCTCGCAGTGTTTGCCCTATTAAGCATTGTTGCTCTGGTCGTTGACCGCCGTTCCTTGCTGGTTTCTTCGTTGCTCTATCTTGGTTACGCAATTGCAGTTGTGTTCAGGGCCTCTACTTTGGGAGGCCAGTCTGCTGCCGTTGCCGTGTTGCTGGTGGGGGCCATCGTCCTGGTGCTGTCGCTGGCTTGGCGTCCCCTGCGCACCAAGCTCTTGCAAATCATGCCGTTTGGCATCACATCTCGCGTTCCTGTAGCCAATGCCGTTTATCCGAAAGCCAAGGCGAATTCATAAATGTCCGAACTTACACCTAGAGAAATTGTTTCCGAACTCGACCGTTACATCATTGGCCAGCACGATGCGAAGCGCGCCGTGGCCATTGCGCTGCGCAACCGCTGGCGCAGGCAGCAATTGACCGGACAGATGCGCGAGGAAGTGTCGCCCAAAAACATCTTGATGATCGGGCCCACGGGTGTTGGCAAAACCGAAATCGCCCGCCGCTTGGCCAAACTCGCCAATGCACCGTTCATCAAGGTGGAAGCCACAAAATTCACCGAAGTTGGCTATGTGGGCCGCGATGTCGACCAGATGATCCGCGATTTGCTGGAAGCTGGCATCGGCATGATCAAGGCGGCGCGGCGCAAAGACGTTGAGGTTCAGGCCCAATTGAATGCCGAAGCCCGGGTGCTGGAAGCGCTGGTCGGTGCCAACGCATCCGAGACGACCAAGGAAAGTTTCCGCAAGAAATTGCGCAGTGGCGAACTCGACAGCAAGGAAATCGAAATCCAGGTTGCGGATTCGGGTGGTGTTCCCAGTTTTGACATTCCCGGCATGCCCGGTGGCTCAGCCTCGGTGATCAACCTTTCGGACATGATGGGAAAAGCCTTCGGTGGCCGTAACAAGCTGCGCAAATTGTCGGTGGCCCAGGCCCACACGATTTTGCTGGCCGAAGAATCCGACAAGCTGCTCGACCAGGAAAAAATCGTCGCTGATGCTATCGATTCCGTTGAGAACAGTGGCATCGTTTTTCTGGACGAGGTGGACAAGATTTGCGCCCGCAGTGAACGGTCAGGTGCCGATGTATCGCGCGAAGGCGTGCAGCGCGATTTGCTGCCGCTGATCGAAGGCACAACGGTTTCCACCAAACATGGCCCTGTGAAGACCGACAAAATCCTGTTCATCGCTTCCGGCGCTTTCCACGTTGTCAAGCCATCAGACCTGCTTCCCGAATTGCAGGGCCGCCTGCCCATTCGGGTGGAACTGAAAGCCCTCACTCAAGAAGACTTCCAACGCATCCTCGTTGAACCCGAAGCCTCCATCATCAAACAATACAAGGCCCTGATGTTGACCGAAGGTTTGACACTGGACGTCACTGAAGATGGCGTGGCGGAATTGGCAAGGGTGGCCGCCGAAATCAATTCAACGGTAGAAAATATTGGTGCAAGACGGTTGCAGACGGTCATGGAGCGCGTACTGGATGATGTGAGTTTCACCGCGACGGATCGAAGTGGCGAAACCGTGGTAATCGATCAGGCCTTCGTCCAGAAACACGTCAGCGGACTGGCGAAGAACGCGGATTTGAGCAAATTTATTTTGTGAGAATCTAAAAATTGGCAAATGACCACTACATTCCGCAAGTGTATTTAAGATCATTCTGCTTGCAGCCATCAGGCAATCTGTTGGTGTGCGTTCGAAAATCCAACTTAAATGAATTCACACCGTCACCAGCAAGTGTTTGCGCGGTAAATGCAGGCAACACCAACCCCTACTTTCAAAATGACCGAGTAGTTGAAGAGTTTCTGTGCTTAGTGGAGAATGCCCTTCCAAACGCCTTACACGCCATTCGAACGAGAAAATTAGACAATAGCGCAATTTTTGCAGTCGCCGGACTTATGAGCACAATCTATATCTGTTCCCCAGCTGGTGTCAGGATTGCAACTGAGTGGGTAACAAACGCTCACAGGACAGCGATTTCTGCCGTCGAGGATTTTGGTTACTTGCCACCAATTCCTGCTGGGCTTCAGCAGTTTGGTGGCAGTATCAAAGATCTGCTAGAGGTTGGTGCAGTCGAACTGAATGTGGATTCAAAGTATGCCCAGTCAATTGGCATTTCACAAATTCTGAAGCAGACCAGCATTTTTGGCAATGCTAAATGGGAGTTCCTTGTCAGCAATGATGCACAGACTACATTCCTGACGAGTGATTTTCCGTTGATAGCTGAACACAACACTAAGTCGATGAATTGGACCTTTCCGTTGTCTCCAGAAATAGCCCTTAAAGTCACACCCAATCTGCAAATGAAAAAACTGGACCCAGATTTGAATTTTTCATTTAATGAAACTGTATTCACCAAATATTCAGCGGCAAAGGTCCGAGCGCTAAACAAATTCATTGTTATGGCTGCGGAAGATTTTGTTTTCTCAAGTTCTAAGGAAACTTGGTTGTCGAATTTTGTGCGCAAAAATCGCAATTTCCGAACGGGAGTAAAGCATTGGCCTTTAGAACTCGACGAGACCTATGGACTGGCGCAAAGAGTTCAAATCATACCCCATGGAAATTGGTAGTATCTCAATGTTCGTTGATATGAATGTCGATTGAACCAAGCTTCCACATTTCGTCATTCCAGCCAAGCGGAGCCCTTGCGGAGCGCGAGCTGGAACCCCGCTTTGGTGACGGCATGTGCGGAGAGAAAGCGGGGTTCCAAATCGCCCGCGATAGGGCGGGCGTTTGGAATGACGAGACAGGGGAAATGTTAAGCTGCTCTTGCGAGTGGCACAATCTTCTCTAGCTCCTTGCCAATCTTTCTTCTCGCAATTGCGGTGTCGTAGCTTGCTTGCAACCGCAGCCACCATCCTTCCGACAATCCAAAAAAGCGGCACAGGCGCAAATCTGTTTCCGCTGTAACGCCGCGTTTGCCAGCGACGATATCTCCGATCCGTTGGGCAGGCACATTGATGCTTTTGGCCAAACGATATTTCGTCAAGCCCAGTGGTTTCAGGAATTCCTTCTCCAACATTTCTCCGGGAGTTACGGGGGCGATTTGTTTGGTCATCTTGTTATTATCCCACATTTCGTCATTCCAGCCAAGCGGAGCCCTTGCGGAGTGCGAGCTGGAAACCCGCTATTGGGGATGTGCGTGCTGAACCAAAGCGGGGTTCCAGATCGCTTGTTTCGCTTCGCTGCACGCGCGTCTGGAATGACGGTTTGGGGTGGAATCGGTTGTTGCAAATATTATAGGATAAAAATCCTTTCACCCTTGAATTGCCACAATCCCTTCCCATATGCATCACCGAAGTGGAGATTGGGATCATGCCTGTTATTCTTTTCATTCTGAACGCCCTGTGGTTCGTCACGGGTGGTGTTTTGGCTGGTTTGGCTTGGTGTTTGGCGGGGGTGATCATGGCGATTACCATTGTCGGCATTCCGTGGGCGCGCTCGTGTTTCATGTTGGCGCGGTTCAGCTTTTGGCCGTTTGGCTATGATATTGTGGCGCGCGACGAACTTAATGGCCGCGAGGATTTGGGCACGGGTACGCTTGGCACCCTTGGCAATGTGGTGTGGTTTGTTTTGGCGGGCTGGTGGTTGGCCATCCTGCATATCGCTGCCGCCATCGGCTATGCGGTGACGATCATCGGCATTCCGTTTGCCTGGCAACATGTGAAGCTTGCCATTGCCTCGCTTTTTCCGGTGGGAAAAACCGTGGTCAGCACGGATTTGCTTTGGACACCGCTCAACGCCTCACCGCCCGTGCAGGCGCCAGTCAGGGAAATTCAGCAGGTTTGAAGCGATAGGTGGTTGAGCAAAACTCGCATACCACTTCGATTGCGTCGTCCTTGATCATGTCGGCGCGATCCTGCGGTGTGAAGTTTGTCAACATGTCGGAAACGGTCTCGCGTGAACAGGTGCAATGCCTTTTCAAGGAGATGGCGGGATAAACCGTCACGCCATCTTCATGATAGAGGCGATACAGCAGGTCTTCGGCTGACAGCGTAGGGTCAAGCAATTCATGGTGCTCCACCGTGTCAAGCAACAGCTTGGCTTTCACCCAGTCGTCATCTTCCTGAATGTCAAAATCCACACCTTCCGGAACATCGCCGGGTGGCAGGTCAGCGGGCTTGATGCCACCTTCACGCGGCAGGTGCTGGATGAGGATGGCCCCGGTGCGCCAGTGCTGGCCTTTGTCACCGCGCATCAACAGGGGTCCAGCCGCCAATTGCAGGCGGGTTGGAATTTGTTCCGATTGCTGGAAATAAGTGTGGGCCGCATCCACCAAGGATCCCTTGCCATGGGCACCGCCCAAGGCGACGATGCCTTGGTAGCGCTCCATGTCGGCCCCCTGATCAACTGTCATGGCCAGATAGCCCTCGCCCAGCAGGGAAACCTCGGAAGGCGTTTCGCCCAAGGCAGCAACCTGTGATTTTATGTGTCGCGCAACCCCGCGCACCGCATTGGGCGATTGAAAATCCGCCACCAGCATATTCACCGGGCCATCGGTTTTGGTTTGCAAAATGAACTTGCCATCAAATTTCAGCGTAGTGCCGAGCAATGCTGCCAAAGCAACCGATTGTGCCAACAATCCGGAAACCGAAGCCGGATAATCATGGCGAGACAGAATGTCGTCAATCACCGGGCCAAGCCGCACCACCCGGCCCCGAATGCCCAGCGGCTTGACTTCAAAGGGCAGCACGAGATCTTGCATCACAACTGTCCAAAGCAGTGGAGCAAAATGCCTTTCTGCACATGCAAGCGGTTCTCGGCTTCGTCCAGAACAACGGATTGGGGTCCATCAATGACGGCATCGGTCACCTCGTCATTCCGGTGGGCGGGAAGGCAGTGCATGAACAGGGCATCGGGTTTGGCATGTTGCATCAGGCGTTCATTGACCTGATAGGGCTTCAGAATGTTGTGACGACGTTCGCCATCCGTGTCATGCATGGAAACCCAGGCATCGGTGATCACGCAGTCACTATTCTGCACCGCGTCTTCGGCTGATTTAAATACACTCACATCTGCCATCTGGGTTTTGGCCCAAGCTATGACATCGCTATCAAGTGCAAATTCATCCGGGCAACCCAAACGCAAGGCACCACCCAACTTGCCCACAGCATGGACCCACGAAGCTGCAACGTTATTTCCATCTCCTACCCAGGCAACGGTTTGCTTGTCCAAGGCACCGCGGCGTTCTTCCAGTGTCAACACATCGGCCATCACCTGGCAGGGATGGGTTTTGTTGGTGAGACCGTTGATCACTGGAACACTGGAATGTTCCGCCAATTCCAAAAGATTTGCATGATTGGCGGCGCGGATCATGATGCCATCGACATAGCGCGATAAAACCCGCGCCGTATCGGCCACGGTTTCACCGCGGCCCAATTGTGTGTCATGGGCCGACAAAACAATGGCTTCACCGCCCAATTGCTTCATGGCCATTTCGAAAGACACGCGGGTGCGGGTGGAGGGCCGCTCAAAAATCATGGCCAGCACTTTGCCCTTGAGAGGTTCGGAAGGTTCGCGCGTACCCTTCGGCGAACCGAGCCGGACTGCTTTCATTTTTGCAGACGCAACGAGGATCGACCGCAAAGCATTTTTGTCCAAAGCGTGGATATCAAGAAAGTGCCGGGTCATGATGCAAGCTTCCGGCAGACATTTTCCAGCTTGGTCATGGCTTCATTGACGTCAGCCTCGGTGATGATCAACGGCGGCAACAGGCGCACCACATTGTCGCCAGCTCCAATAACCAAAAGACGTTCCGCGAGTGCAGCAGCCTGAAAGGCGGTGTTTGGCACTTTGCATTTGATGCCGATCATCAGGCCAGAGCCGCGAATATCTTCAATCACACTGGGGTACAAATCCTTCAGGGCGGCCAAGCGTTGTTTCAACAGCAAGGCCTGCTTTGAAACATTGTCGAGAAAGCCATTTGCCGTCACCACATCAAGCACAGCATTGCCAACAGCCGTTGCCAACGGATTGCCGCCAAATGTGGAACCATGGGTTGTTGCCGTCATGCCCTTGGCCGCGGCTTCTGTGGCCATGCAAGCACCCAGCGGAAAGCCGCCGCCAATACCTTTGGCAACCGCCATGATATCTGGTGTGATGCCCGCCCATTCATGGGCAAAGAGTTTTCCCGTGCGGCCAATGCCACATTGCACTTCATCGAAAATCAACAGGATGCCGTGTAGATCACAAAGCTCACGCAAACCTTTGAGGCATTGGGTTGGCACTTGTCTGATGCCACCTTCTCCTTGCACGGGTTCAATCAGGATGGCGGCAATCGAAGGATTGATGGCTGCTTGCAATGCGGGATGATCGCCAAACGGCAATTGCACAAAGCCACCGATGCGCGGCTCGAAACCCTCGAGATATTTTTCCTGCCCGCCTGCTGCCAAGGTGGCGAGGGTGCGGCCATGGAAAGCTCCCTCAAATGTGATGATCACATTGCGTTCCGGCTGGCCATTGGCGTGATGGTATTTCCGCGCCATCTTGATTGAGCATTCAAGCGCCTCGGCCCCGGAATTGCAAAAAAACATGGTGTCGGAGAAGGTCAGATCGATCAGCCGCTTGGCCAGTTTTTCTTGTCCCGGCATTTGATAGATGTTTGAGGTGTGCCAAATCTTGTTGGCTTGTTCCGTTAGGGCTGCAACCAGATGCGGATGGGCATGGCCACAGCTTGTCACGGCAACACCGGCCCCAAAATCCAGATAAGCTTCGCCGTCCTCGGTATAAACGCGTGCACCCTCGCCCCGCACAAAAGCAACAGCGGCGCGATTATAGGTTGGCAATACAGGTGCAATCATCGGTTCGGTCCGTTCAGAAAAGCCAAAAGCGCCGATGGGTGAGACCGGCGCGCAACACCCAAGTTATAAACGCAGCTTATCCACTGGTCAATTCGTGCCTTTGCATGTCGTTTAGGGCCTGAGTCAATTCAGCACATGGACGAGAATGACGCGAAAGGCTTTAACTTTTCATTAACCACGGGTTTTGTGATAGAAGCTGGGGAAAACCCCCGGAATCCGACCTCATATGGTTGCAGGTGTTGCACTCAACATAGTAGTAAATGGGTGACCAGCCACGAGATGTAGTGTTTCAAGTCAGGCGTAGAAATTGAGCATCGGCGAAGAGCCATTCCCGATGTCGAAGGAAGGATTCATCCGTGAGCGAAGTTTCAGTTACAAGCAACACCGACAAAATGCCCTGGACAGAGGATCGGGTTGAGACCCTGAAAAAACTCTGGGCTGAAGGTTTGAGCGCCAGCCAGATTGCCACCAAGCTGGCCATGGGCGTGACCCGCAATGCCGTCATCGGCAAAGTGCATCGCCTTAACCTTGCAGGTCGTGTGACAGCACCGCGTGCCCAGGCCCAGCGCACGGCAGGCCGCAAGCCCACCAAAGAGGGCATCAGCGCTGCACCACGCAACCAGGCTCCATCGATGCCGACAGCTGGCGTCACGGCCATGAAGCCGCAAACCCAGATCCATTATAATCCCCGTGTGGCACCTTTGCCGGAGCCAAAGCCTTTGAGGCTTGTGGATTCCGCCAAGGATGGCCGCATCACGATTTTGCATTTATCGGACAAGACCTGCAAATGGCCAATCGGTGATCCGAACCACGAAGATTTTTGCTTCTGCGGTCACGGCCCGCGAGACAAATCTCCTTATTGTGAATACCATGCCCGCATGGCCTATCAACCTGCCCAGGATCGTCGGATGCGCCGCTTTGGCTGAACACCTGGGTTGACGCGAGCAAAACACCATGCCGGACATCAATCAACCACTTGATCCCGGCATGTTGGTTTTTAACCAGGCGCTGCTTGATAAAATACCAGCCGGTTCGGAGAACTTGCCGCTCTCCAAACAACGAACCGACTGGGATGCGGTGTGCGCTGCATTCCGCAGTCCAAGGCCTGATGGCATTGTGGCGCGAGACATCATTGCAAATGATGTGCCCTGTCGGTTGTTTCATCCCAAGCAAGGCAACAATTTTCCAGTGGTGATTTATGGCCATGGTGGTGGCTGGGTGTTGGGATCACCGGAAACCCATGATGACATGTGTGCCGAACTGGCCGATGCGGCGCAATGTGCCGTTCTCCTCATGGATTATCGTTTGGCACCTGAGTATCCCCATCCTGCCCAGCTTGAGGACACCCTGAAAGTCTGGCGCTGGGTTCGTGAAAGCGGCGTGTCCTGTTCTATTGATCCCACGCGCATCATCGCAGCTGGCGACAGTGCAGGCGGCCAAATGTCGGCGGCTCTGGCGATCACCTTGCGCGATCTGGGACTGCCACAGCTTGCCGGCATGGTGTTGATCTATCCGGTGCTGGGGGCTGACATGCAGACAGCATCCTATGTGCGCAACACCAACGCAGCTTGTCTGAGCCGCGATGAGATGAAGTTCTATCTTGAAAGTTTTTTGGGACCGGAAGGTTCGCCAAACTGGCGGGACGAAAAGGCAATTCCCAACCTGTTGCAGGATGCATCAGGCTTGCCACCCACCTTCATCACCGTCGCTGCCCATGATCCGTTGCATGATGATGGCGTGATCTTCCATGAAAAATTGTTGGCGGCGGGCATCGCTTCAACGCTGCGCCGCGAACCGCAACTGGCCCACAGCTATATGCGGGCAAGGCACCACAGTGTGCCTGCCATGGAAAGTTTCAAGGCGATTGGAGAGGTGTTAAGGGAGATGGCTGGGGGTTGAGAAAGGGACCTCATCCGCCCCGTTGGGGCACCTTCTCCACGAAAGGGTGGAGAAGGGACGTTGGTTGCCACCGCTACCTCACTTCGACAAGTTGTAGTGGTTCCAAATTCCCTTCTCCACCCCTTCGTG
>JANOXA010000081.1:0-6221 GCA_031418195.1 Hyphomicrobiales bacterium | reverse complement strand
GGCGAGATCAGCCATAATGATATTCTCTCTTTTTAAAAGTCGGTTGGTTCAATAGGGTTTCAACAAAAGCGGCTGTCAGGCTGCATTGTCTTTGGTGGCATAGGCATTGAATACGCGGGCCAATTGGCCTGCCGGTGCCGCCAGAACGCCAGCGATTTTGGTCGCAGGTGCTTGTAGGATACCGATGGTCTTGCCCCTGAGCTGATCCAGCGAGGGCAATTCCGCGAGTGCCTTGACGCCTTTGGCATCCAGGATTGTCTTGCCGAGTGCGCCACCCAGAACAACGAACTTGTCGTTGGTCTTGGCGAAATCGGAAGCAACCTTGGGTGCCGCAACGGGATCCACGCCGTAGGCCACCATGGTGGGGCCGACGAAGAGATTGGAAATCCCTTTGGCATCAGTGTCATCCAGAGCAATTATAGCGAGACGGTTTTTCACAACCTTGATGGTTGCTCCCGCCTTGGCCATCTTGTTACGCAGGTCCATGACCTGGTTCGCAGTCAAGCCTTTGTTGTGGGCCACAACAATAACGGTAGCGGCTTTCGCCACTTCGTTGAACGTTGCGACGAGCTCTTTTTTCTCAGCTCTTTCCACGTGCTCTTCTCCATTTTGGTGCGTCAGAAAATCTGCCACACCGGTTTGACCTGCCAGAGGCTTGTGCCTCCAGCGCTTCAGGCCTGTCCCCTGCCCCATTTCTGGAACACGGTTCTGAGGTCGCAACCGACTTGGAAACTCGCGCTTCCAAAAACCCGTCTTGACTCCCATCTCATGCTGGCTGGACTTTTAAGTGGAAGTTTCCCTCCACACCCGCAATCTCGGACAGGGTGCTGATACCTTTGAAAGCATCAGCGCCGCCGGGGATGATTGTTCAACCCCAACGGAATTTCTTATGCAGCGGTAACGGCGGCGATATCGAGTTTCACACCAGGGCCCATCGAGGAAGACAATGAAATCTTCTGCAAATAAGTTCCCTTGGCGCCGACTGGCTTGGCCTTGTTCACGGCATCGACAAAAGCCTTGACGTTCTCGGCAATCTTCGCCGTGTCAAACGACGCCTTGCCTACACCACCTTGTACAATGCCAGCCTTCTCAACGCGGAATTCCACAGCGCCACCCTTGGCGGCTTTGATGGCGGCAGTGACATCCATAGTCACGGTGCCAACCTTCGGGTTTGGCATCATGTTGCGTGGACCCAGCACTTTACCAAGACGACCGACGAGGCCCATCATGTCAGGTGTCGCGATGCAGCGATCAAAATCGATCGTGCCTTTGCTGACGATTTCAAACAGGTCTTCGGCACCAACAATATCAGCACCAGCCTTCTTGGCTTCGTCGGCCTTCGGACCCTTGGCAAACACGGCAACCCGAACCTTGCGTCCCGAACCATTTGGCAGGTTGCATACGCCACGCACCATCTGGTCAGCGTGGCGGGGATCAACACCGAGGTTCATCGACACTTCGATGGTTTCATCGAACTTCGCAATGGCCCGTTCCTTGATCAGTAGTACTGCCTCATCGAGGCCATAAAACTTGTTGCGATCAACACCTTCACGGGTTTTCTTCAAACGCTTTGTAAGCTTTCCCATGAGGTTATTCTCCCGTCACTTCAAGGCCCATGGAACGGGCAGAACCTGCAATTTCGCGTGCCGCCTTGGCGATATCGCGGGCATTCATGCCCTGGATTTTCTGGGCTGCGATTTCGCGGCATTGCTCCATCGTCACCTTGCCAACGATGCTCTTGCCGGGTTCCTTGGAACCAGCTGTCAACTTTGCCGCCTTCTTGAGGAAGAACGAAGCTGGCGGAGCCTTCATTTCAAAGGTGAAGGATTTATCCTGATAGGCGGTGATCACCACGGGAACAGGCGAACCTGCTTCAATTTTCTGCGTGGCGGCATTAAACGCCTTGCAGAATTCCATGATGTTCAAACCGCGCTGACCCAGCGCCGGACCGATGGGAGGCGAAGGATTCGCCTGTCCCGCCGGAACTTGCAGCTTGATGTAGCCGACAACTTTCTTGGCCATATTTTCCCTCTTTCAAGGTTAGTGGTCAGGCTTAAAGGCCTCCCACGGGTTCATTTACACTCCATCTCTCCCGCCTTGCGGGAAAGACCTACTTCATCTCTCCCGCTAGCGGGAGAGACAGCTTTGCGAAGCAAAGCAGTGAGGGAAGTCAATCTACTGCCCCTCATCCGTCTCTCGCAAACGCGCGATCCACCTTCTCCCGCAAGCGGGAGAAGTGAATTCTATTTCATCTTCTCGACTTGGGCATATTCCAGCTCAACCGGTGTTGGCCGACCAAAAATCGAGACTGCAACCTTGAGGCGCGAACGTTCTTCGTCCACTTCCTCGACCTGGCCACTGAATGATGCAAACGGACCATCGGCAACCTTCACTTGTTCGCCGATTTCGAAACGAATTGTCGTCTTGGGCTTTTCAATGCCCTCGGCAACCTGATTGAGAATACGATTGGCTTCCGCATCGCTGATCGGCACAGGCTTCAAACCCGAACCGAGGAAACCTGTCACTTTCGGGGTGTTCTTGATCAGATGGAAAGCTTCATCGGTGAGATCAACCTTGACCAGCACATAACCCGGAAAAAACCGCCGCTCGCTTTTGATGCGGCGGCCCCGGCGAATTTCAATCACCTCTTCCGTCGGCACCAGAATTTGTTCAAACATCTCATCCAGACGTTTCTGGATGACTTGTTTCTTGATGTCTTCCATCACCTTTTTCTCGAAATTCGAGTAGGTGTGAACGATGTACCATCGCTTAGCCATGCGTATTGTCCGGTCTTTCTCTTGTGTCTCAGAAGCCGAAAAGCACGCCGTCAACCACCAACTTCAAGATGGCGTCAACACCGAGGAAAAACAGGCTGGCAACAATCACCATGATGAAAACCATCACAGTTGATACACCCAATTCCCGCCGACTTGGCCACGTGACCTTGCTGGCCTCGTCGCGCACTTCCTGCAGGAATTCCACCGGGTTTGTCTTTGCCATTCCGCGTTCCTTGCCTCAACTTGTTCTCATAGTGTGAAACCGACGTCCCTCATATGGGTATCCGGCTTCAACAGTTCAAATGGCAGGGGCAGTAGGATTTGAACCCACGACCTATGGTTTTGGAGACCATCGCTCTACCAACTGAGCTATACCCCTAGATCAGAAGCGTTAAACCCCTGATTTCATTTGATATCCCTTTAACGACACAACCAGCGGTCAAAGCTGGAAGCCTTGCCGCTGCTGAGTCTTATGTGGAATAGACGCCCGTTTAAAGACTTGAGGCAGTTTCGTCAACCAGACATATTATTTGTCTTGACATACAACAAATACAGGGATTGCAGCATATACAGCATTGCTGTATATGGCGGTCATGCGCTACTCCACCTCAGACCTCTCCCGCAAATCCGGCGACATCATTGCCCGGGCATTGCAAGGACCGATTACGATTACACAACGCGGAAAGCCACGGCTTATTCTGATGAGCGTTGAGGAGTACAAAAAGCTTCGAGGCAAAATCGTTAATCTGGCGGTTTCAGACGACGCGGACTGAAGCACCGTACCCAGCAAGTGCACGATCCGCCGTCAACAAGACCATGCCCTCGGCCATCGCTTGTGCCACCAACAATCGATCAAATGGGTCGGTGTGAAACCGCAGCAAATCTTGCACTATCAATATATGTCTTGCTTCAATCGCAAGTTCTTCATAACCGTTGGCTGACAAGCCAGCCCGTAAGGGGCCAACCTGAAACGGAAATTCTGAACGCAGTTTGGATCGCTTGATTGCAACTTCCCAAAAACTTGCGACACTCACCCAAAGTGAATTTTCTTGATTGTCTATGATTTCTGCGGCTGTCCTCGGAAGCTTGTCGTTATCGGTCGAAGCCCAAATCAAAAGGTGCGTATCAAGCAAATAGTTCATTCTGTTGTTTTGCTGGTGTCGTCAGGAAACAAAGGTCCATCTTCAAACATCGACCTAATTTCCTCCGCAAACATGGTGTTGAAGTCGTCAGGCACTTTCCCCATACCTTTCATGAAGCCAATCCGACGCGTGGGTTTTATGGCAATTGGTGTCACATTCGCCACAGGCTTGCCAGCCTTGGCAATGACAAAAGACTCACCCTTGGCCACACCTTCGAGCAGGCGCGACAAATGGGTTTTGGCTTCGTGGATGTTGACGGTTTTCATGACGGGTAAACTAACAGACTTAGTCTGGTTGGTCAACTTGATGTCAGGCCGGAAGTTGGCGTGAAGGCTAAAATTGCATTGGATTCCCGCCCCGTCTCTGTCGCAGTTGCACCAAAAGGACCTCATCCGCCCCGTTGGGGCACCTTCTCCACCTTTGGTGGAGAAGGTGGATCGGGCGAAGCCCGAGACGGATGAGGTCCCTTTGGCCCTATGCGACAGCCCTGCCCCACGAGGTCGAGGCAGAAAAGCTTTCGGTTTGCGTTGTGTTTGCTCAAAAAGCCTCGTATCGGTCTCCATAAGCGCTGTATATGCGCTGGGGATTCTGGGGAGACGGGCTGATGGGGATCAATCGGGGACTGCAGGGGGCGGCGTCCGGTTTGGCGCTGGCGATTTTCGGCGTGGCCGTGCAGTCAGGCCCAGCGATGGCCGTTGTCGATTCCGCTGCTTGTTTTGCATCACCAACCTTTGAAAACTGTGTCGATCCGGTGGTGATCGATTCCGGTGGCGTATTAAACACGACAACTTTGTCTTTCAACACAGTCAACACAACCACCACTGTGGTTCTGCCAAATGCGTCGGGTGTGGGCGGCACAGGTCCGGTGCAAGACCAACTCAACGCTCTGCTTTCTGGTCCAAATGCTGCTGCCATTCAACAAGCCCTTGATGGCATCGTGGATGCGCCATCGTTGACGTTCATCAGTCACGTCTTGGACAATACAACTCAAACACCGACCCTCGAAGATACTCTTGGACCTGGAACAATTATCATAGCCGATAGGGACAACGGCGGTATCGCCTATGAAGTTCTGGCGGGCTTCGTCAACCTGAATATTAACGTTCAATTCAACAACTTCTTTACCGACACCTTCCAAGCCAACAACAACTTGAGTGCCGAGGGCCTTGGTTGGCTCAGTGGTGATCTTCACACCACATTCCAAACTGTGCTGCTTGATGATGGTTTTGGTTTTACCGATACGCTTCTGTTGCGCGGTCGCCGGAGTGCGGGGCCTTATGGCGCGATCATCGCAGCAGGGCTTGGTGGCGAACCTTTGGAGGCCAGCCTTGGCGATGGCTGGAGCACCTGGAGCAAATCCGCCTATCGCAATGCCTCGTTTGACGGCACATCAGGTAATTTTGGTTTCGCTGCCGATGGCTTCAGCTCCGCCTATGGCCTTGACCATGCGGGTGGCGATTGGTTGACGGGTGTGGCTGTTGGCTACAGCACGCTCAGTTCGAAACAGGACGTGACCGGCGACAAGGGCGATTTGCAGGCCTTCAAGGCGGGCCTTTATGCATCGTGGCATCCCGGCGATTGGACCATCACCGGTTCAGCCACCGGCAGTTTCCAATCCATCAAATCAAAGCGGCTGGTCACCCTGCCAATCCCCGCCACCGCTGACTATGATGCCGCCAGCTTTAACCTCGGCTTTGAAGCAGCACGACGCTTTACCCTGTCCGACACCGCCTTCTTCGAACCCACGGGCGGCTTTATCTACAGTCATCTGCACACGGATGGATTTACCGAATCCGGCGGCGGCGGTCTGGGCCTCAGCGTCAAAGCCGAAAACACCGACGCCCTGAAAGCCTATGTCGGTGCGAGACTCGCCAGCACCATGGCATTGAGCGACGGCATGACCATCACCCCCGAACTCAGGGCTCGTGTGGTCTATGATGTTTTGGGCGACAACCGAGATCTCACCGCCAGCTTCGCCGACGTCGCCGCAGCCACCCCCTTCGCCGTCTCCGGCCTCGAACCCAATCGCTTCGGCGGCATCATAGGAGCCGGCCTAACCCTCGCCAGAACAACCAACTGGCAAGCCACCCTCAGCTACGACGCCGAAATCCGCGGTGGCGATGTGCTGCATACGGCACGCGGTGGGTTTACCTGGGCGTTTTGAAACGGCCAATCCCGCAGGACTCGACGACGACCAACTCGAGCCGATCACCGCCTCACTCGCCTCGCCGTTCGACTACCCGCGCCAGGCGATGCTCGCGATCCCGAGCGACTTCCCGGCGCCGAACACCGACGGCGTGCG
>JANOXA010000080.1:0-7839 GCA_031418195.1 Hyphomicrobiales bacterium | reverse complement strand
CTCCATCGATGCTTCGCAACACCGATTGAATCACAAATGATTGATATCACCCAACTTCTTTTTCGGTCAGACACTGAGCAGATAGTCCAAACGATCCGCATCAAATGAACTTGATACTACGGCATGATAAATGTCGGTCGGGTCTTCAGATGCAAGCAGGCTTGCGACCTTCTCACAGAAATTGTCGTCTTTCCTAAATCCATCAAGAAGTGATTTAATTTTGCCATTTGGATTACGAATAATATCGGCAGTCCACAGCTCATGTCTTTTCCTGATGCCGCGCGATTTTTGCACGCCTTCAAATGTGTGACTGAAAGGGCCGTGTCCCAAATCATGCAGCAATGCAGCAATAATTGCTTCTTCTTCGCGGTGAATATCTGGCTCTTGTTTCTGCTTGCGCATTTCACGTTCAATGACTTTCACCAACATTCTGGCGTTATGAAAAACGCCGATGGAATGCGCAAACCGTGTGTGCGTGGCTCCTGGAAAAACAAATTCCGAAACACCCAATTGCCGAATTCGGCGCAACCTCTGAAATTCTGGCGTGTTCATCAGCGCCCAAGCAAGCTGATCAAGAGGTCGATCTTCTTCAAATACGATCAACCCATGAACAGGATCGCGCAAGCGATATGTGCGCGGCGTTTCTTGTTCAGCCATTCTTGAATTCTCTGTTTTGTACCATCAGAATTTCCTGTTCCAATCAACTCCTCTTATTACTCAGCCTGCGTCCCCAGAATAGCGCCGTTAGTGAGATGATGTACACGTGGGCAATTCCTCCCTCAATGCCCCACCACCACCTTCTTCCCCATCGGTTGCCCAACTTCCTTCAACAACGCGCCGAACCATTTCTCCTTCACATCAAAATTCTTGCCGCCCTTGATCCTCGGAAACTCGATGGCACGCATCGGCATCCCTTTCTTTTCCTCATCATGGCCGATCACGCCGGAGACTCCGGCCACTGCACTCTTCACGGCTTCAACGCACATCTTTTTAATCAATGCCAAATCTTCCTTGTTGGCCTTGGCTGACCGCGCAAAGTATCCGCTCTTCTGCACCAGCGTCTTCTCCGCCCCCACCATGTCGGCGAAGCGTTTGGCGAACCAGGCACCGGGGTTGATCTTGTCGATTTTTACATGACCGAATGCATCGCGTTCCGGCTCTTCGCCACGGGCCCGCATTTCGGCAACGATGTCGTCAACGCCGGCCCCCTCGCTCAGGAAAATCGTCACGCAGTCCTCGGCATCCATCACCTTGCGCAAGCGTGCCGCTTCGGCTTCCAGATCAATCTTCAGCTCCGGCACATAAACCGCATCAATGTCTTTGTAAGCCATCGGCAATCCAAAGCCCGGCACGAATTTCTGCTTCTTCAAACGCTTGCGATAAACATCTGCCGTTGCCGCCGTCAGCCAACCACAATTGCGGCCCATCACTTCGTGGATCAGCAACATGCGGGGATTAGTGCTTTGCTCGTTCACCGAATTTTCCCAGAAGATCGCCCCCTGCTCGGCTGCCGTTGCGGCACCCAGGGTTTGCGCAATCGGGATCACATCATTGTCGATGGTTTTTGGCAGACCCACAACCGTGAGATTGTAATTGTTGCTGGCGAGATAGGCTGCCAGGTCTGCTGCCGTGATGTTGGTGTCATCGCCACCAATGGTGTGCAGGATGGTGATACCGTCTTTCACCAGTTGCTCCGCCGCCACATGCAGCGGGTTCTCGCCCTCTTTCACCAGACCGCGCTTGATGCAGTCCTTGACATTGGTGAGCTTGACCCGCGAATTGCCGATGGGTGAGCCGCCATGTTGTGTCAACACCAGCGCCGATTTGCGCACTGCTGCCGTGACCGGAATCGACCAGCCCTTGAGCAGGCCCATATAGCCGTTGCGATAACCAATGATCTCGGCCTTCGGCATTTTCTTCGAATACATGTCAATGAGAAAACCCACTGATGCCGAAAGGCAAGGTGCCAAGCCACCTGCGGTCAGCAGTGCGATCTTGTGCTTCTTGGTTGGGGCCTTGGCCATGATGTGCGTTCCTCAAATATTGATTTCGAAAGGCTTCCTAACCGAGTCACAAGAAAAACACCAGAAGGCATAGCCATGCTAAACCCCGACCATTCGCCAGCAAGGAGACTGTCATGACTGTTGAAGACCCCGTGAAACTCTTGGCCCAACGCCTCTTGGAGAGTGACTATGAAAACATTCCGCTGCGTGAACGTCGTGTCATCGAGAAAATCGCCCGCAAGGTTGCGGTGTCGCGCAATACAAATATCGAGCATCAACAAGCCCTGACTTTTGGCGAAAGACTGGCCGACAAGGTTGCGAGTTTTGGCGGATCCTGGACCTTTCTGATGACATTTGCCGCTGTGCTGGCGGCATGGGTCATGCTGAATTCATTGTTGCTCGCCAAGGCCTTCGACCCCTACCCCTATATCTTGCTGAACCTGTTCCTCTCCATGCTGGCCTCGGTCCAGGCCCCGATCATCATGATGAGCCAAAACCGCCATGCCACCAAAGACCGCATCGACGCGGCCCACGACTATGAAGTCAATCTCAAAGCCGAAATCGAAATCATGGCACTCCATGAAAAGCTCGATGAAATGCGCAGCAAGGATCTGGCGGAATTGCTGCGGCACGTGGCGGGGCGGAAATAGCAGATGCTTCGCAACAGACTGTTTTGCCTGCAATCCCTGCGTCCACGAAGGGCTTGTTGCCTTACGAGGATTTTCCATCACCAGCACGTATATCCCCCATCCGCCAACACAATACTCCCCGTCATCAAACTCGCCGCGTCGCTGGCCAGAAACAGGATCACCGAAGCAATTTCCGATGGCTGGCCCATGCGTTCCATGGGCGTGCCTTCGATCCAGTGTTTGCGGATTTCCGGTTGCATGGCCACTTCGCGGGTCAAATCGGTTTCAATGTAAGTGGGAGCAACGGCATTCACGCGCACACCACGCGCCGCCCATTCGGCGGCAAGCGACCGCGTGAGATGATGCACCCCGGCTTTCGAGGCATTGTAATTCACTTGCTCCTGCGGATAATTGACGATCTCAGCCGACATGGAGCCAACGTTGACGATAACGCCCTGCCCCCGTGCCAGCATGGCCTTGCCAAAGGCGCGACAACACCAGAACACACCATTCAAATTCACGTCGATCACCTTGTTCCACGTCGCATCATCCATGGTTTCGGCGGGTACAAACGAAATGGCGATACCGGCATTGTTGACCAGCACATCAACCACTGCATGGCGCTTGATGATCTCTGCATGAACACGTTCCACCGCCCGCGGGTCCGTCACATCAAGCACCACATGATCTGCCCTGCGGCCCCTGGCCACCAGCGTCTCCGCCGCCTTTGCCGCCACATCACCATCCCTATCGGCAATCACCACCAATGCCCCGGCCTCCGACAAGGCATCGGCCGTGGCAAAGCCAATGCCCCGTGCCGCACCGGTGATCACCGCAACCTTGCCATCGAGTTTGAATTTTTCGAGATACATTGAACGCTCCAGTTCTATAAGCACCACTCAAGAGGATTTGATCGCCTTTGTCACTTTGGACTTGCCAAGGCGCAAAGCAAAACATAATTATTCTCATGCTTCAACTTCGACCCATTTGCGAACATTGCGCGAAAGCCCTTCCCCCAAGTTCAACGGAGGCTCGCATATGTTCGTTTGAATGCACATTTTGTGCAGACTGCGTTGCAAACATTTTGCACAATGTCTGCCCCAATTGCGGCGGCGGCTTTGAAAAGCGACCCGTTCGTACAATCTTCAATTGGCGCGGCGACAATGATCTCACCCACCATCCCGCCACAATAACCTCGCGCCATCGACCCGTGGACCCCGCAGAACACAAAACCTTCGCAGCAACCATCAAACTGATCCCGCCTAGCCGGCGTTAGGACGTCAGGCGATCAGTTGAAATTCCGTCATTCCAAACGCCCGCTCTATCGCGGGCGATTTGGAACCCCGCTTCGACTGCCACGGGCACAACTTATTGGAAGAAAGCGGGGTTCCAGCTCGCGCTGCGCAAGGGCTACGCTTGGCTGGAATGACGAACTTTATCGGATCAACTGAAAGCCCATTTCAATTGACAACTCCACCAGAACAAAGATAGAACTTTTGCCGATTGCAGCGCCCTGCCCTAGACTTGGGGCGAAACGGGATTCGGGGATGAGATGTTGAACGCGCTTTACTATGGCGATAATCTGCATGTGCTGCGCGAACACATCAGGGATGAAAGCGTTGATCTGGTTTATCTTGATCCGCCATTCAACTCGAACGCCAATTACAACGTGCTGTTCAAGGCGCCGGGGGGTGAGCAATCCCAGGCGCAGATCGAAGCCTTTGAAGATACCTGGCATTGGAATGATGTGGCGGAGTTGGCCTTTGACGAGGTGATGCAATCCGGCAATTCCAACGCCGCCGACATGCTGCGGGCCATGCGGAGTTTCTTGGGCCAGAATGACATGATGGCCTATCTCGCCATGATGGCGGTGCGGCTGATTGAATTGCACAGGGTGCTGAAAAAAACCGGATCGCTGTATTTGCACTGTGATCCCACAGCCAGCCATTATTTGAAGATTTTGTTGGACGCGGTGTTTGACAAACACGGTTTCATTAATGAAATAATTTGGAAACGTACAACAGCCCACAACGATTCAAAACAAGGCAGTACTCATTTTGGAAGAGTTCATGATGTAATTCTTTTCTATTCTCGTGACCCTGAAAAAATGAAGTGGGTAAGCCTTTGGCGTAAGCATGATCAAAGTTATGTAGAAAGTCATTACAGACAAACTGACGAGAATGGTCGACAGTACCAATGGGACAATATTACTGGGCCAGGCGGCGCTGCAAAAGGCAACCCATTCTATGAGGTTCTCGGCGTTGAAGGCTATTGGCGGTATAGCCGGGAGCGGATGCAGGGTTTGATAGAAGTGGGGTTAGTAGCGATTCCACCACGAGGAAAAACTCCACGGCTAAAGCGATATCTTGATGAACAAAAAGGGCTTTCGGTCTCGGATTTATGGGACGACATTCATCCGATCAATTCCCAAGCCCAGGAACGCCTCGGCTATCCCACGCAAAAGCCTGTGGCCTTGCTCGAACGCATTCTCGCCGCATCCTCCAATGAAGGCGATGTGGTTTTGGATCCGTTCTGCGGTTGTGGCACCACGGTTCATGCGGCGCAAAAACTCGGGCGGCAATGGATTGGCATTGATGTCACGCATCTCGCCATATCATTGATCGAGAAGCGCTTGAAGGATGCCTTCCCCGGCGTTCAATTTGATGTGCATGGCACACCGAAGGATGCAGCGGGGGCGCGGGATTTGGCACTGCGTGATAAATATCAATTCCAGTGGTGGGCGGTATCCCTGGTCGATGCTGTGCCCTATGCGGGCAAGAAAAAAGGCGCTGACGGCGGCATTGATGGCCTGATCTATTTCAAGCCTGATGGCAAGGTAACGGAACGCGCCATCGTCTCGGTCAAAGGCGGCGATAGTGTTTCAGTGGCCATGATCCGGGATTTGAAAGGCGTGCTCGACCGCGAAAAAGCCCCAATGGGCATTTTCCTCTCACTGGTCGATCCCACCAAACCAATGATCGCCGAAGCCGCCGCTGCCGGACTTTACGAAACCGCCCACGGCAAGTTTCCCAAATTGCAAATCATCACAGTGGCTGAATTATTCGCCGGCAAGCGCCCACAAATTCCCTTCGGCTTCAGCGAAGGCTTCAAAAAAGCCGCGAAAGAAGATACGACGAAGCAGGGGAAGCTGATTTAGGGTGTATCAATACAGAGGGCCATAGCATCTGGCCACCAAAGGGACCTCATCCGGCGCGTTGCGCCACCTTCTCCATCTGCGATGGAGAAGGGACAAACCTTATGATATCGTCCCTTCTCCACGAAAGTGGAGAAGGTGGATCGCGCCTCTTGGCGCGAGACGGATGAGGTCCCTTTGGCGGCTACAAGCAACAGCCCACCCCGCGTTGGAGCTTTTACTAAACCACTACGTGCCTAATAAACCATCAATTCGCCTAACTATTAGGCGTGTCGCCTTTTAGTCACTCCCGGCAAACCCCCTAACCCTTTGAAATCCCTACCCCACCCAACTGGCACAGGCCATGCAACTTCGCGATGACAGGATAGAGGTACCCCATGAAAAAAATCGAAGCGATCATCAAGCCATTCAAGCTCGATGAAGTGAAGGAAGCCCTGCAAGCCGTCGGGCTGCAAGGCATCACCGTGACCGAAGCCAAGGGTTTTGGCCGCCAGAAAGGCCACACGGAGCTTTATCGCGGGGCGGAATATGTTGTGGACTTCCTGCCAAAAGTGAAAATCGAAGTTGTGATTGCCGACGAGCTTGTAGACAAAGCCGTTGAAGCCATTCAAAACGCCGCCCGAACCGGCCGTATCGGTGATGGAAAGATTTTCATTTCCACCATCGAACACGCCATCCGCATCCGCACCGGTGAATCCGGCACAGACGCGCTCTAAGACATTCAGTTATAACGCCAGACCAAAGAGGACAACCATGGCCAAAGACAAAGCAATCGAAAATGCCCTGAAGATGATCGAGGAAAAAGACGTGAAATACGTCGACCTGCGCTTCACCGATCCGCGCGGCAAAATGCAACATCTCACCATGGACATTAGCCAAATGGGTGCCGATGCCTGGGAAGAAGGCCTGATGTTCGACGGCTCGTCGATTGCCGGCTGGAAAGCCATCAACGAATCCGACATGATCCTGATGCCCGACGCAACGTCGGTTCACATGGACCCCTTCTATGCCCAAACCACCATGGCCGTGTTCTGCGACATCATTGATCCAGGTACGGGCGAAGGCTACGCCCGCGATCCGCGCGGCATTGCCAAGCGCGTTGAAAACTACCTGAAGTCAACCAAGCTCGGCGACACGGTGTTCGTTGGACCAGAAGCTGAATTCTTCATCTTTGACGATGTGAAATTTTCCACCTCCCCCTACAACACCGGCTTCAAGCTGGATGGCGTGGAACTGCCGACCAACTCGGACCGCGACTATGAAACCGGCAACATGGGCCACCGCATGCGCACCAAGGGCGGCTATTTCCCCATGAACCCCATGGACTCGGCCCAGGACATGCGCGGCGAAATGCTGGCTGTGATGGGCGAAATGGGCCTGTCGGTTGAAAAGCACCACCATGAAGTGGCGTCTTCCCAGCATGAACTCGGCACCAAGTATCAGCCCCTCACCATGGCTGCCGATCACATGCAGATTTACAAATATGTCATCCACAACGTCGCCCATTCCTACGGTAAAACCGCAACCTTCATGCCAAAGCCCGTGATGGGCGACAATGGGTCTGGCATGCATTGCCACTTCTCCATCTGGAAAGATGGCAAACCCCAGATGGCGGGTAATCAGTATGCTGATCTTTCTGAACTCTGCCTGTTTTTCATCGGCGGCGTCATCAAGCATGCCAAGGCCCTGAATGCGTTTACCAACCCATCGACCAACTCCTACAAGCGTCTGGTTCCCGGCTATGAAGCACCTGTGTTGCTGGCCTATTCATCGCGCAACCGTTCAGCCTCCTGCCGCATTCCCTTCACCTCGAACCCCAAGGCCAAACGTGTTGAAGTGCGCTTCCCCGATCCAACGGCAAATCCCTATCTGTGCTTCTCGTCGATCATCATGGCGGGCCTCGATGGGGTTTTGAACAAGATCCATCCCGGCCCCGCCATGGACAAAAACCTCTACGACCTGCCCCCCGCCGAACTCGCCCAAGTGCCAACCGTCTGCGGCTCCTTGCAAGAAGCCCTGGACTCACTTTCAGCCGACCACGACTTCCTCCTGA
>JANOXA010000079.1:0-75990 GCA_031418195.1 Hyphomicrobiales bacterium | reverse complement strand
AACCCCAACAACACGTGTCCGAAGATCAATTGAGTAAGCTCTAGCCATAACTGCCGCCTCCAAGCCCGGCAGACAGCTTGAATCACTTTAAAACTGATTTGGGAATCCCTCTCGATTCAGACAGTTCGGAAAACGCTCTAGGGCATTGGATGTTGCTTGCCCTATCAAAAAAACACCCAAAATTGTCATTACCGCACTTGTTGCGGTAATCCATTGTGGGCAAGCGTGATTTATCGAGATAACGCCCACCGTCATAAGAAACGACTCTTTGTATTTGACCAACATTGCTCAGAAATCCCCTCCCCCCAAGGGGGAGGGAGAAGAAGGGTGGTTTCAAATGACCGTTGGTATAACGCCGCGCTTGTTGAACCATGGATTACCGGGACAAGCCCGGTAATGACAGTTTTGGATAGTTTTGGACTGACTAAAAAAGATCAATATTTTCCCCAGACAGCAGTGATAATCACCTCGGCAAGGTTGTTGATCCCATCAAAAATTCATCAACGGCTCTAGCGGCCTGGCGGCCTTCGCGTATGGCCCAGACGACGAGTGACTGTCCCCGGCGTGAGTCACCCGCGGCGAAGACTTTGTCGACTGATGATTTATAGTCCTTCATGTTGGCTTCGACATTGCCGCGCGGGTCAAGCTTTAGTCCGAGATTTTTGACCATGCCATCGTGAACCGGATGAACGAAGCCCATGGCGAGCAGCACGAGATCGGCTTTCAAATCGAATTCTGTTCCGGCGATGGGCTTGAAGTCAGAGCCAGCTCTCGCACATTTCAGGGTTTTGACGTTGCCGCCTTCGCCTTCCAAGGCAATCGTCGCCACGGCGAAATCACGCACCGCACCTTCGGCTTGTGATGAAGAGGTGCGCATTTTCATGGGCCAATTGGGCCAGACAAGCTCTTTGTTTTCCTTTTCAGGCGGCATTGGCATGATTTCGATCTGGGTGACCGACAAGGCACCCTGGCGGATCGATGTGCCAATGCAATCGGAACCCGTGTCACCACCACCGACGACGACCACATGCTTGCCTTCAGCGAGAATGGGGCGATTGTCGAGGGGGCTTTCCCTGGACACCCTGCGGTTTTGTTGCGGCAGAAAGTCCATGGCGAAATGCACACCTGCAAGATCACGACCGGGGATGGGCAGGTCGCGGCCTTTTTCAGAACCAGCACAAATCAACACGGCGTCGAAGGAGTCGGTGAGTTGTTTGGCGTCCTGGGTGACGCCGATATGGGCGCCATAATGGAAAGTCACACCTTCAGCTTCCATTTGTGAAATGCGCCTGTCGATCAGGTGCTTTTCCATTTTGAAATCCGGAATGCCATAGCGCATCAAGCCACCAGCCTTGGCGTTCTTTTCGAAGAGATGCACATTGTGGCCGGCCCGGGCCAGCTGTTGTGCAGCGGCGAGTCCTGAGGGACCACTACCGACAACGGCAACTTTCTTGCCGGATTTTTCCGGGGCGATCAGCGGCTTGATCCAGCCATTCTCCCAGGCCTTGTCGACGATAGCGCATTCGATGGATTTGATGGTGACAGGTGCATCTTCAAGGTTCAGCGTGCATGACGTCTCACACGGGGCGGGGCAAATGCGCCCGGTGAATTCCGGGAAATTGTTGGTGGAGTGCAAGTTGCGCGAGGCCTCTTCCCAACGGTTGTTGTAAACCAGATCGTTCCAATCAGGGATCTGGTTGTTGACCGGACAGCCGTTGTGACAATAGGGAATGCCGCAATCCATGCAACGCGCCGCCTGCTTTTTGGTGCCCTCGTCGCCGAGCGGAATGGTGAATTCATTGTAATGTCGAATGCGATCCGCCGCCGGAGTATATTTGCGTTCTTGCCTATCGATTTCGAGAAAGCCTGTGATCTTGCCCATGTTTACACCTGTGCGTGGTTATGATATACATTGGGTTTGAATGTATATCCGAGGAGGTTGTGATGAAAGTTTCGAAATGGGGAAATAGTCTGGCAGTTCGCATTCCTGCGGATGTTGCGGAGAGGCTTGGTTTGAAAGAAGGCGATGAATTGGTTGAAGCCAATGGCTTTGCCGAAGAAAAACAGCTGTTGCTCGAGCGAGAAAAGACGGCCGACGAGTTGTGGGCAAAACTTGCGGAAATCAGAAAGCGCGTGAAGCGCCCTGAGGGCTATAAGTTTGACCGTGAAGAGGCAAACAGCCGTGGCCGATAAGTTCTTTCTGGATACGAATGTTCTTTTGTATTCAATCGACGACGATGAACGACGAACTTCCATAGCCAAGGAGTTGGTGTTTGCTGGCGCAGCTGTCATCAGCACGCAAGTCTTGAACGAATTTGTGAACATTGCAGGCAAAAAATTCAAACTCACGGCGCAGGAGATCGCAAATGGACTAGGTCTGTTCAAAAAGAAATGTGAGATCGTGTCGCTCACTTTGAACGTCCATGAGCGCGCATGGGAAATCTTTTCAGTGACTAATTTTGGAATATATGATTCCAACATCGTTGCTGCTGCAGAACTCGCAGGGTGTGATGTTCTGTACTCCGAAGACATGAACCACGGCCAGCGGATTGGCCGTGTTCTCATCCAGAACCCATTTGTTGCGGTGTGAGTGGTCAATTTAGGGACTTCTCAAGCTGCGGCCAGCGATCTTAGCGCAGACTCAGAAAGCTGTTGTTTTGCATCAAGCATTTCGATGCCAACTATATGGCCGCGACTGTCGAAATCAAGAATGAGTCCTGGGCGAAGCTCTTCTGTACGGTCAATTGTCTCATCCGAAAACTTTACGTACAGAGCGTTTGCTTTTAGGTCGTATGTCGTCTTCATTTTCTGTTCTCCTGGTTTCGGTCGAAGAATGCAGTAACCACTAGATGAACGTGTTTGTTTTCCATTCGATAAACCACTCGCAACCATTTGTCCCCAGCTTCTGGAATTTGGCGGAATGCAAAAGTCAAAGAAGGGTCCCGCTCATCAATCTTTTCCGATGAGGGATTTCTCAAGGTGTTTTCGACCCACTCAATCGCTATTGAACGCCGCTGAAGCATCAAGCTGGCTTGCGCCGTCAGTCGAGTGCTCGTCACTGCTTTCACTTATGCGCTCCGCTTGACACCAACGGTCAAGCCGTTGCTGGTTTCTTGTGCTTTTTCCAATTCCGCCAGCGCCCGCGCATATTCGACTGGCATGACCTTGACGAATAGCGGCAGATAATGCGCCCAGTTCGCTAGTATCGTCTTCGCCTTCGACGAGTCCGTGTACTTCACATGCCGCACCAGCAATTCGTGAATGCGGGTGGCATCATGCTTGTCCATGCCGGATGTAATATCCACTAAGCCATGGTGCTCTAAATCGCCGCCATGGTGCTGATGCTTTTCGAGGAGTTCTTCCTCTTCCGGCACGGGTTGTAAATCGACCATCGACAGGTTGCAGCGCTTTTCGAAGGTGCGGTCTTCGTCAAGCACGTAGGCCACGCCGCCGGACATGCCGGCTGCGAAATTACGGCCGGTGTTGCCGATGACGAGTACACAACCGCCAGTCATGTATTCGCAGCCATGGTCGCCCGTGCCTTCGACAACGGCAACGGCACCGGAGTTGCGAACCGCGAAACGCTCGCCGGCAACACCGCGGAAGTAAGCTTCGCCTGAAATGGCGCCATAGAGCACCGTATTGCCGACGATGATCGACTCCTCGGGCTTGAAACCGATTTTGGCGCGGGGCTTGATGATGATCTTGCCGCCGGACAGGCCCTTGCCAACATAGTCATTGCCCTCACCCGTCAAGTCCAGCGTGACACCGGCCGCCGTCCATGCACCGAAACTTTGGCCAGATGAGCCTGTCAACTTGACGTGGATGGTGTCTTCCGGAAGTCCTTTGTGGCCATAACGCTTGGCCACTTGACCCGACAGCATGGCGCCTGCCGTGCGGTCAGAGTTGCGAATGGTGGTTTCAATCACCACAGGCTTGCCGCCTTGAAGGGTAGGCATGGCTTCGGCAATCAGTTTGCGATCAAGGATTTTTTCCAGACCATGATCTTGCGTGGTCACATGCTTCGTTGCAACGCCTTCAACAACATCGGGCTTGGCAAACAGTTTGCCAAAGTCGAGTCCCTTGGCTTTCCAATGGGAAATGGCTTTACGGGTGTCGAGCCATTCGGTGGCACCTGTGAGATCAATAAATTTCCTGATGCCCATGGCTGCCATCAGGTTGCGCAATTCTTCAGCAACGAAGAAGAAGAAGTTGATGACATGTTCAGGCTGGCCCTTGAAGCGTTTGCGCAGTTCAGGGTCTTGTGTTGCCACACCCACGGGGCAAGTGTTCAAATGACATTTCCGCATCATGATGCAGCCTGCGGCGATCAGCGGTGCGGTGGCAAAGCCGATTTCGTCAGCGCCGAGCAGTGCCGCAATCAACACGTCGCGTCCCGTGCGAATGCCACCATCGGCTTGCACGGCTATGCGGCCCCTGAGGTCGTTGGTGACCAGCGTCTGCTGGGTTTCAGCAAGGCCGATTTCCCAAGGCGATCCGGCATGCTTGATCGAGGTCAGTGGCGATGCACCCGTGCCGCCTTCGTAACCGGAGATGGTGACATGATCGGCATGGGCCTTGGAGACGCCGGCTGCAACCGTGCCAACGCCGACTTCCGAAACCAGCTTGACTGAAACCTGTCCCGCCGGGTTGACGTTTTTCAAGTCATAGATCAGCTGCGCCAGATCTTCGATGGAATAGATGTCATGGTGCGGTGGCGGTGAGATGAGGCCAACGCCCGGTGTAGAATGGCGCACCTTGGCAATGGTTGCGTCAACCTTGTGGCCAGGCAACTGTCCGCCTTCGCCGGGCTTTGCCCCTTGCGCCATCTTGATCTGCATCATGTCGGAGTTGACGAGATATTCTGCCGTCACACCGAAGCGACCCGAGGCCACCTGCTTGATGGCCGAGCGCATGCTGTCGCCATTTGGCAATGGCACATAGCGGTCCGACTCTTCGCCACCTTCACCGGTGTTGGATTTGCCGCCGATGCGGTTCATGGCGATGGCAAGTGTGGTGTGGGCTTCGCGCGAGATTGAACCATAGGACATGGCACCTGTGGCGAAACGCTTGACGATATCTTTCGCGGATTCCACGTCTTCAATGGCAACAGGTGTGCGGCCCATTTCTTCAGCGGACTTGATGCGGAACAATCCACGCAGGGTCTTGAGCTTTTCGTTCTGGTCGTTGATGAGGCGGGCATATTCCTTGTACTTGTCTTGTGAATTGCCGCGCACCGCATGTTGCAATGTCGAAACAGTTTCACTGTTCCAGACATGGGCTTCACCACGGATGCGCTGGGCATAGTCGCCGCCCACATCAAGTTGCGTTGCCAGAACCGGGCTCAGGCCAAAGGCATCGGCATGGCGGGAGAAGGTTTCTTCTGCCACTTCTGCAAGGCCAATGCCTTCAACTGTCGTTGCGGTTCCCGTAAAATATTTCCGGACAAATTCCGACGACAAACCGATGGCATCAAAAATCTGGGCCCCACAATAGGATTGATAGGTGGAAATGCCCATCTTCGACATGACCTTGAGAATGCCCTTGTCGACGGCCTTGATATAGCGCTTCACGGCTTCATAGGCTGAAACTTTTTCATCGAGTGACGGCAACAAGCCCTCGAGTGTCTCGAAGGCGAGATAGGGATTGATGGCTTCGGCACCATAGCCTGCCAACATGCAGAATTGGTGCACCTCGCGAGGCTCTCCCGATTCCACCACAAGACCAACCGCCGTGCGCAATCCTTTGCGGATCAGGTGATGGTGAGTTGCCGAGGTTGCCAGGAGTGAGGGAATGGCCACCCGCTCGGCTGAAATGGCACGATCCGACAGGATGATGATGTTGTAACCATCCTTCACCGCCCGTTCAGCCAGTGCACCAACATTGTCGAGGGCGGCTTCCATATAGTCAGCGCCATTGGCCACGTCATAGGTGATGTCGAGCGTTGCCGTGCGGAAAGGATTGTCGCGCAATTCACCAATGTTGCGAATGCGCTCCAGTTCTTCGTTGGTCAGTATGGGTTGCGAGACTTCAAGGCGCATGTGCTTCGAGGTGCCCTTGAGATCGAGCAAGTTGGGTCGTGGGCCGATGAATGACACAAGTGACATCACCAACTCTTCGCGAATGGGATCAATCGGCGGGTTGGTGACTTGCGCGAAGTTCTGCTTGAAATAGGTATCGAGCAACTTGGCGCGATCCGAGAGTGCCGATATGGGGGCATCGTTGCCCATGGAGCCAATGGCCTCCTGACCCGTCGAGGCCATGGGTTCCATGAGGATTTTCAGATCCTCCTGGGTATAACCGAAGGCTTGCTGGCGATCAAGCAGGGGTGTGGTCAATTTGGGCCTTGCCGATTTGGCTTTCGGCATATCGCGCAAGACAACCTGGGTTTTCTTCAACCACTCCTTGTACGGATGAAGTGTCGAGAGATGCTTCTTCAATTCATCGTCGGAGATGATGCGCTTTTGCTCAAGATCAATCAGCAACATCTTGCCGGGCTGCAAACGCCACTTGTGGGTGACATTGGCATCGTCAATCGGCAGGCAGCCCATTTCGGAGGCGAGCAGCACGAAGCCATCAACGGTGGTGAGATAGCGGGCGGGGCGCAGGCCGTTGCGGTCGAGCGTTGCACCAATGACCTTGCCATCGGTGAAGACCATGGCGGCGGGGCCGTCCCAAGGTTCCATCATGGCGGCGTGATGTTCATAGAAGGCGCGACGGTCTTCATCCATCAGCGGGTTTCCGGCCCAGGCTTCAGGGATCATCATCATCATGGCATGGGGCAGGGAATAGCCGCCCATGGTGAGGAGTTCCAAAGCGTTATCAAAAATCGCCGTGTCGGATTGGCCTTCATAGGAAATCGGCCAGAGCTTCGAGAGGTCTTCGCCCAGCACATCGGACTGCATGTTGGCCTGACGGGCGGCCATCCAGTTGAAGTTGCCGCGCACCGTGTTGATTTCACCGTTGTGGCAAACAAAGCGATAGGGATGGGCCAGCGGCCATGAAGGGAACGTGTTGGTGGAAAAGCGCTGATGTACGAGTGCGAGCGCCGAGGTGACGCGCTGGTCTTTTAAATCGACATAGTAGTGATCAAGCTCAGCCCCCAGCACGAGGCCTTTGTAGACGATGGTGCGCGATGAGACTGATACGGGGTAATAGGTGCGGGCCTTCGCACCCAGCACTTCAACGATGCGGTTTGATACCACTTTGCGGCAGACGAACAGCTTGCGTTCGAGATGGGCTTCGTTCTTGATCGTCGGGCCTTTGCCAATGAAGACCTGGCGATGCACCGGTTCTGTGCCCTTGACCGAATAGCCCAGCACGGATTTGTCGACCGGCACATCGCGCCAGCCCAAAACTTTCAGCCCCTCCTCGCGGGCGGTTTCCCACCAGATGCGTTCGATGTCCTGGCGGTAGACGGTTTCGCGGGGCATGAACAGATAACCCACGCCATATTGACCAGCGGCTGGCAAATCAAAACCGGCGCGCTTTGCCTCTTCGGCAAACAGCTCATGCGGAATTTGAATCATGATGCCGGCACCATCGCCGGCCTTGGGGTCAGCGCCCACGGCACCGCGGTGTTCAAGGTTCTTCAGAATGCTCAAGGCATCCTTGACCACACGGTGGCTTTTGATGTTGTTGATGTTGGCGAGAAGACCAATGCCGCAGGCGTCATGCTCGTTGCGCGGATCATACAGCCCATGGGCCTCAGGTGTGCCTTCGGCACGAAACTGGTGGGCGGCAACCGGCTTGTTCATGATCATCCTCCTTCGACACCAAAAGCCGACATGAAGAGTCGGTATAAAGGTCAGTGTTCCTGTCCTTTCCAAAAGCAGGAATGGTCAGTTGACGCAAGTAAAGAATCAAAAACAATCAAAATTCGAAATATTATTGCGCGGAATCGCTCCCCTTTTCCGCAAGTTGCCGACTTTCCTGTATGATCGGCCGCGTAACCGGGCAGACTTCCTGAACATAGCCATTCAAGGTGTTGACCAGACTTTCGCGCACCAAGGAATAATGCACAAATTGACCCCTTTTTTCACCGCTTATCAAGCCCGCATTTTCCAGAATGCCGAGGTGCTTGGACATTGACGGTTTGGAAATCTCAAATCGATCTGAGATTTGCCCCGCCGTCAGGCTGGTCGCCGATAGATAGGCCAGGATTTTGCGCCGGGTGGTGTTGGACAGGGCTTCGAAGACTTTTTCAATTGTCATGGGTAACTCCGCAAATATTACTGTGCTTCCGAAGATTGCTATCCGAAGGGACCTCATCCGGCCTTCGGCCACCTTCTCCACGAAGGCGTGGAGAAGGGACAAAATCCAACAAATTGTCCCTTCTCCTCGTCTTCGAGGAGAAGGTGCCCCAAAGGGGCGGATGAGGTCCCTTTAACCATGTGACATTTAGTTCATTGACTAATTACACGCAAGCGAAGATATTTAATTCGTTAAGTAGCGAATTACATAAATAGCAAATAAGGTGAAATCATGGACATCATGCTTCTGACATATCTGATCTATCTCGCCTTCAGCCTTTCCATCACATTCTGGGTCGGTCGTACCTTGAACAAGAATGGCCGGGTGTTTCTCGTTGAAAATTTCGAGGGCCGCGAGGCCCTGGCGGACTCGGTCAATCACTTGCTGCTCGTCGGTTTTTACCTGCTGAACTTTGGCTTTGTGTCGCTCGCCCTCAAATATGGCGACAAGCCAACAACTGCCGTCGAAGCCATGGAATTTCTCAGCACCAAGGTGGGCCTCGTCATTGTGGTGATTGGCCTCCTGCACTTCTTCAACATGCGCTGGCTGGTGAGCTTCCGCAAATCCAGACTGTTCAGCACTTTGAACAATGTGGGGGAACACCCTGTGGCAGAGCCGATAGCAACTCCTGTTGCACCGACCGACAATTGGGGCGGTAGTGCAGCCGCCAGTCCGGTGACCTGATATTTCGATGCTTGAAGTATGAAGTGGCCCGCCGCGATGCGGGCCATTTTGGCTTTGAGCCGGGATTAATTTTTTACTGGCGATAACGACATCGTGTCGAATAGCAGCAGTCTGCGCGTCTTGTTCCGTCAACCAATTCAACGACCAATCCAAAGGAGTTTCCCCTCATGTTTGCAGTCACATCACTTTATGCCGCTTTGTTTGGCCTTGCGGCCATTGTTTTGTCCAGTCTTGTCAGTGCGCGCCGGGGCGAGACGGGTATTTCCATTTTTCACGGCGATGACATGGAATTGGCCGTGCGGATAAGGCGTCACGGCAACTTTGTTGAATCGGTGCCATTCGTCCTGTTGCTGATGGCCCTGGCCGAGGCGCGGGGTGCGCCATTGCAACTCATGCACGGCATGGGAATTGCGCTGGTCGTGGCACGGATTTGTCATGTCATGGGCCTCAGTGTGGCCAATCCAAAAAGCCCGTTGCGCATTGTTGGCGGCGCTGGTACGCAACTGGTCATGCTGGCTGCAATCGGTTTCCTGCTGTGGAAATTTTTCTGAACCTGTCGAATTGCGAAATTTCATTCGTCATTGACAGCCAGACCATTCTGGCCGCAACTTTAAACCCAAGAGGATAGGCCTATGAAATACATGATTTTGATTTATGGCAACGAAAGCACCGGAATCAGTCCGGAAACGCCGGAATTCGGTGCTTACATGGGGGGCTATCAGGCTGCCACTGACACCTATCGAAAAGATGGCGTGATGGTGGCTGGCGATGCCCTGCAACCTGTTGCCACGGCAACATCGCTGCGGGTGCGCAAGGGCCGGAATGAAACCATGGATGGACCCTTTGCCGAAACCAAAGAACAACTCGGTGGCTTCTACATCCTCGACTGTGCCAATCTTGATGACGCCATCCGCTATGCCGCGATGATCCCCGATGCTGCCACAGGCACGGTGGAAATTCGTCCGATCATGAGTTTTGACTGAGCCGCCTGACATTGCCCATCACATTGCGACCATCGTCCGCGAGCAGGGTGGTCGCCTCTTTGCGATTCTGGTGGCGCAATTGCGAAACTTCCCGTTGGCAGAGGACTGCCTGCAAGATGCCTATGCCTCCGCCCTCGAACATTGGGACAGACGCGGGCTGCCGGCAAACCCATCGGCCTGGCTATTGAGGGTCGCACGACGCAAAGCCATTGATCGTTTACGGCGGGCCAAAACAGCACAAGTTAAGGAAGCGGAACTCAGCCATCTCTTGCAGCTTGATGCAGATGAACCTGTGCAAGACGAAGACTATGCCATTCCCGATGAACGGTTGAAACTCATCTTCGCCTGTTGCCATCCCGCCATCGAACGACAGGCCAGCGTGGCCCTTACCTTGCGTTCGCTGTGCGGATTGACGACAGAGGAAATTGGCCGGGCCTTTCTCACGACGCGTGAAACCATGGCGCAGCGACTGGTGCGGGCCCAACAGAAAATCACCAAGGCCCAAATTCCATTCGACATTCCGACAGTCGACCAATGGCCCGAACGGGTAGATGCCGTTTTGTCTGTGGTTTATCTGATCTTCAACGAAGGCTATGCGGCAACAACTCTGGACTATATCCGGATTGATTTGTGCAATGAAGCCACCAGGCTGGCACGGCTGGTTTGGCAATTGGCCCCCGGGGAACCGGAGGCAGGAGGGCTTTTGGCATTGTTGCTGCTGCTTCGCTCGCGATTTGAATCGCGTCGCAGTCCAACGGGCCTGTTCGTGCCACTTGAAAAACAGGACCGCCTGATGTGGGATCGCCACTTCATCGCTGAAGGCACGAGTTTGCTTGAACAGGTGTTGCGACGCGGCACTGCTGGTCCCTATCAATTGCAGGCTGCCATTGCGGCCATTCATTGTGAGGCCGGATCGTTTGCGTCAACCGATTGGCGGGAGATCAGCCTGATTTACGACAGGCTGTATAAACTCAATCCCAATCCGGTTCTGACGCTTAACCGGCTTGCGGCCCTTTCTTACATTGAGGACTTATCGGACACCTTCAAGGCACTCCTCGTTCTTGAACCTGAACTGCTACACTATCAGCCCTTCCATGCCACCAAGGCGGATATGCTGGCACGGCTCGGCGAGCGCGAAGCCGCCATTCACGCTTACGAGAAGGCGATGACGCTGACGACGCAAGCGGCAGAAAAGTCTTTTCTGCGAATGAAGTGCGATGCTTTGAGGAGATGACCACGAATCGTTGCGGCGCTCCCCCTTCGGTGGGGTGATTTCCGTTTGAAAAAGGGATGGTGTATGATCACGTCTTGGAGACCGTGCCATGACCCCAGCTAGCATCCGCGCCTTTTTTGACAAGCCCACCAACACTGTCACGTATCTGGTCAGTGATCCCGCCACCAGGCGCGCTGCGGTGATTGATCCGGTGCTCGATTATGACCACACTTCCGGCAAGGCAGACACAGCTTCGGCTGATCTGGTGTTGCAGGCTGCCCGTGATGCTGGCCTGACGATTGGTTGGGTTTTGGAAACCCATGTCCATGCAGATCATTTGTCGGGTGCGCCATACATCAAACTCAAGACCGGAGCAGTGGTTGCCATCAGTGAAAACATTCGCAAGGTGCAACAGATTTTCCGCCCCATCTTCAACGCCTTGGATGTGTCTGGTGAAGGGTCAGAGTTTGATCTTCTGGTGAGCGATGGTGACCGTTTCAGGATTGGCAACCTGGTTTGCGAGGTGATTGCAACGCCGGGGCATACGCCGGCCTGCGTGTCCTATAAAATTCAAGACGCGGTTTTTGTGGGTGATACATTGTTCATGCCGGACTATGGCACAGCGCGGGCAGACTTTCCGGGTGGCGATGCGCGGCTGCTCTATGGGTCAATCCGAAAGATTTTGTCGCTGCCGCCCAAGACCCGCCTGTTCATGTGCCATGATTATCTGCCGAAAGATGGCCGCAAGGACCATCAATGGGAAACGACAGTGGGTGACGAGCTTGCCCACAATGTGCATGTGCAAGTTGGAATATCCGAGGACCAGTTTGTCACCATGCGTGAAGCCCGTGACCGGACACTTGCAACGCCAACGCTCTTGATGCCGTCCATACAGGTGAACATGCGCGCGGGGAAATTGCCGCCTCCGGATTCAAATGGCGTCAGTTACATACGTGTTCCGGTGACATTACCTCACGCCTGAGGTCTGGCGTGTTGCAACCCCTTTGGAAATGCGCCAAGAGCAAGCCTCACTCAAGACGGGCTTTCCATGTCATCTTCCTCCAATCTTCGCGGCATTGTCAGCATGGTGCTGTCTGGCATCACCTTTGTTAGTTGCGACAGTTTTCTGAAACTGATGTTGCGCGAAGTGCCGCCGCTAGAGGCCCTGGTGCTGCGCGGCATTTCGGCCACCCTCTGTTGCTTTGTGCTGGTTGTGGCCATGGGACACATCAAACATCTGCCGCGGGCTTTCGGTTTCTGGACGATCATGCGGGCCCTGACAGAAGTCGTCGCCGTCACGGCTTTCATCATCGCCCTGGCCCGCGTGCCTCTGGGCGATATCACTGCGATCTATCAAGTGGCTCCATTGCTCGTTCTGGCGGGGGCAAGTTTTCTCTGGGGCGAAAAAATCGGCCTCCTGCGCTGGCTGTTGATTGGTCTTGGTCTTGCCGGAGCCATGTTGGTGGCGCAACCAGGTGGCAGTGATGCATCACCCTATGCACTGCTTGGCTTCATTACGGCAGCGGGGTCTGCGGCGCGAGATTTGCTCTCACGCAAGACACCTGATGATTTGCCGGGCATTGTGATCACATTTTCAGTTGTCTTTTGTGTACTGGTGGCGGCTACCATCAATTCAATGTTGTTTGAAACATGGGTGCCGGTAAGTGGGCGTCTCGCGCTCTATGCGCTGGGGGCCGGCTTTTTTGTCACCTTGGGACACTTGTTTGTGTTCCTTGCCTTCCGACATGCTTCGGCGAGGGCAGTGGCACCGTTTTATTATTCATTCACCTTGACTGCTGTCACCTTCGGCGCATTGTTTTTCAACGAGTGGCCAAACAGCCATGCGGTCATTGGCATATTGATGATAATCGCCTGTGGCGTGGGCGTGCTGGCATTTGAACGACGGAGTATCTCAACATGAATTTTGGATCTGACAATGTCTATGGCGTTGATCGCCGCATCATGCAGGCGATGGTCGATGCAAATGCGCGGCTGACTGATGTGTCTTATTGCCACGATGAAGGTTCACAGGTGGTTGAAGATCGCCTAAGCCAGATTTTCGAAAAACAAGTGAGGGCGTTTTTGGTGTTGAATGGCACGGGTGCCAACTCATTGGCGCTTTCTGCCATTTGTCCACCCCATGGCGGGATCCTTTGCCACGAAGGTAGCCACATCAACACAGACGAATGCAATTGCCCCGAATTGTTCACGGGTGGTGCAAAGCTGGTGACCGTTGCAGGCGAAGGCAACAAGATCAGGCCGCAAGGTATTGAAGCAAAGCTTGCACAGTTTGTGCATGGTGAACATGGGGCAAAGCTCTCGGCCATGTCGCTCTCGAATGTGACGGAGCTTGGCACGATCTATTCGCCCGAAGAAATCCGTATGCTGACGAATATCGCCAGGGCCAGCAACATGAGGTGCCACATGGACGGTGCCCGCTTTGCCAATGCCCTGGTGGCGCTTGGCTGCACGCCAGCAGAGATGACATGGAAAGCGGGCATTGACGTGTTGTCCTTCGGCGGCACCAAAAATGGCGGCATGATGCTGGAAGCGGTGGTGTTTTTCGACACAACCCTGGCGGGCGACTTTTTGTTTCGACGCAAACGCGCCGGACAACTGCTTTCGAAGGGTCGCTATCTTTCGGCGCAGATGCTGGCCTATTTGCAGGATGACGTGTGGTTGCCCAATGCCGGTCGCGCCAACCGTCTGGCGCAGTCACTCTCGCAGGGCTTGCAGCAATCCAATCGCGTGCGATTGTCAAACCCGACCCAGGCCAATGAAGTTTTCGCCGTCATGCCGCGTGCGACATTTGATGCGGTACAGGAGCAGGGCGCACGCTTCCATGAGTGGCCTGTGGAAGGCCTTGCCAGAGATGAAGTGCATTGCCGGTTCGTATTGTCGTTTGCCACGCCGGAAGAACACGTGCAGCAGTTTTTGAAATTGATGCGTGATCAAGGTTGATGATTTGGCCAAGTGTCACTCACCTTGTAGCCACCGGGCCAAGGGTCATCGGGGTCCAGCAGCAATGTAGATGTGCCTGATATCCAGGCGCGGCCAGTGATTTCCGGGATGATGGCCTTGTGATTGCCGACGGTGGTTTCTGCAACAACATGGCCGGTAAAACGTGAATTGATCACGCTGCGGCCAATGTAACTGTCGCCTACCTGCAGCATGCCCCGGGCATGCAACACAGCCATCAGTGCAGAACAGCCCGTGCCGGTGGGCGAGCGATCCAGCTTGCCCGGGTTGATGACGCAGGCATTGGCAGAGGTGAGCACGCCATTTTCGCGCTCCAAGGGACCGCGCAGAAAACAGAAAGAATAGTGTCGCCAGTCCGGCAATGTGGGGTGCATGAACGGCAGTTGCGCGTTGGCAGCCTTGACAAGCTTGCGACCCTGCACGGCGATTTGTGCCGCATTCTCCGGCGAGATGGTGAGACCGAAATCGGAGGCATCGGCCATCACAAAACTGTCACCGCCAAACGCCGTGTCCACTTTCACCGGGTCATGGCCCTCGACGTGCAGTGTCGCGCCAAGGCGGGCGGCGAAGGACGGCACGTTGCGCAGGGTGATGGAAAGCGCCTTGCCATTTAGGCATTGCGCCGTGATTTCGATCAGGCCCGCAGGTGCTTCAAGCAGCAGTTTTGTTTCGGGTTCCTGCATGGCCACAATACCGTGTTCCAGCAGAACCGTTGCCACACAAATGCAGTTGGAACCGGACATGGGCGGTGTGTCTTCCGGCTCCATGATGATGAAGGCGGCATGGGCCTTGGGGTGTTTGGGCGGCACCAGCAAGTTGACATGGCGGAAGACGCCACCGCGCGGTTCATTCAGGACAAAATTTCTGAGCACGCCATCACGGGCGATGAAACGGGACTGCTCCCAGATTGTGTCGCCGGGTGGGGGCGCAACACCTGCGATGATCACATCGCCGACTTCACCTTCGGCGTGACAGTTGATGATGTGGATGGATTTGGTGGTGCGCATGGCTGGCCCTCACCTGCCACTACGCGGCATCCTCTCCCGCAAGCGCGAGAGGTGAAGACCCTTCACTTCTCCCGCTTGCGGGAGAAGGTGGCGAGCGCAGCGAGACGGATGCGAGCCTTTCACAAATCGCCTGTCACACAGTTTTTCGCCAGTGTCTTGTATTGCTTTACCGTGAAAGCCACTGGGTTTGCTGCATGGGTGGGGTCCTTGTGGGCCATTTCGGCGACCTTATCGAGTTGCTTTGCATCGATACCAATTTTGTCGAGGGAATGGGGAATGCCGCATTCCCGGCGGAGTGCCAGCACGAACTTCATGAAGCCATCGAAGCCGCCCTTGATGCCAAGATAGGCAGCCACGCGCTCAATTTTCTTTTCAACCTTTTTGCGGTTGGCCTTCAACACGTAAGGCATGATGATGCCGTTCAACATGCCGTGGTGGGCGTCGTAAAGACCGCCAAAGGGATGCGACAGGGAATGAATGGATCCCAAACCTTTCTGGAAGGCTGTGGCTCCCATGGATGAGGCCACCAGCATGTTGCTGCGGGCTTCCAGGTTTTTTGGTTTTTTTACCGCCTTTGCCAGATTTTCCTTCACCAGTCGCATGCCTTCGAGAGCGATGCCTTCGGCAAGAGGGTGATATAGGGTTGTGCAATAGGCTTCGAGACAATGGGCGAAAGCGTCAAAGCCGGTGGCTGCCGTGAGTTTTGGCGGCAATCCCACAGTGAGTTCAGGATCAAGGATGGCGAACTTCGGCATGACATCGGGGTGGAAGATGATTTTCTTTTCGTGTGTCCGGGTGTTGGTGATGACACCGGCGCGGCCCACTTCGGAACCTGTGCCTGCGGTTGTGGGGATGCAGATGTTGGGGGCAATTTTAGAGGCGTCGGCCCGCTTGTACCAATCACCGACATCTTCCAAATCAAAGATCGAAATATTCTGGCCATGCATCAAGGCCACCATCTTGCCCGTATCAAGCGCCGAACCGCCACCGAAACAGACAACGCCATCGTGCTTGCCGGCGCGATAGGCCTTGCAGCCTTCCAGCACGTTTTCCTCAGTCGGGTTGGGGCGCACGTCAGAGAACATTTCAACGTCGAGGCCAGATGCTTTGAGATTGGCCAGAATATCTTTCACCATATCCGAGCCTGCAAGGCCCTTGTCAGTTACAAACAGCGGATTTTTTATTCCGGCGGATTTGCAGAAATCCGGCAACTCCTTCACGCGGCCGGGACCGAACTTGATGGGGTTTGGAAAGTTGAAATTGCGGGTGGGCATGGGCATGGTTTTTTCTTTCTTTTAACAGGCAAGGGTTTTGACGTGACCCAACGCCCCATAAGCAAGGATGGCGCGGTCGGAGGTGACGAGGGTGAGATTGTTGGCCAAGGCCGTGGCCACAAGAATTCGGTCAACTGGGTCTTTGTGCCGCCAGGGGTGAAGGAAGCTGGACTGTATCAAAATTCCTGGCGACAATGTGCAAAGCGAAATGCCTGAAAGCGATGAGAAGCTGTCAAAGAACTTGAACGGGTCAGCGGGAGCTTTTTCCCGGCGGCGAACTGACAATTGTCCAAGTTCCAATGCCGATATGGCGCTGATAAATGCACGATTTCCATCGAACGCGTTCTCCAACGCGGCAGAGGTCTCAGCACGAAGTTTGTCTTTGTTAGCAATGTAAAGGATTGCGCAGGTATCAAGCAGAAGCCCGACTGTCATAGCCTCCTCATCTGTTCATCCCATGAGGCGAGCCATGACCTTTCGATTTCTTCCCATTCGCTTTCTGAATATGGAGACACTGAAGGATCAAAAGAAGTGATGCACCCTTGCAAGCAACCATAGGCCAGCTCCCAGTTTGATTTGGCCGGGGGTTTGGTGCCACGTTTGAAAACGATGGATCCAGCTTTGGTGTCCACAGTCTCTGTAGCGAATCCTGCCTCAATCCATTCCTTTGTCATGACATTGTTGTCAGGGTTGTTGCTCCAGAATGCCCGACTTTTCTTTGACGCAGGAAGCTTAAGTCCAATGATTTTCTCAATTTCCAAAAATGTCATGGGTATGCGTTTGCGCTTTTGCTTGCGCAGGAATTGCCCCAGCGGCTCGTATTTCCCCATTTGCACATCCTCCAATAAACACACACAATTTAGTGTGTGTGTCTATGTGTGTCAATAACGCTCAAAGCCGCGTTTCAATTCCAAATCCGTTATGCGGCGGTCGAATTCGAATTGTTCCCAGCGTCCGGTGTGGACGTAGTGGTCAACCACGTCGTCGCCCAAGGCACCGCGCAGAAAACTTGATTTGTCGAGAAGCTCGATGGACTCGCGCAGGGTCTTTGGAATTTCGCGCAGTTTTTGGGCTGAACTATAGGCATCGCCGGAAAACACAGGCTCCAACTTCATTTTCTTTTCAATGCCGTCCAGCCCTGAAGCCAATAGCGCCGCGAAGGCCAGATAGGGGTTGAGGTCGGCACCGCCGACGCGGCATTCAACGCGGATGGCTTTGCTGTCGGCACCGCAGAGGCGATAGCCAGCGGTGCGATTATCGAAACTCCACACGGCCTTGGTGGGGGCAAAGGTGCCAGCCATGAAGCGCTTGTAGGAATTGATATAAGGGGCGAGGAAATAGGTCATCTCGCTGGCGTGAGCCAATTGGCCCGCAAGATAGTGCTGCATCATCTGCGACATGCCGTGCAGTCCTGACTTGTCGTAAAAATGCGGGGTCTTGCCATCGGCTGACCAGAGTGACTGATGGATGTGGGACGAATTTCCGGCCATGCCATAGTCCCACTTGGCCATGAAAGTGATGGCTTTTCCAACACCATAGGCAATTTCCTTGGCCCCGTTTTTGATGATGGCGTGATTGTCGGCCATGGTCAGGGCGTCGGAATACTTGACGTTGATTTCTTCCTGGCCTGGTCCCCACTCGCCCTTGGAATTTTCAACGGTGATGCCCGCACCCGCAAGACCGTTGCGGAGCGCCCGCATGTAGACTTCCTCCTTGGAGGTTTGCAGAATGTTATAGTCTTCGATGTAGTAGCCCGCCGTTTTCATGGCGCGGAAGCCTTTGGTGTGGCAGGTTTCGAAACTGTCATCGAACAGGAAAAACTCCAGTTCTGATGCCATGTAGGATTTGAGTTTTATTGCTTCCAAACGCTTCAACTGCTTTTTCAAAATGGCGCGGGGCGAATGGGGCACATCTTGGTGGGTGTGATGATCCAGAACATCACAAAGTACCAAGGCGGTTTTCTCCAGCCAAGGGGTGCGGCGCAGGGTTGACATGTCGGGCTTCAACACAAAATCGCCATAGCCCTTGTCCCAGCCCGTGGCTTTATAACCCGGCACCGGTTCCATTTCGATGTCAACGCCGAGCAAATAATTACAGGCGTGGGTTTCTGAATATCCGCCATCGGCAAAAAATTCGCCATGAAAGCGTTTGCCGAGGAGTCGTCCCTGCAAGTCCACCATGGCTGCGACCACGGTATCGATGGTTCCTGCCTTGACTTCTTTTTTCAGCTCTTCGAGTGTGAGCATGCCTGTGGCCATTCGTAGTCTCCCTGTTTTATCTGGCGGCTTGAATGAGCGGAACGGAAAGCCGGTGGGCCCATTCCTGCTGGCCGCGTGGGTGTTCAATCAAGTCATTGCGAATTTCGATCATCAGATGTTGCAGGCCGCGTGGTGCTGCATGCACATTCATCAAATGCATCACACCATCTTTGGGTCCGTAGGGTTCATTGAGTTGGGTATTGACGCCAGCAAATGACTTGACCAACGCATTGGCGAGCGAGGCATCCCGGTCAAACAGCAAGCCCAGTTCCACACTGCGTTCACGGCCTTTGTAGATGCGCGTAAAGCTGTGGATCGATATTGGAATTGTTGGCCGGCCATGGGCGGCGCGGCGGTCGAGCAGACCTGCAACCGCGTCCATGAAGGGACGATAGATTTCATTGATCCGGACAAGTTTTTGCTGTGGCGTCAAATTGAGATTGCCGGGAATTGTGAATATTTCGCTTAACTCTGGCATGGCACCCTCAGCTTCCGGCGGGCGATTGCAGTCGTAGGTCAGGCGCGAATAGTTCTGCATGATGAGGGGCGCATCAAGATGCTTGGCGAGAAGCATTGCAGTGCCAGCGGCTCCTATGTCCCAGGCAATGTGGCGCTGCAAGTCTGCGTCCTGCAAGCCCAGTTGATCCAAGCCAGAGGGAATGCGATTTGAGGCGTGTTCGCAAATCACCAAATAGGGTGAGGTGCCCGTTTCATTCATGATGTCGGCGGGGTGTGGTTCACCTTCGCCCAATAATCGTTCCATGGTCACCTGACTTTTGGCAATCATCACAGATCATGGGGGTGTTTGTCAAAACCAGACCTCACAAGTCGGTGTTGCCACACATGTTTGCCGTTTCACGTCTCGCAGATGACGCTTGCAGGTCGGAATGACGACGTTCGGTGTGTTCTAAGCGACGCAACATGGAAACGACTTATGATCATATCATCGTGGGTTCCGGCTCGGCTGGCTCCGCTATGGCGTACCGGCTCAGTGAAGCGGGCCGATCGGTGTTGGTGTTGGAATATGGTGGAACTGATCGTGGACCCTTGATCCAGATGCCATCAGCACTGGCCATCCCGATGAACATGAAACAGTATAACTGGGGATTTGAAACCGAACCTGAACCTCACCTCGGCGGGCGCAGGCTTGCAACACCGCGTGGCAAAGTGGTGGGCGGTTCGTCGTCGATCAATGGCATGGTCTATGTGCGCGGCCACGCCCTTGATTTCGACACATGGGAAAAAATGGGGGCCAAAGGCTGGGGGTATCGCCATGTGCTGCCGTATTTCAAACGCCTGGAATCGTCAGAAGGCGGGGAAGAAGGCTGGCGCGGCGCGGACGGTCCCATGCATGTCAAGCGCGGGACCAGGCTCAATCCGCTTTATCAGGCTTTCATCGATGCGGGTGCGGAGGCGGGTTATCCGGTGACGGCTGATTACAATGGCCATCAGCAGGAAGGCTTTGGGGCCATGGAAATGACGGTGCACCGGGGTTTCCGCTGGTCGGCGGCCAATGCCTATCTGCGCCCCTCCCGAAAAACCGGGCGAGTCAAACTCGTGACACGGGCTTTGGTGCAACGGGTGATTTTTGCAGGGCGCAAGGCGGTTGGCGTCGAATACAAAAGGGCTGGCAAACTTCACCAGTTATTTTGTGGCGGCGATGTCATCCTTGCGGCCTCCACCATCAATTCGCCGAAAATTTTGCAACACTCCGGCATTGGGCCTGCTGCCGTGTTGAAAGCGGCTTGTGTTCCGGTTCTGCATGATCTTGCGGGTGTTGGTGAAAATCTGCAGGATCATCTGGAGGTTTATTTTCAGGTCAAATGCAAACAACCCATCACCCTCAATGGCAAACTCAACATCATGTCCAAGGGCATGATCGGGGCGGAATGGATGTTGTTCCAGTCCGGGTTGGGATCGACCAATCACTTTGAAAGTTGTGGCTTCATCCGCTCGCGCGCCGGCATTGAATATCCCGATATCCAGTATCACTTCATCCCGGCTGCGGTGCGATATGATGGCAAGCTGGCTTTTCCCGGTCATGGATTTCAAGTGCATGTGGGGCCGATGCGCAGCAAGTCGCGGGGCCATGTGCGCATACGCAGCAACCAACCAGATGAAAGCCCGGAAATTCTCTTCAACTATATGTCGCATCCCGATGACTGGACGGAGTTCCGCAGCGCCATTCGCTTGACCCGCGAGATCATGCAGCAAAAGGCGCTTGAACCGTTCCGTGCCGAGGAAATCCAGCCGGGATGCGATGTGAATTCCGATGATGAGATCGATGGTTTTATCCGGGAACATTGCGAAAGCGCCTATCATCCCTGCGGCACTTGCAGGATGGGCGATGCCAATGATGTTTCAGCGGTTGTTGATCCGCAATGCCGGGTGATTGGTGTCGAGAACCTGCGTGTGGTTGACTCTTCCATCATGCCGCAAGTGACCAATGGCAATCTCAATTCGCCCACCCTTATGATCAGCGAAAAAGCCAGTGACATGATCTTGGGACGCGATCCCCTGCCTGCCAGCAATCTCCAACCCTGGGTCAATCCGAACTGGCGGGACAGCCAGCGTTAAAGGCCCCGCTGCCCCTCAATGGGTATCGGTTTTTTTTGCAGTTTTGTGGTTGGGTGAAGAAAATTTCGACAGGCCGTGTTTTGTCTTGTGCCAATGGTAGGGCGCAACAACAAAATCCCAAAGCGCCATCCAGGCTGCCAAAGACATGAGAAACCAATAGGCAGGCACGCCCGCCAATATTCTCCAGCATGAGAAAATTCCAACCCGGCGCAGGCCAAGCCAGGTTGTCAGACCAGCTACCATATAGCCTGCCGCCAGAATGGCAAGGCAGGAACCAGCTGCAATCGTGGTCAAGAGGTTGCCGTTTGAAATTCCAATTTGCTGCGGCAGCAGCTGCCAAACCGCATGGGCCAAAAGCAGGGGATGCAGCAGTGCTGACACAAAAATGCCAATTGTCATGCACTGGACAATCCAGAAACCTGATGCTTGCAACTCCCGGAAAAGCACAACCGGATTGCGCATATGAACCAGCCAGGTTTGCAGGAAACCTTTGAGCCAGCGCCGGCGTTGTTTCAACCAATTGCCAAGATGTGGATTGGCCTCTTCGAATGTGTTGCTGTTCAACACGCTGCAGCGATAGCCAGCGCGGGAAAATCGAATGCCAAGATCGGCGTCTTCAGTCACATTGAACGGATCCCAGCCACCACAGCGGTGCAGGGCTTCAATACGGAAGTGATTTGACGTGCCTCCCAACAACAAGGGCAGGCCACTGGACGACAATGCTGGCAAGACCACCTTGAACAGGCTGGCATATTCCGCTGTGAATTGCTGGGTCAGCCAATTTTCAGCCGGATTGTAAAAGCACAAGGCCGCTTGCAGGCAGGCCATGTCAGGCTCGTCATCGGCAAATCTTTCGGCGGCCAGCCGCAGTTGGTTGGGTTGCGGAATATCTTCGGAATCATAAATTGTCAAAAGACTGCCGCGTGCGAACTGAAGGGCGTAATTGAGGGCGCGAGGCTTGGTCTGCGGCTTTCCGGCTGGAACAATAATCACGTCAAAATGGAACGGAAGTAATAGAGCATGCACGGCCCGGTGCATCACGGTGTCAGATTCTTCCAGGATGATTTTGATGTCGAGTTTTTCCGGCGGATAATTCAGTTGGAAGAGTGATTGGATCAATTGCCGCAATACAGCAGTTTCGCCAAACATCGGCACCAGCACGGTGTAAATGGGAAGGTCTTCATTCAACAGTCGCAGAGGTTTGGTTGAAGGCCCTGCCGCTTCAGGCAGCAGGCAAAAAGCCCTGATACCCACGACCATTGCAAAAAAGCCGCTGCCAAAAATCGACAGCGCGTTGAGGGCTGTGATTGCTCCGGCGATCTGCCAGCACAGCAGCAACAGCACGGCGAACAGCAGTGCAAAAGCCATTTGCTCTGGAAACATTCGGGTTCGGGCAGAAAAATGGGGCTGGGTCCGGGCCAGGTTAAAGGTGGCTTTTGCCAACAGCTTTTGACCCAGTTGATGAAAAACCGCCGCACGATAATCCTCGATGGCCACCCTTGCGACGACCTTGAGTCGTTTTTCCTTGGCTTCTTGCAATGCGCTAAGGCTGACCACCGCATGAATGGAGTTGGTGGGAATCCAGATCAGTGGCACAATCTTGTGGCGCAGTACCAGATCCATTTCGCAAGGGGGGAGTCTTTTGAAAGCGTCAAATAGCCATTGCCTGGGGACAAGGGGCAAGACATCAAAGTCGTCTTGGGCTAACACGTGCGCGGTACCCTGATCGCCAAGGGTCGCCACAATCTTATGTTGATAGAACTCAAACGCCACAACTGCCCCCAGAAGACTGAAGTCGCAATGGCCACAAAACAATCCTCAGCATGCTCAAGAAAGCGGCAAATCCCAATCTTCGCAACCAATTGGCGAGATTATTTATGGATCGCGTTAATCGCTATGGTTGTTACTTTGCCAATCGAGGCCTTTGCCCAGCAGGAACAATCATATTTCCCGAGGTTTCGACATATTGATCCCTCGGCAAGTACCGCCACCGTGAGGCCTGCCGAAATGCTGACGCTTCTGACCGATGAGGATTTTGCGCCCTGGAGTTTCAAAGGTGGCGATGGGACACTGAAGGGTATTTCCATTGACCTGGCGACGGCGGCTTGTGCGGATGCCGAAATCAAATGTCAGATCACGCCATTGCCGCATCAGGATGTATTGGCCAGATTCAAGGTCGGGGAGGGCGACATGATTATCTCAGGTCTTCGCATGACCGACGTGATTGCCCGAGATGCGGCTTTGACACGACCTTATTATGTTTCACTTGGAAGGTTTGTCACGCGCCTCGGATCACCTTTGCCGGGTGCGGATGTGCGGTCCCTCGCGGGCAAGCGCCTGGGCTTTGTCAAAGGTTCGGCCCACGGCGCGTTTTTGGAAAAATACTATGGCCGTGCCAGCCTGACGGCCTACGACAATGCTGCTGCCATGCACGAAGCCTTGCGCACTGGATTGGTGGATGCCATTTTCGGTGACAGTCTGGGGCTTTCCTATTGGATGGGCGGCAGTCTTTCCCGGGCCTGTTGCGCTCCATTGGGGAAAGCCTTTGTCGACCGCGAAACTTTTTCCCGCAGCTTGAGTTTTCTGGCGCGCCGCGATGGCAAAAATCTGCGTGATCTGTTTGATGCCAGTCTTGATCAGCTTGAACAGCAGGGAGTGACGGCGAGGATTTTCAACAGCTATTTGCCAGGTCCCATCTGGTAGTTTTCAAGTTTGCGACAGTTGTCCGGCTTGCGAGCCCCGGATGGATGACAATGGGCCCGTGCCAAGGTTTTCGTGCAAGCCTTTGAGAATGTCGGCAATCAATCCCGGCCCCTGATAAACCAGGGCGGAATAAATTTGCACAAGTGAGGCACCAGCCCGGATTTTTTCAAGCGCCGATGCAGTGTCTTCCACACCACCCACGCCGACAAGCGGAATCTTGCCCTTGGTCAACACAAAGAATTTTGCCAGTTGGCGGGTGGCCAGTGAACGCAAGGGGCGGCCCGAAAGACCACCGGTTTCGCTGGCAAATGTTGACGAGAGCAAAGGCCGCGACAATGTGGTGTTCGATATGATCACGCCGTCCACCGCGCCACCACTGCAACAACTGGCGATATCCCGGAGTTCATCATCGCCAAGATCGGGAGCGATTTTGAGCAACATCGGAACGCGAGTTTTTTGTTTGGCTCTGGATTTGTTCAAGCGTTCCAGCAATTGCTGTAATTCTGTTGATGATTGCAGCCCCCGCAAACCCGGCGTGTTGGGTGATGAGATGTTGATGGTGATGTAACCAGCGATATTGGAAAAAACCTCGATACCCCGGACATAGTCGGCAATCCGGTCGGCCGAGTCCTTGTTGGCACCGATGTTGACGCCGATGATTCCACTGGCGTGACGTTGCGACAACCGCTGCAAAACCGCTGCATGGCCTTGATTGTTGAAACCCAAGCGATTGATCACTGCCCGGTCTTCGCTCAGGCGGAACAGCCGGGGTTTGGCATTGCCGGATTGCGGCTTGGGCGTGACCGTTCCAACTTCGACAAAACCAAAACCAAACCCCAGCATGGCGTGGGGCACTTCGGCATTTTTGTCAAAGCCTGGGGCCAGGCCAAGCGGATTGGGAAAATCCAGACCGAAGAGTTTTTGTGAAAGTTGTGGGTATGGATTTTTGACCTGTCGGTGCGTCGGCAAACAGGACAGGGCCCGGATGGTTCCGAGATGCGCCTGTTCGGCATCGAGCGCATGCAGAAATGGCCGCGCAAGATGAAAAAGTCCAGACAGAATACTCAAGATTTCCATCCCGGCGGAAAATCATGGGTTGTGCTTTTCCATGGCATTGGTTGTGCCCAAAGGGCCGTTGCTGGATCGATCGTGGCATAAACATGGGGAAACAAAATTCCACCGCGCGAGGCTTCCCATTTCAAGGTTGGGCCAAAAACTTCAGGAACAAAGGCCACAAGGAGAAGATTTTCAACGCCGGTAAAATGCAAGCGCGCTGTTTCCTCAACCTGGTCTGCCGACGACAAATGGACATAGCCATCCCTCAAATCGATTGCCGCACCATTGAAGATGCCAGCCTGCAAGGCATTTTCCCACATAGCAGAATCAACGATTTTATAAACTTGGGGCATGGGATGATTTCCACAAATTCCTAGACTGGCATAACAATAACATTAGACAATATCAGCCATATGAGGTATTTTGTCCTATTAGCGGTTGCGGTGCAAGATTTTTCAGGAGGCCCCCATGTTTTCCCACAAGCAGGTTTGGAATGCCATTGATGTGATTGCCGAACGCTATGGGTTCTCGGCTTCCGGCCTTGCCAAGAAGGCTGGGCTTGATCCCACATCGTTCAACCCGTCAAAGCGCAATGGCCCCGATGGCAGGCCCCGCTGGCCCACCATGGAATCGATTTCACGGGTGCTGAATGCTTCTGGTGCACCGGTTGATGAATTCATGGAAGTCTTGGCCGGAAAAAAGGGCCAGCCGCCCAAGCGCCGGGTGTTACCCCTGTTGGGATTTGCCAAGGCAGGACGCGGCGGGTTTTTTGATGATGGCGGATTTCCGGCTGGCGAAGGCTGGGATGAAGTGGAGGTGCCGGGTGTCACCGATACCACGGCCTATGCACTCGAAATCACCGGCGACTCGATGATGCCGGTGTATCGGGAAGGCGATACAATTATCGTATCGCCCGCCGCAACTGTGCGCAAGGGTGACCGTGTGGTTGTGCGCACCGAGGATGGCCAGGTGATGGCAAAGATCATGAAAAAACAAACCGCCAAATCAATCGAACTGGCGTCGTTCAATCCGGAACATCCTGACAGGGTTGTTGACGCACGAAATGTCGATTGGATGGCCCGCATCATTTGGGCATCGCAATAAGCCACACAGCAACCACACAGATTGTGTGGTGCGGTGACGTAAAATGCAAATACTGCCGATAGGTTTCAAATCCTGATCATGAGATGGTGATCCCGGATTTTGAAACGGGGTTTTGCATGCAGGTTGCTTTGAACGAATTGTATCGGGGACTGAAAATCCCGCGGGGCTGTTCGGTTTTGGCAACGCGGCTTGCGGTAGTCCTGCTTGCCAGTCTACTTGCCGCATTGATTTTCCGGGACAAGGGACCGGGCAGTGTTGCGGCGCTGATGTTTCTGCTGCCACTCGTGGTCATCGCGCGGGATTGGAAAAAAAAAATCCGGCAGCATCGCCAATCATTGTTTTTGCTGTGTGTTACTTTGCTGTCGATTGCTGGTGTGGCGCTGGAGCCCGGCATTCTCAACCTCACCATGTCGTGGGCCATGTTATCAGCCTTGACGGTGACGTTGCATCTCGGTGATGACTTAACGAGCCTGCAAACGCTGGGTGCCATCTTCCGAAATTATATCAAGGCGCCGGGTCATGCTTGCCGTCGCTTGGCCGATGTTGAAGTGCTGGAAGGCGCCAAGAAAGCCTGGGGCGGCAGAAGTCTGGCGGGACTATCGGTTGGGGCACTGGCCTTGCCAATTGTCGCGGTTGTGGTCTTCGGCAGTTTGCTGATTACGGCCAATCCGGTTTTGGAGAACTTTGCCCGCAAATTCGATATCGATAGCCTGATTGATCTGATCTTCAGCCGGGGTCCGGTGATTTTCGTGCTGGCCTTCGCAATGATCTGGCCACTGCTGCATGTGGCGGTAGTGCGGCGGGCCGAAGTCCATACGGTGGTCGATCAAAATTCCCCTGCCTGGCACCGCTTGTTCTTCCGGCCCGCAACAGTGGCACTCACGCTGTTGTTGCTCAACGGCATGTTTGCATTTGAAAACCTGCTTGATCTCTGGAATGTCTGGCTGGTGCAGGTTTTGCCGGGCGATTATTCCCATGCCGAATATGTGCATCGCGGCGCATACACGCTGGTTGTGACGGCAATTCTGGCCGCACTCCTCATGATCTTTGCCCTGTGGCCCCATTCTGCCACGGCGAAATCCGCAACCGTGCAAAAGCTGGTCTATTTGTGGATGGGACAAAACCTGCTGCTGCTGGCGTCATCGGCCAAACGCACCTTGTCCTACATCAATGCCTTTGGTTGGACCGAATGGCGAATTGCAGGATTGATCTGGATGGGCCTTGTGGCCTTCGGCTTGGCGACCATCATCTGGCGTGTTTGGCAACGCCGCGACAACAAGTGGTTGATCAATGCCAATCTGGCGGCGACGGCAGTGTTGTTGGTATGCTGTGGCTTGATGGATTTCAGGGGGCGGATTGCTGATTGGAATGTGGATCGTTATTTTGCAAATAATGCCACGGGCTTCGACTTGCGTTACATGGAGCAGTTAGGCGTAACGGCTTTGCCGGCACTTTACCGACTGCGCATGGTATTTTCGCCCTATGACTACAAGAAATCACACAAAGACATTCATTCCATTGATACCATATGGGTAAGCAGAATCATCAACCACAATGAGTATCAGGTTCGCTTGAACCAACGTGATTGGCAGAGCTGGACGTGGCGCTATGCCAACCTGCTGGCCATTGGAGCAAGACCATGAGCTTGCTTGATGAACTGGAATCTGAAATGACGGGGATCATGGCTGCCCGCGAAAATTCTTCTGTTCCCTCCCTGATCAAGCAGGAGCTGGCACGCCGTCGCATGTCGCGGGCGAGTCTGGCCGATGCGGCGAAGATCAGTCTATCAGCCCTCGAAAAAGGCCTGGGCGGCCAGCGCAGTCTCTCGCCAACGACATTGGTGCGGCTGGAAGATGTGTTGGGATTGAATTTAAGGAACAGCCCCGCGACCACGGCCCCTGATGAACTGGGCGGCTATGCCCGGGCTGGCATTTCGTGGCTGGAAGGCAACTACCTCACCATCCGCCCCTCTTCAAAACGCCCGGAAGATATTTTTACCTATTTCACTGACGTGACATGGGACGAAAGCCTGGGGCATTTGGTTTTTGCCGAAAAAGCCAGATTGGATGCCGCCTATGCCCAGGCGGGCCATGTGGCCGTGCCGCACCAGACGGGACACATATATTTCACCACCAACCGCCACGGCCAACACCGCTTGATGCTGCTGCAACGCCTGGCAACAACTGGCGACATGCATGGATTGCTGTTGACGTTGCAACAGGAAAAGGGTGCAAGGCTGCTGCCCGTTTCGATGCCAGTTGCCTTGATCCCCATCGCCAATCTGAAACAGCCCCCGGCGTTGGGTGCCATTGGCCAGAGCCACAAGAGTTATGGGGAATTGAAAGCTGTGTTGAACCGGACGATTGGCGATGGATTTGCCGGGATGTTGACGGGGTGACGGAGCACGACGCTGGGAATAACGTCATATACCACTTTTGAAGCAACTGGCCGACAGCCCGCCGCCGCCTTGACCCAATCTTAACCTTGTCGCGGCAACACTGGCGGCAATCAGGTTCAGGAATTCATGGCTTCTTATCGCACCACCCCAAGGCTGCCCCACCCTTCAAACCGCTTGCTGGACTTTGCCCGCAGTCGACGTGGGCTTGTGGTTTCAGGACTTTGTCTGACGGCGGCAATCCTGGTGGTGGTGGGCCTTGCGATGCGCCGTTCAGTTGGCGAAGAAATTCTTCCGGGCGATGTTACAGCTTCCATTTCAGCCCCGCCCGAACAGCTGGGCCCTTCTGGTTTGCCACTGCCGCGCTTTGTTTCAATCAAGGCCGGCAAGGTGAATGTGCGCAAAGGACCATCGAGTGATCACGCCGTTGCCTGGGTGTTTCAGCGCAAGGGCATGCCGGTTGAAATCACCCTGGAGTTTGAGAATTGGAGAAAGATCCGCGACAGTGAAGGTGGTGAAGGCTGGATCCTGCAAAGCATGCTGAGCGGCAAGCGCAATGCCCTGGTTGCCGACTGGGCCAAGAACAAATCAGTGGTGCTGCGTGACGGGGCTTCAGAAAAAACCGCAGCCGTGGCCCGGTTGTCGGTTGGCGTCGTCAGTGAAATCAAAAGCTGCAATGGCCAATGGTGCTATGTGGTTGCCGCCGATTATGAAGGTTATGTCAGGCAAAACCAACTGTGGGGAGTTTATCCCGACGAAAGACTGGATTAAATCAAGGCTTGTCGCGCAAGCGCACGATCACATCGATGCGGTCAATTTCCTTGCCGGCGGGAACCGCTGGCATGCCAATGACCCTGACACTGTCTGAATCAATATCCATGAGTTGGCGCGTGGCTTCATGGAAGAAGTGGAAGTGGTTCGACGTGTTGGTGTCGAAATAGCTGCGGTCGCCTTCGATGGCCAGTTCACGCAACAATCCGGCGTCGGTGAATTGGTTGAGCGTATTGTAAACCGTGGCCAATGATACCGCGACTTTGGCCGTCAGGGCTTCGGCGTGCAAATCCTCGGCGCAGACATGGCGATCACCATTCTGGAACAGCAGATGGGCAAGGGCCAGACGTTGCTGGGTGGGCCGCAGTCCGGCAACCCGCAATTTCTCTGCCAATGGGGCTTCATCGATCATCATCAGCTTATAGCGGGGTTTTCCTTTGTCATGCAACCCGCAGAATCAACCGTCCTGCAATTGGGCCCAGGTGTTGGGGCGCGACAACATTTCCTGCAAATAGGCACGGTTGGCTTCCGCCTGGTCAGGCGGCAAATCCTGGGAAGCAATTTGTTGCGATTCATCCAGCCGGCCTTGCAGGCCGACGATCAGCGCCAGATTCTGGCGGAGGCGCGGCAAGCCATTGGAACCGGGAAGCGCCATGGCCTCGCGCAGGGTTTTTTCGGCTTCCGGCAATTTGCCTTGCAAGGCATAGGACATGGCAAGATTGTTGATGACGGCAAGTTCGCCGGGTTTCAAGGCAAGGGCAGCCTGATATTGCTCCCGTGCTTCGGTGTGTCGGGTGGACTGGTCCAGCGCCGCACCATAGGCTGATTTGGCCTGCCAGCTTTGGGGATTCAAGCTGGCGGAGCGCTGCAACAAATCGAGCGCCATCTGGCCTTGTCCCATCGCCAGCAGTTTTTTGCCCATGGTATTCTGGACTTCGGCATTTGACGGATTGCGATCGGCAACGGTTTTCAGAACACCAGCTTGCGTTTCAGTCTGACCGAGCGCGCCGAGGCTTTCGGCATAGGCCAGTGCCACTTTGACATCGCCTGGGTTGGTTTCCCATTGCTTGCCCAGCACTTCGGTGCGTTTGAAGGATGGTGTGGTTGCGGCACTTGTGGAGGCCGTTGCCATGGGATCAGCAGCAAGACTGGCCGTCCTGTTCTGGCAGGCCGAAAGCGCGAGGCCGCATACCATGAGAGTGGTTACAATTCTGACGTTGGATGCGAAACCCAAAGCCCTGTTGCCGAACAACGCCATACCTGAAACTCCAACCCAACATCGGGCATTCCTGGCGCGACTTTAGCTTTCATTTCTTCAATAAATGCTTAACCATGGGCATTAACCAGTCGTTAAGAATCACCCGCATTGCGGGGTTCAAGCAACAGCGGAGACCATCATGCGCGATGCAAAAGATATTATTGTTGCCGAGGGAAAAAAATCGGCGGTGCTGCTGCATGTGGTGAGTGCTGCTGACTGGCCCTCCCACGTGAAAGGCCAAACTGCTGCCGTGGCAAACTGGGCGGCGGCACAAGCATTTTCAGCTGCGCCGCTGAGTTTGCTGTTGATGCCGGGGAAGTCAGGCGAATTGCAATCGGTTTATGTCGGCGCACCGAAAACCGGTGACGACGTTTTCGGCTTGGGGGCCATTGCAGGCAAACTGCCAGCGGGCAGTTATGCCTTTGCCAAGCCGCCTGAACAGGCTGAACTCGTGGCTTTGGGTTGGGCTCTGGAACTTTACAAATATGATCCCTATCGTTCGCCTGAGGTCAAGCATGTGCGACTGGTTTGTCCTGATGGTGTGGATCGCAAACTTCTGCTGTCCCTGGCCAATGCCAGCTATCAGGTGCGCGACCAGATCAATACGCCCGCCAATCTGTTTGGCCCGGACGATCTGGAAAAAGCCGCAATGGTGCTTGCCAAAACCCACAAGGCAAAGTTGCGGGTTATCTCTGGTTCTGCGTTGGAAAAAGGCTTTCCATTGATCCATGCGGTGGGGGCTGCTGCCTCGCAATATCCACGGCTGATTGACTTCACCTGGGGGCCCGCCAAGGCCCCGAAAGTAACACTCGTCGGCAAGGGCGTTTGTTTTGATACGGGCGGTCTCGACATCAAGCCATCGGCTGGCATGTTGTTGATGAAGAAGGATATGGGAGGAGCCGCCAATGTGCTGGGCCTTGCCCGCCTTATCATGGAGGCCAAGCTCAATCTGCGTTTGCGGGTTTTGATTCCTGCCGTGGAGAATTCGATTTCCGACGAAGCCTTCCGCCCCGGCGACGTGTTCAAATCCCGCAAAGGCCTGACAGTTGAGATCGGTAATACCGATGCGGAGGGTCGGTTGATTCTGGCTGATGCCCTTGCCTTGGCTGATGAAGAAGCGCCGGAACTGCTGATCGACATGGCGACATTGACGGGTGCGGCCCGCGTGGCGCTCGGCCCTGATCTTCCGCCGTTTTTCACGGATGATGACAAGCTTGCGGCCGACATTCAAAGCCATGGCATGGTGGTGAATGATCCGGTCTGGCGCATGCCCTTGTGGCGTCCCTATGCATCAATGATTGAAACGCCGATGGCTGACCTCAACAATGCAGGTGCCGGTGGCTTTGCCGGATCCATTACGGCTGCGTTATTCTTGCGCCGCTTCAGCGAAAAGGCCAATTCTTATGTGCATTTTGACATTTTCGGCTGGACCCCCAATGCAAAACCCGGTCGCCCCAAGGGCGGCGAACAACAGGGCATGCGGGCCTTGTTCAGTTTGCTCCAGAAAAACTATGGAAAATGAAGGACTTGCACCGGGATGTGAATCGGCGTGATATGAAACGGTACCGAAACGAAATCCGGAACCGTTTTCATGCAGCTTTCTTCAGCCCAATCCATGCAGCTCTGGCACGATGTGGCGCTGGCCCAGGTTCTCGATGATGAGCCTGATCTTTCAGTGCGGCAGATCTGCATCCTGTTCAGCATTTATCTGGAAGCGCCGCCCCACACCGTGCGGGCGCTGGCGCAAAAACTCAAAGTAACAAAACCCGTGATTACCCGCGCTCTCGACTCCATGGGCAAGCTCGGTCTGGTGTCGCGCCGCAGGGATGAAAAGGACAGGCGCAATGTTTTGATTCAGCGCACCGTTAAAGGTGTTTTATACCTTGAACGCTTATCTGACCTGATAACCGCCAAAGCCGGAGTTGTGCGTGCATGATCAAATTGGACAAGCGGCTGCATGTTTTCAGGGATGATCTTGCAGACCAGGCCTTGCAGGAAAAAATTGAAGCCAAGCGATTTGTTGCCGGAAGCCCTGCGCAATTTACCTGGCCGGTAACGCCACTACATCGCGCTCCCCAAGTTGATGCCATGCAGCTTTCGCAAGCCCTGTTGGGGGAAACCTGCAAGGTTTTCGAAAATGAAAACGGTTGGGCTTGGGTGCAGCTGGATGGCGATGGCTATGTGGGATACGTGGCAGCGGAGAGTTTGTCGGTGGATGCTTCAGGCACCACCCATCATGTTGCAATGCCATCAACCCACATTTATCCCAAGCCCGATCTGAAGACCCAACCTGCCATCGGCATTCCGATGAACGCCAGGTTGTCAGTGACGGCGCGTGAAGGGGAATACCTCAGCTTGGGTCAAGGTGGTTTTGTATTTGCCGATCATCTTGCAGCCGCGACAGAATTTCAAAAGGATTTTGTAGCCGTGGCAGAAAAGTTTTTGCATGTGCCTTATCTCTGGGGCGGCAAAACCATGCAGGGCATTGATTGTTCGGGCCTCGTACAAGTTTCATTGCAAGCTTGCGGCAAAGGCGCACCGCGCGACTCCGATATGCAGGAACGCGAACTGGGTGTTGCACGCAACCCCGTGGATTTCTCAAACTTGCAACGCGGCGATCTGCTGTTCTGGAAAGGCCATGTCGGCATCATGCACGATGGGAAACACTTGCTGCACGCCAATGCCCAACACATGATGACGGTTGTGGAACCGCTGGATGTGGCAGTCGCTCGCATTGCTGCAAAAGGCCAGTTGGTGACGTCGATCAAACGGCTTCAATAACCTCGCACCCTGTTCACCAGATTTTCCAACCCGTCTTCATTTTCAAAACGTTCAATCTGCCGTGCGATATATCTGCAAATGGTGGCGGGGTCGGAGTCTGCTGCTGTGTGCGGCGAGATCAGCACTTTGGGATGCTGCCAGAATCGGCTTGCGGCTGGAAGGGGCTCCTCGGCAAAAACATCCAGCGAAGCTCCATGCAACACGCCTTCATCCAACGCCTGCAGAATATCACCTTCAACCTGTTGTCGCCCGCGCCCTGCGTTGATCAGCACTGGTGCACCCAGCGGGCCTGATCGTGCCAGGGATTTGAACACTGCCATATCAAGAATGCCATCGGTTTCCGGCGTGGAAGGCAGCAGGCAAACCAGAACATCGGTGCGGGCCAGGAAGGTGGCGAGTTCGGCTTTCCCGGCGTAACATTCGATGTCTGCGACGGATTTGGCGCTGCGGCTCCAGCCTGCAACGTTAAATCCCATGATCGAAAGTTTGCGGGCTGCGTCCAGCCCCAACACACCAAGGCCCATGACGCCTATACGCAAATCACATGCTGCATGTTGCGCGAAACTGTCCCACCGTGCCTGTCTTTGGTTTTCACTGATGCGCAATTGCTGGCGATGGTGCATCAGCACATGCATGACCACGTGTTCCGACATGCGGTTGGTAAGATCTGGATCATTCACCCGCACGATGGGAATGCCCGCTGGCAAACCGGCATCAGACAAAATCGCATCAACACCTGCACCCAGCGAAAATATCACCCTGAGATTGGGCAGGGAGGCCACAACGCCCGGCGGCGGAAGCCAGGCCGCCACGTAGTGGAGGTATTCAACAGCGGATGTTGTTGGCCACACTTCCACGGCCATAGACGGTCTGGCAGCTTGCATGGCTTTGCGCCATGGCGCAGCATCCCAGGTGGGTGTGACGAACAGAAATCCGCTCACTGTCGCATGTTGCCATGGAGGGGTTTGAGATTGAGTGACGCCGCCAAAAGGGCCTTGGTGTATTCTTCACGTGGTGCCGTGAAAATCTGTTTTGATGGGCCGCGCTCCACCACCACGCCATTTTGCATGACGATCACTTCATTGGCCAGGGCCCGGACCACTTTGAGATCATGGCTGATGAACAGATAGCCGAGATTGTGTTTGGCTTGCAGGCTACGCAACAAATCCACCACCTGCGCTTGAACGGACATATCAAGCGCTGAAGTGGGCTCATCCAGCATGATGAATTTGGGTGAGAGTGCAAGGGCGCGGGCAATGGCGATGCGTTGGCGCTGGCCACCAGAGAACTCGTGGGGGTAGCGTTCCATGGTGGTGGGATCGAGGCCCGTTTCGGCAAGGGACGCCGCCACTTTTTCACGTCGCTCTTCAGCCGAGAGATGGGGCTGCTGGATGATCAGGCCTTCTTCAACGATTTGCAGAACCGACATGCGCGGCGACAGGGAGCCAAAGGGATCCTGGAACACCACCTGCATGTCGCGCCGCAGGGGCCGCATGGCTTTTGAGTTCAGGCCATCAATGGATTGACCGCGAAAGCTGATCGGGCCTTCTGAAGAAATCAGGCGCAGCAGCGCCATGCCAAGCGTGGTTTTTCCCGAACCCGATTCACCGACAATGCCAAGGGTTTGGCCTGCCTTGATTTCACAGGATACGCCATTGACCGCCTTGATATGTCCGACAGTCTTTCGAAAAAATCCGCGCTTGATCGGGAACCAGACTTTCAGATTGTCGGTGGATACGAGCGTTTCGGCCTGGGGATCAGGTTTCGGCGGTTCACCCCGCGGCTCAGCGGCCAGCAGCATTTTGGTGTATTCATGTTGGGGGTCCGCAAACAGCTTTTTGACCGGAGCCTGTTCCACCACCTTGCCCTTCTGCATGACGCAGACATCATCAGCCATATGCTTCACGATGCCAAGATCATGGGTGATCAGCAGCAGGGCCATGCCGAATTCCTGTTGCAGGTTTTTCAGCAACTCCAGGATTTGCGCCTGCACCGTGACGTCAAGCGCCGTCGTTGGCTCATCAGCGATCAGCAGATCCGGATTATTGGCAAGCGCCATGGCGATCATCACGCGCTGGCGCTGGCCACCTGAGAGTTGGTGGGGATAATCCTGTAACCGCGTTTCAGGATCACGGATGCCAACCTTGCCGAGGAGTTCGATAATGCGTTTTTTCGCCGCCAGCCCGCGCATGGCCTTGTGCAGTTCAAGAATTTCACCGATCTGCTTTTCAACCGTGTGCAGGGGGTTGAGCGAGGTCATCGGCTCCTGAAAGATCATGGTGATCTTGGCACCACGTACCCGGCGCAAATCCGCCTCATCACTGTCCAGCAGATTCTCACCGTTGAAGTGGATGGCCCCGGAAGGGTGGCTGGCGGCAGGATAAGCGAGAAGCTTGAGGATCGACAGGGCAGTGACGGATTTGCCGGAACCTGATTCACCCACCAGCGCCAAGGTCTTGCCCTTTTCCAAGGTAAAGCTCACGTGGTCCACTGCCAATGTGGCTTTGCCACCTTGCGAAAACGCCACGGAAAGATCTTTGACTTCGAGCAGGGGCGCACTCACTTGAAGGTCTTCCGCGGATCAAGCGCATCGCGCACCGCTTCACCGGCAAACACCAGCAGCGTGAGCAAACTGCAAATCGCCACGAAAGCTGAAGCGGCAAGCCAGGGTGCCTGCAAGTTTCCCTTGCCTTGCGCCACCATTTCACCCAGCGATGCCGAACCTGAAGGCAAGCCAAAGCCGAGGAAATCCAGCGCCGTCAAAGTGGTCACGGAGCCAGACAATAAGAACGGCATGAAGGTCACCGTGGACACCAGTGCATTGGGCAGCAGATGCTTCCACATGATCCTCGCATTGCTCAATCCAAGCGCCCGCGCCGCCCGCACATATTCAAAATTCCGTGCACGGAGGAATTCCGCCCGCACCACGCCAACCAGACTGGTCCATGAGAACAACACCAGGATTGACAGCAGCAACCAGAACGTCGGTTTGAAAAAACTCGCCATGATGATGAGCAGATAGAGGGTTGGCAGGGAGGACCAGATATCGATGAAACGCTGGAACAGCAGATCGGTCCAGCCACCAAAGAAGCCCTGAATGGCCCCGGCAAACACCCCGATGACGGATGACAACAGCGTGAGGATCAAACCAAAGGCCACTGAAACACGAAAGCCATAGAGCATGCGGGCAATCACATCGCGGCCCCGGTCATCGGTGCCAAACCAGTTCATGTTCGAGGCATGGCACTGGAAATCTTTCACGCCATTGGGATATTTTGCGCAGAGTTCCTCCCGTGTCAGGCTGAACGCAGGGGGCGATGGGGCGGGCTTTGGAATTTCATTGTTGACCGAGCGATAGGAATGACGAATGGGCGGCCAGACTATCCAGCCATGGGCCATGATTTCTTCCTGGTTGATGCCTTCCTTGAAATCAGTCCGCGCCTTGAATCCGCCGAATGTTTTCTCCGGGTAGTCCTGCATTTGTGGATAAAGCCATTGGCCCTTGTATGAAACCAGGATGGGCTTGTCATTGGCGATAAGTGGCGCAAACAGCGAGATGATGAACAGCACCATGAAAATGATGAAGGACCAGTAACCGCGGCGGTTGGCCCGGAACAAATGCAGGCGGCGCTGGTTGATGGTCGATATCTTGAAGGGCAGCCTCACTTCAGACCTCACGCGATTCAAAATCGATGCGGGGATCAATCCACGTGTAAAGCAGATCACTGACCAGACCGATGACCAGACCGATCAGGGTCATGATGTAGAGGTTGGCAAATACCACGGCATAATCGCGCTTTTCCACCGATGTGAATGTGAGTAGACCCAAGCCATCCAGCGAGAAGACATATTCGATCAGCAGGGATCCGGTAAAAAACGCGCCGAGAAATGCACCGGGAAAACCAGCGATGACCAGCAGCATGGCGTTGCGGAAAACATGGCCATAAAGTACGCGGCTTTCGTTCAAGCCTTTGGCCCGGGCCGTCGTCACATATTGTTTGCGGATTTCATCGAGAAAGGAATTCTTGGTCAGCAAGGTCATGGTGGCAAAACTGCTCACACCGATGGAAACCAGTGGCAATGTCATGTGCCAGGCATAGTCTACAATCTTGCCCCACAGGCTCAACTCTTCGAAGTTGTCAGATGTGATGCCCTTCAGCGGGAACCAGTCATAAAAACTTCCGCCGGCAAACAGCACGATGAGAATGATGGCAAAAATAAAGTTGGGAATGGCATAGCCGACAATGATCACACCCGATGTCCAGATATCAAAGCGGTCCCCATCACGCACCGCTTTGGCAATTCCCAGCGGGATGGAAACCAGATAGCTGATCAGCGTCAACCATAGCCCCAAAGATATCGACACTGGCAATCTCTCAATGATCAGATCGAGCACCGGGCGGTCATTCATGAAACTGCGGCCAAAATCAAACGTGATAAAATTCTTCATCATGAAGAAGAAGCGTTCTGTCGGCGGCTTGTCGAAACCAAACTGTTTCTCAAGCTCCCTGATTTTCTCCGCATCAAGATTGCCGGCTCCCTGATAGCTTCCGCCGACGTCACCCTGATCAAGATTTTCCTGGCCGCCATCGAGGCGTGAACCGCTTTCACCAGGATTTTCTTGTTGCGCCATCAGCGTTTCAATGGGGCCACCCGGCACAAATTGCGTAATGATGAACGTCACCAGCATGACGCCCAACAAGGTTGGAATCATCAGCAATAGTCGCTTGAGGATATAGCTTCCCATCTCAGGCCAGCGTCGACAGGAACGGCATCATGTCTTCTTGAGTTCTTCTGCCGCCTTGGCATCAAACCACCAGGTTTTGGGATGGCCAAGCGAATAGCCTGGCATGACGGCGGGATGCTTGACGCGCTTCCAATAGGCAATCCGGTCAATCGGAACAAACCATTGGGGAATCATGAAATGCTTCCACATCAACACCCGGTCCAGGGCCTTGCAGGCAGCGATCAGGGACTTTCGATCAGGTGCCACAATCAGTTTCTCGACGAGGGCATCAATGGCTGCATCCTTGATGCCAGCTGCATTCTTGCTGCCCTTTTTGTCGGCATATTCTGTTGACCAGAAATCCCGCTGTTCATTGCCGGGAGACAAGCTCTGGCCATAGCTTCCAACGATGATGTCATAGTCAAAATCTTCGGTGATCTTCTCGTATTGCGAAAGATCGACCAAGCGGATGTTGACGGTGAAGCCGAGGAATTCCAACTGCTCCTTGTAGGGCAGGGCGATGCGTTCGAAGGCCGGAGAATACAGGGTAAATTCCACCGACAGAATTTCACCAGCGGCATTTTTGAGAACTTGCTTTGATCCTTCAGTCGCGCCGTTCCAACCGGCTTCGGACAATAGCTGTTGCGCCAGTTGCAGGTTCTTGCGGCGTTCAATTGCCGTTGCGCTGACAGGATTGGCATATTCTGCCGTGAAAACTTCGGGAGGTATCTTGTCCTTCAAGGGCTCGAGCAATGCCAGTTCCTCAGGCGATGGGAGTCCCGTGGCTTCCAGTTCGGAATTATTGAAAAAACTGCGTGCGCGGCGATACTGGCCATAGAACAGATTGGTGTTGGACCATTCAAAATCAAAAGCAAGGTCCATGGCACGGCGCACCCGCGCGTCACTGAATTTGGACCGACGCAAATTCAGAACCCAAGCCTGCATGCCCGACACGCCAGCCCGCGGCAGTTCTTCCTTGATGCAGCGGCCATCCTTGGTCGCCGGAAACTCATAAGCCGTGGCCCAGTTCTTTGATGACGATTCAACCTGGATGTCAAACTGGTCGCCCTTGAAAGCTTCCAGCAATACGGTTTGGTCCTTGTAGAGTTGATATTCGATTTCGTCGAAATTGTCCTGCCCTGCATTCACAGACAAATCCTTGCCCCAATACTCGGGCACGCGGGTCAACAAAAAGCTGCTGCCCGATACAATCTTGCTGACGGCATAGGGACCAGAGCCAAGTGGCGGTTCAAGAGAAGCGGCATTGGTGTCTCTCGGTTTTCCATTCGCATCTTTGGCTGTCCACCAATGTTTGGGCAGAATGGCCAGTTGCCCGGTGATATGGGGCAATTCACGATTGCCCTTGATGGCGAATGTGAAGGTGACTTCCCGCTCTGCGGTTTTCTCGACTTTTGCGATGTCCTTGTAGTAGGCAGACCGGGCTGGCAGATTTGCCTTCTGCACTTCAAGCGAAAAAATCACGTCCTCGGGTGTCACCGGCATACCGTCGTGAAACTTGGCTTCGGGCCGCAAGCGAAACACCACACTGGAAAAATCATCGGGATGCCAAAAGCTTTCGGCCAGCAAGCCATATTCCGAGGAAGGCTCATCCAGAGAAGACTTCAACAGCGTTTCATTGACGGTTGGATCAATCGGATCGCCCTTGATGGTCCAGGGGTTCAGGCTGTCGAAGGATCCCAGCAATCCTAGCCTGACACGGCCACCCTTGGGGGCATCTGCATTGATGTAGTCAAAATGCTTGAAATCCGGAGGATATTTAACAGTTTCAAACAGCGTCGAGGCATGGCGGAAAATTTTTTCCTGCGCTTTGGCTGGTAGAGCGGAAATAGCCCCCGCGAACGGCGAAAGCGAAGCCAACTCGATAAACCGTCGCCGTGTGACGCCCATGGTCCTGATTTCTCCAATTGATTCGCGTAACCCCCTTCATACGCGAGGCCACCCGAAAATGAAAACACCGGCAGTTTGCCGGTGTCCCCATCCAAATACACGTTAATTCGCCGATATGTTCAAGGTGCCGGAAAGAGCTTCGGCGCATCGGAAAGTGTTGACAGATAGGCAATCAGGTTGGCCCGCTTCTTGTCGTTCTTCAAGCCGCCCCACACCATCTTGGTGCCCTTGAGATAGGCCTTGGGAGCTTTCAGAAAAATATTCAGATTGTCATAGGTCCATTTTTCGCCAGACTTTTCCTTGGCAGCAGCACCATATTCAAAGCCAGCCATGGAGGCGATCTGGCGTTCGACTACATCGTAAAGTTCAGGCCCGGTTTTCTTGCCGGCACCCTTGGCAAAGTGGTGGCAATTCAAGCATGCCTTGGCTTCGACCTGGCCCTTCGAAACATCAGCTTCCTTCAAAAGTGCGCCGATGGAAACCGCAACAGCCGCCACACCACCGGGCGCAACAACTTCAGGTACTTCGATTTCAATTCTAAAGCCCGGATTTTCTTCGGATGGCGCCGTATGGTGAAACAAAATACCGCTCACGTTTTGCAAGGCCAGAACCAACAAGCCAGTACCCAGCACGGCTCCGGCCATCTTGTTGAAAGTCCAGCTGTCAATCATCGTCGTGCCCTCATAAAACATCTATCGTCAGCCTGCATGCCGACACGGATAAATCCCGGCGCACTAACTAATGCTTTGCCCTCTTGGCCGCAATATCTATAAGGCGGGAGGCGCAATATGCCGCGCCCCACCCACTTTTGTATCCCGGCAATTCCATGATTGACCACCAGAATACCATTGTCGTGATCCCCGCCCGCATGGCAGCATCGCGCCTGCCTGGCAAACCATTGGCCGACATTCACGGCACGCCGATGATTGTCCACGTCTGGCGCAGGGCGGTGGAAGCCAAACTCGGCCACGTGCTGGTTGCCGCCGGGGAAAGTGAAATTGCCGCTGCCATCCGCGATGCCGGCGGCGATGCCATCATCACCGATCCCAATTTGCCATCAGGTTCTGACCGGGTGGCAGCGGCATTGGCCTTGCGCGATCCCGGCCAGCAATTCACCCATATTGTCAACCTGCAAGGCGACTTGCCGACCGTGGACCCCCTGGCCGTGCGCCGCTGTCTGGCGGGTTTGACCAATCCATCCGTTGATATTTCCACCATCGCCGCCGCCATCATCAGCCAAGAGGACGTGGATAATCCCAATATCGTCAAGGCTATCACGCCTTTGGACAACAACCGCGAGGTGGCTTTTGCCAGGGATTTCCTGCGCCGTGTCACACCAGAGCTTGGCCCAGCTTTTTGGCACCACATCGGCATATACGCCTATCGCCGCGAAAGCCTGTCGCGCTTTGTCAATTTGCCACCATCAAGGCGCGAGAAGGAACGTTCGCTCGAACAGATGCGAGCCTTGGACAATGACATGAAAATCGCCGTGGTCCGGGTTGATGGTGTGCCGCTGGGCGTGGATGCTCCCGCTGACCTTGAAAAAGCCAGACGCCTGTTGAAGGACCAATCGTGACATATTCCAAAAGCGGCAAAATCGCCTATCAGGGCGAACCCGGTGCCAATTCCCATATCGCCTGCGTGCAAGCCGCTGCTGACCACGAACCCCTGCCATGCAGCACCTTTGAGGATGCTTTTCAGGCGGTCGAATCGGGCAAGGCCGAACTTGCCATGATTGCCATCGAAAACACCACGGCAGGCCGCGTGGCTGATGTGCATCACCTGTTGCCGGGGTCACATCTCTCGATCATCGGCGAGCATTTCCTGCGCATCGAATTTCACCTGATGGCCGTGCCAGGGGTGAAGCTTGATGACATCAAGGAAGTCCACAGCCACGTTCATGCGCTGGGTCAATGCCGCAAATTCATCCGCAGCAATCGGCTGAAGCCGGTGGTTGCTGCCGACACGGCAGGGGCGGCCCGTGAACTTTCTGAAACCCGCAACAAAACCCAGGCCGCCATTGCCACCAAACTGGCGGCTGAAACCTATGGCCTCAAAATTCTCGCCCGCAACATCGAGGATGAGGAACACAACACCACGCGCTTCGTCATCCTCTCAAAAAAGCCGCAGGAAAAACGGCCGGGAGCAAGCAAGGTCATCACCAGTTTTGTTTTCCGCGTGCGCAACGTGCCCGCAGCACTTTACAAGGCCATGGGCGGCTTTGCCACCAATGGCGTCAACATGACCAAGCTTGAGTCCTATCAGCTTGAAGGCCAATTCTCGGCGACGCAATTTTATGCCGATATCGAAGGCCATCCGGATGATTCGAATGTCAAACTGGCCTTCGAGGAATTGGGGTTCTTCACGTCCTACATGCGCATCCTCGGTGCCTATCCCGCCAGTCCCTACCGGGCCGAACTGGCCAAGCGACGGGTGGCGGCGGGGTAGGTGGGAAGTCGATCTGAAGCCCCCACCTCCGGCGCTTCGCGCCACCTCCTCCCCGCCGAAGGGGCGGGTTGGAGGGCACTTTTTGAATATCGGCCTCTGACTACACCCTCCACCCCGATTTTTCATCGGGGAGGAGGTGGCCAAAGGCCGGAGGTGGGGAGCACCAAGGATGCTCTTTCAGACCAAAATGGTACTTCAAGCGAGCCATTCACACCATTCCCTAATTCTCCAAACACCACCCGATCAGATGATGGGCGATGGCGTAGGGGTGGGAGGCGACCAGGCCTTCGGGGTGGCTGCCGTCAAGCATCAGTTGAAGTTCCGCTTTTGAAAACCACCGCGCCGTTTCTAGTTCGTTGCCGTCGATGGTGATGTCGCGGCTTTCAGCAATGGCAACTGCGCCTATCATCAGGTTGGCTGGAAAGGGCCAGGGTTGGCTGGCCACATAGCTGACAGAATGGACGGCGATTCCCGCCTCTTCCAAAACTTCCCGCGCCACCGCGGCCTCGATGGTTTCACCGGATTCGACAAAACCGGCGAGGGTTGAATACATGCCTGGTGGCCAAACGGATTGCCGACCCAACAGGAATTCATCCCCATGGCGCACCGCCATGATGACCACCGGGTCCGTGCGTGGAAAATGATCGGCACCACAAGCATCGCAATGTCGCCGGTAACCAAGTTCAACCATGTCGGATTTCGCGCCACACCTGGCACAGAAGCCGTGGGTTTCATGCCAGTGTACCAGACTGCGGGCTTGCGCCAGGATTGACAATTCTTCGGATGGCAAAAGCGATTTTTGCATCAATCCGCGCAACGCCTGCAAGTCATCGGTTGCAGCCGACAGTGTTGCAAACCAAAGTGCGTGTTGCGCATCTTCGCCCAGAAAAATCACTTCGGCCTGGCTGTCATCCGGCATTTCCAAAAACAATTTTTCACCCGCCATGCGCACCTCATCGCCCTTGATCCAAACGCATTTTCTGGTCGTGTCGGCGGTAGCTTCAATTCCCTTGGCACGCCATTCCGCCCGGCGATTCAGGGGGGAATTGGCGAAGGCAAAATTCGGTTTGGCGTGGGCCATCAAGCGGTTTCCTGGCTGGGTTCGTTCGAAGTGGATTTAACGATTGGAAAATGAATTGAAAGAAACATCAGATGTTTAACTGAATATTTACCAAGAAAGTTAACTTTCCGGGTCTGAGACAAGCAGCCAGCAGGTGATTTGCCAGTGGTAAATTCGGCAATCGTTTGTGTGGTTTGAGGAGATTTGGGTAATGAAGCCAGGCATACCATGGAGCGTCAAGGGCATTGAACCAGACGCGCGGGAAGCGGCCAAACAAGCAGCACGTCGCTCCGGCATGACGCTGGGTGAATGGCTGAACAGCACCATCAAGGATACGGCTGACAGCAAGGCCGTGGCACCAAAACCTGCCCAGATAGCCCGTCCGCGTGTGCAAGCCACTGCACCACGCTCCAGCCACGCGCTGGAGCGCACGGCATCGCGCCTTGAAGATATTGCAGAACATTTGTCACGCCTTTCGCGCTGGGAAACTGAAACGGCAACCGCCTATGACATGCCGGTACAACGGGCCGAGAACGACACGCTTCACCGGGTGTTAAGCCGCGTTGACAGCAACGAGCGCCAGACCGTTGAAGCTTTCACCGCCGTCAATGAACGGCTGTCGATCCTGGGTCGGCAGATTGCCACCTCCAACAAGCAGCGCGTTGAAGGCAAGCCGGAAGACCAACAGGGCTATGCCTCGCTTGAAAAAGCTGTGCGCGGCATTGTCGAGCACATGGAGACCGCCGAAAAGCGCAACCGTGACAATTTCAAATCCCTGACCGAACGCATGTCCGCCATGTCGGCGAAAGCCGCAGCAGCACCGCAGGAACAGGTGTTCAAGCAAGCGCCTGCTTTCAGCCTGCTCGAAAATCGCTTGAGTGATTTGGCCAAACGGGTTGAACGCAGCGAGACCAGCAACACACAAACTGCATTGCCGGATTTGCTGAAGCAGGAGCTGACGGAACTTGCAGGTCGCATTGACACCGTGCGCGATACGGCTGAGTCACTGGCCAACCGGGCGCAAACCCAAGCCGTTCAAGCCAGCCAGCAGGAATTGCGCGCCATTGAAGGGCGCATCGTTGGTCTAATCCGCGAAGCCCAGAATTCACTGACGGGCAATGGTGCAGGGCCTGCTGAAATGCAGCGCTTGCGGAACGAAGTGGAGCGCCTGAACGCCCGCATCGATGAAGCCTCGCAAACCCAGAAGATCGTGCAGGCCCAGGGTGGCGACATGCTGGCCCTGCGCAATGCCGTAGAGCAGCTTTCAACCCGCGTGGCCCAGGGCCCCGACATGCAGCCCATCCATGAGATGGACCGCCGCATCGTTGCGATCACCCAGCGTCTGGAGCAAACGCAGGCCCAGACCCTGGCCCAAAACCGCAACCTGCCACAAGTCACCGAGATCGAGCGGCGTCTTGCTGAACTCGACCACAAGCTCAATGATGCCATGTCGGGCCGTTCCGCTGGTGCGGCCATGGAAGTTGAGCAAAAGCTCGCTGATATTGCCAGCCGCGTTGACCGCACCGAACAGCAGCTCAATTCACTCGAAACCATTGAGCGGGCCGTCAATCAATTGTTCGACAGCCTGGAAGAGCAAAAGACCATTGCCAGCCAAACCGCTGCTGACGTTGCAGAAGCTGCGGCAAACCGCGCTGTGCAACACATGCTGGCCCAACAGGCCAACCAGTTTGCAGTGCAAGTTCCCCAGGAAATTTCGCTGGCTGGTGCCCCTGAGATCAATGCCCTGCAGCAGGGATTGCTGGCGGTCAAGGCCGCTTCCGAAAATTCGGATCATCGCAATCAGGAAACCCTCGAAGCGGTGCACGAAACGCTGGAGCAGATTGTCAGCAAACTGGCCGAACTGGAAACCGCAACCATCGGTCAAAGATTGGCTGCTGCGGTTAACCCTTCGCATCAAACTTCTGTGGCGCAACAAGCTGGTTTTGCCGCCAAAGATTTTCCTGCTCCAGAACCCGCATGGCCAGCCAATCCATTGCAAGAGCCAGGGATGCTTGAAACGCAACAAGCTGCACTCTCGAAACCTGTCGATGTATTCGCCGAACCTGTAGTGGCACCAGCGTTTCAAGGACCTGAATACCAGGTTCCGGAATTTCAAGCTGAGCCAGCACCGGCAGCACCAGCCAATCCGTTTGATAGTATCCTGAACGCCCAACGCGCCACACTGCAAGCCAATGCAGCGGCTTCGGGCGGCGATGATTTCATTGCCGCTGCCCGCCGCGCTGCCCAAGCCTCTGTTCAACCGAAAAGCCTGCTGAGTGGCATCGCCCCCGGTGCGGCCAAATTGAGCGAAAACAGCTCAAAGAGATTGTTGGGTTTTAGCCTGTTCAAGAAAAAGGCCAATGGCAGGCCCATGGGGCCGCCGCCCGCATTGGCCATGCCGGGTTCTTTGTCTGGCCAAACTCTAAGCACGCCGCCAGGATTTATCCCTCAGGCAAATGGCAAGGCTGCCAACGGCAATGACGCCAAGAAGCGCAAACTCGTCTTGATGGGACTGGCTTTGCTGGTTGCCGTGTCGGCCTTCACTTTCAGCATGTTTGGCAAACCTCAGAAGGCCAAGGCTCCCGTCGCACCAGCCTCAATTGAACAATCCATCGAGCAGCCGAAAGCCGATCTGGGCAAGACCATTCCTGACGTTGTGCCCGAGGTTGTGGAAGAAGCACCTGCTGCTGTTGAAACCACGCCCGATGTGGCAACGCCACCCCAGCCAAAACCCGCTGAACTTGACAGCAGCCTGACGCCAACGGAATCTGATCCGCTGTTGACGGGATCCCTGCCATCGATCGGCGATCAAGACGATCTTGGTGCATTGATCTCCGCCAATCAGCCAACCGACGGTGCTGCCGCCAAGAACTTGCCGCCGAAAGAAGCTGGCTCACTTGCTCTTCGCGAAGCTGCTTCACAAGGCAATGCCAATGCGCAATTCGTCATTGGCACGCGCTATCTCAATGGTGAATTGGGCACACCCCAGGATTTCGCCAAAGCCGCCTATTGGTATGGCAAATCGGCAGCACAGGGCCTGGCCCCGGCACAATACCGTTTGGCTACACTCTATGAACGCGGCAAAGGCGTTGCCAAAGACATTGATGCCGCCTTGGGCTGGTATGAGCGCGCCGCTGGTTTGGGCAATGTTCGCGCCATGCATAATGCTGCTGTTCTTTCGGCCGGTTCCGAAAGCCGTGCACCTGATTATCAACGGGCCTACAAGTGGTTTGCCTTGGGGGCTGCCCATGGCTTGAAAGACAGCCAATTCAATCTGGCAGTTCTGCTGGAACGCGGTCTGGGCACCAAGATCAACCCGACGGAAGCGCTGTTCTGGTATGCCGCTGCCGCCGCCCAACAAGATGGTGATGCCGTCAAACGCGTTGTCGCCCTGGCTAAAACCCTGAAGCCCGCCGAAGTTGAATTCAACAAGACCCGCCTGAAATCATGGAAACCGGTTACGGCCCCGGAACAGGCCAATGAAGTGACGGTGACAGCAAGAAGCTGGCAGACCGATGCTGCTACTGGTTGATTGGATGGGCTTTCAAATTACCTGACGCAAGATCAAGGCGCGTCAATGCAAATGGCTGATGCTTCGGGATTCCAGCTTCAATCGGACTGGGCTTCTTCCAGAAACAGTTCGCGCAGTTTTCGTGTCACCGGACCTGGTTGGCCGCCACCGATGCGTTTGCCGTCAATCTCTGTGATCGGCATGACGAATTGCGAGGCTGAGGTGAGAAAGGCTTCGTCGGCGTCGTAGGCCTCTTGTGGGGTAAACAGGCGCTCTTCAATCTCAACGCCATGTTCCTGCGACAGACGAATAAGCGCGCGGCGCGTGCAACCAGCGAGAATGCGGTTTGACAGGGGACGGGTGATGATGGTGTTGTCCCTGACGATATAGGCATTGGAAGACGTGCCTTCGGTGATCATTCCGTCTTCCACCATCCAGGCTTCTGCGGCACCTTTTTCATAGGCCTCCTGTTTGCCGAGCACCGGGGCCAGCAGCATGATTGATTTGATGTCACGGCGCAACCAGCGGATATCCGGTGTGGTGACGATCTTCACGCCTGTGCGGGCATTGGGATTGTCCACCAGATTCATGACTTGCGGGAATGCCACGAGTGACGACGTGATATCCTTCGGGAAGTTGAACATGCGGTCAGCAACACCGCGTGTCACCTGCATGTAGATGATGCCCTCGTGCAGCTTGTTGCGCGTGATCAGTTCGAGATGCATGGTTTTCATCTCGTCTTGGCTGCATGGCCAGGCCATGCGGAGTTCGCCGAGGGAACGCTCCAGCCTTTGCATGTGGGCATCATAGTCCACGAGTTTTCCATTGACGATGGGGGTCACTTCATAGACGCCATCGGCAAACAGGAAACCCCGGTCAAAGATTGAAATCTTTGCATCAGATTCCGGGACATAGGAACCGTTGACATAGGCAATGCGTGACATGGTTTTACTTTCGGAATCAAACGGGAATTTCTATTTCTTGGTGGAAGTGATCACCTTGTCGATATAGGCCAAAAGCAGGGCAGACAACACGAAAGCCATGTGGATGACGGTAAGCCACATGATTTTTGAATCGGTGTATTTGTCGGCATTCAGGAAAACCTGCAACAGGTGGATTGATGAAATGGCGACGATGGTGGAGGCTACCTTGATCTTGAGTGAGCTTGCATCAATCTTGCCGAGCCAGGTCAATTCAGCGCTCTGTTCATCGACATTGTCAAAGCGGCTGACGAAGTTTTCATAACCTGAGATCATCACCATGACCACCAGGCTGGCGACAAGGCTGGCATCAATCAGGCTGAGGATTTTCAGGATGGCGTCGGTTTCCTCCAGCACCATGACTTTCGAGAAATATTCCCAGAGTTTGCGGACGAATGAAATGGCGTACAATGCCAGCGCCACCGCCAGACCGAGATAAAAAACCACGAGAATCCAGCGTGATGCGAGAATGGTGTTCTCGATCAGATGTTCAAGTTTTTTCATGGTTTAACCTCGCGAGGGGGTGGCAAATCAAACGGGTGTTGTTGTGGGGTTAAATATCTTACCACCCCCGAAAGGCAAGCGGAAGTTAGGTCTGGACCTCCTGTGGCTCATTTCGGGTTTTCCAAAGAGAGTAGACGATGCCTGCCGCCAATATGCCCAAGGTGACAATGAGCGAAAACAATGTATCAACCTTGACGCCCAGCGGCACGAGGAAAATCTTGATGCCGACAAGTACGAGAATGGTGGCGAGTGAAATTTTCAGATACTTGAAGCGGTGCATGGCAGCGGCGAGCGCGAAATACAAAGACCGCAGACCGAGGATGGCAAATATGTTGGAGGTGTAGACAATAAAGGGATCAAGGGTCACTGCAAAAATGGCGGGCACTGAATCAACGGCGAAAATCAGGTCAACAAATTCAACCAGAATCAGGGCAACAGCAAGCGGTGTCAACCAGGTTACCAGCTTGCCAGTTTTGGGATGGGGAAGTTTTGCGGTGAAATCATGGCCGTGATAATCTGGCGTGATGTTGAAGTGACGTCGCAACCACTTGAGAGCCATGTTGTCTTCAAATCCGGCCTTGTCATCTCCCGTTGAAAACATTTTTACGCCCGTGAAAACCAGAAATGCACCGAAAACATAAAGTATCCATGAGAATTGGGTGACAAGGGCTGCGCCGAAACCAATCATGATGGCACGCATGACGATGGCGCCGATGATGCCCCAGAACAATACCCGGTGCTGGTAGGCCCTTGGCACGGCAAAGTAGGCGAAAATCGTGGCTATGACAAAGATGTTGTCCATGGCGAGGGATTGTTCGATGACATAACCCGTGTAGAATTCGAGGCCACTTTGGGCACCGCGCGACCACCACACCCACGCCCCAAATACCATGGCGATGGCAACATAGCCCCCATAAAGCATGAAACTTTCCCTGGCGCTGATTTCCTTGTCGGTCTTGTGCAACACGCCAAGGTCAAGCACCAGCAAGGTGGCAACGACACCCAGAAAGATCAGCCAAAAGTGAGTGGGGGTGCCTAAAAAATCTGCTGTTGCCAGCGCAAGAAACTGCTCCATACCGGGCTCCATTGGTTTGTTGTTCAAGATCAATGGTTCCGACATCGCAGGAGACTTGAATCTACCTGCCAGAGGGGCCCGGCACCATCGGGTCGGAGATGGGATTGAATTTTGGCTATTCAAGTGTCCCTTGCATTAAAGTTTTGTAATTCAACTTTTATATTGCAATTGAAACGGTCTAAACGGGGTGCGGAAGTGGAGGGTGCAGATTTTGGCAGCAATAGAGGTATCGTGCGTTGTCGCATCGCGCGACAATTTGGGTGAAGGTGCATTGTGGGATGTGGACAGCCAAACCTTGTGGTGGCTGGATATTGCGCGGCCGACTCGCGTTCACAACTTTTCACCGGCGAAGGGGGATCATCAAATCTGGATATCGCCGTTGTTGTTGACTGCCATCGCAAAAAGAAAGTCAGGCGGGTTTATCGTCGGGGGTGAGGAGGGGGTTTATGGTTTCGATCCGGCCACCGGAAAGACCACCGCCTTTTGCAAGCCGGAAAAGGATCTGCCGCGCAACCGGATGAATGACGGAGCCTGTGATCCGCAGGGGCGGCTGTGGATCGGATCGATGATGCAAAACATTGGTCCGGCTGGTGAAGATCTTGACATCACTGCTGATACGGGAAATCTATTCTGCGTCGCAGGCGACGGCAGTTTTCGGACCATGGAAACCAAAGTCGGTGTATCCAATGGTCCCTGCTGGTCGCCAGATGGAAATATCTTTTATTTCTCGGATTCAAAAAAACAGGTCATTTATGCTTATGACTTTGACGGCGAAGAAGGTCGGATCAGCAACCGGCGCATTTTGAATGACAGCAGGGATCATGGCTATCCCGACGGGGCAACGGTTGATGCTGAGGGTTATCTCTGGTCGGCGCGATGGGAAGGTTCATGTGTTTTGCGCATTGATCCCCATGGCCGGATTGTTCAGAAGATTGCTGTGCCAGCGACACGGGTGACGTGTCCGGTGTTTGGTGGGGCTGATCTGGAAACGCTTTATCTCACAACGTCAAGGGCGCATGTGTCGGCAGAAGTGTTGGTGCGATACCCGGAGCAGGGCGGCATCTTTGCCTGCAAGCCCGGTGTGAAGGGTCTGCTCAAAAACAGTTTTTCAGGATGAAAGGCAATTTGCATGAATATCGTTCAATTCCACAATGAAAAAGGCAAGCGCTGTGTTGGTGTGGTGGCAGGTGGCCAATTGCACGGGTTGAAGGGAGTGACTTCAACATTGCAACTTGCGAAGCGGGCATTTTCTGAAAAAAAGAAATTGGCGGGGCTGGTGGAGGAACTGGCGTCGTCGCGACCCGAAGACTATGCTTCTGCCCTGAAGGAAAAACGGGTGTTGCCGCCGGTCACCCATGATGATCCCGCCCATTGCATCATCACCGGAACCGGGCTGACGCATCTTGGTTCGGCATCGGCGCGGGACTCCATGCACAAGAAGCTGGATGGTGGAGCTGAAACGCTGACCGATTCCCTGCGCATGTTCAAAATGGGGCTGGAAGGCGGGCGTCCGGCAAAGGGCGTGGCGGGCGTGCAGCCGGAATGGTTTTATAAAGGTGATGGACGCTGGCTTGTGCCACCGGGTGGGGCGCTGCCCAAGCCTTGCTTTGCGCTGGATGGTGGCGAAGAACCAGAAGTCGCAGGCCTTTATCTCATTGATGACAAGGGCCGACCGGTGCGGCTGGGTTTTGCCTTGGGCAATGAATATTCCGATCATGTGACGGAGCGGCAGAATTATTTGTTCCTCGCCCATTCCAAATTGCGCCATTGCGCCATCGGGCCTGAAATGATCACTGGAGACCTTCCCAGAAGTGTTGAAGGCAAGAGCCGGATTATCCGGGGCCGCGAGGTGATTTGGGAGAAGCCTTTTCTGACGGGTGAAGCCAATATGAGCCATAGTTTGGCCAATCTCGAATATCATCATTTCAAGTATGATGCCTTCCGGGTGCCTGGTGATTTGCACATCCATTTTTTCGGCACGGCAACGCTGTCCATCGCCGATGGAATTTCGCCCCAACATGGGGATGTATTTGAAATTGAAGCAGCACCGTTTGGCGCAGCTTTGCGAAACAGCTTGAAAGACATGAAGCAAAGCTTCAAGCCGGGAGGCGTTCGGACGGGTTGATTGCCATAGCTTTTGCCCTGTTGGAAATTGCCCTAAGGAACGACATGATACAATCTTTCATCGGCCTCGATTGGGGCACCACATCATTCCGGGCCTATCTTGTACGCGGGGATGGCAGCGTTGCTGATGAAGTGTCGGCAGCGGGTGGAATTCTGGCTGTGAAAGATGGTGCCTTTGAAGCAGCGCTTGAACAGCAGATTGGGCCGTGGGACAAAAACCTTCCCGTCATCGCTTCTGGCATGATCACCAGCAGGCAGGGCTGGGTTGAAGTTCCCTATGTCGAATGTCCGGCGGGCCCTGCGGAAATTGCCAAGGCGATTGTGCGCCGGGAACTCATTTCTGGTCGTGTCATTCACTTCATGACAGGCCTGCATCTGGCAAGCCCGACGCTTGGGCATGATGTGATGCGCAGCGAGGAGATGCAGGTTTTTGGCAATCTGGATTCCGGTGCCAGTGATTTAGATATACGGCATTTTGTGACACCAGGTACTCACAGCAAGTGGATTGATGTGGTCAAAGGCCGTATCGTCAATTTCGCAACTTATGTGACGGGCGAGACTTTTGCGGTGCTGCGGCAGCACAGCATTCTTGGTCGACTGATGACGTCGGATGCTGATGATGAAGCGGCATTCCAGCGCGGTGTTGCCAAGGCTTTTGAAGATCCAGCCGGGTTGCTGCACAACTTGTTTTCGGTGCGCAGTCTGGGATTGTTCAATGAAATGCCAGGTGACAGTTTGGCCTCCTATCTCTCAGGCCTTGTGATCGGCAGCGAGATTGCCCACGCCTCGGCGTCGCGGGACAGGGATGCGGACTATGTGATTTTGGCATCGGCTGGCATCGCGCTTCGCTATCAGCGGGCGATGATGGCAGCCGGATTGAAAGTGCGCTTGGGCGATCCGCTGGCCATCGTCAAAGGGGAGGCCTTGGTAGCAAAATTGGCGGGGATTATCTGATGCAACTCAACGATGCTTTAAAAGCTTGTGGAATCATCGCGATACTGCGTGGTGTGAAACCGGATGAAGTGCTTGATGTGGCTCAGGTGTTGCATGAAGCGGGTGTGCGCGTGGTTGAAGTGCCTCTCAATTCACCTGATCCGTTTCATTCGATTGGTCAACTTGCCAAGGCTTTTGCGGGGCGCATGGTGGTGGGGGCTGGCACGGTTTTGAGTGTGCAGGATGTTAATTTATTGAAGGAACATGGCGGGCAGATTTCGGTGTCGCCGGATTGTCATGAGTCAGTCATTGAGCGGGCCTTGCAGCTTGGCATGGAAGCCCTGCCTGGGGTGTTTACACCAACCGAGGCTTTTGCCGCCATTCGTGCCGGTGCCAGTCATTTGAAATTGTTTCCAGCCGAAGCTTCGGCTCCGGCCGTCGTCAAAGCCTGGCGAGCGGTGTTGCCACAACACGTGCAAGTGCATGCCGTGGGTGGTGTGACACCTGGCAACATGGCGGAATGGCTGGCATGCGGTGTTGCCGGGTTTGGAATCGGTTCAAGCTTGTATAAGCCCGGTAACAGCCTCGCTAAAACCAGCGAAGCCGCCGTGGCTTTGGTTCAGGCGTGGCGCAAGGCAAAGGGATTTTGATTGATGAAAGTTGCATTGGTAACAGGCGCAGGATCGGGCATTGGCCGGGCTTGCGCTGTGGCATTGAGTGAAGCTGGCTACACTCTCGTGTTGGCGGGACGTGACCCCGGCAAGTTGCAGGCCACTGCAGCGATCTTGAACGGTGCTTCGCTTGCTGTTTCAACTGATGTCAGCAATCCGCGTTCGGTTGCAGCGTTGTTTGACCGGGTGAAATCTGAATATGGCCGTCTTGATGTGCTGTTCAACAACGCCGGAACGGGTGCACCCGGCACAGTGTTGATGGAAGATTTGACTTACGACCAGTGGATAAATGTGGTGAATACAAATCTGACGGGCCCCTTTCTGTGCACACAGGAAGCCATCAAGATCATGAAAGCCCAGACTCCAATGGGCGGGCGTATCATCAACAACGGCTCGATTTCAGCCCATGCGCCAAGGCCCAACTCTGCTCCTTACACTGCAACGAAGCACGCCATCACCGGGCTGACCAAATCGACTTCGCTTGACGGACGAAAATACAACATTGCCTGTGGCCAGATTGACATCGGCAATGCGGCTTCAGACATGACAGCGCGGATGAATGCCGGTGTGCCGCAAGCCGATGGCACGATTGCGGCGGAGCCTACGATGGTTGTGCAGGATGTGGCGCGGTCACTGGTGTTCATGGTGTCGCTGCCGCTTGATTCAAATGTGTTGTTCATGACGGTCATGGCGACAAAGATGCCGCTTGTGGGTCGCGGCTGAATGAAATTCTGGACGTCGCCCCGCGCCGCCATCCTCGCCACGTTTTTTGCCTTTGGCATTTATGTCGGTGTTCATGCCGGAGCTTTGCCAGTGTTGCTTGAGCGCGGCAAGGTTTCGCCGGAATGGTTTGGCATTTATCAGGTCGGCAACATGGTGACGGCCTTTGCAGGCATGGGGCTGGCGGGATTGCTGAACCGCTGGCTTGGACACCGCAGCGTCATGTTGATCATGCTGCCACTGCTCATGGTGCTTGTCGCAGGCGCATTGTTTGTTGAAAGTGGTTTGCAGTTTGGTGTTTCACTCATGGTGCTGGGTTTTGCCTATGCCTTCCTTGACTTGTTCATGAATGCCGAAGCTACCTATGTGGAGGAAGCTGAGGCGCGTCCGCTGTTTGGACAGTTTCACGGCTGCGTGGGGTTTGCCATGGCGATTGCCGGGCTTTTGTCGGGCATCACCAGCCGCTGGTACAGTCCTTGGGCGATGATTCCCATCATGGTTTTGGCGATGATGGCTGCTTTTGTTCTCGTGTTGCGCAATGTCCATGACCGCCCGCCCGTATCGCGCCGCCGTGACGAGAATTTTGTTGACCTGCCGCGCAAGGAATTGGCCTTGATGGCCGCTGCCATGGGCTTGGGCAATGTCTGCGAGATGGCGGCCATCGCCTGGTCGGGTTCCATGCTTACTTTCATGAAGCCGGAATGGGCGGCCTATTCAGGGTTGGGCATCGCATTTTATGGCTTATGCACGGGAATCATGCGTTTTGTCAGTGACCCGTTGCGCGCCCGTATTGGAGACTATGCCTTGATGCGCAACTCGCTTTCAGTTGCTGTGGCAGGATTTGTGGTTTTGGCGTTGAGTTCGGTTTTCTGGATCTCTGTGCTGGCGTTTGCAGCGATTGGTGCGGGATTATCGATGGTGTTTCCCTGCCTGTTTTCGGCAGCTGGCCGGATGGTGCCGGAGGCCCGGGCGGCGGCGATGGGATTTGCAGCTACCGTCATGTCGCCCCCGCGCATCATCATGCCGTTGATTTTGGGATGGCTTGCAGGGCAGGCCGGATTTTCAGCTGTGTTCGCGGCCTGCGGACTATGCGCTGCCACCGCGTTGGCGATCATTGTGCTGGCCTTGAAAGGGCAGTTGGCAAGCGAGCGCCAGTCGCGGACAGGCGCTCGCCAAGTTTGAATTCAGGCGGCCTTGGCTTCAATTGTTCTGGCAGCCTTTGGCCCGTTGATGGCGATCTGGCGGGGTTTCAGGGTTTCTGGCACTTCGCGGTGCAGCGACACGTGCAGAAGACCATTGTCCAACTCGGCACCTTTCACTTCGACATAGTCTGCCAAATGGAAGCGGCGTTCGAAACTGCGGGCAGCGATGCCCTGATGCAGAAACTCACCAGCGGTTTCCGGCTTGTCGGCCTTTTTACCTGTGATTGTCAGGGCGTTGCCTTTCGCTTCAATGGCAATTTCTTCGGACTTGAATCCGGCGACTGCCATGGTGATGCGGTAATCGTTCTCGCTGAGGCGCTCGATGTTATAGGGCGGATAGACCTGCGGTTCGCCAGAGGCTGCTTCATCAAGCAAACGAAACATCCGGTCAAAGCCGACACTGGAACGGTGGAAGGGGGAATAATCAAACATGTCACATTCTCCTGAAGCCATGTGGTTGGTGAAGTGGACCCTTGTGGCATCCACAAAGCGTGATTTGGGAATGATCGGGAAAACTTCAAGAGGGATTTTTTCGAATATGAACAGCAGATGAACGAAGCCTTTGGTTTCTGTTCAAGTTGCATGGTCTATTTCCACAATCAGGGATGGCCAATTTTGGGCATCAGACAGTTATGTCTCACGTCCACGTGAGTAGAGGGTTGAATAAATGTTTATGAAAAGTCTTATTGCGGTTGCAGCAGTCGCATCGACACTTGCTGTTGTTGTACCAGCCGAGGCTGGTGTGAAAGTTTATCTGGGTGGCGGTTTTTATGACAATGGCTATGGTAATGATGGTTATTCGGATTATCAGCCAGATTACCAGCCAGACTACTTCTATGAACCGCCCCGCAGGCCCAAATACCGGGGCATCAGCTGTGAAGACGGTGCCGAGCAGGTGCGCGAAGAAGGTTATCGCAGAGTACGGGTGATTGAATGTGATGGTCGGCATTACACCTACAAGGCGCGCCGCCATGGTGGTCGATATGTTGTGACAGTCAGCCGCCGCCGGGGTGATATCGTTTCGGTTGAACAGGTTTATTGAACCAGCGGTAATGCCACGATTTTGACATGAACTGAACGGCGCTGCGGCGTCGTTCAGCATTTTTTGGCCATGATCGCGCGTTACAAAAAATTCATCCGGCAGGTGCGGGTATTGCGTAAAACAGGGGACGACAGAGATGCGTGGAACAGGTTTATCTTCGACTGTGTTTGGCTTGTTGTTGGCAGGACTTGCCACATCAAGCATGGTCAGCAAGGCTGAGGCCGGTTTCCGCTGGGATTGGCGTTTCCGCACAACGCAGTATGAAGTTTATCCCGACCAGCAGTATTACGAAGACGACGGCAGTTTCGATGAAGCTTATTATGAGGATGATGAAGAACCCATTGTTCGCAAGCCTCGACGTGCCAAAAAGCAGGAAATCTGGTGGACTGAGGATGAAGATGATTTTGACCGGGTTTACGAAGAACCTGTTCGCAAACCTAAAAAGAAAATCACCGCCAGACTTCAGTCCAAGACAATTGTAAAAATGAAGTCGGTGGGCGTTGGCGAGCCACTGGTGGATATTTCAGTCGCGCGGGAAAAATTTGGCAAGAAGCCTGTACTGCAGGAGGCGGGCGTTGAACCTGTCCTAAAACCAAAACCCCGGATCAAGACTTCGAAGCTTCCACAGGTTGCCAGCCTTGACAAGCAGGACAAGGTGCAAGGCAAATCCATTGGTTGCACAGCAGGTGCTGCAGTCGTCACCGGGTATGGTTTTGGCAGCGTCAAACCCAAAGTCTGCACTGGTGCAACCTACGCCTATAATGCGGCGCGGGGTGGCAAGTCCTATCTGATCCGGCTCAATGCAGCATCCGGTGAAATCCTTGAAGTCAAGAAACTGAATTGATTTCCGACAGCTAATTCCAACTGGGGGCAATTCCAATTGTCCGTCCAATGCTCTAAGGCGCGGGTTCGACCAACCGGACCCCGCCATGCAATTTTTTGAAACGCCTGAAAATCGATTGCCTGAGGGTGCTGAATTGCAGCGCATCAAAACCCAGGACGGCTGCATGCTGCGCGGACTGGTGGCACCCAAGCGAGCTGATGCTGCCTTGCGTGGCACTGTGGTGGTGCTGAATGGACGCGGCGAATTTTTGGAACGCTATTTCGAAACCTTGCGCGACTTGCAAGCACGGGGATTTCATGTCGCAACGCTGGATTGGCGGGGGCAAGGTGGATCAGAGCGGCTGTTGCGCGACCGCCTACGCGGATTTGTTCGCAGCTACCGCAACTATGACGAGGACTTGCGGGCCCTGATGGAAGGTGTGGTGCTGAAAAACTGCCCCGGCCCCTATTATGCGCTGGCTCATTCCATGGGCGGCCATATCGTGCTTCGCAATGTGCTGCACAAGGGATGGTTTTCCAAAGCCATTGCCACGGCACCACTGCTGGGCCTGAACTATGGCATGTGGCCACCGGCAATTGCCAATGTCGTTTCAAACGTCATTATCGCCCTGGGGCTCGGCTCCACCTATTTGCCGGGTTACAAACATGGGCCTTTCCTGCTGGATAAATTCGAAGGCAATACGCTGACCAGCGAAGAACGGCGTTGGTCAAGGGATTCACGGACACTGCATGTGCATCCAGAACTTGGCTTGGGTGGACCGACACAGGCCTGGTTCAATGCCACAGTCCGCAGCCTGCGGCATTTGCATGGCAAGGCCTTTCGCGCAGGCCTGATGTGCCCGGTAATGATTGTGTTGGCGGGGCGCGAACAGGTGGTGGACAACAAGGCGGCAAAACGTTTCATTGCCCAGGTGCCAGGGGTGTCGCATGTCACCCTGCATTCAGCATTGCATGAAATCCTGATGGAACGGGATGCGGTGCGGGGCGAGTTTTTTGCCGTGCTTGATTCTTACTTTGTGCCGGAGCCTGCGTCAGGTTCGGCCAAGATCAATCCTTGAGCTGATCATAGGCCATGTTGATGCGGGCTTGCATGGCGGCAGCATAATCTTTCATTTCAATGGGCAGGTCCATGTTGGCAAAACGGTCGGGATGATAGGCCTTGACCAAAATAATGTAGGCTTGGCGCATTTCATCTTTGCTGGCTGAATTGGTAACTCCCAGAACCGCATGGGGATCGAAATACTTGTTGTCGGAGTCGCGGCGTTGCTGGTTCAAATTGGCCTTTGGCGGATCAATGATCTCGGCTTTCTGAATGGCATGCTTGGCAATGAATTGCTGTTGGCCATCGCCTGATATCACATCGAGAAAGTGATCAGCATTATTCATGGCTTCATTGAGTTTGCCAGACAGGGGCAGTTTGACGCTGGCGATTTGCTTGTTGCCGCCTGTCAAATGCAGATTAACCAAGGCACGCTGGACATTGCTGGTGGACTGGAACATGGCAAACTCCTTTTTTGGCGTGATTAGGGCAAAAAGCTTGGGAAAGTGTTGCCGCAGAAAGATTTGCTGCCGGAAATTGCTTTAGCTGCCGCCCCATGCTATGCGCCGCCCAACCCCAGAGCGTTAGGCTTTCGACATATTTGTAAGCTACGCCGCAACATATTGACAATAATCGGGTTTTCCAGGACTTGGACCACTTGGACCAAGGCTGGCCTGATGCATTGCAGAGAAAGAACCGCTGTACCATGAATTTGCGCAACATTGCCATCATCGCCCACGTTGACCACGGCAAAACCACTTTGATTGACCGGCTTTTGTCGCTTTCGGGGTCATTCCGGGAAAACCAGAAGGTGGCCGAGCGCGCCATGGACTCGAACGATCTCGAACGGGAGCGCGGCATTACCATTTTGGCCAAGGTGACGTCTCTCACCTGGAAAGACACGCGCATCAACATCGTGGATACGCCGGGACACGCCGATTTTGGCGGCGAGGTGGAACGCATTCTCAACATGGTGGATGGTGCCGTGTTGCTGGTGGATGCCGCTGAAGGCCCGATGCCGCAGACCAAGTTTGTGTTGCAGAAGGCCTTGAAGCTTGGCTTGAAGCCGATTGTTGTGGTGAACAAGATCGACCGTCCGGATGAGCGCCATATCGAAGTGGTGAATGAGGTGTTTGACCTGTTCGCGGCACTCGAAGCCACGGATGAGCAACTGGACTTTCCGATCATCTATGGTTCGGCCAAGCACTCGTGGATGAGCCGCAAGGCTGAAGGCCCGCAGGAAAACATGGATGCGCTGTTTGACATGATTGTCAGCCACTTCAAGCCACCTGTGGTGGAAGATGGGCCATTTCGCATGTTGGTGACGACCATCGAAGCCAATCCGTTTCTGGGCCGCGTGTTGACGGGCCGCATCCGGTCAGGTTCAGTGAAGGCCAATCAAACCATCCGGTCATTGGGCCGCACAGGCGATGTGGTGGAAACCGGCCGCATTTCAAAAGTCCTGGCGTTTCGCGGACTTGAGCGGGTGCCAGTGGAAGAAGCCTTTGCGGGTGACATTGTTGCGATTTCGGGTCTCACCACTTCAACGGTGGCCGACACCTTGTGTGATCCCTCGGTGATGACTCCGATTGCCGCCCAGCCGATTGATCCCCCCACCCTCACCATGACCTTCCGCATCAATGACGGCCCCCTGGCTGGCAAGGAAGGCGACAAGGTGCAGAGCCGGGTCATCCGCGACCGCCTGATGCGCGAAGCTGAGGGCAATGTGGCCCTCAAGGTATCTGCATCAGAAAATGAAACCGACGCTTTTGAAGTGGCGGGCCGGGGTGAATTGCAGCTTGGCATTCTCATCGAAACCATGCGGCGCGAAGGTTTTGAACTCACAGTGGGACGTCCGCGTGTGGTGTTCAAGCAGGATGCCGAGACGGGTGAAAGACTGGAACCCATTGAGGAAGTGATCATTGACGTCGATGAAGAATATACAGGCGTTGTGGTGCAGAAAATGTCAGAGCGGCGGGCTGAAATGCGCGACATGCGCCCTTCCGGCACGGGCCGCCAGCGCATCTTGTTCCATGCACCGACCCGAGGATTGATTGGTTATCAGGGTGAGTTGATGACGGACTCCCGGGGGACTGCCATCATGAACCGGATTTTCCATGACTATGCGCCGCATGTCGGTGAAATCCCCAGCCGCCATACGGGGGCGCTGCTGTCGAATTCCGATGGCAATGCCGTGGCCTATGCGATTTTCAATCTGCAGGACCGTGGGCCGATGTTCATTGAGCATGGCACCAAGGTTTATGCCGGCATGATCATTGGCGAACATACTCGCGGCAATGACCTTGAACTGAATGTCATCAAGGGCAAGAAACTCACCAACGTGCGCGCCTCCGGCAAGGATGAAGCCGTGGTGCTGACGCCACCGATCAAGATGTCGCTTGAAAAAGCCCTGGCCTATGTGGGCGAAGACGAACTGGTTGAGATCACGCCGAAATCAATCCGTCTACGGAAGATTTATCTTGATTCGAATGAACGCAAACGCATGAGCCGTGCCAAGGAAGCGGAAACGGCCGCTTGATTTGTCAGGGACCTCATCCGGCGCGTTGCGCCACCTTCTCCACGAAGGCGTGGAGAAGGGACTGAATTGCGCACCGGTCTCAAACATTGTCCCTTCTCCATCGCAGATGGAGAAGGTGCCCCAACGGGGCGGATGAGGTCCCTTTGGCCATGTGCAACAGGCCTGCCACACATATGACCTTCAACCTCATTCACCCTTGCAAGATGAACCGTTTGGCACACCCTCTAGGCTGGTTTTCTGCCGTTTGATAACAGCGATGGCTTGCGTGCCGCAGGTGAAACCAGTCAGCACACGATCTGCGGCCTCCCTGGCTTTTTCATTGGCCTTTGGCAAGGCGGCTTCAATATAGGCGGCGGGGCAGGAATTGTCGGCTTCGAGCTTGGTCACCGCCAGCCATTGTTGTTCCTTTTGTTTGCCGTCAACTTCGATGGAAACAGTCCAGCGCAGGATTGTTGCAAATGGTTTGCCGTCGCTCAGCCGCCATTCGATGGTTTTGCCGGGGCTGTTGAAACCTGAAAACGAAAACGATGAGGCACAATGCTCACGCGGGTTTTTGCCGACTGAAAAGGTGCCGCGCAGATCGTTTTCATGATAGACGATGTCATAGGCGGGATCATTTTTGTAGCCCTTGCAGCCCAGCACAATCCACGGCTCTTCCGGCTCTGTTGGCTTGCCAATGGTTTGGCATTTATCGAGATCGAGGCTGGTGTATTCGCTGGTGATGCCGGCCATGGCAAAAGTCGGGAACAACAACAGGGGAAACAGGGATATTGCAAGCAAACGCATGTTGTTCTCTCCGGCCCCAAGGACGAAGCTAATACAGAATTCCGGGTCTGTAAACCCGGCGACCCAGCGCTTGACCTCCTGCCAGCCAGACCCTAGATTTTCATTTGGGTGGGGGCGGTAGCTCAGTTGGTAGAGCGCGTCGTTCGCAATGACGAGGTCAGGGGTTCGATTCCCCTTCGCTCCACCACTGGGAATTGGGTGATTTTGTTCCACCACGAAACCGTCGATGTTGCACAGGTCAACATCTGGCTGGATGGTGGGTGGGGCTTGCTGTTGTGTTCGGGCGGTTTTTGTTTTTGCACTTGTTGGTTCAGTGATGGGTGGCGCCGTGTTGGGTTGGCTTGCGTCAAATGGACCCCGCCTCAACCATGTAATTGTTGGCTGTGCACATCATGGCATCATCTGACGCCAGAAACAGCACCATGCGGGCGACATGGATGGGGGTGATGAGATCGGGCAGGCACTGGGATTGCCTGTGGGCTTCGAGCGCTTCCGGTGTGGCCCACAGCGATTTCTGGCGTTCGGTCATCACCCAGCCGGGAACTACTGTGTTCACCCGGATGCGGTGCTGGCCGAGATCGCGTGCCATGGTGCGGGTCAACCCATGAACAGCGGCTTTTGCCGTGGCATAGGCGGGAAAGCCGCCCACTGCTTCCCACCAGCTGTTTGAGCCCAGATTGATGATGGACCCGCCGCCAGCTTCAATCATGCCAGGTGCAACGGCCTGCATGGCAAAAAACATGTGGCGGAGGTTGGTGGCCTGGCGCTCATCCCAATAGTCGGGGGTTACGTCTTGCCAATTGTGGCGGTCATCGCGGGCGGCGTTGTTGACCAATATTGTTGATGGGCCAAACTTTGCCGCGAGTTTCGCAAATGCCGATTTCAAGGCACTGACGTCACGAAGGTCGCAGGCTGCAAATGCAACAGTGCTGCCCAATCGTTGCGCCAATGTTGATCCCGCCGCAATATCGATATCAACAAATCCAACTTTGGTGCCTTGCATGGCAAATGCTTCGACGATCTCGGCGCCAATGCCAGATGCACCTCCGGTCACGAAAACAGTTTTGCCTGCAAGGCTTGGATAGTTGGCGAAACCATTGGTCATTCAATCACGCTCCTGCCTGCCGGAAAAGTCCCGAGTGACGCCGCCAGTGCTTCAAACTGCGCTATCACTTCCGCTTCCGGCCGCAATGCGGGTGCCCGGTCGAATACCCGTAGTCCTGCCCGCAGTGCAAACAGTCTTTTGCCATAGCAGATCAGGTGTTCGATGGAACGCATCACTTGCAGAATCGCAGGCGCAATCCGATCATAAAGTTTTTGGGCCCTGTCAAGTTCACCAACTTCGTAGAGACGCATCACCGCTGCACCATAATCGACCAAGTCGGGTGCCAGCAGAAAACCTTCGCAACCTGCCTTCAGACATTCGATAAGCTCAATTCCGCCACGCCCATTGAAGACCTTGAGGTTGTTGCCTGCCAATGTGGTCAGCTTCTTTGCATCTGCGGCTGAAGATTCTGATTTGATCAGTGTAAAGTTGACGTGGCGCTGCCGCAGCACTTCAATGTCTTCATTTGAAAGCCCGCGTCCCAGATACTGTGGTGCATTTTGAATGGCCACAGGAAGTGCCGTGGCCTGCATCACACGTCCAAAAAACGCAAGGTATTCTCCCGCGTCATATGTACCAACGGCTGGTGGTTGCAGGATAATCCATGTGGCACCCACATGCTCTGCCTGCCGCACCATGGCAATTTGTTCGGCGACGGACTGGCCATAGATGGTGAAACCAACGGGCACTTTGCCAGCAACATCATGCGCCACCCACGACATCAATTCGCAGCGTTCATCAAAAGACAATTTTGAAACTTCAGTTGCCAGCCCAAGCGCTGCTATGCCAACCACGCCTGCTTCCAAACACAGCTCAACCTGCCGCCGCATCGACGCCCGGTGCAATCGTTCTGCTTCATCGAAAAAGGCATAGAGGATGGCGTGAACACCGCGCTTCACGACAACAAGACTTTCAGCGCCTTCACCAATAAATCCATCTGGGCTTGCGTGTTATAGCCTTGCGCCGACACCCGGACGATCGTATGCCCCTGCCATTTGAAGCACGGGATTTCGATGTTGTAATCTTCGAGCAATCGCTTCTTCAAAAACGTGGGATCACAGTCTGGAACCGGCATGGCGACCATTTGTGGTGCGCAAAATTCTGGCGAGGCAAAGGCGGGCAAGCCTGACCATGCGGCCACACGTTTTGCAGTGTCTTGAACCAGCCGCTGGCAATCAGCAGCCACAGTGTGCCATTGGTGGGCAGCGCGAAAGGCAATGGCATCGGGCACAGCGAGCCAGGCTGAAGGGTCACGTGTCCCTTGCATCTCGATGCCATCGATAAACGGCGTTCCGCCAAACGGGGCAGGGGAGCGATTGTTGTTGGTCCAGCCATGGCTGATGACCAGTGGGTTGATCATGGCTTGAAGTTCTGGACGCACATACAGGAAGGCAGAACCCTTGGGCGCCATCAGCCATTTGTGACAGTTTCCGGCATAGAAATCGGAACCCAATTGATCAAGATTGAGCGATATATGGCCGGGTGTGTGCGCCCCATCAATGACAGTGGTGATGCCCCGCGCCCGAGCCTCGGCAATGATGTTCGCAATGGGGAAAACCAGGGCAGTGGCCGATGTGATGTGACTGAGGAAAACCACGCGGGTGCGGTTGGTGAGTCCGGTACGCAGAGCGTTGGTGAATGCGGTTTCAGATGTCAATGGCAATGGAATTGTGACGATGACGATTTTAGCACCCGTTTTGCATGTCACATATTCCCAGGTTTTTTCCAGGGCTGCATATTCATGATCTGTGGTCAGAATTTCATCGCCTTCTTTCAAGTCAAGTGATTGCGCCACGATGTTGAGACCATAGGTGGCGTTCATCACGCCGACGAGGTTGTCGGGTGCTGTGCCAAGTTCGCCTGCAAGGGCCACACGCGCATCGCGCATCCACCCCGATAGTCCGCGATCAGGATCGAGGAATGCCACAGGCTGGCGCTCCAGCTTCAACTGCCATTTCTGACAGGCTTCAAAAACCGGTTTTGGACACGCGCCATAGGAGCCGTGATTCAAAAATACAACATTCTCATCGAGCAAAAAAAGTGAAGCGAGGTTCTGGAGCAATTCAGCGGCCTTTCAATGTGGGATCAAGGGCATCTCGCAGACCATCGCCAAACAACGTGGTGGCCAAAACCGTGAGAGCCAGTGCTGCGGTTGGGAATACCGCCATGTGCCAATAAAAATACATGAAGTTGATGCCGATGTTGATCATTTGTCCCCAACTCGGCACGGGCGGTGGAACACCAATGCCGAGAAACGAAAGACCCGCTTCGAGCATCATGGCCAAGGGCATGGCCAGCACGAAGCCGACAATGATGGGGGAGATGGAATTGGGGATCAAGTGATGGCGCATGATATAGGCGGGTGTCGCACCCAGTGCCTGTGCCGCGCGCACGAATTCCTTTTCGCGGAATGCCTTCACCTGCGCGCGTACCAGCAGGCACACTTGCACCCAGCCAAACAATGATGCGATTACGATAATGGTCACAAAGCCGCCTTTTGTCAGTGCGCCCAAAAGCATGGCTGCCAGAAGGGGTGGCACGACGGAGAACAATTCGATCAGTCGCATCACGCACCAATCTGCCTTTCCGCCATAGTAACCCGCGATTGCCCCCAGCGGTATGCCGATGAGAATGGAGCAAATGGCAGCGGCAAAACCGATGGTGAGGGAGACGCGGGCACCATGGAGATTGCGGGTGAAGAAATCGCGGCCGAGGTCATCGATCCCAAACCAGTGTTGCAGCGACGGGAAGGCAAGTGCATCAGTAAGATAGTTCTGATCGGCATAGCCAGTTGGCGTCAGCAGGGGTGCGAAGATCGCCATCAGCACGAGGATTGCCAGTACGATGGCAGATGCAACGGCGGCCTTGTTTGCCGTGAAGCGACGCAGCGCAAAGTAGAGCGGGCTGCGCTGCGCGTGGATGGGTTCTGCCATGCCCGTCACTGCTCGCCTCCGCCGACGCGAATACGCGGATTGAGCAGGGCATAGGCGATGTCAGACAGGAGATAGGACACACAGAACATCATGGTGATCATCAGGATCAGGGCCATCTCAAGTGAATAGTCGCGCAGCTCAATCGATGACACAAAGTATGCGCCAAGACCTGGCACGCGGAACATGGCTTCGACGAAGATGGAGCCTGTGGCTGTGCCGATGAACATGGGCAGGAACACAGTGGCCATCGGCAATGCCGCGTTGCGCAACACGTGCTGGAAAATGATCTTGCGTTCCGGCAGTCCTTTGGCGCGCAGCACTGTGACGAAGGGTTTGTTCAAAACATCAAGCATGGCGGAGCGGGTGTAGCGGGCGTAGGTGGCAAGGGGGATGGTGGCGTAGGCGATGATGGGGAGGATCCAGCTGTTGGGCTTGCCCCAGCCACTGGCGGGCAGCCAGCCGAGCCAGACGGCAAAGACCAGAATCAGCATCATGGATGTGACGTAGACTGGTATGGTGAGGCCAATTGTTGCGACAGCTGAGGCCAGATAATCAATCCAGGTGTTGCGGCGCAAAGCTGCGGCCATGCCAAGCAAAATCCCCAAGGGAGCGCCGATCAAAACACCAAGCCCGCCGAGAATGAGGCTGGGTGGCCAGGCGCGGGCCAGAAGTTCGAGCACGGTTTCACCGGGGCTTTGGAAGGGTACGCCGAAATCAAATTGCAGCACACCCCACATGTATTTGAAGTACTGAACGTAGAGCGGCTTGTCCAAGCCGAGGCTAGCGTTGAGCTTGGCCTTGACGGCATCAGAGACAGGCATGTCGTTGCCATCGAAAGGCCCGCCTGGCACGGCATGCATCATCAGGAAAATGATCACCGATACCACGAGGAATGTCAGCATGATCGAGAGCAAGCGGGCTGCGATGTATCGGATCATGTGACAATCGCCTCGACATGGTGATTGGGGCTGATGGGGACGAGTTGCGGTTCAACCTTCGGCTCGCATTTTTCTGCCAACTCAGTTGATCGCAAACGCGGTGTTGCCTTGTTGATCTGTTCGCGGGTGAGAAAAGTTCTGGTGCGGCGGTTGCGCGGGTTCAGCACCGGGATCGCATCCAATAGCGCACGTGTGTAGGGATGGCGGGGTGTGGTGAAAATGGTTTCTGTTGCCGCGCGCTCCACGATGCGGCCATCGCACATGACGGCTACTTCATCGGTCAGGGCGCGCACGACGCTGAGGTCGTGGCTGATGAAGAGGATTGAGAGGCCACGTTCTTTTTGCAGGTCCAAGAGCAGATTGATGATCTGGGCTTTGACGGAAACATCGAGGGCTGAAGTGGGTTCATCCGCCACCAATACCGATGGCTTCAGGATCAGCGCCCTTGCAATGGCGACACGTTGGCGCTGGCCGCCGGAGAGTTCATGGGAGTAACGGCCACCATAGCGGCGATCCAGGCCCACGCGTTCGAGCATGTTGAGGGCTTCGGTCTTTTGATCTGACGAGATACCGATGTTGTGAATATGCAAGGGTTCGGCGACGATTTGCTGCAACGTCATCATCGGGTCGAGCGCGGAATAACTGTCCTGGAACACCACCTGCATCTTGCGGCGGAAGGGTTTGAGAGCCACGTGATCCAGTTTTGTGATGTCTGTGCCATCGACGAAAATGTGTCCTGAGGTCGGTTCCAGCAGGCGCATGGCCAGCATGCCGGTTGTGGATTTGCCGGAGCCGGATTCTCCGACGAGGCCGATGATGCTGTTTGTGGGGAGCACCAGATTGACATCCCGCACGGCCTTGAGTTCCGTGTAGCGGGGGAACAGTCCACCTTTGGTTTTCAAATGGAACGATTTATTCAGGCCGCGCAATTCGAGGGCAGGAGTCATTGCAGCCTCCAGCAGGCGGCGTGGCGGTTTTCGGCAACGGCCATAAAGGGTGGCGTTTCCTTGCACTTTGCATCTGCATATTCGCAACGGGGATGGAACGGGCAACCCGCTGGCGGATGAATGGGGCTTGGCGAGCCGCCGCTGATTTCAATCAAGCGATGGCGACCTGGTGTTTGGCCGGGAATGGAGCGAAGCAAGGCTTTTGTATAGGGGTGAAGTGGGTTGTCGAAAATGGATTGTACAGGACCCACTTCCATCACACGGCCACCGTACATTACAACAACGCGATCTACGGTTTCGGCGATGACGCCGAGATCATGGGTGATCATGATCAGGCCCATGCCGAGTTCTGCTTGCAGGCCTTTGATCAACTGTAAAATCTGTGCCTGAATGGTGACATCAAGGGCTGTCGTCGGTTCGTCGGCCACAAGAATTTGCGGGCGGCAAGACAAGGCCATGGCGATCATCGCTCGTTGCAACATGCCGCCGGAGAGTTGATGCGGATAGCTTTCAAGCATGGCCGATGGATTTTTGATTTCGACTTTCGCCAAGAGTGATGCAGCTTCGGCCTTTGCCTCGGCATTGGATACACTGCGATGGGCCTGAATGGTTTCGATGATCTGGTGGCCGATGGTGAAGACGGGATCAAATGCCGTCATCGGATCCTGGAAGACCATGGCGGCGACGCGACCACGCATTGTTGCCAGTTTGCGGCGGTCTACCGTCAGCATGTTTTCGCCGGCAAGCGCCATCCGGTCTGCGGTGATTCTCCCAGGTGGCTCTCGCAAGAGACGGAGCAAGGCCATGCACGTGACGGATTTTCCAGAGCCGGATTCGCCGACGATGCCAAGACTCTCGCCGGAATCAAGATGGAACGATACACCGCGAACGGCTTGCACGGTGCCTTCATGCTGGGGGAAATTGACGGTGAGATTCTGGATGTCGACGAGCCGCATGGCGATCTCAGGTTCTCGTTTCGCTGGCAGCGAAACAAAGACGCCCCCCAGCCAAAACCGGGAGGCGCTTGTGTTTCATTACTTCTTCTCGACGTGGGTGTAGAAGTACAGGCCCAACTGGCGCAGCGGCGTGAAGCCCAGCTTGTTGGGTGTTGTTCCTTCACCAGTAATGGCCTTGCTGGCGACAGCCACGGTGATCGGGTGCACCAGCGGAATGAACGACACGTTGTCGATCAGCACCTGTTCGGCTTGCTGATAAAGCTTCGCGCGTTCTTCCCATGTGGAACCCTTGTCTGCGGCTGCGACAAGGTCATCATAGGCCTTGATCTTGTGGTGATGGCGGCCACCATTGTAGAATATGCCATAGAAGTTTGATGGATCGATATAGTCATACTCATAGGGCGCAAGGAAAAGGCTGTTCTTGCGTTCCAGAAGACCGGCCATCCAATCCTTCGTCGGCATGACCTTGAGGTTCATGGTGATGCCGAGGTTGGTTTTGAATTGGGCTTGCAGGTATTGCAGCATCGGTGCGGTGATCGCACCATTGTAGCCACCCTGGTCGCGATACCAGATCTCGACTTCGGGGAAACCCTTGCCGTCAGGATAACCTGCCTTGGCGAGATGTTCCTTGGCTTTGGCAAAGTCCAGCACGGCCTGGCTGGTGATCGCATCATTGTACCCAGGGTAACCTGGCGGCAGCAACGACTTGCCGGGGATCGCGAGATCCTTCAGCACGGTCGAGGTCATTTCATCGCGGTTGATGGCGTAAAACAGCGCCTTGCGAACATCGATGTTGTCGAAGGGCGCTTTTTCCAGATCAAACGAAATGTAAGACGTGGCGAACACCGCATTCTTGGTGATCTGGCCGGGGAAGCGCTTGTCAACGAAAGGAACCTGTCCTGTGTTGAGGAACGAGAAATCTGCTTCGCCTGCCATGAAGGCTGGCAAACCAACTTCGGGTGCGCCAAGCGAAGGATCGATCACCAGTTTGTCGACCTTGGCTTGCCATGGGCCCTTGTAGGTGGGGCTCTTCACCAGCACCATGGAGTTGTTGGACTTCTCCCAGCTCTCGACCATGAAGGGGCCGGAGGTGACGAGGGTTTCGACCTTGGCGGCATATTCGTCGCCTAGCTTGTCCCACACGTGTTTTGGAACAGGATACCACAGGCTGACCACACCGGGCAGATAGGGCTTTGGTGTTTCAGTGGTGATTTCCAGGGTTTGATCATCGATGGCTTTGATGCCAAGTGTTGACACTTCGGCCTTGCCTTCAGTTACCGGACCCCAGTTCTTGATGCCACCGGCATAGCCCCAGTACCAGGCAAAGTCATAGCCTGTGGTGGCGGCGCGCTGCATGGCAAAAAGATAATCGCTGGCTTTCAGCGGTTGACCATCAGTCCACACCAGATCCTTTTGCAGCTTGAAGGTCCAGACCAAGCCATCAGCGGACTGGGTCCAGCTTTCTGCAGCCATCGGATGCAGATCAAAATTCTTGTCGAAACTGGTGAGTGGCAGCATTGCAATCTCAGGTGTGCCAGCCCGCGCATAAACGGTTTTCATATAGTCGAAGTAAGTGCCTGAGGTGCTGTCACCTGCGGCATAGACAGTCGATTGCGCCATTGCACTTGTCAGGGTCAAGCCGACCCAGGCCACGAGTGCCACAGCAAACTTAAACATAGTTCGCATTCCATCCTCCCAAAATCGTTTTTGTAGCTGCGTCGTGCTTCATCTGCCGCTCAGCCAACAATTGCAGCGTGGCAAAGCTTTGGGCAACTTGCAAGCCCCTTCATCGCGGAAAAACAGCATCACTCAGATGCCCAAAATTTTGACTGCATTGGTGCGGTAGATTTTTTCCAGGATTGGCTTGGGAAGATTGAGGCCATAAATCTGCCAACGGCCTTGGCCCGGTACACCGTCCCAACTGTAGTTGAAGTATTCATCGTCGGTTTCGAGAAAGCGGTAATGGGTGTGGTAGGCTTCAAGCTGGGGTCCACAATCAATGCCAAACAAAATGCGGTCCTGGAATTGTTCGAAGAAGCGCCGTGCGGCAAAAGGCTGTCGCCCGAGTTCTGAGATGCGGGCACTGATGTCGACGTGGAAATTCGGGCAACGGTCCAACAGTGCCGTAACCCAGTGCAGGTTTTCGGCGTAGCAACCCACATGGGCACCAACGAATTTCAGCTTTGGCCATCTTTCCACCAATCGTGCGAAGGCTTCGATGATGGTGTTGAAACCAGGAAACGGTGGCGATGGAAAGTGCCATTCGGGGTGGGCATGCAACTCATCCCAACGCTCATTGTTGGGGTCCAGCGGATCAAAGAAAGCGACGGGGTCTGCCACATGGATGATCACAGGCAATCCCAGATCGGAGGTGGTTTGCCACAAGGGATCAAGCCTCCTGTCATCGACCGAAACCAACACATGTTTCTCATCCCGCACCTGCAAGCCAAAATCCTTCCAGATTTTCAAACCTTGTGCACCACGGGCAACCTGTTTGGCAAAGCGCTTGGCGGCGCGCTCGCCGAATGCATGTCCGTCTTCCGCCCAATGCTTCCAGCCGGGGCCACCAAACAAAACAAATCGCTCTGGTGCAGCTTGCTTGAATGTGCGTAACCGCTGGTCAAGAATAGCTTCGCTCCAGCCCCCATCAAGATCGACATATGTTGTTACATGGGCGCAGTCCAATTGGTCGATCAATTCGGAAACCGGGCGACGATCCCATCCACCGCCAAAATCCGGCCCGAGATGATTGTGGGCGTCAATTACCGGAAAAGCCGGCACATGGACTTGCGTTTCCTTGCGGACAAGTTTTGCATGTGGCGTTGCTAGCGTTATCATTGGCATGGTGTTGGCTTACAAATAATCCACCGCCTTGTGGGCCAGTGCCATGGTTGGGGCGTTGGTGTTGCCGGACGGGACAAAGGGCATGGCGGAGGCATCAATCACGCGCAAGCCCTCGATGCCATTGACGCTCAGTCTGCCATCCAGCACGGCGAGGGGATCGCCAGCTGGTCCCATGCGACAGGTGCCGACGGGATGCCAGTTGGTTTTGACAGTACGGCGGCAATGGCCACCCAGGGCCTGATCGGAAGTTACATCCTTGCCAGGGAGCAGTTCATGGGAGATGCGTTTGGACAGGGGGTTGGCCGCCATGATTTCGCGGGCATAGCGCAGGCCTGCAATTTCCAGCGCAAGGTCTTCGGGTTCGGCGAGATAGTTGTTGTCGACGACGGGTTTGGCGAAGGGGTCTGATGATCGCAATTGGAGTGTGCCGCGGGATTTGGGGCGGAGCAGACAGGCATTGAGGGTGACGCCATCCTGGGGTTTCACATCCTTGATGTCGCCATCGACGTAGACGGCGGGAACGCAATACATCTTGATGGTGGGTCTGCTGCCGCCCAAGGGATCGATATAGGCGCAGGCTTCGACCCCGACGCTGGTCACGGGTCCGGTGCGGAACAGCAGGTATTGGGCGAGATTGCGCAAGGCGTTGAAACCCTTGTCTTCGCCAAAATAGCCGAAGTGGCCGTTGGTGACGGCGACCACGGGCACTTCATGGTGGTCTTGCAGGTTTTGCCCGACACCGGGTGAATCGTGGTTCACCTTGATGCCGTGTTGTTTGAGGTGATCTGCTGGACCAATGCCTGACAACATGAGGATCTTGGGTGAATTATAACTGCCCGCTGCCAGCAACACATCGCCAGCGCAACGCACTTCTGTTTGCTGGTTGCCAACGGCATAGACAACGCCTTTGCAAACGTTGTTTTCAATGATCAGGCCCAACACCGTTGCATTGGTTTTGATGGTCAGGCGGCCGGTGGCGAGGGCGGGGGTGAGAAAGGCATCAACGGCATTGCAGCGGCGCTTGTTGTGGGTAGTATATTGCATGGTGCCGACACCGCGTTGTTCGGCACCATTGAAGTCCGGATTGTAAGGTATCCCTAAACCTTGCACGGCCCGGATATAATCCTCCGTGATCTGGCAAGTTGCTCCGGTGTTTGATACATGCAAAGGTCCATCAACACCATGCCATTCATTGTGGTAGGCATGGTTGCATTCCATGGCGCGGAAATGCTGGAGCATGTCCTCGAAGGCCCAGCCGGTGTTGCCGCCGAGAAACTTGTCCCAGTGATCGTAATCCGCATGTTGGCCACGGGTGTAGACCATGGCATTGACGGAGGAGCCGCCACCTAGAATGTTGGCTTGTCCTACAGCTGGCTTGCGGCCGTATAGATGTTTTTGCGGCAGTGGCTCGTGCATTTCAACCACGGCGCTGCCACTGATGCCTTTCATCCAGGCCGCAGGCATCGGCAACATGAAACGCGAGAGGCCTGAAGCCTTGGCAGGGCCGCGTTCAAGGATCAAAACCCTTGCCTGTTTTTCGCAGGTCAATCGCCATGCAGCCACGCAAGCAGCTGAACCGCCGCCAACAATGATATGGTCGAAATCCTTTTGCATGGTGTTTCCTTTATGAACTGTAACTGGCGACGGCGGCGAAGGCCTTGCGGTAGCGATGGTATTTGTCGGCATAGGCATCGCGCCATTGGTTTTGGGGATTGATGATGTGGGCGGATGCAGGTTTGTGCAATACGTTGCTTGCATGTCTGCCGTTACAAAGCATGGCCAATCGTGCAGCCCCCAAGGCTGGCCAATAGTCAGCACCTTGCGGACAGGTGAGGGGCATGTCGAGAACTGTTGCCAGAATTTCGGACCAAAGTTTGCTGCGGGCACCGCCGCCAATAAAGCCGGGTTGGCTGGTGTTGCGGTCAACCCCCAAGGCTTGCTTGGCATCGCGCAGGGAAAATGCAACACCTTCGAGCACGGCTTGTGCCACATCCAACTTGTCGGTTGAACTGTCGAGACCCAACAAGGCGCCGCGCAGGGCCGTGTTGTTGTGGGGGGTGCGTTCGCCGCTGAGATAGGGCAGGAATAACAGGCGTGATGGACCATTGTAGCGGGCGGTGAGGGCTTCCAGAAGTCCGCCAATATCGTTTGTGCCAACCAGGTGGGCCGCCCAGGCCAGACAAGATGCGCCGTTCAACATGGCTCCCATCCGATACCATTGCTGGGGCAGCACAAAAGCAAAGTTGTGAAGGCAGTTTGCTGAGGTTGGTTGGTAGCCTTCGGTGATTGTGGTGAAACTGGTGCTGGTGCCCAGCGACACCAGACTGTCGCCGGGATTGACACAACCCAGCCCCAGACTGCCAACGGGCGTGTCGCCGCCGCCGGTGCTGGTGATGGTGGAAGATTTCAGGCCCATGACTTCTGCCATGGCCGGCCGCAATGCGCCAGCGTCAGCCTGGGATTCGAGCAGCGGTGGTAGCACGGAAAGTTGAAGGTCCAGTTTATTGAGAAGCGGCTTCGACCAAGTGCGCGTTGCCTGATCATAGAGCTGGGTTCCCGCCGCATCGGAATGATCGGTCGCGAGTTGTCCTGTCAGTTTGAGGCGCACATAATCCTTGGGCAGAAGCAAATGGCGCAAGTTGTTGAATGTTGCCCGCTCGTGGTTTTTCAACCAAAGCAATTTTGCGGCTGTGAAGCTTGGCATGGCAACGGCACCGGTGCGCCTCTCTATGTCGGCAAATTCATTTTGCAAAACCGAACATTCGGACTGTCCCCGCGTGTCATTCCACAGCATGGCAGGCCGCAGCGGTTGGTGGTGTTCATCAAGGGCCACAAGCGAATGCATCTGGCCGGAAAACCCGATGTGGCCCACCGCTGCATAGGGCTTGGGCGCGTCGAGCCGCAACTTCGCCATGGTCGTTGCCACGGCATCAAACCAGATTTCCGGATGTTGTTCGGCATCGCCGGGTTGCGGGCTGGAAACCGCATATGACTTTGTGGCACTGGCCAACAAGCGCTGGTCGTCATCAACCAATATGGCTTTGGTTGCCGTTGTGCCGATATCAAGTCCAAGGTACATTGCGAAGCTTTCAAAGAAACATCAACCTAGTCGATCTTGCGCAGCTTGCAAGAAGCTGAGCGGATGGATGCTTGAGGAGCAGACATGCAGGCTTTGGCCAAAAGGCGATTGCACCAACGCCCTGATACTTTATTCGGAACCCGATACGGCTTGCATGATGCCGAGGTAGCCTTCGGCGTTCCAGGCAGAACGGCCAATGAACAGGCCATCGATATGGGACTGGCTGGCCAGTTCCACGCAATTTCCGGGGTTGACGCTACCGCCGTAAAGTATGGGCAGGGTGTGACCTGCGAGCGAGTGGACGAGTTCAGCAATCTTGACATGTTGTTCGTTGGCGAATTCAGGTGTGGCGGGGGTGCCGCCTTCGCCGATGGACCAGACCGGCTCATAGGCGATGATGACATTGCCCCTGGCTTGGCCCCCAACTTTTGACAGCAAGGCACGGACTTGTTTCTCCAGGGCTTCAGCGGTGCGTCCATCGTCATATTCCTCTCTGGTATCGCCGATGCAGACAAGGGCTGTGAGGCCATGTTTCACTGCCGCCGCGGTTTTGAGAGCGACGGTTTCATCGGTTTCACCAAAATATGTGCGGCGTTCACTGTGCCCCAGCTCAACCAGGGTTGCACCGCAATCCCGCAGCATGAGCGGCGAGATTTCTCCCGTCCAAGCCCCCTGATCAGCCCAATGCATGTTCTGGGCACCAATGCGCACCTTGGTGTTCTTTAAAATATCGACGACGTCAGCAATGTAGGGGAAAGGTGGAATGATGAAGGGTTGCAACTTTTCGGCATTGGCAAAGACCGAGGCTCGCAAGGTTTCCGCAAAGACTTTTGCGTCAGCCCTCATCTTGTTCATTTTCCAGCTTGTGCCGATCCATGGCTTTTTCATCAGTAATTCCTGTCTTGATGCAAACGGTGGAAGTATAAAGTTATGGTGAAACCAAAATGCGGTGCAGCGACGAATTCGTGTCGTGGGCAAACTAATCCAAATAATCTCCGCGCCAACAGAAATAATTCTAAGCGGTGGGAAAGTCCTGCGCCAAAGCCTGGGCATCACACATCTGGATGCAACAATGGCCCTTGCAAGCAGTTTGCCGTCTTGGCCCTTGACCATTGCCGACGACTTGGCTTACGCGTTCGAGCAGACCAACAAGGACGCAGCAAGGCAATGGCATGAAGGATAGTGTTCTCATCGGCATTGATGCAGGAACATCGGTCATCAAGGCCGTGGCATTTTCCACCCACGGCGAACAACTTGCCATGGCGGCAGTGCCCAACTGCTATGTGATGCTGCCAGATGGCGGTGTGGAGCAGGACATGGCTCGCACCTGGACGGATGCGGTTGCGACGTTGCAACAACTCGTTGCGAAAATTCCCGATCTTGCCAGAAGACTTGTTGCCATTGCAGTGACGGGGCAGGGCGATGGCATGTGGCTTATTGATGAAGCAGGCGCACCCGTGGCCCCGGCCTGGCTCTGGCTGGATGCGCGCTCAGCCAGCATTGTCGATGAGTTCACGGCACTCCCGGCCTATGACGATCATTATCGACGTACTGGCACTGGCGTCAATGTTTGCCAGATGAATGTGCAACTGGCCTGGATGCAGCGCCATCGGCCAGAGGTTTTGGCCAGGGCAACGACGGGGTTTCACTGCAAGGACTGGCTCTATTTCATGCTCTGAGGCGACCGGGCCTTAGACACTTCAGTATCCAATTTCACTTTTTGCGTCTATCAATCCCTTACCTACAAGGCAGACATTATTGACGTGCTAGGTTCTGGCAAT